>JAZONF010000019.1:0-16675 GCA_045654365.1 Christensenellaceae bacterium | reverse complement strand
CACATCAAAACATTGTGGTTGCCACGCCCCTATCTCATCAGGACGAAGTCGGTCAGGAGTACGTCTTTGCGCCGAATCTATTATCTGTGTATCGGTTATCTGTAAAAGTTTTATCGGAGTACCTTGACGTTCAATACCAAGCTGAACTACAAAATCACAGCCCTTAAATCTTTCGCTACCTTCCTTGATTACAAGTTTTCCATTCACCATATTACTGTCCAAATCCTTCCACTCCCCAAAGCGCAGCTATTGCTTTAGAAATTTCTATATTTTCTACTATTTCTTCGTTGAATTTTTCTGTTCCGATATCGTAAGCAAATACAGGATTCCTGTATGATTTCCGCCGCTTGTATACATCACTTGCCCGCCGCTGTATGTCAATCCGCCTGTTTCATGGTCTGCGGTTATAAGTACTAATGTCTCAGGATTATATTCCGTTTATATGTCTTTTCTGGATTTCGGACTCCGTATAATTATCCGAGGCATCGTTTGCATCGGCTTTTTTCGCCACACGATGGAAGAACCGATACCATAAGAAAAAGTGCTATTATAATTGGAAATATTTTTTATATAATTTACCTCACATCATTTGCTTTTTGTTCTTCTTTAAAACAAAAAGCTTGATTTGATCTTACCGCATTTATAAAATCACTCACCTCTGTAATGATTTTCTGTGTCTCGATACCACACAAATACTTCTTTTTTACTCCGTGAAAATCAGTTCCCGAAAAATGAAGTAAAGAATATTGGTCGGCATACCTTGCCGCCATTTCGTTTTCAAGCTCGGTACAACCGCCATTATATATTTCCACCCCGTCTACATAACGAGGAAAGAGCCTGATATGATCAATATACGAGGCTTCTCTGAATGGGTGCGCTTGTATAACCAAAGCACCGTTATCTCGAAATAATTGTAATTGCTGACTTTTTTTCATATCACATATTTCGGAATGCGATAAAAACCACTCTTTATCAAGACCGTAAACAAGAAAATCCGTTCCTTTATACGACAATTCTACTCCGCAAAAGACAGAAATTCCAATCTCATCACCAATTTTTACGCCCTCTTCGTAATCGGAAAAATAAAAATTTATAAGTGCTTCATAGGGTGATGTTCTATCCATATTTATGTTGCCGTCAATGAAATGATTAGTAATAAACACGCCATCATAACCCAGCTCCCTGTAAAACAAGAGTGCTTCTCTGACTCCCTTATGGGCGCACTTGCTGACAGGATATGTATGCAAATGTGTTTCATAACGGTACGTTCTTCGATTATGCATGGCGTGTTCCTCACTTATTATATTAACTTATCTATCCTGCTGAAGATCGAAATGAATATCGTAAGCCTTCTCCTCGTCGGTGAATCTGCGGCGGGTGTTGATGACCTCTCCACCGTTAACCTTTCTGTCCTCAACGTCCTCTGTCGTTCCCATAACGGTTACGTTTACCTGTCTGCGACGGGCGATAACGTGATCCCAGTCGATGAAGTAGATGTGAGCGAAAAGTCCAAGGTCAAGCTTACCGTCCTTGATAGTGAGAGTCTCGCTTCTTCCGAAGAATACGGAGCGAAGATGTCCGTCGGTGTTCATGCTGGAGTAGTCACCGGGCTCGTTTACGTATCTACCGTACTGAGCGTGGATCGGACCGGGGTGACGGTACTGATGCTCCTCTGCAAAGTCGGGTAGCATCTTTCTCATTATGTCGAGAAGGTCGTGCTGTAAGTATTCGAGGTCAAAGGTATCGATATCGTGTGAGCACTCCTGAACCATAACGGAGCAGGTGGTGTGGTGAGATACGATAGCAACGGTTCCGTTCTTAACGCCGGATGCCTCAACGATGTCGAGGATCTCCTTTCTAATGTCGTGGAAGGTGGGTATCCATCCTCTGGACTGAAGCTCGATTTCTTTCTGTACTACTTTGAATTCCATAATAATTTTCTCCTTTTATGTTTTTATATAAATTTTATTTTTTGTTAAGTCTTTCCCCAACTGCTCCGCCGGGGTGAATAAGAGCGAATTGCTCGTTTTGGTAATCCGTTTCTTCAATAAGAGCCGTTTGAAGTGCATGGAAAATCATACAAAGTGCGGTAGTAGAAGTCGTCCCTTGTGAGTTATATTTATCCGTTTCCCTATTAACGTATTGTTTTAACACAACGTCGGCATTTTCCGCCAAAGGAGATTCCATATTTTCGGTAACGGAAATAATTTTCACCTTTTTTGCTTTGCAAATATCTATGATGGGTAAAAGTTCCTTAGTTTTTCCACCACGGGAAGCAAAAATCATTACGTCACCTTCGTGTAAAAAACCAGTCGCTCCGTGAACCGCTTCTGCAGGAGAGATAAATCTTGCGGGACGTTCAATACAACACAAAAGGTGCGCCATATGTTGACAAATGATACCGGAATGCCCACATCCGCAAGTACCTATACGAGTAGCGTTCTTCAAAAGTTCTACCGCTTTTGAAAACTCCTCTTCATTAAAATAATCAAGCATTTTTTCAATGCACTCAGCCTCAATTTTATAAGCCTGTTTAACTGCAATTAAAGTTTCGTTTTTCATTTTATTCCTCTCAATTAAGCCAATATCGGCAACTAATTATTTAACTTTAAAAGTATAACACTTAATAAAGCGTTTTGTCAATGCATTTATCGAGTTTGTTAGTTAATATATTTTCATAAAATAAATTAGTTTTTTGACTAAAAATTTGTCGTTTTTTATTTGCTTTTTTTGTTTAGTGTGGTATAATAGATAAAATATTTTTTTGAGGTGTGCAATGGCTCATTACGAAAATACCCCTTCAAGAACTTTTAGTGAATATTTATTAGTTCCAGGTTATACTGACGAAAAATGTATTCCGGATAACGTTTCGCTTAAAACTCCCCTCGTTAAATTCAAAAAGGGTGAAAAAAGCGCAATCACCTTAAATATACCTATGGTATCAGCGATAATGCAAGCCGTTTCCAACGACACTATGGCTATCGCTCTTGCTAAGGAGGGTGGAATTTCTTTCATTTACGGCTCACAAACTATTGAGCAACAAGCGGAAATGATTAGAAAGGTTAAAAAATATAAGTCAGGATTCGTTGTTTCCGACTCTAACTTAAAACCAAGCGATACTTTAAGGGACGTTTTAGAGTTAAAAGAAGTTAACGGGCACTCCACTTTCGCCGTTACGGAAGACGGCAGTGCAAACGGCAAACTCGTTGGTATCGTTACAGGCAGAGATTATAGAGTTTCAAGAATGACAGGTGACGAATTAGTTTCCTCTTTTATGACTCCCCTTGAGAAATTAATCACAGCAAAGGAAGGCACTACCCTTTCCGAGGCTAACGATATTATTTGGGAGCATAAGTTAAACTCTCTCCCTATCGTTGATAAGGACGGAAAACTTGTTTCTTTCGTATTTAGAAAGGACTACGACGCTCATAAAAAGAACGTTAACGAATTATTAGATGCCAACAAGCGTTACGTCGTTGGCGCAGGTATTAACTCAAGAGACTATAAAGAACGTGTTCCCGCACTTATCGAGGCTGGCGCAGACGTTTTGTGTATCGACTCTTCAGAAGGCTTTACCGTTTGGCAAAAAAAGACTATCGAATGGATTAGAGAAACTTACGGCGACAAGGTAAAAGTTGGTGCAGGTAACGTTGTTGATAAGGAAGGCTTTAACTTCCTTGCGGACGCTGGCGCAGACTTTATCAAAGTAGGTATCGGCGGTGGTTCAATTTGTATTACCAGAGAAACTAAAGGTATCGGTAAAGGTCAAGCAACTGCAGTTATCGAAGTTGCCGAGGCTCGTGACGAATACTTTAAGAAAACGGGTGTGTATATTCCTATTTGTTCAGACGGCGGTATCGTACACGATTACCACATCACTTTAGCACTTGCTATGGGTTGTGATTTCTGTATGCTCGGTAGGTATTTCTCTCGTTTTGACGAAAGCCCAACAAACAAAGTTTTAATTAACGGTGTTTATATGAAAGAATACTGGGGTGAAGGTAGCGCAAGAGCAAGAAACTGGCAACGTTACGACCTTGGCGGTTCAAAAACTAAACTCACTTTCGTTGAGGGTGTAGATAGTTACGTACCTTATGCAGGAAGATTGCACGACAACTTAGAAACAACCCTTTCTAAGGTTAAATCAACAATGTGTAACTGTGGTGTTATCACAATCCCCGATTTACAAAGAGATGCAAAGTTAACGTTAGTTAGTTCCGTTTCCATCGTTGAAGGTGGCGCACACGACGTTATGGTTAAAGATAAACAATAAATTTACTTACAAAAAAAACGAAGTTATTAAACTTCGTTTTTTTATATTTTTATAAATCCTCTAAACTATAACCCCAACATACGAGGTGATTTTCACTATTCCATAAATCACTCCAACCGCTGGGCTTTTCCTCTACTTCGCAATAGATAGTTAAGGAATTACATTTGTAAAACACGCTATCCCCTATACTCGTTACCATTGATGTAAGGTAAACTTTCTTTATCTTTTTGCACTCGTAGAAGGCGTTTTCGTGAATAGTCGAACTCCCCGTTATAATTACCGTTTCAAGTGACGTTGGAACACTATCGTGATTATACGCAGGGTTATTTTGCCCAAATATATAACCAAAAAAGACCTTGCCACTTCCGTCACTTTTTTCGCCAATAAAGGGTAGACTTATTCTTTTTAAGGACGTACAATTACTAAAGGCTTTAAAACCGATAGAGGCAACGCTATTAGGAATAACAATATTTTTTAGCGAGATGCAGTCGTAAAAGGCGGCGTCCCCTATACCACTAACCGACTCCCCTATTTTTATATTTTCTAACCCTACACAACCGTCAAAAGCACTAACTCCAATGCTAACCGCCTCGTCACCTATGGTAACGTTAGTTAATGATTGACAACGTTCAAAAGCGTGAGCGGAAACTTTTTTTGCCGTAGTTAAATTTGCCTCTGTTAATAATTCTCCCTTAATATATAAGTCTTTAGCATAAGTCGTTGGGTTTGAATAATAACTTGCAAATTCAATTTCCGACCAAGCGTTTTCATCACCTAAAAAATTAACCTTTTCTAAATTAGCACAACCTGTAAATGCGTATAAACCTATCTTTTTGACATTTTCCGATATTTCCACACTCTTTAATGATTTAGCACCATAAAAAGCGTAATCTCCTATTTTAGATAAATCGTTTATCTTAATAAACGTTAAAATTTCACCGTCAATATATAAGTCTGCACCATTACTCGTGGGGTTTGAAGAGTGAATATCAAATTCAAATTGCAACCAACTATTTTCGTCGCCTAAATAATTAACCTTTTCTAAATTAGTGCAGTTTTCAAATGCGTAAAGTCCAACTTTTTCAACGCTATTTGGTATTTCAACGCTCGTTAGCGTTTTACATCCGCTAAAAGCGTTGTCGATAATATCAGTAGTACCGTCGGGAATAACAAACTCCTTTATCTCGTCTTGAATTACCATTTCCTTATAATCACCAGTATGCATCGAATACGCTCTAACGTACATTTTTTTGGAATCTTTATAATTTTTCAACTTCTTAAAAAGCACCATTGCGTCGCCATACTGAGCGTTAGAATAATATTCGTTTGCAAGATTATAATTATTAGATTTTATGATAGCAGTTGGTATTGCAATACCTAAAGTTATTACAATTACAAATAATACTATTAAGATAATGAAAAGAGTTTTCTTCTTTTTATCCATATTTTTAAAATCAATTTTATTCATAAATCTTTCCTATAACAAATAAAGTTACCACTATATTTTATCATTTATTAAAACATAAAGCAATATTTTTTTAAATTAAAAACACGGCTAAACTTAGCCGTGTTTTATATTTTTTCTTTACTTAATTGCTTCTTCTAAATAAGCAAGAGATTGACGTACCATTTCGTCACCAAGTTCTTTATTTGCCTTTCTTGCACTATCTGTAAACCAATGTTTTATATCGTCTATTCTCGATAAATCAACACTGTCGGGATAAAGTGACATTAAGATAGAACTTTCAAACTCCCCTGCGTGGTCGTAACCGGTGGCATTTTGAACAGCAGTACTCATTGTAGGAATAACTTTAATCCAATTAAAGGGATTATTTGCGCCCTCTAACTGTTCGTAGTAGTTAGCATAATTCTCGCTACCCCACCAACCTTCTCCCAAGGTTTCTTCTAAGTATTCCATAGTGGCCCTCTTTGCCGCAGTGCGGTAGCAAAGGGTCATAGGCATTTCCGATTCTTGCTCGAATTGATGATGAATAACTACGTAAATATTTCTAAATCCTGAATATAAGAAACTCTTAAACACGTAGTAAACGTAATCTTCAAAATAACGCTCTGGAATATGCACCGTGCCCGATTTTCTTCCACCAACGGCGTATGATGACGGACTATAAGAAATAGTAGGCGCAATCATCATTTCCTTTTTCTCGGCAAGTTTTTTAACTAAACCTTCGGCAACGAGCGTATCGCAACCGTAGGAACAATGCGGACCGTGATATTCAACCGTACCGCCAACGATAACTAATGGCAAGTTGTTTTCTTTAACGTAATCAGTTTCTCTTGGAAAACAATGGTCTAATAACATATTTACTCCTTAAAAAGCCATAGTGGTATAGTAAGCGAGGTTTACTTGACGGTTATCAAGCCTACCGTACTGTACTACGATTTTTTCACTACTTGAAAGTTTCATTGCGTATTGAGTTTCAAGTGGCGCAACCCAACCGCACATATGTTCTACGTTGTTCATTCTAAAACATTTAACCGTTTGGGGTTCAACTTCCCACTTAATTCCCTCGTAAGGCTTACCTTCGGTGAAGAAAATCTTAACGTCTATAACGGCTTTTTTATTACTATCGTTAACGATAACAACGCTTTCGTGTCCCTTTAATTCACCCTCTCCTTCGGGTGGAAGTTCACAGTCAGGTATTATCCAATATTTTTTACCAACCACTTTCATATCTTTCTCCTAAATTAGAAACCAAGTTCGATAAGGCCGTGTTTTTCAAGGTAATCGGTATAACTTTCTACGCCGTTTTCCTTAATTGCAATACCCTTTTCCCAACGGCAACCAAAGGTTGAACCGGAAATAAAGGTGTCAACTTGGAAAGTCATATTCTTTTGGAGGATATAGTCTGATGAAGTTTCCATCCAAGGTGCTTCAACTTCAATCATACCAGTACCGTGGCAAGGACCGTAAACGTAGTTCTTTTCGTAACCTGCGTCTTTGAACATTTGTAAGAATTTCTTAGGAACAACGTCTGCTTTAATGCCTGCCTTTAAGTTTTCAGTAGTCCAGTTGTGCATCTTTAAGCAGAATTCAACGAGTTCTTTCTTTTCGCCCTCTGCCTTACCCATAAATACGGGAAGACCGATTGCAGGTGAATATCCGTCAATTTTAGCGGAAAGATTTAACTGAACGATATCGTTTTTACCAATAGTCTTATAGGTAGAACGGCTAATTGCGTGACGGGTTGAAGATTCACTAAATACGTACATAGGAAGTCCTTCGTATTCAGCACCGTGTTCGTAAATAACTTTTTGTGCAATACCAACCATTTGAAGTTCGGTAACACCAGGTTTTAACGCCTTAATAACTTCGTCAGTTGCAATTTCAACAATTCTAAAACCTTCTTTGATACAAGCAAGTTCGTTTTCCGATTTAATAGAACGGAGCGCAACCATAATATCAGCGCAGTTAGAAATTTCTGCCTTGGGGAAAGTTGCTTTTAATCCGTCCATAATGGGGAGGGTACATTCTACGTATGAGCCTAAACCGATTTTAATATTTTCACCGGTAACACCTACGTAATTGAAAGCATCCTTAAAGGTATCTGGAACGAGTTCGGGATATGCAGGGTCTGCAGATTCTCTAAACTCTTTTAATACCATAACCTTATCTATTTTACCAAAGTCTTTTGCAAAAATAGCAGATTCAGGGCCTACTAATAAAACCACCTTTCCCGTTGCGGAAATTAAAACACCCGCCCTTTCAAACAATGGCCAAAAACCAGAAAAATATCTTGCGTTTGCATAGTCGCTTTCAGTTGACACAACAAGCATTGCATCAAGTCCCTTTTTAGCAACTAATTCCGCAGCCTTTTTAATTCTCTCCTGATATTCGTAATCTGGAATACATATTCTTTGCATACACTTTTCTCCTTAAAATTATTTTTTTATATTATATAATATAACCGCCCTATTTGTATTTACAAAATCGTCAATACTTTTTTGCACAATCGTAAATTTATTTATTGACAACCGCTAAACAAGGTGATAAAATACTCTTATGGAATACGTAGTTAAAAATTTATCATCTTGCATAAATGTTACAGGGGTAGTAAATATTCACTTTTTTGAGTTTTCACAAGAAATTTACACAAAAACTGAAAGTCACCCCTTTTACGAATTAGTTTACGTTTCAAGTGGAAAATTAACTATAAAATCAGAAGGTTATACGGGCGTTTTAGATGAAGGGAAAATGATTTTACATAAACCCCAAGAAAGGCACGCCCTTTCTTGCGCACAAGGAATTGCACCCAAGGTAATTATAATAGGTTTTACGTGCGAGCAAAAGATTTCCAACGCTATCACCTCTTGTCCTATTACTTTATCACCTAACGACGTTAAAAAACTTGCAGAAATTGTTAAAGAAGGTAGAAACGTGTTTTCTCCCCCCTATGACGTGCCCGTTTACAACATGAAAAAGCGAGACAACGCTCCCCTTGGTTCAGAGCAAATGCTTAAAAACCTTATAGAGTACTTTTTGATAGGCGTTTTGAGGGATTTTAACACTCAAGAAGAGGGCGAAAGAGAAGATGAAAAAGCACTTTCCATTAGCCAAATAGTTAATTACATCAACGATAATTATACGGAAAAAATCACCATCAGCGAACTTGCCTTTTTGTTTAAGACTAATCGCTCAACGCTTTGTAAGGAATTTAAAAAATACACAGGAAAAACGGTGGTTGAATATACAAATTCCATAAAACTTCAAAGGGCAAAAAAACTTATAACTTCTTCTGATAAAACACTCACGTCAATAGCAGATGAGTTAAACTTTGAGTCAATTCATTATTTTACGAGATTTTTTAAGAAACTTACCGGAGTTTCACCAAAAGAATATAGAAAAAAACAATAATTTTTAAGTGAGGTAAATATGAAACTAAAAAGATTTATAGTATTATTACTTTCTTTAACCTTATTTTTCACCTGTGTTTTTTGCACCGCCTGCAACTCTTCTCCAAAGGAACTTTGCGTGCAACTAACTAATAGATATGAAAATGGCGAAGTTGCACGTTGTATTTGGGATATGTATCTTAAAGACAACAAAATCTATTTAGGCGGTGGGGATTACGACACAAATAGCGGACCTACTGATATTTGCGCTTACGACTTAAAGAAAAAAGAGATAGTAGTTACTGGAAGAATTCAAGACGAGGCTGTTTTAACCTTTAAAGAAATTGACGGGCAATTATACGCACCCGGTACTGACCCTCGCTCAAGTTCTAGTAATGGTGATTTTTATACTCTATCTGAAGATGGATGGAAACAACACAAAGTTTTACCAAGAACGAAACATAATTTTGACCTTATAAAATTTGAAGATAAATTATATGCTGGGATTGGTGGCGACTACACCTTTAATCCTATAGTCGTATCAGAAGATGGTGGAGAAACTTTTGATTTTATACCCTTATATAAAAATGGAGAAGAACTCCCCCCTCTCGATGAACCAAATTTTTCAAGATGCTATGATTTTTATACGCTCAACGGTAAACTTTATAGTTTGTTATGTTTTTATATTGATGGCGCATACACTTTTGAAATATACTGCTTACAAGATGGAAAAATGCAATTCGTAACTTCCGCAACTACGTTAGATTTTACAAAACGTGCAGGCCACAGAGTTATGAGTGCTAAACAAGAATATAACGGAAAACTTTACGTTATTACAGACTCTCTATATTCAAGCGAAAACGGCAGTAGTTTCAACAAAATTACCCTTTTAAATAATGAGGTAGTAAGTGATTTTATTATAGAAAATGACGTTATGTACGTTTTATCTTTCAACAAATTAACTGATGATACTTTTGATATTAATATTTATACTTACAACCTAAACGACGGCGAGATTGAACTTTTTAAGTCCTTTAATTACGAAGTTCCTGCATTGAGTTTCATAAAGGTGAAAAAATCCTTTTATTTAGGTATGGGTAATAGCCGTGCTCTGCACGAAAAAAACGGCACGTTAATTAAATTATAAAGATAACAACAATTTGTTAACACAAGCAAAAAAACCTTAACCGTTTCGGTTAAGGTTTTTTCTTATATCATTTCTTTAATAACGTATTCTGCATACAGTTTTGCCACGTTTACACCCGTCGTTTTTTCAATCCCTTCAAAAAAAGCGTTAGAATTAACCTCACAAACGATAGGCTCTCCATTTTCTCCATATAAAAGGTCAACCCCGCAATAGTCAAGGTCTAAAACCTCTGCGCAACGTTCTGCTACCCTTTTAAACTCCTCGGGAAGTGCTATATTTACGCCTTCGCCCCCCTGACCAATGTTTGAACGAAAATCATTATCGTTTCTCCTCTCCATAGAGGCAACAACCTTTTTACCAATCACGATAACTCGAACGTCCACACCTGGTTTATTACCAATATATTCTTGATAGATATGAGGTTTTAACTTAAACTTTTCCATTAAAGCAATTAATTCTTCCTTGTCATTTGCCTTATGCACACCAAATCCTTGTGAGCCATAACTTTCCTTAACTATAACCGGAAGAGATAAATTATTAATAACGTCATCAGCAAAATCAAATTTAAGAACGCCCTCTTGTCTATAACATAAGGGGGCAAACATTGTTTTTGGCAATTTTACACCACTATTAAGCAAAGCAAGGCAAGTTTCCCCTTTATCGTCACAAGTTCTTATTGCTTGATGAGTGTTAAATAAACGAACGCCTATTTTTGTAAGTTGCAAGGATAAATACTTATCCTTATCTAAAAAGATAGCAAACGAAATACCTATATGTTTTGAGTTAATCTCGCCGTTAGAAATGCTAAAATCAGAACACAAAGAATCTACAATTTCCACCGATACGGAAAGTTTATCAAACTCTTCTTTTAACCTTTTTGCTTGCTTAATACTATTGCCAGGAAACCCATAAGGATTAACAACTATTATACCCTTCATTTTTAACCTGCCTTCTTCCAAGTTCTAACGGAAAATAATATTAGTATGGGGAAAATTTCAAGCCTACCAATTAGCATTACGAGAGATAAAAGAATTTTAGAAAAAACCGAATAACCAGCAAAGTTCATAGTAGGTCCAACTAAATTAAATCCAGGCCCAACGTTTCCTAAACAGGTTAAACTTGCTGAAAAGTTTGTTAATAAATCGCTTGATGCAAAGGAATCTATCGACAACAAAAGGGTTGATAAAACTAAAATTGTTCCCCAAATAATAAAGTACGCTTTTACTGAATTTTCGTTATCTTTAGTTAAAGGTTTACCTTCAAACTTGGTTGTCACAACCGCCCTTGGATTAAAAGCCCTTTTAATATCTGAAAAAGTGGATTTAACTAAAATACTTAATCTTGACACCTTTAGTCCACCACCCGTTGAACCACCACAAGCCCCAGTCATTAATAAAAAAGCAACGATAACCTTTGAAAATGACGGCCAAGCATCAAAATCTTTAGTCATAAAACCTGTGGTAGAAGATACAGAGTTTACTTGGAAAAATGAATATCTAACGGCTTGTCCAAAATTGTCACACAAAGATAAAATATTTACCGCAATTAAAAGCGTGGAGACCACAACTATGATAATATACGCTCTTAACTCTTCGGACAATAACGCCTTAGAAACGCTTCCTATCAATATAAGATAGTAAACGTTAAAATTAATGCCAAACAACATCATAAATACTGCAATAACCATTTCCACGTATGCGTTTCCATAGTGTGCAATACTGTCGTTATAAATACTAAAACCACCAGTTCCTGCCGTTGACAAAGAACAAACTACTGCATCATATAGACCTATTCCACTAAACGATAAAAGTATAATCTCCAAAACGGTTAAAGAAAGATAAATAAGGTAAAGTATTCTTGCCGTGTGGCTCATTTTACTAACTAATTTAGAGGCAATAGGACCGGGAGATTCCGCTCTAAAAATATGCATTGCACCCTTATCGTTTGGGAGAATTGCTAAAATAAAAACTATAACCCCCATACCACCGATGTAATGAGTAAAAATTCTCCAAAACGCTAATGATTTATTAAGAATTTCAACGTCAGTTAAAATGGTTGCACCGGTAGTCGTAAAGCCTGACACCGTTTCAAAAAGCGCATCAATATAATTAGGAATTACACCGTCTATAACAAATGGTAGCGCACCAAATAGTGACATAATAATCCATACGAGGGCAACGGATACCAAACCTTCCTTAGCGTATATGCTCCCCTCTTTTGCTTTAATTTTTGAAAGAGGAAAACCTATTGCTAAAAGTATAGCAATAGGAATAAAAAAGGAAGCGTACACGTTTTCCTCATATATTAAACCAACTAATACTGGTGCTAACATTAGGCAAGCAACGATAAGCATACACTTGCCGATTATGTTTAAGACTACTTTATAGTTCATTTATTCCAAAATATCCTTTAATTCGTTAACGTGTTTTTCGGCAGAAACGAGTATCACTCTATCGTTAGGTAAAAATTCCGTATCACCAGTTGGAAGTATAAATTCCTCCCCTCTAACGATTCCACCAACTAAAACGTTTTTCTTTATACGCATACTCTTAAGGGGAACGTTAATTTTTTCAAATGAGGAATTAACGGTAAACTCAACTGCTTCAACTTTGTCGTTAAGCACGTATAAATTATTGATACCGTCACCCGATTTTACTTGATTTTCCCTAACGAATTTTATTATATGATTTGCGATAACAGACTTTGGTGAAATAATAGTATCAAGCCCAAACTGTTTTACCATAGAAGCGATAGATAATCTATCTACCTTAGTTACCACCTTAGAAACTTCCTGCATTTTTGCAAAAAGGGAAATGATAACGTTTTCTTCATCAATACCCGTTAAGGTAACGCACGCATCACTATTTTTTAGCCCCTCTTCTTCTAATATACTATGGTCAGTTCCGTCACCGAATAATATAGTAGCGTTTCCAATTTCCTCACTCAACTCGTCACAACGGGTTTTATTGTTTTCCATAATCTTAACGGTAACACCCTTTTCGCTAAGTTCTTTAGCAAGATAATAGGCTATCTTACCGCCACCGATAATGAAAACTGATTTTGCTTTAGGCTTAAATATTCTAAGCCTTTTAGTAAAGTCGGTAATATCAGTTTCAGAACCGATTATATAAGCAACGTCACCCGAATAAAGTACACAGTCACCTTTAGGGATAATAACCTTTTCCCCACGTTTCACCATTGCAAAAAGCACGTCATTTCCGTATTCACGGCAAATTTCCATAATTGACTTGCCTATTATGGGGTTGTTTTGTAAAATATCAAACTCAACCATTGTTGCTCTTCCACCGGCAAAACTTTCCACACTTTTTGCAGAGGGGAATTTCAATACTCTTTCAATTTCTAATGCAGTTTGAAGTTCTGGATTAAAAGCAAGGTCTAAGCCTAAATCCTTTCTGAGGCTTTCCATCTCGTTAAAATATTGCGGGTCACGAACACGAGCAATGGTATGCTTTGCGCCCAATTTTTTTGAAAGAACGCAACTTAGTATATTAACCTCGTCTTTTGAAGTACACGCAACTAAAACGTCGGCATATGAAACGCCTGCGTCAAGTAAAACGCTACGCTCCGTCCCCGCCCCTATAACACCGTTTATGTCAAATCTATTTACGTGGGTGGTAACGGCAGTTTCACTACTATCTATCAAAGAAACGTCGTGCCCTTCTTTTACAAAGTTTTCAATTAAGGTTGCGCCTATTTTTCCTGCGCCTATTATTATGATTTTCATACCCATATAATAATATTGTTTTTTACTTTTGTCAAGTAATTTATAACTAAGTACATTTAAGTATACTTGGTTGATAATTTATAAAAAATAATAATTATATGAAAGATTAAATTAATAAAGGCTTATAATTTGTTGCTAAAAACGATAGACATAATTACTTTTTTTTGCTATAATTAGTGATAGTTTAGGATAGACTGCACGGAGAGGTGTCAGAGTGGTCTAATGTGCACGCTTGGAAAGCGTGTATAGTGAAAGCTATCGGAGGTTCGAATCCTCTCCTCTCCGCCACAACGGAAAAAGAGTACCAAAAGGGTACTCTTTTTACTTTTATCAATTATTTTTATGCTTTTTTCTTAAAATGTTCTTTAGTTAAGTCCTTAACCGTTTTGGATAAAACTATTAAAGCAATTAAGTTTGGCACAGCCATTAATACGTTAAAACAATCTGCAATAAGCCATACAACGCCAATATTTGAGATTGCTCCAACGAAAACGGAGGCAACGTAAACTATTCTATAAATCATAACGGCAGTTTTTCTATGCTTTTTAAATATATAACCTACGCAAACTTCACCGTAATACGCCCAACCCAAAATAGTTGATAAAGAAAAGAATACGGTTGCGATTGCAACGCCAAATTTACCTACGTTAGGTACTGCCTCGTTAAAAGCCTGACTACTTAATGCAGCACCGTTAAGTGCGGGAGAAAGATCCTTTGCTTGATATATAACTTGATATGCATCTGAGGTTAATATAACTAAAGCAGACATAGTACAAATTATTATAGTTGTTGCAAACACCTCAAACATTCCCCACCAACCTTGTTTAACAGGGTCAGTAACACTTGATGCCGAGTGCGCAATAGGTGCACTACCCAAACCAGCCTCATTAGTAAATACACCCCTACCTACGCCGTAACGCATTGCAGAAAGCACACCGTAACCCGCAACACCACCTAAAGCCGCCTTAAAATTAAACGCCTCCTTAAAAATAAGTGCAAATGCTGATGGGATTTTTTGACAATTAATGCATAGAACTATTATGGCGCAAACCACAAAGAAAATTGCCATACTTGGAACAACCTTCTCGTTAACAGATGCAATTCTTTTAATACCACCTAAAATAACTAAAGCAACTATAATTGTTAAAATCAAGCCTGTAGCCCAAGTAGGCACGGAAAGTGTAGATTCCATTACTCCTGAAATAGCGTTTGACTGTGTAGCATTACCTGTACCTATACAAGCAATCATTGCAAATAATGCAAACAATATAGCAAGCCACTCTGATTTTAACCCTTTCTTAATATAGTACATAGGTCCACCAACCCAAGCACCCTCTTCGTTTTTCTCACGATATTTTATAGATAATAAAATTTCAGAATATTTAGTAACCATACCCAAAAGTGCACTTATCCACATCCAAAAAACAGCACCTGGTCCACCTGAAACTAAAGCAGTAGCAAGCCCTGCTATACTTCCAGTTCCTATCGTGCCAGCAAGCGCAGTAGTTACTGCCTGAAAAGGACTAACACTGCCAGATTCTTTTACGTGTTGGCGTTTATCAAACAAACTACCTATGGTATTTTTCGTAGCGTAGCCAAAACGACGAAACTGTAACGCTCCAGTTTTAATCGTTAAAAAAAGTCCTACAGCAATTAACATAACCATCATTACTATACTTAAGATGTTGCCATATATAAAATCCAATATTGCTTCCATACTATCTCCCTTTGTACAAAACTATTATATTATACATTTCCGCTAAAACATTGTCAAGAAACTATAAAAAAATATATACTAAATACAACAAATTTTTTTATTTTCGTTTTTTTACTTAAGTATAAAAAATGTTTTTTAATTCATATATATAATTAATAATGTTTTTAGGGAGATTTCTTGATGAAACACTCTATAATTATTTGGCAGGTTGGAGGAATTACTTTTTCAGCAATTTTAGGTACAATTTTACACTTTTTATACGAGTGGACAGGCTTAGAATTTATTTCTACAATATCCGCAATAAACGAATCTACTTGGGAACATATGAAACTGCTTTTCTTCCCAACCTTTTTTTACGCTATAGTTCAATGGTTTTTCTTTAGAAAAGAATATAATAATTTTTGGTGGATAAAAGTCTTGGGTATTACCGTTGGATTAATAACTATTCCCGTACTATTTTATACCTATAACGGAGCAATAGGACTTTCTCCCGACTGGTATAATATTTTAACTTTTTTTATATCCTTATTTCATTGTTATTTTATAGAATATCTACTTTTCAAAAACAATAAGTTTATAAAAAAACTAAACTTTATTCCTTTTATAATTTTGTCGTCAATAGCAGTTTTGTTTGTGGTGTTCACCTTTAGCCCACCTAACTTACCACTTTTTATTTCTCCCGTTTAATAAGCACAAAAAAGCACGGAGATTAGTGCGTCAGTAATAGGGATTATTACTGACGCACTAGTTATATTTGCCTATCGGCAAGTTATATTGCTTAAAGCAGTTATATTTTGCTATGCAAAGTTATATTTACCCATAGGGTAAGTTATGGCAAATATAATATAACTTGCGAGAGAGAAATATAAGAACCTGCTGAAGCAGAACCTTGAATTTTTCTCTCGAAAAATATAATAACCTGCTACGCAGAACCTTGAATTT
>JAZONF010000018.1:0-26286 GCA_045654365.1 Christensenellaceae bacterium | reverse complement strand
TCCCCGATGGATCACCAGAAAAACACACTATAACCTAGTGTGTTTTTCTTTTAGTCTGTAGAGGGAATCTCACCCAAGGGTTCGATCGACTAGCGTCGGACGGCTACCCTTTTGTCGCCACGGATTATCGCTGTAAGCCCGTGCGACATTTCCCCTATTAGGGGAATCCCCCCGATGGATCACCAGAAAAACACACTATAACCTAGTGTGTTTTTCTTTTAGTCTGTAGAGGGAATCTCACCCAAGGGTTCGATCGACTAGCGTCGGACGGCTACCCTTTTGTCGCCACGGATTTTCTTTGTATGCCCGTGCGACATTTCCCCTATCAGGGGAATCCCCCCGATGGATCACCAAAAACTCAACCTAAACGGTTGGGATTTTTGTTTGTAAAAACGGGGACTTTTTTTAAAACAAAAAAGAACGATTTTTAATCGTTCTTTTTATTATTCTTTATTTTCTTTTTGGGTGGTGTTTTGGGCTATTTTTTCTGTGGTATCTATAATCCTTGCAAGCCCTATTAAGCCAAAACCAAGCGTTACAAATACCCCGTCTGCAATTACAACCAATAACGCACCTAAGTAAAAACCCCAAGTAATTAAATATATAGCGTAGCAAATTGCAACTAAGGAACAGGCTATTATTAAAAACGCCCCCGAAATTTTTAATATTTTTGAAATATTCTTAAACATTTTATTCCCCTGTTTTACTTTTTATCGCTAAAAAATATAAACGATATAAGAAGACTAACAAAACTTACTGCTAAATTAAGCACCCCAAAGTCGCCAAACAACTCGGTAATATAAGGTTTACCTGCCTCCGCATGCCAAATTAAGGTTATACCTGCATCAGTTACAAAATGAAAGGTAAAAAAAGCGATAATCAAAAATACAAGCCCAACGATACCCGTTATTAAGGACAATTTTAAGAATTTCTTTTTCATAAGCTACTCCTTTTATGAATTTATTATACCATAAAACCTTTATTCTATCAATAATTTATAATAATGATATTGATTTTATCGTTAAAATATAGTATAATTTATAGGATAATTTTTGGAGGAGTAAATATGAGAATTATAAAAGCACAGCCTTTAACTAAAGAAGATTTTGCACCTTTTGGAGAGTATTATTCGTTTTCTAACCCAGACGGATATTCTCTTAATGGAGAATTACACCGTTTCTTTCCCGATAGAATAACGGCATATCAAGGGCATCAAGTAGCGTTTTCACCTATACTTGTAAAAAAACCTGAAACAATGCTCGTAACACAAGTTGAATATCACACTACCACGGCAGAACTTATTCTTCCTCTTAACGACGATATGATTTTGCACGTTGCACCACCCTCAGCGGGAAAACCCGTGCCAGAACACACAAAGGCGTTTATCGTGCCTAAGAATACATTGGTTAAAATGAATGCTTGCGTTTGGCATTTAGCCCCTCTCCCCAAAACGGAGAAAGAATTATCTGCAATGATTATTTTACCGGAATGCACCTATATGAACGACTGCACCGTTGTTAATCTATCCGCAGAAGAGAAATTTTTAATTGAGTTATAAAATAAAAACCGCCTTTTACCAATTTAGTAATAGGCGGTTTTTTCTAACTATTTAATTTTATAAAGCCAAAAAACTCTCCGAGAAATCGGAGAGTTTTTAGTTATATTTTAGAAGAAAACTTAATTAGTTCTTTTTGGTAAATACGAGAACGATACCTGCAATAGCAGCAACGGTAGCGATTATTGCAATTACCATTGCAATAGTAGCGGTGCTGTTTGCTTTTTCAAGAGCAGAATTGAGTTCGTCAATCTTACCACTTAACTCAGCATTGAGAGCATCGAGGTCTGCTTTTAATTGAGCAATGCTATTGTTTGCTTGTTCAATTTTGGTAGCAAGTTCGTTGCTGTATTCATATACGTTGATAAGTTCTGCATCTGCAAGAACAATTTCAATTGCAACGAGGTCGTCATAAGATTCAACCATTGCTCTACCTTCTTCATCAAGAACGTTGTAAAGAACGAATAAGGTGTTCATTAAAGTAACGTCTTGTTCAAAGTATAACTTAGCCTCTACGTTTGCTTTGATTATAGCAACTGCTTTATCAAAGTAAGATACTGCTTGGTATTTAGCCCATTTTGCGTTTAATATGGATAATACGGTCGTATCGATTAACTCTTGTTGGGTTTCGTGTAAGGTATCATACTTATTTTTTGCATTTTGTAGAGCACCAAGGTTTGCCATTGGTTCAAGAGCTTTAATCATATCTTGCATTGTTTTAATGTTTGTAACAGAAGCAATTTCCTTAATAGCATCAAGTTCTGCTTTAGCAGTTGCTGCGTAAGCTTGTTGGTCAGCACCGAAAGCACCATATGCAGTTTCAAGCTCTGCAATTTTATCAAGGTTTGCACCCCAAATTTGTGCAATCTTTTTTGCAGGGGTAGCACCTTCAAATGCGCTATAGAAAGCAACTACTTCAGCAATCCACTCTTTAACAGCGTTCTCGCGTGCAGCATATGCATCTTCAGCTGCTACGATTTTATCAAGTTCAGCTTGAGGGAAGTTTGCTTTATAACCCTCATTAAGGGCAACATATGCGTTGTATCCTTTACGAGCATTATCAATAGCAGTATAGCAAGCATCTTCTAAAGTGATATCTGCAGGGATAAGAGCGATAAGAGCAACAACTTTGTCAATCTCTTGTAGCATTAATTCGTATGCATCACGTGCATCGGTAAGGGTTTGAATATCTACATAAGCATCAGTCTTAACGTCTTTATCAAGAGCAGCAAATGCCGTTTCAGCAGCAACGATAGCTGCTTCCCATTCAGTAGGAACGTATTTCACGCTTTCAATTGCATCGATTAATGCATTTGCCTTTTCAATAGCCGTCTTAACGCCAGCACAGTGGTCAAGCATAGCCTTTAAGTTATCGTATTGAACTGGGTGAGTAGTTTTGAAGTAGGTCATATAACCGTCTTCAGTTTCGCCGATTTTGGTGAACTTGTTGTCGTTTAATTCGTTGATTTCTCTTTCTCTTGAGTAGCAAACTGCATCGTTAGGACGGTCGGTAGGTGCTTTGAACTTAAGCTCTCTATCAAGAGCGTCGATTTCACCAGCGAGAGTTAAAGCATCTGCAATGTGTCCTTCGATAATACGTTTTGCATTTTCGTATGTATAGCAATACTCACCATCAATACCATCTTTATTTTCAATTTTACTATGGTCATCTACAACTACGTTATTGATAGCAGTTTCAGCAGCTTGTAATAAATCTACTAACTCTAAAGTTATACCAAGCGTTTCTGACTTTTGTTCACTATCCTGTATTCCGCTCCAAATTGCTTTAATAGCCGTTTCAGCAGCTTCAATGTTGCCATAAGCATCATTAATTAAATTGTTTAATTTCGTAAAGAAATCTACTCCGTCTTGAATATACTCGTCGGTATAAATCCAACCAATCTTTTGATCGATAGCTTGTTGAACACTGAGAGAGTATTGTTCTACGATTCCATCGTAACTAATTTTGAGAGTTCCAACATCTCCACGTCTTGAAGTTGAGATTTTTTCAGGGTTAGCATTTATTACAGGAAGGTAAACGCTTAAACTCTTCATTTCAGAGTAAACGGTTAGAACAGTACCTATTTTGTTTTGCAAGCCATCCCATTTAGCTTTAAGAGCTCCGTCAATTTCGTGCAATGCATCTAAGCCTTGCAAGAACAAATATTCTGCTTTTGCCTTGCTAAGCTTCTCTAAATTGTCTGCATTAGCAAGATATTCATTATTAATATCTTCGATAGCAGGCACTTCGATTCTAACGATTTCTTCAAAAGCGGCAATAGCTTCACTCTTTGCATCTGCCTTAGAAACACTAAAAGTTCCTAAAACACTTGCAGAGATTGCTAAAAGACCTACTAAAACAATCGTTAAGACTCTTTTCATTGTCTTTGTCATAGTTTTTCTCCTTTATAACTGTTTTTGTTTTTCCTTATTTTATATAAAACGTAACTGCGTTTCACCTACCTTTTCTTAAGAAAAATCACCTTTTTTTCTTAAAAAACTGCAAACTGAACGCATTTTAACGCTTTATTACCCATACTATTTTATAACACAGATGCCAAATAGTCAAGCGTTTTTCTCAACTTTTTAGACTGCTTCTATTGTTTTTTAATAATTATACTCTAAACGTAGCACAATGTCAATATATTTTTCTTAATATTATATGATAAATTATGCCAACTATTCCATTTTTAGGTCAGTTTGGGAACTTTTGGAGTATGTGGCTATAGCCTCTTCTACGTCACCATCAAAAACCTTTTTTCCTTTTTCTAAAACCACACACCTATCACATAGATTTTTAATAGTTTCCATATTGTGTGAAACGTAAATTACCGTTCTTCCCTCTTCAGAAGAAATTTCTCTCATTCTTTCAAGGCATTTCTTTTGAAACTCTATATCACCAACGGCAAGAACTTCGTCCATTAAAACGATTTCAGACTCCAAATGAACGGCAATAGCAAAAGCAAGTTTAACAAACATTCCCGTAGAATATCTTTTGAGTGGCGTATCAATAAACTCTCTGCACTCGGAAAAATCAATAATGCTTTCCACCTTTTTACTTATCTCTGATTTTTTCATACCGAGAATAGAGCCGTTGAGGAAAATATTTTCTCTACCCGTTAATTCCCCGCTAAATCCCGTACCTACTTCGAGCAGACTGGAAATTCTACCTTTTATACGGATTTCACCCTCGGTGGGAGCGGTTATTCTCGTAAGTAGCTTTAAAAGTGTGCTCTTACCCGCACCGTTATGCCCGATAACGCCTAATCTTTCCCCTTTATATACCGTTAAATCTATACCGTCTAATGCGGTAAAAATTTTGTTCTTGCCTTGAACTTCTTTACCTATTTTACAGTTAGGGTCATTCTTTTTTCTTAATCTCGCCCAATAGCTTTGCAAATCACGGCGAAGAGTACCGCCACTTATAACGCCTAACCTATAATCTTTTTTAATTTTATCTACTTTGATTACTACTTCTCTACTATCCATACTTCCCCCTTAAATAACGTCCATAAAATTTTTCTCTGCCCTGTTAAAGGAGGCTATTCCTATTATAAGAATAAAGATAGTGATAATCCAAGAAATAACCCAAAACTCCCAAGGAGTAGAACCAACCCCAAGCCATGCGTAACGTATAAGTTCAAGAGAGGCTGAAAGGGGATTACACATCAAAGCGACGGCAAGTTTAGTATCGGCAATGGAAGAAACACTATAAACGACGGGACTAATTAACATCCACAACTGTAAGCCAAAGCCTACTAAAACTTGCAAATCCCTATACTTAACGGTAATTGAAGATATTAAAATTCCAAGCCCCATAGCAAGCAACCCCACTTGCAAAACAAACAACGGAGTTAAAACAGCAACCCAATTTACCGAGAAAGATGCACCAAACAAATAGTATATGAGCATAACCACCATAAACACAGCAAATTCAATAAGGAAATTAATAGCAGTACTTATTAGTGTGGAAATGGGGATAGTTAATCTTGGGAAATATATTTTTCCAAAAAGTCTTGAGTGCGTTAAAAACGTTGATGAAGTTTGAGATAAGGTTGAAGAAAAGAATAGCCACAAAACGTTTGCAACCATATAGAATAAAAAGGTAGGAACTACATCTGGCGCAAGCCCTGCAAGATTTCCAAAAACGAAAGCATGAACGAGCGTAAGCAAAAGCGGGTGCAATATAAACCACAAAGGACCTAATATCGTTTGCTTATATTTAATTTTAAAAATTCTACCAACGTTAAGCAAAATAAGGTCTTTATATGAAAACACCTCTTTAACGCTTAAATCAAACAGCCTTTTCTTTGCCGTTATAACGGTTGTCCACCCCGTTTTTTGCTCTATTTTCTTTTTCATCTCTACCCTTTTATTTTTTCGTTCTCCGTTAAGTATAACATAACCGACCGAATAAATCAATATCTTTTGCTTTAAGAAAAAGCAAAACCCAACCTATTTTAAGGTTGGGTATTTTAATTATTATTGAATAACAGTTTGCTCTTCCCTTTTCTTTCCCGTTAGTTTTTTGAAAAAATCGGAAAACAAAAATCCTACAAACATAATTACCGCAAAAACTATAAGATAGAAAAGAACGGGAAATTTAAAGCCTTTGCCGTTTTCAAGCGAAGTCCTAAGCGGAGTAACGCCGTGCGCCCAAACTGCCGCAAAAACCATAAACACGCACGCAACTATAGAAATTGCAGGGAGAACAAACCTCTTAAACACACCAAGGTCTTTTTCCTTAATCATCCAAGATATAAACATAGGAATATACATTGCGTAAATGGTTACGATAGGCAGTTCCGAAGAGTCGAAACAAAATACGCCAAACCAGCCTTCCGTAAGATTTGCACCGTAAAAATATACAAGCCAAGCCGCACATATGAATAACCCCCACACGGAAGAGTTGGTTGCCATATTGCTTTCCTTATCAATTTGGCTAAACATCTTTGGCGCAGGACCTTCGTTTCTTACCGCAATAGCATACATACCACGAGTTGCACCCATCATAAGCCCATTAAGAGTTCCAAGACAAGACACGACTATGCAAACATTTAAGATTGCCCCACCTATACCTCCAAACACGTTAGAAAAGGCAACGGTTGCACCTTCATTCATTAAAACTTCGTTCTTTGCACCACCTGCAACGCCTACGTAGTAAAGAACGTAAGCAGCAACCACTATAATAGCACCGATAACGAGTGCTAAGGGAAGATTCTTTTTCGGGTCTTTAAGTTCTGCGTTAATAGAAGTAGCAACAATCCAACCCTCGTAAGCAAAAACCGTTGCAACAACTGCGGCAAAAAGTCCACCGCCTATCCCACCTACGGCTTCTGACACAACGTTATTAAAGTTGTGCGTTAAAGTACCGTTAATCAAGCCTACAACCGTTCCGACTACGGACATAAGAACGATAGGAATAAGTTTAATAACCGTTGCACTTACTTGAAATTTACCCGCAAGTTTAGGTGAAAGCGCATTTAAGGTATAATTAGCAATAAGAAAGAACCCTGCAAGACATAAAACTTCCGCACTAACCATACTCCAGCCAAATAGTACTCCCAAATATCTTGCAGATACCCACGCTAAAACAGAAGTCATCCCCGGATAATACAAATTAACTAAGAACCAAGCGAGATAGTACGCATAACCCTTTCCGCAAGTAGCCTCGGCATAATCGACCACACCACTAACTTTTTCATATCTTGTTGCCATAACGGAAAACTGCGCTGAGCAAATTATCATAATTAATCCGGTGATTACCCAAGCAATTATACCTAACGGCATATTTCCGCCCGTTGCGTTTAATACGTTTTGTGCCTTAAAAAACACACCAGAACCTATAACCGTTCCTACAACCATACATATTGCCGTTACAAGCCCGTATTTTCTTTGAAGTTTTTCCATAACTCTCCCACTTTAAACAAAGAAATTTAATAAAATCTTTTATACCTTAACACAATATCCTTCCATTGTCAATACTCTGTTTTGCGGGTAATTTACATTAGCGGTGAGAAAATTTTAGTAATTTTAACTATCCACTTAACGACTTTACCACTCTTAAACTCTTCCCTTGTTAATTCACGGCTTTCTAACATAACCTTTTCCATATCCTCTTTTATATCACGAATACAATCAGCACCATAAATCCACACTCCGTTTTCATAATGATGGACAAGACTTCTATAGTCTAAATTAACCGTGCCAACTAACGCACTTTTGCCATCTACGAGATAACATTTAGAATGAATAAACCCCGGTGTGTATTGATAAATCTTAACCCCCGCATTTAAAAGCCGTTCGCAGTATATTTTTGTAAACTGAAAAACAGTTTTTTTATCTGGCAGATAAGGGACTATAATTCCCACTTTCACACCTCTTAAAGAGGCGTTTTCTAACGAATTGCATAAGTTGTTATCTATGATTAGATATGGAGTTGTTATAAATACGCTTTCCGTTGCAGTTTCTATTAAATTTTCAATTAAAACGCTAGCAATTCTATGCTTATAAAAAGGCTTTGGTCCACACCCAAAAGGAACTACGTATCCGTCACTTTCCCTATCCGTTTTAGGATATAAAACTCCCTTTTCTTGTATGAACGACAATTTTTCTTCATTCAAGCCGAAATCAATTATAAACAGTTTAGTAAACTCGTAAACCGCACTTCCTTTAAGCCTTATCATACAATCTTTCCAGTACCCAAACCTTTTTTTTGCGTTTATATATTCGTCGGCAATATTTACCCCGCCGGTGTAAGCAACTTTGCCGTCTATAACGGTAATTTTTCGGTGAGTACGATTATTAAACTCACTGCTCAAACGTCCTTTTAACTTGGAAAACGGAACACAGTTTATCCCCTCCTCATTAAGTGTTTTATAATAGCATGCCGGCAAGGTAGACATACAACCTACGTCGTCGTATATAACCCTAACGTCTAAGCCCGCCTTTGCTTTCTTTACTAAAATTTCGTGTATCAAATCCCAAAACACCCCAAAGGAGATGGTAAAGTACTCCATATATATAAACTCCTTTGCACCGTTTAGGTCAATAATTAGACAGTCAAGAGCACTTTCTCCAGAGGGAAAATATTTCACCTCCGTATCAGTAAACAAATGGGAATTAGAAATATTACACAGCATTTTGGCTTGGAGATAGGCGAGTGTTGATTCTTTATATAGACTGCTAAAATTAGTTTGGTCACTAAATGAATAACGGTATTTTTTTAAGGTTATTAGTCTTTTAGTTTGTTTGCTGTTTAATTTTCCTCTATAAAAAAAGAAATAAAATAAAAAACCTATTTTCGGCAACATAAAAACTACAATTAACCACGGAATTTTATACTCTGGATTATCGTTACTTGCAATTATATATATAACGCAAAACCCCTGCAATATATATATAATAATACAGAGGTACGATAGGTGTGTGTTTAGCACATAAATGCCAATTATTAATGCTAAAACTTTTACCGAAGTTAATAAAATAGCAAATATGTGTCTATATGGAAGGCCTTTTTTATTTTTTTTCATTTTCCCCTCTAAATTAATATGTCTATTTATCATATAAAAATTTGCAAAGCGTTTACGCATTATTTAAATTTTAATAAAAAATGATTTAGTTGTTGAAATATTTAAACATCCATAGTATAATATATATAACGTTTGTAGCTAACGGGGCTTATTTCCGCTTGATAAGCCTGAGGTCGGCGGTTCGAGTCCGTCCGTGTTGCCTCGTGCACACGTAGCTCAGTTGGTAGAGCGCAGTTTAGTTCCGTAATTTATGCAAACGTTACCATTTATGCCACCGTTTCCTTTTTTGGAAACGGTGTCGTATATGGTATGGTGGAGGATTGCTTTGTTTTTACGCTTTTCATCCACTATTTTTTTAGGAGAAAAAATGAGAGAACTTTACAAAACACATCTATTTGGCAAACATATTCTTGTTAACGATAGCCAAAGAAAGCCAAGAAACGCCTTCCCTGCCCTTTTTGCTTTTGCCAACCTTTTATCCATTAAAATAGCAAAGGGAAAGCGTTTTGCAAATAAACAACTAATTGCTTTTGCTGCCTCCCGTTTAGGTGTGTACGTTCCCGAGCCTTTTTATAGAGGCTTTCCTAAGAGCGTAAAAAAATTAAGCAAGGACGAACTGTTGTTTGACCAACTGCTTAATTACTTTCTCACTTATGATTTAGACGATTTTACCAACCCCCGCTATTCCCTTTTTGAAGGAGATTTTTCAAGAACTGCCTTTAAGGAAAAGGCAATTATAAAAATTTTTGACATACTAACGGAAAAAGAGGCGGAAGTTGAACTTGAACTACTTGTTAAAAATTATTTATCCTCATCAAGGCCGTTAAACGATTATCAGTACACCTTAGTTAAGGAGGCATTGTTAGAATACAACTTTAAGGTTGAAAAATGCCCCTGTAAGGACACGGTGATAAGGCTAATTTTAGACACTGAAAACACCTATTTTGCCGACCTTTTAACATTGCCCGATTTTATAAAGATTGTGGAAAATTTAAACTATTATCGTTACGGAAATAAAGACGTTAAAAAACTCAAGCTTAAAAATAAAGATAGAGTTTTTCTTTCCACGATTTTAGATAGACTTTTATCTAAGAAAAGATTATCAATAAAACCTTGTTTTGAAAAACAACAAAAGTGGTGCGGGTGTTTACACCACATACATTACAAGCCTAAAAACGCAAAGGCACAAAATTTTGTTAAATCTATTAGATACGACAAAAATCAATCAACCTATTCCGCCTTTGAAAAGGCAATGTCTAACGGTGATATTTCTCTTGCCCTTTCTATATTACTAAAGGAAAAAGGCTCTTCCGCTATAATGCGAAACCTTAACTACCTATTAAGTCGTTGCGATAGTGACGAAAAGATTACTGCCGTTATGGACAACATAAAATCTAATAATAATATCGTGCTAATTCAACTTTTGTTGCAATACGCAAATTATAAAAGCGATGAAGGTAGAAATTTTAAGTTTACTAAGTTTGGAAACTTAGTCGTTCACAGTGAAACAAAGAGTGAAGTTGATAAAAGAAAATCTGTTATAGATAGCAAGACTATTGAAAAGGTTGTAAATATTATTAGAGAAAATCTAAAAGAAAACCTTAAAGGAAAACTACCTTCCGTTTACGTTGGAGAAGATATGAAAAAAATTGCTATTCCTTTACAAGAAGGCTCTTCCCAAGGCGGTTTTGGAACTCTTCCAAAAGGTAGCAAACTCCCTATGCCAGACGGTAAAAAAATACGTGTATTTACATACTGGGAAAAGGTTAACGATATAGATTTAAGCATTATCGGTTTAGACGAAAACTATAAGCAATATGAATTTTCTTGGAGAACAATGGCTTTTAGCCAGTCAGACGCACTTACCTTTTCTGGTGACCAAACTTCTGGTTATGACGGCGGTTCGGAATACTTTGATATAGAACTTGAAACGTTAATAAAGCAAAAGCCTAAAATTAGATACTTCGTAATATGTGATAACGTATTTTCAGGTGTTCCATTTAACAAATGTTTCTGTAAAGCGGGTTATATGCTTAGAGATATAGAAGATAGTGGAAAAGTTTTTGAGCCGAAAACCGTTACCTCCGCCTACTTTATTGACTGCGACTCTACTTTTGCCTATATGTTTGCTATAGACGTTGAACAAAATGAAATAATATGGCTAAACGTAGCAAGAGATTCTTCAGCAACCATTGCAGGAACTACTAAACTCACCTTCTTAGTCGATTATCTAAACATGACCAACGTTATAAATATGCATGATTTATTCACGATGCTTTCAACAACAATAGTTTCCTCCCCCTTAGATGCCGACTACGTTGTTACCGACGAAGAGGTGGAAATAAAAGAGGGCTCAACCTTAATTAGAAGTTACGATACCGATAAAATTTTACCACTTATAAACGGATAATCAAATTATAAAAAAACACGTCACTTTAATATTTGGTGACGTGTTTTTTATATTTTTTATTAAATTCCAATTAGTGAGCGCTAAATAAAATTAGTTTATCGTCTACACCTAAATCGACTTTAATTTGCGATAAATCTCCACTAAAAATCTTGATAATTCCACCAGGCTTAACATAACCTAAAACGATGGTTGGATTTACGAACCCTACGATACTTTCATCTAAAGATGCCTCGTAAACGGCTCTCACAAACTTATCGGCAGTGGTAGGAGCAGGTATTTCGCTAAAATAGCGTTTCACCTTTTTTATATAAACTTCTTTACTGTCGTATTTTGCACCGTCATTGCCTTCGTCGTAAGAAAGAATATCGTTATAAAATTCAAACAGTGCCTCAAACTCACTGATTTGAGTAATCATTTTACTGATATATCTATTAGAAATTACAACGTTATTAACACTGTAACTGTTAACTATATCATGGTGTTTAGGGTCAATAATTTCCACAATTACGTCAATACTTTCCGGGTCAAAATTTGGAATATTTTTAATCTTTTCGTTGATAATGCCTCTAACGTAAACGAGGTTGGCAAGCGCACCTGCGTCAATATCCTCGTTAAGCGCAGAATCGTCAGACAAAATCAATACGCTCGTATCTTCTTCATGTTCGGAAACAAACTCGTCGATAGTAGAACAAATTAAATCCTTATCGTAAACGTTTGCCTCTACGGTTTTAATTACGAAGGGATAATCTTTATAGTAGTTCATTTTTTCAAGGTTTTTCTTGTCGTCAATAACTACTATACGAACGATTTCCTTACCGTCTTTACTCCATTCGTTACTAAATGACTGAAAGCCCGCCATTATGTTTTTACACTTACTATTATGTCCTAAAATAATAACGTTTTTAGTTTCAATCCAGTAATCTTTCATTAGTGAAACGGAGTAACCATTTAATTTTACGGTTGCCTTTTTAGTTATATCCTTATCATTCTCAGAAACGTAAAAAGCATAGTTTTCGCCTCTATTGTCCATTATGGTTATGGGAAGGGCTGAATTATAATTTCCAAGATAATCTTTAACGAAGGTAATTTCATCATTATATTCCGTTTTTTCCGAGTGGAATTCAGCACCCTTATTTGAGAAAAGTTCACTATAAACGGAGTTGAGTTCTGGCATTAAACAGAATTGAGATAAAATCTGACCTAAAACTTCGTTTACTCTTACGGGAACGATATTACATTTAGCGTCAACCTGCTTTTCCTCTTTAATCTTATTAACGAGTTGCATTGTCCAATCGTCGGTAACTTCAACGATAATTTTTTGGTTATCGGCAGAAGTTTCCGAAGAAGTTATGTCTGCTACTTGCATTAAAGTTTTAAGAGTTTGAGAATTACCTTTTGAACTTTCTTCAATTTTTTCTTTATGTTCAAACTTACAAATGGTGTTGTTGATATCGTTTCCAAGAATTATAACGCCCCTTGCCTTTTCTATAGAAATATCGTTTAACTGTTTAGACGAAAAAACGTCCCCCTCTCTTACGATAACGGTAACCCTGCGAATAAATCTATTTTTTCTAATAGCAATCTTTCTTGCAAAGTATGGAAGTTTACTATACTTTTTTGCAATTTCTTTGTTTTCTCTTGCAACGGTATCGCTAAGGCGTTCTTCAATTTCCTTTTCAATTTCCTTTTTTCTGCCCTGTACTAAAACTACAACCTTTTCTTTCTTTTCGGTGTAGAGCATATCGTTTAAGATTTCCGACGCCCTGCTGTTCCAGTTTAGAATAACAAAATGATTATTGAGAAGGAGTTTTCTTTTTCCCGCATTAGAATTTTCAATAAAGTTTGAAATATAGTTGGTAACGTAACCGATTACTGCACCAGTAAAGGAAATCATACCCACAAGCACTATTATCAAACAAAACACCGTTATAAAAACACCAGACTTACCGATTTCGACAACCGATTCAACAAACCCTGCGTCTAAAACCATCATCACGGTATAAAAGGCTGACTCTACGAAACCCATTCCTTCCGTACCCTCTAACGATAACGCACTAATTATAAGGGCAGAAATTAAAAAGAATAATACGTTAAAAATAAGTATTGCCGATAAAATTATTCTTCCGGGATTTTTAACAAGTTGTATACTAAACCACTCTTTAATTTTTTTCATTTACTTTTCCTTTAGTTATTTATTTTACTTTTTTTCAGTAATGCGATAAATGCTTGAAGGCTGTTCCATTTCACCATTAGAATTTTTTACAAGTTCTTCCGCCTTTTGCGTGTCGGAAACGGCTAAAATCATAAGTGCTTTACCTTGCTTATGTGACATACAAGCGTACATATATTTTACGGAAATTCCCTCGTCGGTAATACGTTTTAACGCCGAGGAAAATCCACCCGGTTTATCGTCCATTGCAACGGCAATAACGTCAGTAACTTTTGCAATTACGCCGTGTTCTTTCAACGCCTCTTTTGCTTTATGCGGGTCACAAACAATCATACGAAGAACACCGTATTCTTCGGTATCGGCAAGAGATAAAGCAGAAATATCAATATTGTGTTCTGCTAAAACTTCTGCAATTTCTGAAAGCCTACCCTCTTTATTTTCAATAAAAACGGAAATTTGTTCTACTATCATATTTTCTCCCCCTCATTATAGTTTACGCAAATCTAAAACTCTCTTAGCCTTGCCTTCACTTCTTTGAATACTCTTGGGATTTACCAAATGAACTTTAACACCAAGCCCCAAGGTTGAACGTAATTTTTCCGCAAGTTCTTTTTCAATTAAACTTATCGTTTTTAAATCGTCCGCAAAGAGTTGTTCGCTCATTTCAACGTCCACGTCGAAAGTATCGTTATTGTTTACCCTATCAATTCTTATTAAATAGTTCGGCGTAATATTTCCGTTGCTGAAATTGATTAAAACTTCTTCAATTTGTGACGGGAATACGTTAACACCTCTAATAATCAACATATCGTCACTTCTACCATTAGGCTTTTGCATACGAATATGCGTTCTGCCACACTTACATGGCTCGTGGATAAGAGTACAAATATCTCTCGTTCTATATCTAATTACGGGGAAACCCTCCTTCGTAATTGTTGTAAAAACTAATTCTCCCGTACTTCCCTCCGGCAACACTTCAAGCGTTTCGGGGTCAATAATTTCGGCAATAAAATGGTCCTCCCAAACGTGCATACCGCTTTGATATTCACACTCGCAAGAAACACCCGGTCCTAAAATCTCTGAAAGGCCGTAAATATCGTAAGCCTTTATGCCAAGTTTTTCTTCAATTTCCTTTCTCATAGACTCGCTCCAAGGCTCTGCCCCAAAGACACCTATTTTTAAGGAAAGTTGGTCTTTAACACCTAACCTTTCAATTTCTTCCGCTAAATACATAGCATAAGATGGCGTACAACAAATTGCAGTTGACTTAAAGTCTATCATTGTTTGAATTTGCAATGCAGTATTACCTGAAGAAATAGGAATTACAGTTGCTCCTAATTTTTCCACACCAGAATGCAAACCTAAGCCACCGGTAAACAAACCGTATCCAAAGGCTACCTGAACGATATCGTCCTTGGTAAGTCCAATACCTTCAAGCATTCTTGCAACGCACTCTGCCCACATTTCAAGGTCGTTTTCAGTGTATCCAACTACAATTCTTTTTCCCGTAGTACCGCTTGATGCGTGAACTCTTTTTATATTTGATAAAGGTTCTGCAAATAAGCCGTAAGGATAGTAATCTCTTAAGTCTTTTTTATATGAAAAAGGAAGTTTATGTAAATCTTCTACACCCTTAATATCTTCAGGTTTAAGCCCCTTTTCATCCATACGAAGCCTAAAGCACTCTACCCTTTCATACATTCTTTTAACTTGCGCAACTAACCTTTCCCCTTGAAGTTTTTTAAGTTCTTCACGAGGCATAGTTTCTATTTTCAAATCTCTATAGGCCATTTATTTTTCTCCTTTACTCTGCTTTTTGCGGTTACCTAAACTTAAAATTACGCCAAGTGCAACGGATAAACCCGCCGCCATCATAACTTGATATTCACTTGGTAACATAAACGTTATCGTATGTGCGGGTATCCAAAAAAACGGCACTGTTTTTAAGATTGTAAAACCCCAAAAGCCACACCAATCTATGCTCTTAACGATAGCAGTGAGATTTGCTTTTTCCTTCTTAGAACGAAGTTCCAAAAATTTATCCGTAATCTTATGTATAGCCATAAACGTAGGTCCGAAAGTGGTGTTCATAATAACGCTGGTGTATAACGCCTTTAGGAAAACGCTCTCTCCCCCTAAAAGTGCGCCCGTACTCATCATAGAGCCGACTGCCGTTGATAAAACTTTCATCATAAAAGTTATCCACATGCCAATAAAGCCCCAAATTATAAATCGCCAAACGATTTTAACCGGAACGGAAAATTCTTTAGTTGATATTGCAACCGCAATCAATTCACCAGCAGTAGCCAACAATGAGAATTTTACAAAGCCCATTATATAGGCTCTTTCTGATGATAATTTCTTAAAAATCTCTCTAAACGACGGCACGGCAAGCACCGTTACGAATAGACAAGTGGAAATTATTATATATGACAAAATAAATATGCTTTTGGTTTTTTGTTTCACGTTATTCCCCATAATTATAGCCTAATTCAAACGCTTTAAGATTTAGTTCTAAGAACTTCGCAGGAACAGTTTGCTTGATAACGTCTATAAACACTTCTTTTGCTATAGTCATTCTTTTTGCAAGCACGCCGATAAGAACTACGTTTACAGCCTTAGGAGAACCCGCTTCTAAACTGAGCGCAAGCGCAGGAACGGCTGTTGCGTTAATCTTTTGGTTAAGTTCTTCTAATATCCCTTCAGGATATTGCTTAGCACCAGTAATTACTGGCATGGGGGCTATTTCCCCGTCGTTTAATATCATTTTTCCCTCTTTTTTTAGATAAGGAAGGGCTCTAATCGCTTCTAATTTCTCAAAAGCCAAAATAAGGTCTGCTTCACCTTGGTCGATAATGGGAGAATTTACTTCCTTGCCGTATTTAACGTAAGTTACTACGCTACCGCCACGTTGGCTCATTCCGTGAACTTCCGAAACCTTAACGTCATAACCCTCTTTAATTGCTACGTTTCCAAGAATTCTACTTGCAAGCAAAGTTCCTTGTCCGCCTACGCCAACTATCATTATATTAGTAGTCATTATTCTGCCTCCTTTTCTATTGCCCCAAATGGACAAACGTTAATGCAAAGACCACAACCGTTACATTGCGTTGCATCTATCTTCGCCTTTCCGTCACTAAAGGTGATTGCTGGGCAACCGAGTTTCATACACATCTTGCAAGAACGACATTTCTCTTCGTTAACTTTGCATTTACTTCCATAGTTTACACCCTTAAGAAGAGCACAAGGACGGCGTGCAATAATAACTGAAGGCTCGTCAGCAGATAATTCTTCCTTAACGGCTTTTTCAAAGCCCTTGATATCAAACGGGTCTTCCACTCTAACTCTATCTACTCCAACCGCCTTGCAAAGGGCAACTAAGTCAACTTGCTTAGTAGGCTCGTTTCTAATAGTTAAACCGGTGGTGGGGTTTTCTTGGTGTCCAGTCATACCCGTGATAGAATTATCTAAAATAATAACAGTGTTATTGCCCTTATTGTAAACGATATCAATTAAACCGGTAATTCCAGAGTGAATAAACGTTGAATCGCCTATTACTGCAACTAATTTTTTAGAAAATTCCTTACCTCTTGCCTTTACCATACCGTGAGCGGCACTAATTGATGCGCCCATACAAATGGTCGTATCAACACTTGAAAGGGGAGCAACCGCACCTAAGGTATAACAACCTATATCTCCAGAAACGGTAACTCCAAGTTTATTTAACACGTAGAAAGTTCCTCTATGAGGGCAACCTGCACACATAACGGGAGGACGCTTGGGAATATCCTTATCACTATTTAAGGTTTTCACCTCTTCCCCTAAAATGTTTTTTCTAATTAAGTTTTGGCTGTATTCACCGAGTAGGCTAAATAATTCCTTGCCCTTAACTTTAATACCTATAGATTTAACGTAATCTTCAATAAAAGCGTCAAGTTCTTCTATAACGTAAAGTTGGTCTAAACCCTTAGCAAAATCTTCAATAAGTTTTTTAGGCAAGGGATAAACTATGCCGAGTTTAAGATAGTTAACTTTATCACCTAAAGCCTCTTTTGTGTATTGATAACTTACGCCTGAAGTAATAACGCCAATCTTGGAGCCGTTATCTTCCACAACGTTAAGAGGAGACGTTTCTGCATACTCTCTTAAAGCAACTTCCCTCTTTTCAACTACGATATGTCTTTGAATTGCGTTAGCGGGCATCATAACGTTTTTTGCAATGTTCTTTTCGTAAGGTTTAACTTCTATTTCCTCTGCATCACAAAGTTCAACTAACCCTTGAGAATGCGCAATCCTCGTTGATAGTCTAACGAAAAAGGGAACGTCAAATTTTTCTGAAAGTTCAAAAGCAAGTTTTGTAAAGTCTTTGCACTCTTGAGAAGTTGACGGCTCTAACATAGGAATTTTAGAGGCTCTTGCATAATGCCTTGAGTCTTGTTCATTTTGAGATGAGTGCATACCAGGGTCGTCCGCTACGCAGAAAACTAAACCACCGTTTACGCCTATGTAACTAACGGTAAAAACTGGGTCTGCCATTACGTTTAAGCCTACGTGTTTCATACATGACATAGCCCTTGCGCCTGCGATTGACGCACCTATTGCAGTTTCGCCTGCAACTTTTTCGTTTGGCGCCCACTCTACGTAAACGTTTTCATACTGCACCATATTTTCGGTAATTTCAGTACTTGGAGTACCGGGATAAGAAGATACAACCCTTACTCCCGCTTCGTATGCTCCTCTTGCAACGGCAGCGTTGCCTATTAAAAGTTTTTTCATAAGTTTCTCCATAAATTATAATTCGTTTTGGTTTGCAATAAGACTGTCCGTACCATATCTTTGTCTAAGTTTAGTTTTTTCAATTTTTCCCGTAGGATTTCTCGGAACAGTTGCAAATATAATCTTTTTAGGTCTTTTATATCTTGGAAGTTCAAGACAAAACTCGTTAAGTTCTTCTTCCGTTAGAGTTTCACCCTCTTTAAGTTGAACTACCGCCATCGACGCTTCACCTAATCTCTTGTCGGGAACACCTATAACGGCAACGTCACTAACCGCATCGTGTTTTCTAATAAAGTCTTCCACTTGAACGGGATAAATATTTTCACCACCAGAGATAATAACGTCCTTCTTTCTATCAACGAGATAGATAAAACCCTCTTCATCCTCCATAGCCATATCTCCCGTATATAGCCAACCGTCTTTTAAGACTTCGTTAGTAGACGTTTCGTCTTTATAATAGCACTTCATAACCCCATCGCCTTTAACGGCAAGTTCACCAACTTCCCCTCTTAGAACAGGTTTGCGATTTTCGTCAACAATCGCTGTTTGCCAGCCGTAACCGGCTTTACCTATCGCACCAACTTTATGTACGTTTTCCATACCTAAATGAACGCACCCTGGCCCTATCGATTCGCTTAAGCCGTAGTTGGTATCGTATTTATGCTTTGGGAATATTTTAAGCCAACGGCGAATTAAACTTGGAGGCACGGGTTGTGCGCCAACGTGCATTAGCCTCCACATAGAAAGGTCATAATCGTTTAGGTTGATATCTCCTCTGTCTATAGCGTCTAAAACATCCTGCGCCCACGGAACTAAAAGCCAAACGATAGAACATTTTTCTTCTGAAACGGCTTTTATAATCCACTTTGGTTCAGTACCCTTAAGTAATACGGCTTTCGAGCCCACGACGAGGCTACCGAACCAGTGCATTTTTGCCCCCGTATGATATAGCGGAGGGATACACAAAAAGGTGTCTTCCTTTTTTTGTTCGTGGTGCTTTTGCTCAACTGTTGCCGCATGCATTAAACTCTTATGGGAGTGTAAAATTGCTTTAGGAAAACCCGTCGTTCCCGAAGAGAAGTATATTGCACCGTCATCTTCATCTAAAATGCCAACTTCTGGGAGTTTTGAACTGCAAAAGGTAACGAGTTTATCGTAACTTTCAGCAAAAACAGGACAATCTTCACCAACGTAAAGCCACGTCTTAACCCTTTTTACTTTATGGCAAATACCCTCTATTCTACCAACGAACTCCGGTCCAAAAAGAATATGCTCTGCATCCGCCTTATCAAGGCAATATGCAATTTCTTCCCCCGTATATCTAAAGTTTAAGGGTACGGCAACTGCGCCTGCTTTTAATATACCGAAATATATTGGAAGCCACTCCAAACAGTTCATCAATAAAATTGCAACTTTTTCCCCCTTCTTTACCCCTCTTGAAAGCAAGAAGTTAGCAAAACGGTTGGAACTCTTTTGAAATTCACTCCAAGTTATTTCTCTACGAAATGACTTTGTGGAAGTAGACTGAATAAGCGAAAACTCACGCCAAGTCATCAACTTACCGTCTTCAAGTTTAGGATTGATTTCCACTAAGCAAACGTCGTTAGGATAAAACGCTGCGTTTTTAGTTAAAAAGTCTGTAATAGGCATAAATTTCTCCTGTATCTAAAAAAATACCCCCTTGCGTTATGCAAGAGGGCGAATATTAATCGCGGTACCACCTCTATTCGCTACAAACGTAGCCTTACGAGTGAAATCACTACGGGCTTTAACGCGCCCACACGGTAACCCCTACTTAGTTTCAAGGAAACAACTGGCAAAAGGTAATTCTGCATTGCGGTTTAATTGCCTCGCACCAAACGGCAACTCTCTTAATACAACTTGGCAAGCATACTAAATTTTGCTCGTACGTCTTTAAATATTTATATTATAACGATTATACTATAATTTTATCAACTTAGCAAGTAATTTGTCAAAACAAATTACATTTGTTGTCCGCCGGTAACGTTAATTGCTTGTCCAGTCATATAACTAGAATAATCAGATGCCAAAAATACCATTGCATTTTCAATATCTTGATATTCACAAGAACGTTTCATGGGAACTTGATTGATATATTTTGCTCTAACTTCTTCTTCAGTAATGCCTTGGTTAGCAGCGTATTGCTTAAATAGGCTATTAACCCAAAGCGGAGAATTTAATAAGTTACCGGGGCAAATACAGTTTACTCTAACGCCCGTTTCAGCAAACTCTAAAGCAAGGCTTTGCGTTAAACCTACGCCACCAAATTTACTTGCTGCGTACGCACCGTTCTTGAAAGAACCTTTTTTACCAGACTTAGAGTTGATTTGAATAATACTTCCGCTCTTTGCCTCTATCATATAGGGTGCAAACGCTTTTACGGTGTTGAAATATCCGTTAAGGTTGATGTTAGTTACAAGTGAAAAAGCCTCGGGTGAAAGATTGAATATATCACCACTTTTAACTATTGCAGCGTTGCAAATTAGAACGTCTACCTTACCCCACTTTTCGATAACTGCTTTTGCAGCACTCTCTAATTGGTCGTATTTAGTTACGTCTACAGCGATAGCCATAGCGTCTGAAAGTTTATCGGCAACAGCCTTTGCACCGTCAAAGTTTATGTCGCAAACTGCAACTTTACAACCTTCCTTATCAAGACGAATAGCAAGAGCCTCGCCTAAACCTTGGCTTGCGCCAGTAACTACTGCAACTTTACCTTTTAAATCAATTAATCCCATTTTTATTCTCCTATAACGTTTTATTTAACGGTACTTCTACCGATTTTTGCAAATTTTTCAATTCTATCCGAAAGATTTGGAATTTCTGCCTTGACCTTATCTGAAAACATACCTTCCTCTAACCCCTTTTCGTTAACGATAAACTCGTGACCGATAAGTGCCCACGTAGACTCGATAAGGTGAGCGTATTCTGGCTTAGCAAGAGCCTCACATTGGAACTTTTGTCGTGGGGAATTTATATCCTCTCCACTTATTTCAAACAAATCGTGTTTCCTACACAACTGTTGAAGCCTTTTAAGTTGTTCTGGCGTATTTCTCGTAGGCATATATGCAACAGCCTCAAAACCAACTTTTTTTATTTCAATAATGAGGTCCTCTAAATAATCGTCCTCAAACTTCTGTGCTTTCTTATCCCCCGTTACTGAATTACCAACGTCGCCTAAATATGCATATGCGGGAATTGCACCTAAAGACTTTGCTTTTTTGACGTATTCTTCGGCAGTGGGCATTTCCTCATCAGCATCTATATAGAAGAATTTAGTATCCGCCTTTAACACCCCTAATAGGTCGTATAAAAAGTTGGGGTTCGCCTCGTCCAACAAAAAAGCCTTGATTTTATCGGAAACGGCAAGGTCTAAATCCTTTTCTAAAAAGGATATAAGGCTATCCGTTCTACCGAAACGCTCTGCAAGTTTAACCGCCAAAGCATATAATAAATGTCTTTCGGTAATAGATCCACCGTCTTTTGCCTCCGACAGAGGATAAACGTCTCTTTCAAAATCAAGCGAAATGCCAAACTTAGAAAACTTTTCCGTTATAAGTTTACACATTTTAGCGTTTCTTTCGTTTCTCTTTTTTCTAAACGTAGAAAGAAAATTATTAAACTCATCAATGTTTTTAAGCGGTATTCCGTGAGAAGCCATATACAAGCAATTATCTTGGTCTGGATGATTAATTTTACCAAAACCACGGTCAAACTTAACCCTAACCTCTACACCACAAGTAGAGCCTAAGCCTAAAACCTCACAAGCCTTTTTAAATTCCTTTGCGCCCGATAGCGAATCGTGGTCCATAATACCTGCACTCGTAAGACCCGCTCTATAAGCCATATATGCAGCCTTAGTAGGAGAATATGGTGAAAAGGAATATATCGTGTGAATATGATTGTTTGCGTCATTATCTCGGGAAATAGGTTTATCTTCTAAAGAAACTATTTCCTTTAAGGCGTTAAGCCTTATATCAACTTTTTCGGAATTGAGGTTTTTGATTAATTCTTGCATACCTTCTCCAAAGTAATTTTATATTAAAATTATAACTCAAAAAAAAATATCCGTCAATTGTTTAGTTTGTTTTTAAATCAATTTATAATTTATTTTTTAATAGAGTTAAATTCGTTTGATATTTTACTAAATAAATGCTATAATACCCTCCGTTAAAAGGTTTAGCGTAATTTAATAGCGGGGTGTAGCGCAGTTGGGGCGACGCGTTAAGCAAACAGTCCAGTGAACTGTTTGTAGCCAAAGCCCGCGAGTGCCCTTATGGCACGAGAGAGGAAGCGCCTCGGGCGCTACCTGTATAAAACTTGAAGCGAGTAAAGAGTTAATAGTAAACAATATAAAGACTTTACGGGGTGTAGCGCAGTTGGTAGCGCGCTTGGTTCGGGACCAAGAGGTCGTGGGTTCAAATCCCGTCACTCCGACCACGTCGAAACACGATAAAGTTCACATTAAGTCACCAGCAATGGTGACTTAAATGTTTTTATATCGGTTTCTCCTTTACGCAAAAATTTCTAACGACAATTTTTGCGTTTTATCTTTTTAATTTCTCCATTTTATTTATCATCAAAATATTTATTCTTTATAACTTGACTATTAAACGAATTGTTGATATACTTTTTCTATCGTTTAAGGAGATGATGATATGTTGAATTTTCTTTTTTGCGCTTCTAATTTTTTATTCAATTCATATAGCTTTAACACTTATAGTGGTGTCCCTGTTATTGATAAGCCAACAAGTGACTTCTTCGGTGCGTCTGCGGTTATCAATACGGGTTCTACGTTTGATGGGCAGTCATTAATTCTCGGCATTGTTATCGGCATAGTCGCAACGCTTATTTTCATAGGATTAATAAAATACGTCAAAAGCATTAGTAAAGAAAAAAAACAGGATAAGGATACTTTAGAAAACGAAAATGATGACTAATCAAATAAAATTTTTTCAATTCCCCTATTGACAAAAGAATTTTTGTGTGCTAAAATTTACTTAATTGCAAATACTTTATTTATAAGGGAGTAGTCGGCACGATAGGTGCGGTAAAATCACCATCACAGATTTCTTGGTTTTACCTTAATTGACGAGACTTGTCTTTACTTAAGAAGATAGGTGTCGTTTTTTTATTTTACACAGAATATTTATTAGGAGGATATTTAATGAAATTCTACTGTGAAGACCATGACAAGGTCTTAAGTGAGGTTAAGAGTTCGAAAGAAGGCTTAACTTCATTAGAAGCCTCAAAAAGGCTTGAGGAAAACGGAAAAAACAAACTTGTTGCGGCAAAAGGAAAATCTATAATCCGTCGCTTTCTTGAACAATTGGCTGACCCAATGATAATTATTTTGCTTGTAGCGGCCTTAATTAGCGGTGTGTTAGCAGTTTTAGAAAACGAAAGTTTTGCCGACGTTATTATTATTCTTGCCGTTGTTATTATAAACGCCGTGTTAGGGGTTTACCAGGAAAGCAAGGCGGAAAAAGCAATAGAAGCATTGCAAGAAATGTCCGCCGCCACTTCAAAAGTTTTGCGTGATGGTAAGGTTCAAATTATCCACAGTGAAGACTTAGTAGTTGGCGACATTATCTTGTTAGAAGCGGGCGACGCAGTTCCTGCGGACGCACGTATTTTAGAAAACGCAAGCCTTAAAATAGAAGAGGCTGCGCTAACCGGAGAGTCCGTTCCCGTAACCAAGTTTATCGACACGATAAACTTAAAAGAGGGAGAAAAGGACGTTCCCCTTGGTGACCGCAAAAACATGGTATATATGGGCTCAACCGTCGTTTACGGAAGAGGTACTGCAGTTGTTACCGCTACCGGTATGGATACGGAAATGGGTAAAATCGCAGGCGCACTTCAACAAGCGGAAGAAGGCGAAACTCCTTTACAGAAAAAACTTACCCAACTTTCAAAAATTCTTACATGGTTGGTTTTAGGAATCTGTTTAGTAGTGTTTGCCGTTCAAGTAATTAGAGCGGGAAATTTCAGTCCTAACGAAACTATTCTCCCCTCCTTTATGGTTGCCGTATCTCTTGCAGTTGCAGCAATTCCCGAAGGTCTTGCAGCAGTAGTTACAGTAGTTCTTTCTATTGGCGTAACGAATATGTCTAAAAGAAACGCCATTATCCGTCGTCTAACGGCGGTTGAAACACTTGGTTGCGCACAAATTATTTGTTCTGATAAAACAGGAACTCTCACCCAAAACAAAATGACGGTGGTTGATTACTTTGGCGACAACGAACAAAACCTTGCTAAGGCTATGGCGCTTTGTTCCGACGCAGAACTTGATAACGATGGAAACGTAACAGGAGAACCTACCGAAGCAGCCCTCGTTATTTGGGCAGATAAACTCGGTATGAAAAAGTACGACTTAAAATCTGCTAACCCACGTTCTGGTGAAGCACCGTTTGATTCTGGAAGAAAAATGATGTCTACAGTTCACACGGTTGAAGGCAGTTATATTCAATACACTAAGGGCGCACCTGACGTTATTATAGGAAAATGTACTCATTACTTAAAAGACGGCAAGATTGTTGCTATGGACGAAGAATATAAAAACGCAATCTTAACCGCCAACAAAAATATGGCCGATAAGGCGCTACGTGTTCTTGCTTGCGCAATGAGGACTTGGGAAAACGAGCCAAGTGATTACGAGGCAGATACGCTTGAACAACAACTTTGTTTCGTTGGTCTTTGCGGTATGATTGACCCCGTTCGTCCCGAAGTTAAAGACGCTATTGTTCAATGTAGAAACGCAGGTATTCGCCCCATCATGATTACGGGTGACCACGTTGACACGGCAGTTGCAATAGCAAAAGAACTTGGTATTATAACGGAAGAAACGTACGCTATAACGGGTGCTATGCTCAACGAAATGAGTGACGAAGAGTTTGAATCAAAGTTTATGAATATCAGCGTTTACGCTCGTGTTCAACCCGAACACAAAACTCGTATAGTAAACGCTTGGAGAAAGGCGGGCTACGTTACCGCAATGACTGGTGACGGTGTTAATGACGCTCCGTCAATTAAGAGCGCAGATATAGGCGTTGGTATGGGAATTACCGGTACGGACGTTACTAAAAACGTTGCAGATATGGTGCTTACCGACGATAACTTTGCAACCATAGTTGGCGCAGTTGAAGAAGGCAGACGTATATACGATAATATCCGTAAAGCAATTCAGTTCTTGCTCGGCTCAAATATGAGTGAAGTTCTATCAATTTTCATTGCTACACTTTTAGGATTTACCATCTTAAAGCCCGTTCACTTACTCTGGATTAACTTAGTAACCGACTGTTTTCCCGCCCTCGCTTTAGGCACGGAAAAGGCTGAGCCCGATATTATGCACCGTAAACCTCGTGAAAACAAGGCGGGTATATTCTCTGGTGGCATGGGCACAGATATCGCTTATCAGGGTGTTCTCGTTACCATATTAACTATTGCATCCTATTTTATAGGTCACTTCGTTGAAACGGGAAACTGGGAAATTACCAACAGTACTCACGGTATGACTATGGCGTTTTTAACCATGTCTATGGCAGAAATCTTCCACAGTTTCAACATGCGTTCCCAGAGAGGAAGCATTTTCCGCCTTCCAAAGCAGAACAAAATCTTACTTGGCGCAGCAGTTCTTACATTGATCGCTACTACATTAGTATGTGAAGTACCTGTTCTTGCAGCTGCTTTCGGTTTCAGCTCTGTTACACTTGTTGAATACTTCGTAGCTATCGGTCTTGGCGTATTAGTTATTCCAATCGTTGAAACAGTAAAATTCTTCCAGCGTAAGAAAAACTAATTTATAAACAAATAAAAAAAG
>JAZONF010000017.1:0-9111 GCA_045654365.1 Christensenellaceae bacterium | reverse complement strand
CCCCTAAATTCTTCCATAGTTACCGAAGTTTCCGAACTAATTCCATCACGCTTAAATACCGTAATTATCGTTTTGAATATTATGGCTATATCTATCCAAAGCGATTGCTTTTTCACGTATTCAACGTCAAGAGAAAACTTTTCTTCCCACGATAGAACGTTCCTGCCGTTAACTTGGGCATGTCCCGTTAACCCAGGTCTAACTTCGTGCCTTCTCCTTTGCTTTTCACTATAGAGTGGCAAGTATTTTACTAGTAACGGTCTTGGCCCTACTATCGACATGTTGCCGATTAATATATTTATTAGTTCCGGTAACTCATCTAAAGACGTGCTCCTTAAAAATTTACCGTATTTCGTTAACCTCTTCTCGTCTGGTAATAAATCTCCGTTTTTATCTTTCTCACACGTCATCGTACGGAATTTTATTAACTTGAATATCTTTTCCTCTTTCGTTCTCTTGTTTATCTTACCTGGTCGCAACTGGGTAAAAAAGGGATTACCTTTCATCTTTATTGCTCCAACCACCGTTAATATTAAAAGCAATGGAGATAAAATTAAAATGGCAATACCGCTAAGTAATACGTCGTAAAACCTCTTAAAAAATATTCGATAAAATAGTGCGGATATTAATACTATCACTAATAGTAATAGGATTATCATTGCCGTTATTCCCCACCAAGTTGTGGTGATTTTTTCAATAAAAACGTCCATTTACCTTACTCGAAACACGCCCTTACGATTTTAATAATATTATCTTGCTCTTCTGCCGTCATTTTGTTATCACTTGGCAAGCAAAGCCCCCTTTCAAAAATATCCTCGCCTACTACGAATATTTCTTCCTTTGTTTTGTTACTCTTTACCCCGTTTACCGTAACTACTTCACACTCTTTGTAAATGGGTTGCATGTGCATAGGTTTCCAAATAGGTCTACCCTCTGCGTTATACTTTGCTAAAGCCTCTAATATTTCCGTTGGACACGTTTTTCCCTTTTCCGTTATGAAGGTGGCAACTTTGTCCGTACGTTTTTGACTACACATAGCCTCTTTATCTATCATCATGCTGGAAAGCCAAAAGTTAGGCTCTGAAGTTTTCTCGTCAAAGGGATTCATTTTAACAGGTAAGTCCTTAAACCCCTCTTTATATCGAAGATATATTGCTTTCTTTTGAGCAATATGTTCTTTTAGATATGGATATTGTCCTCTTACCACGCCTGCAATAACGTTACTCATACGATAGTTGTATCCGTACTCTTCGTGTTGATACCATGGAGCGTTTTCTCTGCTCTGAGTAGACCATTTACGTACTTTGTTTGCAGATTCTAAATCGTCGGTTAAAAACATACCTCCCGAAGAGCCTGTTATTATCTTATTCCCGTTAAAGGAAATTGCGTTATACTTTCCAAACGTTCCCGTTTGTGCTCCCTTATACGTTGCACCTAATGATTCTGCAGCGTCCTCAATTATCGTTGCGCCGCGTCTATCACATATATCCTTTATCTCGTCCATTTTAGCGGGTGTTCCGTATAGATGAACTACTACAACTACTTTTACTTCTGGGTATAACTCGAAGGCTTTTTCTAGGGCTTTTGGGTCCATATTCCAAGTGTCGTACTCACTGTCAATAAAGACGGGAATACCACCCTCATATGCAACGGGGTTTACGCTTGCGGCAAAGGTTACGTCCGTACAAAAAACTTTGTCCCCTCTTTTTACTCCCGCCATCTTTGTTGCCAAATGCAATGCTGCCGTTCCACATGAAAGAGCAACGGCATACTTACAACCAACTTGCTCACACGCTAATCGCTCCGCCTCGTCAACGTTCTTTCCTATGGTAGACATCCAATTCGTTTCATACGCCTCATTTACGTATTTAATTTCCTCTCCGTGCATTGTTGGCGAAGACAACCACACCCTATCCTTAAAGGGTTTAATTTCCATAATTTTTCCTTTCCCTTCTTTGTTTTTTATACTATAACTCATAGTATATTATATCACTAATACTTTCTTCCGTCAATGCCGAATTTTTAAATATTTTACTCGTTTTTGCCAATTTTTTAGCCAAAAACCGCCATTTTCTTGCAAAAACTATAAAACAAAAAATCCACCAAAGAAAACTTGATGGATTTTTTCATATTAATTAATTTTATTTTTCGTTTTTGTAAATTTCCTTAAAGTATTTATAGGTGTCAACCTTTAATTCGCCACAAGCAGGTTCGTCACAAACGATAATTCCGTCTTTATGTAATTGCAATGCGCTAATAGTCCAAGCGTGGTCAACACCACCTTCAACACAATGACGAAGAGCGCGAGCTTTGTTGTGCCCGCTGATAATGAGCATAACTTGCTTAGAATCACAAACAGTGCCAACACCAACGGAAAGAGCCGTTTTAGGAACTTTATTTACATCGTTACCAAAGAAACGAGAGTTAACGATTAAAGTATCTTCCGTTAACGCACGAACACCAGTTCTTGAGGTTAAAGAGGTAAAAGGTTCATTAAAAGCAATGTGCCCGTCAACACCGCTACCACCCATAAATAAATCTATACCACCGTATGATGCAATCTTATCCTCGTAACGTTTGCACTCTGCTTCTAAATCTTCCGCCATACCGTCTAAAATATTAATATTTTCTGCGGGAATATCTATGTGGTTAAAGAAGTTATCATGCATAAAATACCAATAACTTTGGTCGTGTTCTCTGGGAAGACCAACATATTCATCCATGTTAAAGGTAACAACGTTTTTAAACGTAACCTCGCCCTTTTTGCACATTTCACTTAACTTCTTATACACGCCAAGTGGAGACGAACCGGTTGGTAAACCAAGCACGAAAGGACGGTCCTCTTTATGATTGTTGATAGCATCTGCAATGTGCTTTGCAGCCCAATCGCTCATTACGTCGTAATTCTCTTTGATAATTAATTTCATATTTGTTTACTCCTTTTATAGAATATAATGTATTAAGTTTACCCCCTAATTATACAACCTGAAAGAACGTTTGTAAAGACGTAAATAAATTTTTTTAAATCTTTTAGTTAAACAATCCTTTTCCCACCTTCTAAAACAAGTAAAAAAGCGACACTCACAAGGGATTTGCTACCCCGCCAGTCCTGCACCTTCCACGTTAATACAAACGCGGTCAGCACTGTGAAAAAACTTAAGTATATCGTCTGACAAAAATTTTTCACTTCCCCATTTTTTGTTCTTATATTTATCAAAGCCAATATCGCCACCAAATGAGATTGAAGTTCTTTGTTTTTTCTTAATTTTACCCTAAATTAGTTACTTATTCTTCTATACAAAGCGCAACTGACGCTAGGCGCTTTGCCGATTCTACTAACGATTTCGTATAAATAAATTCGTTTACGTTGTGAAGAAATCCACCTTGAACTCCCAAACTGTCTACACAAGGTATTCCCTTAACCGTCATATCGGCTGCGTCAGAACCACCGAAGCTTGCCTTACTCTCAAGAATTGGCAAACCGCAATCAGCGTAGATTTTGTTTATTTTTTCAAGTAATTCTACGTTCTTTTGTTTGCTTTCCATAGGATAACGCCAACTTTTTAAAATCGGTTCACAAGTGGCACCGTCTACGAAAGTCTTCTTAGCAAACTCAACTACAAACTCGTCTATCGTTTTTCCTTGTTCTACCGTTAAATATCTAAAATCGGCAGTAACGGTACACTTTTCGGGCACGGTATTTTCAGCCGTACCTCCGTTTATAATACCACAATTGCAAGTTATACCTTCTGGCTCTTTGAACTTTTCTAGTTCAATAACCCGATAACTTGCATCTTTTATTGCACTGACACCGGTATAACACGCACCCGAATGTGCTGCTTTACCCGTTATCACGAAAGCATATTTTTTTATACCTTTTCTTACAGTAGTAGCCTTACCTTTGACATAAGGTTCGGCGTTAAGAAAAGCAATGCAATCTTTTGCCTTTTCAGCCATAAAATTTACCGTTTCTTTGTTAGAAAATCTACTGCCGTTTTCTTCATCGCTTTGAAGAATAAGTTTTATAGGTCTATCGATAAAACCTATTTTTTCTAAAGCGTCTAGAGCCATAAAGCCAGCAACTATTCCGCCTTTACAATCGGCAACGCCTGGCCCGTAAATTTTATCTTCTTTTATAGCGGTAGAATTTTTGTTAAAAAGTCCTACAGGGTGAACGGTATCTAAATGTCCCGATATACAAACGGGTTTTCCCTTGGCGTTAGGATTAAGTGTAATGCACACACAATCGCCTGAAATCGGTTGCGAAAATATTTCCACGTCCCAACCCTTTAATTTTGCCTTGTCTATAAAATATTTACCTACTTTATCTACGCCGATTTTATAATCAGTTGGACTTTCTATATTGCAAACATCTATTAAGAAGTTAATATAATGTTGTTCTAGGTTTTCTATTTCCTTAAAAAGCTTTTCTATACTCATAATCGACTTCCTTTAATATAATTTACAAGTTCATTCGGGGCTTTTTCGTAACCACAACGTTTAAGTTTTTTCTCTCCTTTGCTTATACCTATTGCTGAAGGGGTAGTTCTCTTTTGTTCCCACGCTTCCCATTGTTCTACAGTTTTAAATTCTTTAGTTTCGGGAAATAAAATATTGAATTTTACTCTTTCGTTAAGCCTTAAAACTTTAGCCGATAACGGCCATAATTTTTTATAAAGTTTAGCGTCGATATTAGTAAAAATCCTTGGTAAATCGTGTGCCTTAACTGTTTGAGTTTCTCTATCGATAAAAGTGCCTTGAGATTCAAAAGTGAAGCCCTCTTTACTAAAGTCTATTTTTACTAAAACACCGTAGTTGGTGTAGTCTTGCTTTCTTTGGTAATCGGTATCAAACACAAAATTGCCTAAAGAATAGAATATAATTTTCTTACCAACCCTTTCGTAGTTTTCTACTACGTGGGGATGATGACCTATAACCACGTCAGCACCAAGTTTTAAGTACTTTTTGTAAGTCTTTCTAATGTAAGGTAACGGAACGGCGTTAAATTCTTCGCCGGCGTGAACGTTTACAACGCACCATGCGTTTTGTTCTTTTACCTTTTTTATCATTTGTTTTATTGTCTTAAAATCATTAAATGCAATACAACCACATTTTTCTTCGGTTGCAATCGCTTTTTTATCGTAGTTTACTGAAACTAAACCTACTTTTACACCCTTTTCGTCGGTTAAAATTAGTGGCTTAGATGCTTGCTCTTTATTTGCACCTGCACCTAATACCGTGCAACCGTTATCTTTTGCAAAAGATAACGTATCTAAAATTCCTTGCTCACCGCAGTCTATAATATGATTATTGGCAACGTTCCAAATCGTGCCGTTAAGTTTTTTAGTGAAATTTGCTATTTCAGGTGGATTAGAGTGTAAAAGGGGTTTTACTGCGCTTTGAACACCAACGCTTACTGCGCCTTCAACGTTTACAACCGTAACAAAAGAATCGTTTAAGAAATCTACTAGTTTTTGGTCTATTAAATCTGGATTTGATAACTTACCCTTAAAATGTTTGGTAAATGCCGTATCGCCTGTGAATGCTATTTTCATACGTTTCTCCTTTTTGTCGTATTACTTATATTGTTTTTATTATATCACTTAGAAAAGTAAAAAACAATAAAAAATGAGACGGAATAAATATATTTATTCCATTTTTACTTGCTTTATGCACGTCATCTATTTTATGAGTGCAAAACGACTGCTCCCCGACAGGGTGTTGGCGAGGTTGCACCAACACTTGGCTCGTCACAGTAAGCCCGTCAATAGTTGTCCGAACGTTCAGTTTGAGCGTTGCACAAAGTATAATACAAAACACTTATTCTCAGTATGAAACTGGAAAACGACAATTACCCATTGACGTTTTGATAAAACTTGCAAAATTTTATAAAGTTTCAACTGATTATATATTAGGATTAGAAGATTAAAGACTGTGATTTCACGGTCTTTTTTAATAATATTCATTTATGCGTCCCTTAAAGATTAAGGGGTGTGGGGGTTTTTAGGAGTTTGTGAAAGGAATTGTTAAGGGAAAACGACTTCGGAAAAGAGTTTTCCCTTAATATAAAATGTGACACTTACGGGGCGAAAAAGAGCAGATTTTTCGCCCAGCTTTGGCTAAAAACAGTGTACTACACTGTTCTCTTAACGCGTCGCTTTAGTATGAACAGCCTCATGAATTCGACTATTGCTACAAAGTTATCTATTCGAGTCTATTAGGGGCTTTGTCAAAGACAAACAAAACAAAAACACCAACCAAATGGTCGGTGTTTTGTTTTGTCCTACACTTACAAAAAAGCTGTCAGTGAAAAAGATACTATGCTTCTTTTTCAACAAAAATAAAACCAAAAGCGTTAGGACCCCAATGGGCGGCAACCGCTGGATCTAAGTTGTCTTTTTCTATCATTACAGCTTGATAGTCCTGTTTTGCTTTTAAAATCATTTCATCAAGATTACTCGTTGTATACGTGTACGACGGAACGATAGGATAATTCGTATCACAACGTTCAAGCGCCGACAAAATAAATCTCATTGCGCTTTTTAAGCCAAATGATTTATTCGCAACTCTAACCGTATGTTTTAACTCTATAACGGGTTTAATTCTTAACAACGTACCAACAATCCAACCTGCCTCGCTCAATCTTCCGCCTTTATGCAAATAATCAAGCGTTTCAGGAACGGCTAAGACCTTGATGCGAGAAATTAAAGCGTTTAATTTTTCTTCTATAAAATCCAACGATTCATTGCGGTATTTATTCGCTTCTCGCACCAAAATTTTTATACCGCCACAAGCCGTTTTCGTATCAATTACACGCACCTGCGGATTATCACAAAACAACATACTCAACGCGTTGTACGTTCCCGAAATCCCCGATGAAATTGTTAAAATAACAACGTTATATCCTTCTTCAACACATTTATTTACTCTTCGTTCGGCGTCTTCCAAACACGGCAAAGAAGTTTTAGGGAACACCTTATCTTCAATCAACGCCTTATAAAATATATCCATTGATAAATCTTCACCGTCTAAATACTCTTTATCTTTTAAAAGGATTTTAAGCGGTAAAACTTCCACGTTGTAAAAATTTCTTTCTTCTTTTTTTATACTACTACCCGAATCGACAAATATTTTTATCATTTCTTATTCCCTTTACCTTCAAAAAACGCCACGCCGACAGTCCCCGGCCCAACGTGCGTACCTATGGTTGCCCCAAGTATATGTTTGGGAACGGAATCGGTATGCCCAGCCCAAAGAATTGCACTATCTTTAATATATTTATCTAATAACGCTTCATCCAACCCAGACCAAATCGTAGCGAAAGGCATAGAAAAATCAATCCCGCCCGACTCTTGAACCAACTTGTTTAATAAATTAGCACCTTTCCTTGAGCCCATTGCTTTTCCTATCAGTTTTACAGCACCGTCTACAACCCCAACAACGGGTTTAAGAGAAATCAATTCCCCCGCAAAAGCCACTGCACTCGATATTCTTCCGCCTTTTTTTAAATATTCAAGTGTACCAAGCAACGCCATTACTTTGATTTTACTCTTTTTTTCTTCCAACTCTTGTACAATTTCTTGCATGGAAAGACCTTTCTTTATTAAGCGCAGCGCATATTCACACAGTAATCTTTCACCAATGCATGCGTTAAGGCTATCAATAACGTACACTTTACCTTCAAATTTTTCCGCAGCTTGTTTCGCGCTCGCATACGTTCCCGAAAGTTTCGAAGAAATCGTTATCACGATAAGCTCATCTCCGTTTTTCGTATGTTTTTCAAACGCTTCCTCAAATCTATATTCGTTAATTAAGCTTGTTTTAGGCAGAACGTCGCTTTCAATCAATTTTTCCCAAAATTCTTGCGGAGATAAATTTACTCCATCGTAAAATTCTTCTTCTCCTATCGTAATCAGCATAGGTATCATTATTATACCTTTTTCTTCCGCTTCTTTTTTGCCAATATCTGCGGCAGAATCTATCATAAGTTTTACCATTTTTTGCCTCCTTGATTTTTTAATTTTCTATAAACCCAAACCGTCTTTACCTTGTATAATTTGCTCTTTATTTTTTGTATTTTGAACAAAATTTTTCAAGATTTTCACCAATTAGCGATAGGCTTTGGTATAAGATATTTCTATCTTCTTTCGTCAACCCATTACCTACTTCAGCTAATACCCTATCGACTTTTTCAGCAATGTCTTTCCCTACCTCTTCGCCTTTCTCAGTGAGCAAAAGATTTTGGAATCTCTTTTGTTCTATTGCTTGATGATGGATATATCCTGCGCTTTCCAAATATTTAATTGACCTTGATATATTCGCCTTATCTTCCCCACATAAATCACAAAGTCTTTTTGCTGTAAGCGTATTCTCTTTATACAAATAGTACAAGCAAGAAACGTGCGAGCTTTTCAAATTGTACTCTGCCATTTCTTCTTTTTTAATCTTATATATACCTCTACTTACTTTTGTGATTAAAGCAGTAAATTTTTCAAACCGTGAAAGCATAGACTCTACCCCCTTTCTCGCTTTTTAGTTGTAATTACAACCATTATATTATAGCAAAATCTTGTTGCGATGTCAACAAGTTTTACATTGCTTATAGAATAATTTCCTTTACCCAAACAAAAGCAAATTACGATATCTAAAAACGAATAAAGAAATTTTAAAAATGTTGCTGTTTCAGTTCAAACCCTATAGGTTCTAGAATGACAGCTCTAAATTGTAACATTTTTGTCCAACTTTTTGAGTGAATAATTATTCCGTTTTGCACCATTTTATGCAGTTTTTAACGAATAAAAAAGACGAGATTGAATAAATCTCGTCTTTTTTGCTACTTACAGCTTTTTTGTAAGTGCAAGATGGCTGCCCCTGACAGACTCGAACTGACGACACTTCGGTTAACAGCCGAATGCTCTACCTGCTGAGCTAAGGGGCAATGTAGTAATTCCGCATTTCTGCGGAATTACGTTTTGGATGCAGCAACTACCTATCTTCCCAAGCCGTCGCCAGCTAAGTATTTTCGGCGCTGATGAGCTTAACTTCTGTGTTCGGTATGAGAACAGGTGGGACCTCATCGCTAACGTCACCGCAATGGTATATTTCAAGGCT
>JAZONF010000016.1:0-10146 GCA_045654365.1 Christensenellaceae bacterium | reverse complement strand
AAAGTTTTCTCTTGACGTTGAATACGTGAAAAAGCAATCGCTTTGGATAGATATAGCCATAATATTCAAAACGATAATTACGGTATTTAAGCGTGATGGAATTAGTTCGGAAACTTCGGTAACTATGGAAGAATTTAGGGGCAATAAGGAAAAGGATATAGACAACTTTAGAGGGAACGAGACGATGAAAATACTTCAAGTCGTAAAAACGAATCGAGGAGCAACTTGGGCACTTAATCAAGCCATACATCTTAAGGAAAGGGGTGTGGAAATTATTACTGTGTTACCAAACGTTTCTGAGGGTGTTGCGGAAAAATATAAAGAAAACGGTTTAGCCGTCATTGAAGGCGATTGGAGACTCCCTGCTAAAAAGCCATGGAGATACTTTTCCGTTTGTAAGCATATAAGACAAACTATCAAAAAGGTACAACCAGACATACTTCATTTACATTTTGTAACAAACGTTTTAATGTGTAGATTGGCGTTAAGAAAAGATAAGACACCTAGATTATTCCAAGTGCCCGGACCGTTGCATTTAGAAAGCAGTTTAACAAGTTGCGTTGAGCGACGCACGGCGACAAAAGTAGATTATTGGGCGGGTGCTTGTAAAAAAACTTGTTCAATTTACAAGGACAAAGGCATTGAGCCACATCGAGTTCACTTGGCTTATTACGGTATACCTCATAAAGATGCGTCTGAGGGTGGGGATAAGAGCGTATTGCGTTCTGAATACGGCATATCTGAAGATGCTGTTATCGTGGCGATGGTGAGTTATTTTTACAAACCAAAAAAATACTTAGGACAAAAACGTGGCATAAAAGGACACGAGGATTTTATTGATGCAATAAAGTCGGTTATAAAAAAATATCCAAGTGTTGTTCCCGTTATAGTGGGAAATGCTTGGGATGGGGCGGAAACTTACGAGAAAAAAGTTAAAGCGTATGCAAAAAAGAAACTTGGAGACAAAGTCATATTTACTGGATATCGGGGGGATATATATGATGTTTATCCGGAAATTGACATAGTAGTCCATCCTTCACATAGCGAAAATTTAGGTGGTGCTGCAGAAAGTTTGATGCTTGCAGTTCCGACGATTAGTTCGGACGTGGGTGGATTTCCCGATATAGTTATACCAAAGGAAACAGGTTGCCTTGCAAAGTCAAAAAACCCAGAGGATTTAGCAGAAAAAATAATATGGGCTATTGAGCATCGTGACGAGATGAAGGTTATGGCAAAGCAAGGACAAGTGTTGGCTAAAGAGCTTTTAGAACTTAAAAACACTGCGACTAAAGTCCATGAGGTGTATTTAAAAATATTGCAGAACGAAGGAGAAAAATAAAGATGAATATCTTGTTTTGCCACGATGGACCGATAAATTGTGATGAAAACGGAAGATATTATTCTATAGCGTTTAACGATAACCTCTTAGATAGATATTCTGCGATTTTTGGGAACGTAAGTATAGTGACAAGGGTTAATAGGTCAAAAATATTGCCTATTTATACCGAAACACACAAACTAACGACTGATAAGTATAGGGTTGTGGAACACCCTAATTTTCTTACGTTAAGAGGTCTTTTTGCAAACAAAAGAAAAAGCACGAAAAAACTTGAGGAAGAAATTTCTAAATGTGATGCTTTGATTATAAGACTTCCAAGTTTTTTGGGTAGCAAGTGTGTAAAAATTGCACAAAAGTATAAAAAACCCTATTTGATTGAATTAGTTGGTTGCCCTTGGGACTCGCTAATAAATCACGGCTTTACAGGAAAGATATTAGCACTATATATGTTTTTGACGACAAAGCGTCAAGTAAGAAAAGCGTCTAACGTTCTATACGTTACAAACGAATTCTTGCAAAGACGTTATCCCACGAGGGGAAGACAGGTTTGTTGTTCTGACGTTGAATTGCAACATAGTAGTGGGGAAATTTCGTGCCGAAAAGCGGAGATTTTAGGTAATGAAAAAAAACTTGTTATCGGCACTTTAGGTGTAATTGACGTAAAATATAAAGGTCAATCGACGGTAATAAAGGCAATTAAAAAGATGAGGAAACTGGGCTACGATATTGAGTATCAAATTGTAGGGCCGGGGGATAAGAGTTACCTTGAAAATTGTGCTAAGAAATTAGGTGTGTTAGATAGCGTTGTGTTTACCGGTGCTATGGGTCACGATAAAATATTTGAATGGCTTGACACCGTTGATATCTATATTCAACCGAGCCTAACTGAAGGTATGCCGAGAGCCTTAATTGAGGCTATGAGTCGGGGATGTCCTTGCGTTGCCTCAAACGCAGGTGGCATGCCTGAACTTTTGGAGGAGAGGTTTATATTCCCTAAAGGAAAGGTAAAAAAACTTACAAAAATTTTAATAAACGCTTCCCAAAACGGATTGTTTACAGAAGGAGAGAGAAACAAGGAGTTTACTAATCAGTTTTCTCCCGAAGTAATTCGAGAAAAACGATTGACGTTTTATCAAGGGTTTTACGACTACGTAACGAGGCAAATACAGAATGAACGATAACAAAACAATACTTAGAAATCCCATATTTAATATAGCAGTAATTTCCGTGTGCATTATAACTACGGTACTATTGGCTTTTGATAATAAGCCAAACTATAGTAGCGTAGCGCTTTTGCCACTTTTTTATATGCTTATATATATGTTCTCGTTGACTATAACTCCGAGAACGGCTTATCGTAATATGGGATACGTATTGTATTTTGCTCAGTCGTTAATTAAATGTGTGATTGCTCCCTTATTTTTGTATATAGGAAACTATACGTCGTTATTCGTTGGTTTAAATAGCGATTATATATTCAAAGCCGTTTTTCTATTAATCTATGAGCATCTTGTTTGCACGATAGTTATTGCTTTTTCAGTAAGAAGAACAAAGGTTGTTTTAAATACGCCAAGAAAGGCAACGGGGCTAAAATTCAAACCCTCTACACTCGTGTTGCTTATGACGGGTTTTATGGCAATTATATGGATAGCGGTTCCCGCAGTGAAAAACAATTACGTAACGATATTTGAAATGTTTTCCTCGCAGGAAATGTTTCTTGGAAACGATTACACGTCAACAAACGCGGTAGGTACGAGTGGCCGTATTTTAACCACGTTATTTTTGGTGTTGTTTAAGTCGTTTAGAATTATTTTGCCTTTCTATATTATCAAAGCGTTAAAAGAAAGGTTTAACAGTTTTGCTTCCTTTTTGATTTCCATAATAATCGTTATGTTACAGTTTTTGTTTGTTTCTGAGACTGTGGCGACGGCGTTGGTAGTTGTATTTATATTGTTAGCATATATGATGAAAGCGTATCCTCAATATAGGCGTTTTGTTGTTATCATTATGTCTATTTCATTTATTTTTGCAATATTTGTGCTTTCATTAAACTTTGAATATATGGCAAAATGGTATGGCGTAAGAAACGTGGCAGAATACGTTTCGCACGTGCTACAGTCATACGTTCCAGGAGTTTTTAACACGGCAAGTATTTTCAGAGTTGAAAAAACAAGTAGGATTATGACTTTAATTGACACGTTAATATCAACTATACCATTTCAAAACACCTTGTTCGGTTCTATCTTTTGGAATAACGATTTAAACACTCTTTATACGGCAACGAGTGGTTTGAATGCGCAAATCGTTTCAACGATTGCGGGCGGATGGTATATGTTTGGATATATGTTCGCTCCGATTTTCTCTGCTATTTTTGTTAGAGTATCAATGGTAAATGGATACAAGTATTCGGAAACGGATGATGATTTAGAGCGGTTATTATATTTGTTTATGTGTGTTCAAACAATGTTGGGAATTGGCGTGTATAATATCCAAACAACGATTACGTTATGGATTCAAGTGGGATTGGTATTGTGGTTATGTTCTAAATTCTCCGCAAAGCGTAAAATTGCGGGAAAGAATAACTTTGTTAATTAGGTAGTATAATCGAGCAAAAGGAAGGTAAAAATGTCCGAAAAAAAAGTTTCTCTCATAACGCTACAATATATAAATAATTACGGCTCAGTTCTTCAGACGTATGCTTCACAAATGTATTTGCAGGGGAAAGGCTATTCTGTTGAAACTGTAAATTACACAAGAGAGAATTGCCGTTTTGAAAATTTAAGATTAAGCATGAAGGCTTATTACAAACAAAAGGGGTGGTTTTTCAAATTACCTTTTGTAAGTGATTTGCTTGTTTATAGATGGAAGAAACTACACTTAAAAAGAAACGAGGTGTTTGAAAAGTTTAGAAAGGAAAAAGTTAATCTCTCAAAAGAATACTTTTCTATAGAAGATTTAATGAAAGAGCCACCCATCGCAGACTATTACTGCGTTGGTAGTGACCAAGTGTGGAACTATCAATATAACGATGGCGTTTTGCCAGAGTACTTTTTGAGATACGCTCCTAAAGGCGCAAAGAAATTTTCGTTAGCATCTTCGGTAGGGATAATGAAGATAGAAGACGAAAAAAAGGGAGCATTGATAAAGGAGTATTTAGATGATTTTTCTCTTATAACAGTAAGAGAAAACACTGCTAAAGAATTGTTAGATGATTTGGGGGTAAATAATTGCCATCAAATTTTAGACCCCACGCTTTTAATATCAAAAGAGAAATGGATATCTACTTTTGGCTTAAAAGAAGATTTAGACAACCAATACGTTTTAGTATATCAACTTAACCCCTGCAAAGAAATGGATGAGTTTGCGGAAGAAATTGCTAAAAAGAAGGGGTGTAAATTAATTATAATTTCAAACAATATTAGATTGTCTGTTCCGGGTGCAGAGATAATAGATAATCCCACCGTTGAACGATTTTTAGAGTTGATTTTAAATGCTAAATGTGTCGTGACAGATTCTTTTCACGGGACAGCCTTTTCGTTAAATTTTAATAAGGAACTTTTTTCATGGTTGCCAAACGCATATAGCACCAGATTAACGTCCATTTTAGAGATGATGGGCTTAAAAGAAAGGGCTTTTATGAAAAATGAAAGCCGATGGGAAAGGCTTTCACCTATCAACTATAGATGCGTTAATGATATTCTTTTGCAAGAAAGAGAAAGGGCCGATAGGCTTATTGAGGGGGTGCTGATTGATAATGAAAAATAATGAATCTTCCTTAATAAGATTTATAAAATCATCAGGCATATTCTTTGTTGGCTCGGTTTTAGCAAAGGCAATATCTATCCTTATGTTGCCTTTATATACCAACCGTATCCCGACGGCGGATATGGGGTATTATGACCTATCGTTAACCTACGTTACGATTGCGACTTCCTTTTTGTTTTTTGATATTTGGGTAGCAATTTTAAGGTATATGTATGACGGAAAGACAAAGGAAGAACAAGCAACTGCTATAAAATCGGGGTTTTCCATTTTCTTTCTTTCTTCGCTCGGCTATTTGCTGTTGGGACTAACGTTTGCGTGGATATTTAATCCAAACGCTATTGTTTGGATACTATTATATGGTTTATTCCAAAACGTTGCAAACTTGCTTTGCTTTTGCGTGCGTGGTTTTCAAAAGAATAAAGAATTTGCAATTTCAGGTATTATAAGCACGGTGGTTAACGTTCTCGTTAATTTATTGCTTATACTTGGATTTGGCGTTGGATACGAATCCCTTTATATTTCGGCTATCGTAGGTTTTATAGTCCAATCCGTTTATTTATTGCTTTCGGGTGGAATCTTTTCTTCGCTAAAACTTGGAAAAAAAGACCGCTCTATAACAAAAAGCATCTTTAAATATAGTTTGCCGTTATGCTTAAACAGTATAGCATATTGGGTTCTCACCAGCCTTAACAGGATAGTGCTAAATGGCATTTATGGTAACGAAGCAAACGGTATTTATGCCGTTGGTAATAAATTCTCCTTTGTTATTGGTTTAATTACTACTTGCTTTACCTACGCATGGCAAGATTTATCATTTTCAAAAGCAAGCGAAGAGGGGGTTGGAAAATTTTATTCTCGAGCCTCCACAATGTATGCAAAGGTGCTTTTGTTGTGTACTGCTTTGGCGTTGCCTCTTATAAAAATTGCGTTCCCCATTTTAGTAGGAAATGCATACAGTTCGGCAGAAACTACTATTCCGCTATTTTTAGTTGTTGCAGCAATTTCTGCTATCTCAACCTTTATAGGCAACATATTTTACGCAATAAAAGAAACCAAAATGATATTTATATCTATGGTTATTTCGGCTATAGTTAACGTAGTGCTTTGTTATCCGTTGATAAAGCAATTTAATATCAATGGGGCAAATCTCTCCGTTTTGATTAGTTTTATAGTAAACATATTAGTTAGATGCGTTGTTTTGCGCAAAAGAATTTCCTTTAGGCTTGATAAAAGTGTAGTTTTAATGCTTTTGCCGTTAGCAATTAGTTTTGCCGTATTTATAATGTTTGACTGGAAAATTAATATAGCCTCGTTTATAATAGTCTTAGTCTTTGCGCTTTTCTACTTTAGGTCGTATATTAAAGCGTTTTTTCAAAAAATTAAATCGTTTAGGGAGAGAACCTAATGATAGAAATCAATAGGCAAGCAGAGTGTACAAGTTGTGGTGCTTGCGTTAACGTATGCCCTAAAAAAGCCATTAGTTTGCTTTCAGATGAAAGTGGCTTTTTATACCCATATATTGATAGTGACAAATGTGTTGATTGTTCTTTATGCAACACCGTATGTCAAATGGATTTAAAATCTGTAAAGGAAAAGAACGAGCAGACTTTTTATGCTTTAATAAATAAAAATAAAAACCATCTTAAAGTTTCTTCTTCTGGCGGTGCTTTCTTAGCGGTAGCCGATTACGTGTTTAATAAAGGTGGCGTTGTTGTTGGTTGCGCTTTTGATGAAGAACAAAAGGCTATTCACGTAATAACTTATAATTTAGAGGAGTGCGTTGAGAAGTTGTGCGGTTCTAAGTACGTTCAAAGCGAAACGCAAAACACGTTTAGTGACGTAAAAAACTTTCTCGGTGACGGTAAGTTGGTATTATACGTTGGCACTCCTTGTCAAATTGAGGGGCTTTTATTGTTTTTGAAAAACAAGCCAAAAAACTTAATTACTATTGATTTGATATGTCACGGAGTAAGTAGTCCACTTCTTTGGAAAAAGCACAAGGATTATCTTGAAAATAAAGTTCACGCAAAAATAAACAAATATCGATTTAGAGGTAAGGAGAAAACAGGTTGGGCTCTTTACTACTACTATTATTATTACGGTGGTAAAAATAGATGTAAGCAAGGGCCGTCACTTTTAGATAGATATTATACAGATTTCTTAAAAGGAGTTAATTATCGAGAATCGTGTTATCAATGTAGGTACGCTAATTTAGACCGTGTTGGTGATATTACGATAGGTGATTTTTGGGGCGTGCAAAAACATATTGAGGGGGTTGACCCTCACGACGGAATCTCTCTTATTGTTATAAACTCACAAAGAGGAAATGAAATAATTAAAGAGATTAGTGACAAGGTTACGTTGATACAAGTAACTAAGGAAAATTCGGTTGAGGATAACCACAATTTAGTTACGCCAACCTCTAGACCTGAAGAAAGAAATGATTATTATAAACGTTGTTTTGCTGATTTTGAAAAATGGGAGAAAGACTACGTAAAGACAAGAAGTTGGAGACTTGCAAAATTTAAAAGTAAAATTCCTTCTTTCATCAAAAAAGCGCTAAGGAGATAATACGTGGAAGAGCAAACGTTATATTCGATACTTGTTCCTATATATGGGGTGGGTAAGTATTTAAACAAGTGTGTGGATAGTCTTATAAATCAAACCTATAAAAATATAGAAATAATATTAGTTGACGATGGTGCTAAAGATAATTCGCCAGAGATTTGTGATTTTTATAGTGCTCTTGATAAGCGTGTAAAAGTTGTTCATAAGAAGAATGGTGGTGTGACGAGTGCGAGAAAAGCAGGCGCTGAAATTGCATCAGGTGAATATATTTTTAGTGTTGATGGTGACGACTGGGTTTCTCTTGATTTCGTTGAACGGTTTGACGAAGTGATTGGTCGGTATAATCCCGATATGGTTTGTTGTGGATATATTCAGACGGATGAAAGGGTACAAAATAACCACACCTTTGAGATTGATAGTGGTTATTATGACCATAGCAAGATAGAGCAGGTTGTATATCCGATTGCGATAGAAAGCGAAAGGGGTAAAATATTTCCTCCGCAACTATGGGCAAAAGCGTTCAAAAAGGACTTATGTTTACCAGAACAACTTGCAGTTAATGATTCAATAAAAATCGGTGAAGATGGTGCTGTGGTCAAGCCGATTTTGACAAAGGCGACCAGTTTATATATTCTTGATGACTGCTTGTATTATTACAGAGTAAATAATCAATCTATGACGAGAAACAAGTCGGTATATGATTGGAATGGTCCTCGTCTTATAGACAAACATTTAAGAGAACGAATAGATTTATCTCGTTCGGATTTTGAAGAGCAAATCGTTAGGCGTACAGCGAGAGATATATATACGGTAGTTTTTTCGCAGTTTAACAAAAAGGAAAAATATCGTGATATAAAAAAGGAAATTAAAAAGCAGTTAAGCGCACCGGATTATAAGAAGGTATTAAAGGTGTGTAAGTATAAAGGATTTAAGCACAAATTAGAAGTGTTCTTATTAAAACGTCACTTGATACTACCGATATATTTGTTTCACAAACTGTAAAAAAAATTTTAGGGAAGGCTACGGCATGGGCATTGAAAAAACTTTATTTTCAATACTACAACAAGAATTAAGAGAGGGTAAAGATAATAGTTATTCGTTTGAGACAATAGACGAAGAAACGTGTTTTGCCGTGCTCAATCTTGCCGATAAGCACGATATTGCCCATATTGTGGCTTCTGCATTTTCTAAAGCTGGACTTTTAGGAAAGGACGAGTTATCTGAAAAATATCTCAACAAAACAATAATGGCATTAAGCCGAAGTGAAAAAAAGAAGTACGTCTTGTCAGAGATAAGCCGTGCCTTTGATGAACTCGGAATTGTTTATCTTCCGCTTAAAGGCTCGGTTATATGTAATTATTATCCTGAGGCGTGGATGCGTTCAAGTTGCGATATTGACGTGCTTATAAGGAAAGATGATGCACAAAAGGCTATTAAGAGCCTAAGAGGTTTAGAGTATAAACAACGAAAAAGCACGTCCATTCACGATTATTCGTTATTCTCTCCCTTAGGTGTACATTTAGAACTGCATTTTTCCCTCATGCAAGAAGATTGTTTAGAAAAAGCAAATTCACTATTAGAAAACGTTTGGGATTATACTACCAAAAACTCAGAATATCCTTTCCGAAAGGATTTGACGAGCGAGATGTTTGTATTCTACCACGTTGCACATATGGCAAAACACTTTATTAAAGGTGGTTGCGGGATAAGACCGTTTGTTGACCTTTGGATAATGCAACGAAAGATAAGTTTTAATTTAGAAGTATTAGAAAACCTATTATTGAAAGCAGAGTTGCTTGAATTTTATAACTCCATTTGTGAGGTAGTGAACGTTTGGTTTGAAAATAAACCTCATAGTGTCGTGACTTTAGGAATACAGGGATATATACTTAAAGGTGGAGTTTATGGAACGACGGATAATGCTAAAGTAATTTCAGCCGCTACCGGAGAGAGTAAGGCGAAAAGAGTTTCTAAGTTAATGTTTATGTCTCGTGAGAACTTAGCAATAATATATCCAAAATTAGAACGTTATCCTATACTATATCCTTTTTATCAAGTAAAAAGATGGTTTCGAGTGTTTAATAGAGGCAAGAGGAACAAAATCAAGCGTCTTGTTGACACGAGGGGGACAGTAAATAAAGAGGAAATAAATTCTACAGTAGAACTGTTAAATTATCTTGGCTTAAACGATAACGCAAAAAAATAAATCAAGCGCACTAATAATTCTATTAAGAAGAAAATAGTGCGCTTTTCATTTATAGTGTAACATGGTGTTTAGCGGACAAAATTTTTCACTAAAATTGTCGAAAAGATTAAAAAACAATAGCAAAAGGTGTCAAAAAGGTTGATTTTCGGCATTGACGGAAGAAAGTATTAGTGATATAATATACTATGAGTTATAGTATAAAAAACAAAGAAGGGAAAGGAAAAATTATGGAAATTAAACCCTTTAAGGATAGGGTGTGGTTGTCTTC
>JAZONF010000015.1:0-111846 GCA_045654365.1 Christensenellaceae bacterium | reverse complement strand
TACGACACTAAATGTATTTATCACAGGGAAAATATAGGAACGTTAAAAGAATTGTATCACGTGATACAAACGTTACTGCAGGAAAATTTGTAGTGTGCCATACAAAACATAACAAAAAGGAGAGAAAAAAATGAAAAAAAGCGAGCTAAAAAGCACACGACAATTTAAAGAAGCTATGAGAAAGAGCGAACAAGCCCGGAAAGACGGGCTTGACCGCCCTTTTGCTTATATGAACACGGTCCCGCTGTTCTGGGCCGTAGAATACGACCTGACGCCCTTAGAACTTTTAACATATTGCTTTATCAGGGATTGTACGTTATATATGAAAGAGCAAGCCTTTACAGGGTCAATAAAGGGGTTATGTGCGCGGTTTAATACTACAATACCGACGCAAAGGACGGCGCTGGAGCACCTTATAGAAAAAGGCTTTATATTTAAGGAAAAAAGCCCATATGGGCAGGCGCAATGGGTCCGTTATATTGACGGGCTAAACGGTAAATGGCGCAAGGAGGATAAAGACCCACGGCCAATGAAGGCTATTTTAGAGGCTAACGTAACAAGAACAAATTTAAGAAAAAAATAGAAAAAACATTATTTTATAAACCAAAAAAGGTAAAGTAGGGGGTACTTTACCTTTTTTTTAGTATAAAAAATTTTTACTGCATACTATAAAAAATTTTTATCCTATACAATGGGTATAAAAAAATTTTACTCTATACAAAAAACGGCAAAAACGATAAAAAATTTTTACTCGACGTGCGAAACGTCGTTTTTTACAACGTTAAAAAATGTATAGTATAAAAAATTTTTCTTTTGTTGCGGGTATAAAAAATTTTTATCCTATACAAAAAAGCGAAGAAAAGCGAAAAAGCAAATAAAAAATCTTTATACCCCGTGTAAAAAATTTTGTTTTTACTGTATAGGATAAAGAGATTTTACACGAAAAATAAAAACCACAATATTTAAATTAAAACAACGCACGGGCGCGCGTGCGCGCGTGAAAAGGTTTGAAAAAGAAACGAATAAAATTTTCCACGTCGCAAAAGCGTACAACTCGGTAAGAGTGCCAGAACGGAGGCTGAAAAAGTGTCAAAGGTAGTGTCGGAGAAAATAGAAAAGGTCCTTTTCTTATTTATTTATAAAATTTTTTTAATACTGGCGCAAAGGCTTCAAGTCCCATCCTTCACACCAAAAAAAAGACCAACACTAAGTTGGTTTTTTTTATTGCTATAAAAACAAAAAATAACAGATGGGGGGTGAACGGGTAGGTATCGTCGACCTATAAAATCAAGAGAAATAGGGGCAATTCTACGAGGATTGTGTAAAATGAAAGGAGTAAATAGATTTGATGCAGAAGTATGCTTTGAGTAAGTGAATATGTTATTATCTTTATTATTCTAAATTCATTTCTGCGTGAATCATTAACATTGATAGGGCAGTAATTGATGCAGTTTCCGTTCTTAAAATTCTTTTACCTAAGGAAATAATTTGTGCTTTAACTCCCATTGCGCTATCAACTTCACTTTGATTAAAACCGCCCTCAGGTCCGATAAATACGCCAACTTTCATACCTTTTTTAATTTGGCTTAAGGCGGATTTAGTTTCCGCCATACCCTTTTTACACTCGTAGGGGAGCAAAAAAACGTCCATTTCTTTTGAAAATTCTAACGCTTTTTCAAAGGTTAACACGTTATTTATTTTTGGAATAAACGTACGTTTACTTTGTTTTGCTGCGCTTTCCGATATTGCTTGCCAACGCAAAACCTTTTTACCCTTATCCTTTTCGTCTAACTTAACAATGCAGTTAGAAGTTTGAACGGGTATTATTTCGCTAACGCCAAGTTCAACTGCTTTTTGTATAATTAATTCCATTTTATCACTTTTTGGTAACCCTTGAAAAAGGTATATGGAAATTGGGAGGGTGGTATCTTGATAGTCTTCTTCAATAATTTCGGCGACAACGATATCTTGGCTAAATTGGGCTAACTTACAAAGATTAGATACACCGTTATAACTAACCAAAAACTGTTCTCCCTCTTTCATACGGAGAACGTTTTTAATATGATTATAGTCTTTGCCTGAAATATAAAACTTACCATCTATTTTGTCAGTTTCTACAAAAAAATTATACATAACTTTTCCTAAAATTCTTTTAGTTAATTTGGCAATATTTTAACAAAGATTAGTAAAAAAGACAAGGGTTTTGCGAAAATATTGTCAAACTAATTTTTTGTAATAAAAAACGGCTTTGTTTTCAAAAGCCGTTTTTAATATTTATAATTTAATTATTCAGCGGAAATTGTTTCCACACTTTCTTCAACCGTTTCTATTTTACGAGCATCAAGTTCTTGTTTCATCTTAGTTAAAGTCTTTTTGTCAAGGTTGTAGATAAATGCGATTGATACAAACATTAATACTGCGCTAAATAGGTAAAGTCCAGAAACTAACCAACACATATTGTAGGCGGTTTGAATAGACTGACCTTCAGTACCTAATTTAGAAACGTAACCAAGTAGACCCATAAGTACTAATACGATAGATGGACCAACGCCTTGAGCAAGTTTTCTGAAGAAAGAGTGGAGTGAATATACAACGCCTTCTTCACGGTTGCCCGTTTTCCACTCGTTATAATCGATAGCGTCAGCCATAAAAGCCCAAGAAACGCAAGTGTAAATACCTAAGCCTATACCAAAGATTGAGAGCGATAGAACATAAAGTATTAACGCAATAGTTTTATTGGGAATAAGCGGAAATACAAACATTAATACGCCACCGCAAATTGAAACGAACGCACCAGCCGCTGAAGATTCCTTTTTACCGTATTTATTAACAATTTTTTTAATAAAGGGCATAAAGAAGAGCATTGGAACGAACCCGATTGCCATAACTATACCGGAAAGCGACGCTTGGTTAAAGTAAGTAGCAAACATTATAGTAGTAGCGGTAGTTGCCGAGTTCATACCTAAGAACATTGCCATTGCAGCAAGCGTTGCGCCAACTGCGGGACGGTTTTTCATAAAGTTTCCAAACGCCTTAAATACGTTGAATTTTTCCGTTTGTTCATTGGTTTTTACGCTATTTTCATCTACACGGATGGTAATCTTTTTAATCATAAACATAAATGCGATAAAACCGATAACGCCCATTATAAGTGCTGCAATAAATACTCTATTACCGATAAGAACTTCCACTTGTTCTCCAAGTTCGTTTAAAATAGGCTTTCCGTTATCATCAAACGCCTTTTCCCAAATAAGCATAGGTAAGATGATTTGTGGGAGTAGATTTCCAAACATAGAGCCGATTGAACGCCAAGTGGAAAGTTGTGACCTTTCCGCAGAATCGTCGGTTACGAGTGAAAGCATTGAGCCGTAAGGTACGTTTGCTATCGTATAGCAAGCGTCCCAAATAATATAGCCACCTATAAAGAGAAGACATTTAACCCATAATTCGGCGTTTGGGAAAGGAAGAAATACGAGCGCTCCTGCAATTAGCAAGCCTATTGCACCTATAAAAATATAGGTTTTGAATTTACCCATTTTATACTTTCTATTATCTGCGTCAATCATTGCGCCGATAATGGGGTCGTTAATAGCGTCCCAAATTTGAACGACAAGTAAAAGGATAGATAAAAGTCCTGTTTCAATTAGCATAAACGCTAACCAAAAGGTTTGAACGGTTCCCTTGAGTGAGAAACTCATATTACAACCGAAGTCACCGGCTGCGTATGCAAGTTTGTCCATCATACCAAAAGGACGTGTTTTTTCCTGTTTTTTCATAAAACCTCCGTAGTAGAATTCTACTTAATAACTTAAGTATTAGTCTAAATTAACCTTTAGTTTAACTTAGACCTTTAATATTCTAACATTAGTATTACACCTTGTCAATACCGTTTTTTGCGAAAAAGGGGTTATTCTATGCGAAAAAAAGGCATATTTTTTGCAAAAACGTATTGACGAGATATCGAGTTTAAGTTAAAATAAAAAGGCAATATTTATTATGAGTAAAAATTTATAAATAAAAGGTGTTTTTATGAGAAAGATTATTAATTTCAATCAAGATTGGTTATTCGTAAAGGATACCATTGATATTTCGTCAGTGGATGGGGAAAGGGTAAATCTTCCACATTCTTGGAATGCTATAGACGGACAAGACGGTGGTAACGACTATTTTAGAGGCTCTTGTCTTTATTGTAAAACGTTGAAAAAGGCGGAACTCCCCGAGGCTGACCTTTACTATTTAGAATTTTGCGGTGCAAATTCTTCTGCTGAAGTTTACGTTGACGGGGAAAAGGTTGCGACACACGACGGTGGATATTCTACTTGGCGAGTAAACGTAACCGATTATATAAAGGACGAAAGTAGGATTGCCGTTATCGTGGATAACGCTCCTAACGAAGAGGTTTATCCTCAAATGGCAGACTTTACTTTTTACGGTGGAATTTACCGTGACGTAAATATTGTTTGTGTAAACCAAACACACTTTGACCTTGATTATTACGGGGGCTCAGGTTTGATGATTACTCCTGTAATTGAGGGAGCAGACGCTAAAGTTAGCGCACAAGTTTTTGTTAAAAATCTTAAAGAAGGACAAAAACTCGTTTATACCGTTTACGACAAGGACGAAAAAGAAATTGATAAAATTGAAACAAACGATTTAACTGTAGAGTTTAACATTAAAGACGTTCATTTGTGGCATGGCCGTAAAGACCCTTATCTATATTGCCTTGAAGTGGAAATCGTAGAAAACGGCGAGGTTATTGACAACGTTTGCAGTAGGTTTGGTTGCCGTTCTTTTAAGATTGACCCCGAAAAAGGATTTATTCTCAACGGTGAAGAGTACCCGTTGCGTGGTGTTTCTCGCCACCAAGATAGATGGGGCTTTGGTAACGCCCTCTTAAAAGAACATCACGAAGAGGATATGGATTTAATTTGTGAGGTGGGAGCAACAACTATTCGTCTTGCGCACTATCAACACGACCAATATTTTTACGACCTTTGTGACGAACGTGGTATGGTTGTTTGGGCGGAAATTCCCTATATTTCAAGACATATGCCAAGCGGTAGGGAAAATACCATCTCTCAAATGAAAGAGTTAATTACTCAAAACTATAATCACCCCTCAATCGTTGTTTGGGGACTCTCTAACGAAATCTCAATTGCAGGGGCTGATGAAGATTTACTTGAAAACCATAGAATATTAAACGACCTTGCTCACGAAATGGATAAAACTCGTTTAACTACTATTGCCGTAGTTTCTATGTGTAAGATGGACGACCCATATTTACAAATTCCCGACGTAGTTTCTTATAACCACTACTTTGGTTGGTACGGTGGTGATACGAGTATGAACGGACCTTGGTTTGATAAATTCCACGAAAAGTTTCCAAATATTCCAATCGGTTGTTCGGAATATGGTTGTGAGGCGTTAAATTGGCACACTTCTAACCCCGTACAAGGCGATTATACTGAAGAATATCAAGCGTACTACCACGAAGAACTTATTAAGCAATTATTTAGCCGTAAATATATTTGGGCAACTCACGTTTGGAATATGTTTGACTTCGGCGCAGATGCAAGAGCAGAGGGTGGCGAAAACGGTCAAAACCACAAGGGGTTAGTTACCTTTGATAGAAAATATAAAAAGGATTCTTTCTACGCTTATAAAGCGTGGCTTTCAGACGAGCCTTTCGTTCACCTTTGCGGAAAGAGATACGTTGATAGGGTTGAGGACGTTACTAAGATTACCGTATATTCTAACCAACCTGAGGTTGAACTTTTTGTAAACGGTGAAAGCGTTGGTAAAAAATCTGCAGAGGACCACTTCTTCTACTTTGAAGTTAAAAACGTTGGAGAAAGCGTAATCGAGGCAAGAGCAGGTGAGTTAGTAGACAGGGGTAATATTCGCAAGGTAGACGTATTTAATGAAGAATACAGACTCAAAGAGCAAGGCGCAATTTTAAACTGGTTTGATGTTGACGCTCCTAAAGGAAGATTTTCCTTAAACGATAAAATTTCTGATATTGTAAGTTGCTTTAGAGGAAAGTTATGGTTGCTTGGTGTAGGGCTTAATATCAAAAAGAAGATGAACGCCAAGAAAAAAGGCAATAGTGAGGAAAAGAAATCGGGTGGTTTTGACGTTGATTTAAAAGCAGACGGTGGAATTATGCAGATGCTTGGTGGTTTTACCGTACTTAGACTTACCAGTATGATAGGTATGGTAGGAGTCGATTTTACCAAAGAGGAACTCCTAAAGATGAATAAGAAACTCAACCGTATAAGAAAACCTAAAAAGAAATAAAGTAATATAATAAAAAACTTCGTGATTTTTCACGAAGTTTTTTTATGTTTAATTGAATAAGCACTATTAGTAATCGGTATTTTCTGGGCAAATAAGTTTGCAACCGGAAGATTCGATTACTGATAAAAATTCCTTTGGAGGGAGTTTATCCGTTATTAAATAATCCACGTCGGAAAAGGTTAAGTCCCCGCACATAAAGGTTTTTCCAAACTTAGTTGAGTCGCAGAGCATTGCAAGTTTTTTTGAGTTGGCTTTCATTTGTCTTTTTAATTTGCCTTGTTCTATATCACCGTCGGTAAACCCTGCTTTTATGTCAATGCCTGCGCAAGAAATTAAGGCAAGTTCTGCGTGTATTCTTGAAATATAATCTAAAGTGTCGGAACCAGTTATAGAATTTGAGTGGTTTTGAACGTGTCCGCCCGCAATATATATTTTAGTTGCGTTGTTTTCCGAAAGGAGTAGAGCGTTTCTTAAACCGATTGTTGTTACCGTTAAGTATTTTAGGTTGTTTAATAGTGGAATAACGTAACCGGTAGTAGAACTTGAATCCATAAAAAGAGAATCTCCACTCTTGATTAATTTAATAGCAAGGTTTGCTATCGTTCTTTTTGCCGAAACGTTTTCCTGTTCCCTTATTACAAATGCGCTCTCTTCTGCACTTGAACGTAAAACCATTGCGCCCCCGTGTGAACGCTTGAGTAAACCTTTTTCCTCCATCGTACGTAAATCACGCCTTATCGTTGCGCCAGAAACGAACAGTTCTCCCGCTAATTCTTCTACCGTTGCCGACTTGTTTTTGTTTAGAATTTCAAGAATTTCTTCCTGCCTTTCAAGAGATAGCATAAAACACACTCCATTTTCGTTTATTTTCATTTAGCATTGTTCATTTATGTTTAATTATGCTCATATTTTATCATAAAAAAATTTATTTTGCAACTTTATTTTTACTATTTCTTTTTATTAAAAAGTATGGTACAATATATCGTGGAAAAAAAAGGAGGATATTAATCTTGAAAACTAAAGCAGTTAGACTTTATGGAAAAGAAGATATTAGATTAGAAGAGTTTGAACTTCCCGAAATTAAGGAAGACGAAATTCTTGCAAGAGTTGTATCGGACAGTATTTGTATGTCTACCTTTAAGGCGGCGGAGCAAGGGGCAAGCCACAAGCGTGTTCCAGAAGATATTGCAACCAACCCCGTTATTGTTGGACACGAATTTTGTGGTGATATAGTTAAGGTCGGTGCAAAATGGCAAGGCAAGTTTAAAGAAGGGCAAAAGTTCGGTATTCAACCTGCTATTGACTATAAACCTTTATTAAACGGTCTTGGTGCGCCCGGATATTCTTATCAATATATCGGAGGTGATGCTACATACGTTATTATCCCTAACGAAGTTATGGAGGCTGACTGTTTACTTCCTTATAACGGAGATAGTTACTTTAAGGCGTCACTTGCAGAACCTATGTCTTGTATTATTGCAGGCTATCACGAAAACTATCACTCAGTATACGCTAACCACTCACACGAAATGGGTATTAAAGAGGGTGGTTCAGTTGCAATTTTAGCAGGCGTTGGTCCTATGGGGCTTGGCGCAATAGATTACGGTATTCACTGTGATAGAAAGCCCTCTTTAATGGTTGTTACCGATATCGACCAAGCAAGGCTTGATAGAGCGGCAACCCTTTTAACCGTTGAAGAAGCGGCTAAAAACGGTGTTAAACTCGTTTACGTTAACACTTCTAAAGTAGAAGACCCAGTTGCGTATATGAAGGAAATTAACGGTGGCAAAGGATACGACGACGTGTTCGTTTACGCTCCCGTTTCTGCACTTGTTGAACAAGGAGATAAACTCTTAGGTGACGGCGGTTGCTTAAACTTCTTTGCAGGTCCACTAAATAGTGATTTTTCTGCTAAGTTTAATTTCTACGACGTACACTATGCTTTCCATAGAATTACCGGTACGTCAGGTGGTAATACAGACGACCTTAAGGAGGCAATTAAACTTGCATCTGAGGGTAGAATTAATCCCGCAATTATGATTTCACACGTTGGTGGTCTTGATTCAGTAGTAGACACTACCTTAAATCTTCCCAACATAAAGGGCGCAAAAAAATTAGTATACACGCAAATTTCTATGCCTATGACGGCTATTGCTGATTTTAGAGAACTTGGTAAAAACGATAAGTTCTTTGCTGACCTTGCCGACATTTGTGATAAGAATAACGGTATTTGGTCTGACGAGGCGGAAAAATACGTGCTTGAAAACGCTAAAAAAATATAACTATAATATACAAGGAGAAATTTTATGGCAAATCCTGTGCTTATGCCCAAACAAGGCATTACGGTTGAGAGTTGTATTCTCACCAAATGGAACGTAAAAGTAGGTGACACCGTTAAGAAAGGTGACGTATTATTTTCTTACGAAACGGATAAGTCTGCTTTCGACCAAGAATCTGAATTTGACGGAGAAGTTTTAGCACTTTTCTGTGAAGAGGGAGATGAAGTTCCCGTACTCACCAACGTTTGCGTAATCGGTAAAAAGGGAGAAGATATTTCTTCCCTCGCTCCTAACGGTGCAAGTGCACCCGTAGCGGAAGAGGTTAAATCTGACGCACCCGTTTCCGCACCTGCTCCCGCTAAAGCAAAAGGTGAAAAACCTGCTACCTCTAACGGTGTGCTTATGCCAAAACAAGGCATTACGGTTGAGAGTTGTATTCTCACCAAATGGAACGTTAAAGTTGGCGACGTTGTTAAAAAGGGCGACGTGTTATTCTCTTACGAAACGGATAAGTCTGCTTTCGACCAAGAATCTGAATTTGACGGAGAAGTTTTAGCACTCTTCTGTGAAGAGGGTGATGAAGTTCCCGTACTCACCAACGTTTGCGTAATCGGTAAAAAGGGGGACGACGTTTCTTTCTTTGCTCCCGAAGGTGCAAGTGCACCCGTAGCGGAAGAAGTTAAATCTGACGCTCCTGTAAGCGTTTCCGCTCCCGCTCCTGCAAAGGTGGAAAACGCACCCGCTCAAGACGGTGGTAGAATTTTCGCATCTCCAAGAGCAAAAAATCTTGCGACTAAGTTGGGCGTTGACTTAAAAGACGTTAACGCAACCGGACCTAAGGGTAGAATTATTGAAGCGGACGTTAGAGAAGCATCAGTTAATCCCAAGGCTAAGGTTGAAACGGTTTCCGCTCCCGCAGAAGTTAAGGTTGATAAACTTGCAAACGTTGACGTTAAGGCGTTCAAAGATGAAAAAATGTCCGGTATTAGAAAGGTTATTGCTAAGAATATGGTACTTAGCCTTTCCACTATGGCACAACTTACTCACACCCTTTCATTTGATTGCACCAACGTTATGGCGTTTAGAAAGTACTTAAAGGACAATGCGGAAAGTTTAAAACTTCCTCAAATCACTATAAACCACATTATTATCTTCGCTTTATCAAGAGTGCTTAAAAATCACAAAGATTTAAATGCTCATCTCGTTAACGGCGACACGATGAGATATTTTGAACACGTTAATATGGGTATTGCTACCGATACGCCTAAGGGGCTTTTAGTTCCCACCCTTTTCGGTGCAGACCTTATGAGTCTTTCTGAAATTGCTGAAAAGAGCAAAAAGTTATCTAACGACGCTATCGCTGGTAAACTTTCTCCCGACCTTTTAACGGGTGGTAGTTTTACTATCAGTAACGTTGGTACTATGGGTATTGAAAGTTTCACTCCTGTAGTTAACCCCCCTCAAACGGGTATTCTCGGTGTTAACACTATGGAAACTAAGATTAAACTTGGTAAAAATGGTGAAATTATTCCTTATACCTCTATGGCGCTTTCACTTTCCTACGACCACAGAGCGTTAGACGGTGCACCCGCATCAAGATTCTTAAAAGACTTAAAAGATTATCTTGAAAACTTCAGTTATAATCTTTTAGCAGATAGCAAATGTATTTAATAGGAGAAAGAAATGGAAACTTTTGATTTAGTTGTTATAGGTGGGGGCCCCGGTGGTTACCTTGCCGCAGAAAGAGCAGGACATGCAGGACTTAAAACTCTCGTTATTGAAAAGAGAGAATTTGGTGGCGTATGCTTAAACGAAGGTTGTGTTCCAAGTAAAACCTTCTTAAACTCTGCAAAAGTAGTTGATTACGCAAACCACGCAAGTAATTACGGCATAAAAGTTGAGGGTAAGGCTACCGTTGACCAAAAGTTCGTTGTAGAAAGAAAGAACGGCGTTGTTAAAATGCTCGTTTCAGGTATTAAAGCGCAACTTAAAAAGAACAAGGTTACTATGAAATCTGCAGAGGCTTATATTGAAGGTAAAGCAGACGACGGTTATATTATTAAGGCAGGGGAGGAAAAGTTCCTTGCAAAACGTTTAATCGTTGCAACCGGTTCTATGCCTGTTGTTCCTCCCATTAAGGGACTTAAAGAGGGTATTGAGGCTGGCTTAGTTTTAACAAATAGAGAAATTTTAGATTTAACTGAAATTCCCGAAAAGTTAGTAGTAATCGGTGGTGGTGTTATCGGATTAGAGATGGCAAGTTATTTCTCTTCCGTTGGCAGTCAAGTTACCGTTGTTGAAATGTTAAATAAGATTGCTGGACCTACCGAAGGGGAAATTTCTTCAATTCTACAAAAGAATTTGGCTAAAAAGGGAATTATCTTTAACCTTGGTTGCAAAGTTACCGAGATTGCTAACGACGGTGTTGTTTTTGAACGTGACGGCAAAACTGAAAAGGTTAGCGCAGATAAAATTTTATTATCCATTGGAAGAAGAGCAGTTACCGCTAATATCGGTTTAGAAAATATCGGCGTTAATATGGAAAGAGGCGCAATCGTTACCGACGATAAGATGAGAACCAACGTAGCAAACGTTTACGCTGTTGGTGACGTTAACGGTAAGATTATGCTTGCGCATACCGCTTATAGAGAGGCAGAAGTTGCTATTAATAACATTTTAGGCAAGAAAGATATTATGCGTTATAACGTAATTCCTTCAGTTATCTACACCAACCCCGAAATCGGTACGGTAGGTGAAACGGAGGAAAGCGCAAAGGCAAAAGGATTAGACGTAAAGTGCGTTTCAATTCCTATGACTTTCTCAGGTAGATACGTTGCAGAAAATACCACGCTTGACGGTATTTGTAAACTCGTTATCAATAAAAAGACTAACACCTTAATAGGTGCTCATATTATCGGAAGTTACGCAGGTGAATATATCGTTGCAGTTTCCGCTATGATTGACCTTGAAGTTGATATCGAAAATATCAAAAAACTCGTGTTCCCACACCCAACCGTATGTGAAATCGTTAGAGAAGCGATTTTCCAAATATAATTTAAGAAAAAATTAAGGAGATATAAAATAATGGCAAAACAGTTATTCGTTGACCCCGTGTTTCTAAGAAAACCCGGCAAAATCCATTTCGAAGATATTCCTGTAAACCAATATAACAAGAGTATCCAAGACGAAAAAGCAAACTTTTCTAAAGAAGAGTTTGTAAACATCTTTAACGATATCGCAGTTTTAAGAGAATTTGAAAGCATGATTAACTCTATTAAAGTTAAGGGTGAATATCAAGGCTTTAAGCACTCTTATCCTGGTCCTGCCCACCTTTCTATCGGTCAGGAAGCGGCTGCTGTTGGTCAAGCGTATATTCTTGACCTTGACGATATGACTTTTGGTTCACACAGAAGTCACTCAGAGGTTTTAGCAAGAGGACTTAACTCTATCCGTAAACTTCCTGATGATAAACTCTATCAAATTATGAAGGACTTTATGGGTGGCGAAACGCTTGCTCCCGTAGAAAAACTTAATAAAACCGGCAACGTTAAAGACCTTGCTGTTGATTTCTTACTCTATGGATTTATGAGTGAAATTTTTGCAAGAAAGACCGGTTTCCATAGAGGTATGGGCGGTTCAATGCACGTATTCTTCTTGCCTTTTGGTATTTATCCTAATAACGCAATCGTTGGTGGTGCAGCACCCGTAGCACTCGGCGCAGCACTCTATAAGAAGAACAACGATAAGCCCGGTATCGTTATCAGCAACGTTGGTGACGGTGCAGTTGGTTGCGGTGTTGTTTACGAATCTATGAACTTTGCGTCTATGGACCAAATTACTCAATTATGGGAAAAGAAAGGCGGACTTCCTATTCTCTTTAACTTCTTCAATAACGATTACGGTATGGGTGGACAAACCCGTGGTGAAACTATGGCTTACGACTTCCTTGCTCGTCTTGGTGCAGGTGTTCATCCTTCACAACTCCATGCAGAGCGTGTTGACGGATTTAACCCATTAGCAGTAATCGAAGCAATGAAGAGAAAGAAAGCACTTCTTTTAGAGGGCAAAGGTCCTGCTATGTTGGACGTTATAACCTATCGTTACGGCGGACACTCTCCTTCAGACTCAGGAAGTTACCGTACTGCAGAGGAAGTGGAAGCATGGAAGGAATACGACCCCATCGTTACCTACAGAAAAGCGCTTGTTGACGCTAAGGTTGAAAAAGATGCTAAGTTTGATGAAATTCTCGGTTCTATCGAAGAAAGAATGCTTAAACTTTGCAAACTTGCTGCTGACCCCGTTGAATCTCCATATCTTGACTTCAAGAAAGACCCATATTACGTTGAGGACCTTATGTTCTCTAATGGTTCTGTTGAAAAAATGGAAGATAGACCTGTTGAAGTTAAAATGCCTATGGAAGAAAACCCCAGAGTTAAGCAAATTGCTGGTAAACTCCGTTATGGTTTTGACGAAAAGGGTGCACCCGTTTCTGCAATGAAGAGATACAATATTAGAGACGGTTTATTCGAAGCAATTATCGATAGATATTATAAAGACCCAACTCTTACCTCTTATGGTGAAGACGTTAGAGACTGGGGCGGTGCTTTTGCAGTTTATAAGGGACTTACCGAAGCACTTCCTTACCACAGATTATTTAACTCTCCCATTTCAGAAGCGGCTATCGTTTCTTCAGCAGTAGGCTACGGTCTTTGCGGTGGTAGAGTTATCGTAGAACTTATGTACGCTGACTTTATGGGTAGAGCGGGCGACGAAATCTTTAACCAACTTGCTAAATGGCAAGCAATGAGTTCAGGTATCTTAAAGATGCCCGTAGTACTCCGTGTATCTGTTGGTTCTAAGTACGGTGCTCAACACTCTCAAGACTGGGTTGCACTTCCTGCACACGTTCCAGGTCTTAAAGTATGTTTCCCCGTAACTCCTTACGACGCTAAGGGTTTAATGAACTCAGCACTTAACGGAACTGACCCCGTTGTATTCTTTGAAAGCCAAAGAATTTACGACAAGGGTGAAGAGTTTAGAAAAGAGGGTGTTCCCGAAGGTTATTACGAAATTCCTTTCGGTGAACCCGACGTTAAGAGAGTTGGTAGCGATATCACCATTTTAACTATTGGTGCAACCTTATATAAGGCTATGGAAGCGGCTAAGATTTTATCTGAAAAATATGGTGTAGAGGCTGAAGTTATCGACGCAAGGTCTATCGTTCCCTTTAACTATGAAAAGGTTGTTGAATCTGTTAAGAAAACGGGTAAGATTATTCTCGCATCAGACGCTTGTGCAAGAGGTTCTATCCTTAACGACTTTGCAAGAAATCTTACCGAACTTTGCTTTGATTATCTCGATGCTCCTCCTGTTGTTTGCGGTGCTCAAAACTGGATTACTCCTCCTTATGAATTCGACGCTGAATTCTTCCCCCAAGCAAACTGGATTATCGACTATATCAACGATAAGATTATGCCCTTAAAAGGCCACGTTTCTACCATCAATACTTCTGATGCTGAAATGCTTAGAAAGGCTAAGAAAGGCGTATAATAACACTAAAAAAGGACTTTTGGGGAACGAAAATCGTTCCCCAAAGCATTATTATGGAAAAATATTACTTTATAAACGGAATAAGTAACGACGCTTTTTTTAATATAGCGTCTGAAGAATATCTATTGAAGAACAAAAAGGGATATTATATATACGTTTGGCAAAACGCCCCCGCAGTTATAGTTGGCGTTAATCAAAACACCCTTGCGGAGGTTAATCTTGGCTATGCCGAAAAAGAGGGAATTAAGGTTGTTAGGCGTATTACCGGTGGTGGTGCTGTTTATCACGACCTTAACAATATTTGTTACACCGTCATTGCTCCTTATAGTAAGGGGGAGGAAACTTTTAAGAGGTTTTCCCTTCCCGTAATAGAATACTTAAAAACACTTAGCGTAACAGCGGAATTTTCCGGTAGAAACGATATTTTAATTGATGGAAAAAAGATATCTGGAACTGCTGAAAGCGTTTATAAAGATAGAATTATGCATCACGGCACACTTTTATTTGAAAGCGACTATACTACTATAGAAAAAGTGTTAAACCCGTCTAAGTTAAAGATGGAAAGCAAAGGCATTAAATCAGTAAAGTCAAGGGTTACGGGCGTAAAAGAGCATATAAAGAAACCTATAATTATTGAGGAGTTCAAAAAGGGGCTTTGTGATTTTTTCAAAAAAGGGTTGGATGAATATACTTTCACAGAAGAAGATTTACTTGAGATAAACAAACTCTATACGGAAAAATATGCTACGTTTGCTTGGAATATTGGATATTCACCCAAAGGGAAAAATAGGATAGAAGAAAGGTTTTCCTTTGGTACTTTGTCTTTTATCTTTGATATAGTTAACGGAGTTATTGAGAATGCAGAAATTTCTGGAGATTTCTTTACTAAAAAAGATATAAAAGATTTTGTTGAAAAGTTAAACGGTGTTGCGTGGAAAAAAGAGACGCTGCAACAAGCATTAATGGACATAGAAGATTATATCGTTGGTGCAAGCAGTGAAGAAATACTGGATAAAATAATTTAAAAGTTAAAAAGGCTAACAACTGTTAGCCTTTTTTATATCTAATTTTTTATCTATAACTTTATCAATTCAACAATGGTTATCGTGAAGATGGAGGGCAATTAATCTATCACCATATTTTTCTAAAAACTGAACGTTGGTTTGTCTACAGTATTGATGCCCGTAAAACGTAAGCCCAAATCATAGTATATCTCTTATTTATTAGACAATATATATAATATGTTTTGTCAAGCCTATTTTTGTCCCGAAACAACTACTTCTAAGTTCAATTTTATTTTTTCTAAAAGATTATCCTTATACTGTGGATAATATTTATAGTTAAAACGATAAAGCATTTGGTCAAGTTTTAATATGTCACAGTTGGTTATTTTAATCTTTTGCATTAACGAATTGAAATTCTCTGTGATTTTGTTTTCTAACGCCAAACGAACTTCGGAAGGGAGAGGAACGTTTTTTGCGGTAACGGTTTCAGAAGTCGTGCTATTTTGGTCGCTTATTTTACAATAGATTTTTAGTTTTGCATTTAAGGTTACTCCGTTATCGTCGGCAGTTAAGGATACTTTTTTGTTGCTTTTTATTACAGTTACGAGGTAATTGCACTTATCGTAGATTCCCTTTTTTACGTCTTGCACTAAAATTGTGCTTTCGGAAAATGGTTCTGTTAAAAGGTTAAAAGTTGCCGTTTCTTCCTCTGACAACTCGCCAACAAGCATACCGTTTTTAAACATTGCGGTAGTTTTGGCGTTGAATAGACAGTTTCCGCCACTTTCAGGCGTCTTTTTTCCGCTCGTCTGTTCACCACCCATTTTATTACTATCACCGCCTCCGCCTTTTGACGACTGTTCTTGTGAAGAGGGGTCTTCTTGCTTTATTACTTTAATTATAGGCATATATGAAGAGTTAGTTCGTGAATAATAATCAGCGCAAAAATCTTTTATATTAACTTCTGCAACGTCTTTATTAAACCCGTCCTTTTTATGGAGGATTTTTTGTATTGCAAAGGAGGAAATGTTGTCCATAGGCGAAGACTCTGATAGTAGTTCTCTTGCGGAAACGTCGGCAGAATATACTACCAAAGCGGAGTCTTGCACTCTTAACGTTTTAGCAAAGAAGTCTAAAACGGTTAAAACGTTTTCCTCTTTAAAATCCTTTCCAACCACTATTAAATTACAAAACACAAGTTGGGGATACCACCCTGAAATATCGCTTATTGATTTTATTGCTTCGCCAACAGTTTCACCCTTTCCTTCAAGGTGAGTTTTTCTTTTTTCGGTAGAGGTAGAGTCCTCTTCTGGAACGGCAATTTGCGCTGTTATAGAATAGGAACTTTCCTCCATATCTATGCCGATAGCCGTGATTATAGCCATTCTTTCAATGTCTACAGACCCCGTCGCTTTGCTAAAAAATAGGTTTAACAATATCAATACCGCAATTACTAAAATTTTAGGCTTGAATTCTTTTCTTTGCATTTATAATCTCCTTTTTTTCATCGTCCTTGGATTTTCCTATTAAAAATATAAAAAGGATAGGGAAAACGTTGCCGAATAGTAGCAGTATAATTCCTGCAGAACCCGTCATGAATTTTTCTATTGAATAGTAATATTGCGCAAAAATTATAGTTAGCGTAAAAGATATGGCAACGCAGATTAAAGAGGCGATTAGAGGGCTCTTAAGTGAAAACACTTCTTCAATAATTTTACTTGCAAAAAACAAAGGGAGAATTACAGATATAATGCCGGAAAAAAGCAAGGACATACTTGCTATATAGTCAAATCTACCCGTGTTTGATATTACAGAAGTATATTTTGCAATATCAGTTAGTGCAAATTTTTGTCTAAATGCGATAAAGGTAAACACTCCGTAAAAGACTATTAAAAAGAGTAAAACCATTAAACTGCTCGCAATATACGAGCCTAAAAGCCTTATCTCGTCCCCCTTTCTGTGTTCGTAATTACCTAAAAAGAACAAAAAGTAGGCTGAGTCTCCAAACCAAGCAAGAGATGAGTAAGAACCGTTCATTATTTCTCCTACAGAACATTTTCCTATAGGTAAAATTGATAGAAAATCAGTGTTTCTTATAGCGAGTGCTATTAATAAGGCGTATCCGGATAGGGTAAACGTAAACAAAACGTCTGATAGTCTACCTAAAATTCTAAGTTTTTTACTGCATAGAAAAAAGGCAACTGCAAAGAAAGGTAGAAAATAAAATGCACTTGGCTTTGCAAAATATAGCGTTGCGTTTATATAATCTTTTTGCTCCATTATGGGGAAAGCCGACTTAAAAAGAAAGTATAAAACATAGAGCATAGAAATAATTTTCGTTGCTTTTTGACCAAGGGCGGAGGTTAGGAGTTCAAAAAAAGTTTTGTTGTTTTTCTTTGCAACGACAATTAAAAAAGAAAGGGTAATAATATCGAAAATTACGTTGATTAAACCGGAAAGCCATAGGTTTCGCCCTGCGATAGAAGCCATTATGCTTGGCATTGCAAACAATTTGGTTATAGGAAGAAAAGCTATAAAAAACAAGCAGATTTGCCTTGTTTTTAACTGTTTTTGCATTATTTTGCCTCCTTTTTACTCGTTTTCATCCTACGTTTATTAAAATTGGTTAAACTTATCGGGCGTAACTCGTGTTCTATGAAAAAGCCTTTATATACGCTATCTTTCAAGTCCTTAGTGATTAAGGGGGAGAAGGGGGCGCAAATGGGCGTTGAGTAACTTTCAAAAGACACTAAATAGGTTAAAAACACCATTGTTAGTGAAATTAATCCGTAAATTCCCAAAGTGCCTGCAATTAAAAGAGATAAAAATCTTAGCACGGAAAAGGTTTGTACAAGTTCAGGTACGGTGTATAAACAAATACCCGAAAAAGCTACTATCATTAAAGTTGGTGCAGATATTATTCCTGCCGAAACTGCCGTTTCTCCAAGCACTAAACCCCCAACTATCGATACTACCATGCCGACGTATCTTGGCATACGAACGCTTGCCTCGTTTAATATCTCAAATATCATAAGAGTAAAAAACATTTCTGAACTTGGCGACAGCGGTATGCCTTTTATGCTGTTTTCAATCGTTAATAAAAAGGCAAAAGGTATAAATTGCAGATGGTATAGTTCTGAGGCAACGAAAAAAGAGGGGAGAAAAAGTGATAAAGTTACTGATATAGTTCTTATTAATCTAGAAATGGTTGCGCTGTATGAAGAGGCATAGTAGTCTGACGGGCTTTGAAAATCCTCTATTAAAAGGTAGGGGACGGTAAGCGCTATGGGCGAGCCGTCAACGAAGATAGCCACCCTACCTTCAAGAATTTTTGCCGCTAATATATCGGGCTTTTCAGTGTTTCCTACTTGCTTGAAAATTGACCGTCTATGCTCTCCTAAAAACTTAGAAATATATGAAGAATCGAGTATGGCGTCTATATCGATTTTCTTTAGTTTATTTCTAATTTTTTCAACTAACGAGAGGTCTGCAATGCCGTGTACGTAACAAATGGAAACTACGGTGGAAGAGAACTTACCTACGGTAAAGTTTTCAAATCTTAAATCGGGGGTTTTAAGTTTTCTTCTCATCATGCTTATATTTACGGGTAGACTTTCAACAAAGCCCTCTCTTGGTCCTTTTATAACTGTTGAAGTAGGGGGCTCTGCGATTGCCCTTTTTTCAAACTTTTTTAGCCCGAAGGAGATTGCTTTTGCAAAGCCGTCAACTAAAAGTACGGTGTTACCGCTTACAATTTCTCTTACTATGTCGTCAGCCTCTTCAACAATTTGCTTTTCGGGACTGTAGAAAGTGGAAAGCAGACTTTTTTCAGTGAATTTTCCCTTTATGTTTTCTAAAGGGCGCAACACAAGTTCTCCGATTGCGTTTTTATCAACTATATCACCGGCAAAAACAAGACAGACTTTCTTATTTTTTACGGTTAATTCGTGAAATATCACGTCGTCGGAAGAGATGCATTTTTTTATTTTTTCAATGTTTTTTCCCAGCGTTTTATAAAGTTTCATATTGGTAGTATTTTTGAAAAAAGGAAAATTATGTAAAGAAAAAAGCGCAAGAATAATTCTTGCGCCATTTTTTTATTTTACCTTTTTTACTGAAGAAAGTATTAATGAGCAGAGGGCAATTAGTTCTTCTTCACTTGTGGGACGGGATAGTTTATCCACAAGAAAGGGTAGAAGTTGTTCTTCGCTCGTTTTTTCCGTTATGAAGTCTGCTACCGACTTAGATACCGTAGTCAGTTTATCCTCATCAACGAAATTTTCTAAAATTCCTTCAATCAGTAACGCTTTTGCGCCTACTCTTATACTTTTGCCCTTTACTATTCGTGATAATATTGAATAGATAATTAACGACAATGAGTAAGAAAGTAGTGCAGAAGATACCGTTTTATAGGTGAAAAGACTTAAATCTCCCTTAGAAATTAACGTAAAGATAAATTCCGAAATTATGGAAAAAGCCATTTCTATATAAGACCTGGTAACTTCATTTATTCGCCCGTTAAAAACCTTTTTTAAAAAAAGCCTAAGAAGGCAAATAAGAATTGATAAAACAATTGCGTGAACACCGTAGTTTACGGCGTAATGCTCTAAAAACATATAGTCCATATTTCACCTCTAAGTTTAGGAGGAGAAACTTATTTTTCCGCCTTTTTTATTTCACGCCTAAGCCTATCGTAAAAACGATATCGGTTTATAAAGTAGTAGGTTATAATTAGTTTCACCTCCCTTTTTTCCAAACGCTAAAAGCATTATATAATAGTAAAACTTTTTGTAAATATGAATATGTCAAAATAGGGACGGGCAGGGCGTTATATATCCTTTTTTTTACTCATAAAGTTAGTAAAAAAAGGAGGGCTTTATGTTTTTAGATACGCTTTTATATTTTATTGGTAAACTTGTTTTCTTTACGGGTAGTATTATTAACGGAACGTCTTACCCTAAGCCTTTATCTAAGGAAGAAGAGGATAGATGCATTACCCTAATGCAGTCGGGGGATAGCGAGGCTAGAGAAAAACTGATTAAACACAATATGCGTTTAGTTGCTCACGTTGTAAAAAAATATTCGGGGTCTGCTGAAACTGATGATTTAATTTCGGTAGGGAGTATTGGGCTTATTAAGGCGATAAACACCTTTAAAAAAGATAAAGGAACTGGGCTTGCAACTTATACCGCAAGATGTATTGAAAATGAAATTTTAATGATGCTTCGAACTAATAAAAAGCACAAAAACGATATCTTCTTATCCGACCCCGTTGGCTCTGATAATGAAGGTAACGAACTTACGCTAATGGACTTACTTTATGAAAAAGACGACGTAGTTTTCCAAGAGGTTGATAGGGCTATTGAAAGAAAAAGATTGCTTACTTTTCTTAAGAAAAACCTTACCGAGCGTGAGTATACCGTTTTGTGTTTAAGATATGGGCTAAAGGGTGAGAGAAATTACGCTCAAAGAGAGGTTGCTTCCTTTATGAAGATTTCCCGCTCATATATTTCAAGAATAGAGAAAAAAGCGATAGAAAAATTAAAAATGATAATTAAAAAAGGACAATTTAATTGCTAAACTTTTTTTAATATGATATCATATTAAAAAGGGGAAAATATGGATAATAAAATCGCCGTAGTTGCCACGGTTGTTAGCAACGAGGATAGTGTTTCAAAAGTTAACGAGATTTTTCACGCTTATTCAAAATACGTTCTCGGAAGATTAGGTATTCCGCATAGAGATAGAGGCGTGTGCATTATAAGCGTCGTTTTAGATGCTCCACAAGAAGTATTGAGTGGGCTTTCTGGTAAACTTGGTATGGTTGACGGAGTTACCTCAAAGGTGATGATAACTAAATGAGGGAAGTTACCTTTATAAGTGGTGCTACCGGAGGAATAGGTAGGGCGTTTGCTTTTGAGTGCGCAAGAAAGGGATACGACTTATTCCTTACGGGCAGAAGTGAGGAAAAATTAAAAAGCCTTAAAGAAGAACTTTGTCTTTTTAACGTTAACGTTGATTTTTGTGCTTGCGATTTAACAAGCCCAGAAGAGAGGGAAGAACTTTATTTATACGCTAAAGAAAAAGGTTTTGCCTTTAATAGGATTGTCTTAGTTGCTGGCGTTGACACGCAGAAACCCTTTTTAGAATACACGAGAGAAAAACTTTTATTTCAATTAAGAGTAAACGCCGAAGCAACGATAGATTTAACTCACGCTTTTTTAAACTTAAGAGCAAAGGAAACGGAGGTTATTGCGATATCCAGCATGTCTTGTATTTCTCCTATGCCTTACTTTCAAATATATTCGGCAACGAAGGGGCTGATTTTAAGTTTTTTTACCGCTCTTAGGTATGAACTTAAAGGAGAGGGCGTAAAAATAACTACCGTTTTGCCGGGGGGAGTTCCCACTCGTAAGGACATAATAGAGGATATAAAAGGGCAAGGTCTTTGGGGCAAACTTTCTTCTAAAAGTCCTGAGTTCGTGGTAAAGGGCTCGTTAAAGGCAGTGAAAAAAAATAAAGCGAAATATATTCCCGGCTTTTTTAATAAGTTTTTATATTTTATAATGAAAATTGCGCCTAAAAAAATTGTGCTTAATTTTATTGCTAAAAGGTGGAAAAAATTAAGAAAAGATGCGTTTTAACGCAAGAGGTAAAGCATGAGTATTGCAGATGAAATTTTTATAAAGAATTGTAGAGATATTATTGATAACGGTGTTTGGGATACTAATTATCCCGTTCGTCCTAAGTGGCTTGACGGAACGCCTGCTCATACAGTTAAAAAGTTTTGTATCGTTAATAGATACGATTTAACTAAGGAGTTTCCCATTTTAACGCTCAGAAGAACGGCGTTTAAGTCTGCTGTTGATGAAATTTTGTGGATTTGGCAAAAAAAGAGTAATAATATCAAAGACCTCAATAGCCATATATGGGACAGTTGGGCAGATGAGAGCGGTTCAATAGGTAAGGCGTACGGTTATCAGTTAGCTGTTAAACATAAATATCCTGAAGGTGAGTTTGACCAAGTGGATAGAGTGTTGTTCGACTTAAAGAATAATCCCCACTCAAGAAGGATAATGACCAACATATACACTTTTGAAGATTTACACGAAATGCACCTTTATCCTTGCGCTTATTCTATGACGTTTAACGTTTCAGGGGATACGCTAAACGGAATATTAAACCAAAGAAGTAACGACGTTGCCGTTGCGAACAACTGGAACGTAGTTCAATATTCAGTATTATTAATTATGCTTGCGCAGGTTTCAGGTTTAAAGGTTGGGGAATTAGTGCACGTTATTGCGGACGCTCATCTATACGATAGGCATATTCCCGTTGTGGAAAAAATGCTTAAAAACCCCACTTTTAATGCGCCTAAGTTAATAGTTAATCCAGACGTTAAGGATTTTTACGACTTTACAGTGGACGATTTTAAGCTTGTGGATTACCAATATAATAAAATTGACGAAAAGTTTGAGGTTGCTGTATAATGAAAGCAATTGTTTGCGTTGATAAAAAATGGGGGATTGGCAAAGATAACGATTTATTGTTTTCTCTTCCTCAAGATATGAAGTTTTTCCGTTCTACTACCCTTGATAAGGTTGTCGTTATGGGCGGAAATACTTTAAGGTCGTTCCCTAACGGTAAACCGCTACCAAAAAGAATTAACGTTGTGCTTTCCAAAAAGGAAAATAGAGATGACGTTATAATTTGCCGTGATATGGACGACTTGCTTAAAGAACTAAAAAAATATAATCCCGACGATATTTACGTAATTGGTGGGGGTAGTTTTTATAAAACTATGCTTCCTTATTGCGATAAGGCTTTGGTTACTAAAGTTGACTTTGATAAAGAGGCGGACGTTTATTTTCCTAACTTAGATAAAGAGGACGGCTGGAAGATGATTAGCGAAAGCCAAGAAATTGAAGATAACGGTTATAAGATAGTTTTTACTGAATATCAAAACGAAAAACGTATAAATTTTTAGATAAAAAACGGTAAATCGTATGGCATTTTATATTGCCCGCACTTTAACGTTTCTATTTTTTCTGGGGTGCAAAAATGACTAAAAAAATGAATATTGACTTAACTCACGGCTCTATATTTAAGAAGATGCTTTTATATGCTTTGCCACTAATGGCAACGAATATATTGCAAGTATTTTTTCACTCTGCCGACGTGTTCGTTTTAGGCTTGTGTTTGGAAGGGGACTTAGGCGATTTAGCAATGGGTGCCGTTGGTGCAAACGGAACTCTAATCACTCTTATAACGGGGCTTTTCATTGGTGTATCTATGGGAACGAACGTTCTTGTTGCCAAGTATTTAGGTGCGAAGAATCAAGAAAAAGTGCAAAAAAACGTTGGTATGGCAATTTTATTTCCCATTCTTGCAGGTATTTTAATATTCTTTATTGGTTTTTTTGGCGCAAGAACTTTTCTAACTTGGCTTAAAGTTGACCAAAAGATGCTGGATATGGCGGTAAAATATCTTCAGATTTATTCATTAGGTTTTCCTTTTACATTACTTTATAACTTTACTTCTGCCGTTTTAAGAGGTGCTGGGGATACGGTAAGACCGTTAATATTTTTAGTTATAAGCGGTATAACTAATATAATTTTTAACCTTGTTTTCGTTATGTTTCTTGGAATGGACGTTGAGGGCGTTGCTTTAGCAACAATTATTTCTCAAGGTTTATCTTCAGCGCTTTGTATTATAAGTTTATTAAAAACCAAAGAAAGTTATCGATTAAATCCAAAATATATAAAAATCTATCCTGAAGAGCTTAAGGAGGTTCTTAGAATAGGTGTTCCTATGGGCGTTCAAAGTATGCTATTTTCAATTGCAAACTTGTCCATACAATCATGTGTTAACGGATTTGGAAAATATGCAACAGCAGGAAATTCTGTTGCGACAAGTATTGATAACATCTTATATCACGTTATACACGCTTTTGCCCTTACCTTGTTGACTTTTTCTGGGCAGAATTATGGGGCGGGCAATTACGATAGACTTGTTAAAGCAAGAAAAACTGCCTTCATTTTAGAATTAACTTTTGGCTTTTGCGCAGGGATAATAATGCTACTGCTTTGTAAGGTTTTAGTTCCGATATTAGCCGATAATCCAGAAACTATTTTCTACGCACAAAAACGACTTAACATTATGGGATTTACTTACTTTATATGTGGAATTATGGACTGCTATTCTTGTTCAATGCGTGGTGTTGGAAGAAGTTTTTCCGCTATGATTATTTCTCTTTTTGGTGCGTGTGTTTTAAGGCTGGTGTGGATAGAAATATTGAAAATGATTCCTGCTATTTACACGATTGAAGCAATTTATATTACCTGGCCAATAAGCTGGATTATTACGATAATTATTTATGTTTTCGTAACGAGGTCGGTGTTTAAGAAGGTTAAGATAGAATTGCAAGATAAGAAGGAAAGTTTAGCAAATGAATTAAGTGAATAACAAAATATAAAATCAATTATTAAACACAAAAAAAGACTCTCTCTTTTTAAAAAAGAGAGGGTTTTTATTTTTAAATTTTTTTGGTGTTTTTAGACATATATGGCTTTGAAATATAAAATTCAATGGTATTCTTTCGGTGAATTTAACTTTTGGACGGAATTTATGCAAAAAACAATCGAGCGCATAGTTCAAATTGAGAAGGAACTTAAAAAAAGAATAGAAAACGATAAACTGAGAAGTTACAATAAAGGACCGCTCATCCATCAAAAGCAAATTGCTTTCCATAAATCTTCATATAAAAATAGGTGGGTTTTCGGTGGAAACCGTAGTGGAAAGACGGAGTGTGGGGCGGTTGAATCTATTTATATGGCTCTTGGCACGCACCCTTATAGGGCAAATAGAGAGGAGGTTTTCGGCTGGGTAGTGTCCCTTTCTACACAAGTACAAAGGGACGTTGCTCAAGCCAAGATTTTACACTATTTGCCTAAGGATAAAATTATAGATATTACTATGATTTCAGGCAAAAAAGAAAGTCCGTCTTCTGGAGTTATCGACCAAATTTTTGTTAAAAATAGTTTTGGAAAGACTTCGGTTATAGGTTTTAAGTCGTGTGACCAAGGAAGGGAAAAATTTCAAGGTAGCTCTCTTGATTTCGTGTGGTTTGACGAAGAACCGCCCAAAGATATTTACGACGAGTGCAAAATGCGTGTCTTAGATAAAAACGGCGATATTTTTGGTACAATGACGCCGTTAAAGGGGCTTACTTTTATTTACGACGAGATATTCTTAAATAAAGCTAATTCGCCTAACGTTTGGTATCAATTTATGGAGTGGCTGGATAATCCCTTTCTTAATAAAGATGCCGTTGAGGAGTTTATTAACACTCTTCCAGAGGACGAGTTGGAGTCAAGAAGATACGGCAGGTTTAAGCAGAACGAGGGGCTTGTGTATCCTGAATTTGATGAGAACGTTCACGTTATAGAACCATTTTCAATTCCTTACGATTGGCAAGATATTATCTCCATCGACCCTGGCTTAAATAATCCTTTGTCGGCGCACTGGTATTGCGTGGATTACGATAAAAACGTTTACGTTGTTGCAGAACATTTCGAAGCGAAAAAGGACGTGTGTTATCATGCGGAAAGGATAAAAGAAATTTCCGATAGACTTTCTTGGAAAAGAGGTTTTGACGGCAAAATAGAGGCCATTATTGACTCTGCTGCAAACCAGAAAACCTTAGCCTCGTCAAAGAGCGTTACCGAACTTTTTTTTGAACAAGGAATTGCGGTTAATCCAAACGTAAACAAGGATTTATTTAGTGGAATTTCAAGAGTAAAACAGTATCTAAAAGTGGTTAATGGAAAACCAAAAATTTATATTTTCAAAAACTGTGTAAACCTTATTCGTGAACTTAAAAGTTACTGGTGGGGGGAGGGAGATAATCCTAAAAAAACCGACGACCACGCTTTGGATGAACTTCGCTATTACCTTATGAGAAAACCGGAACTTACACCGATTAAGCCTGTAAAAACTGCCGTTCAAAAGGATAAGGATAGATTGTACAGGAAGATACTTAATGAGAGAAAAAGATATTAAACAAACAAAATTAAAAAAGGCCCTTATAAAAAGGGCGCTCGGTTACGATTCCGAAGAGGTTATTGAAGAATACGTTAAAACTGATGATGGCGTTGTATTAAACAAAAAAAAGGTGACGATTAAGTCCGTCCCACCCGACGTGACCGCACTTAAAATTCTATTAGAATACAGCCCCGAACCTTTATCTTCAATGACGGAAGAGCAACTTGAGGAGGAAAAACAAAGACTTTTAGAAGAACTTTTAGAAAAGCAAAAAAAGGAGGATAAAATTTGCAAAACGAATACAGGCAAAAAAAAGAACAAGAAAGATTTGTAGAAGACTTAATTGAAAAAACTAAAGAGGATTTTGAATTAAGAAGAAATGAAAGACTTTCGATAGAACGTCAATGGGAACTCAATATGAATTTTCTTAACGGAAACCAATACTGTGGGATAAATTCAAGGGGGGAGATTTACGAAAAAGACGCAGGAGAGTTTTTTTGGCAACAAAGGGGTGTGTTTAATCACATTGCGCCCATAATGGATACAAGATTGAGTAGACTTATGAAGATTTCTCCTGAAGTTTGCGTTAGACCTAAAACTAACGACGATACTGACGTTTCCGGTGCAAATGTTGCTGAAAAAGCCATTGCGGGACTTTTTGAGGGAATATGCTTTAAGGATATCGTTAGAAAAACTACTATTTGGTCGGAAGTGTGTGGTACGGGATTTTATAAAATCACTTGGGATAACGACGGCGGAAGGGAAATTGGCGTTTTGGACGGTAAGAGGGTAAAAGAAGGAGACGTGAAAATTACAAGCGTTTCGCCTTTTGAGATTTTCCCAGATAACCTTTGTAGGGAAGATATTGAAGATTGCTTTAGTATTATTCATGCAAGGGCGTTATCCGTGTCTAAAATCAAGGAATTGTACGGAGTTGAGGTTGAGGGAGAGGAAATTGATTTAATAACTCTTTCTTCAGACGGAACAACCACAAATTTAAAAAATTCTACAAAAACTCTTAAAAATTCTGCAGTAGTTATTGAAAAATATGAAAAGCCGTCGATGGAGTTTCCAAACGGTAGGCTTATAACTGTAGCGGGCAACAAACTTTTATATTACGGTGAACTTCCCTACATAAATGGTAAAGATAAAACGAGAACTTTTCCTTTCGTTAAGCAGGAAAGTGTTGAGTGCGGAGGTAGTTTCTTTGGTACGAGTATTATCGAAAGGTTAATACCTATTCAACGTGCTTACAATGCGGTTAAAAATAGAAAACACGAGTTTATCAATAGGCTTTCTACCGGCGTTATGATGGTTGAGGACGGCTCGGTTGACGTAAGCGACCTTGAACAAGAGGGCTTGCCACCAGGAAAAGTTATCGTGTACCGTCAAGGGGCAAAAGAGCCTCAAATGATGGAGGGCTTTTCTATACCTTCTGAACTCAACGACGAGGAAAGCAAACTTATATCTGAATTTGATATTATCAGTGGAGTTAGCGACGTTTCTTCTTCTTCGAGAAGCAATAAGTTGCAAAGCGGAACGGCGTTAGAAATTTTAGTTGAGCAGGATAATGAAAGAATAGTTCCCTCAGCAGAGAGAATTAGGGATAGTTATCTACAAGTAGCACGCCACGTTATTAGGCTTTATTGTCAATTCCTTGCCGGCGTTAAAATGGTTAAATATAAAGACGAATTAGATAAGACGCACGTTTACTATTTAGATGCCAAGGCGGTTAATTCAGACGAAACTTATCTTAGAGGGGCAAACGAACTTACCGAAAGCGTTGCAAAAAGGAGAGAAGTTGTTCTTAATCTTTACGAAAAAGGTTTATTTAACGACGAGGACGGTAATTTGAGAGCGGAGATAAAGGAGAAAATATTAAATATTTTAGGCTTTGAGGAGTTGGATTATCAAAAAGGGCTTTGCAAACTTCAGGCAGAAAAGGCGAGGGCGGAAAACACCTTGATAAGAAAGTCAAAAGTAGATATAGAGGAAATAGACGATGACGTTATTCACGTTGAGGAACATACGAGATATGCTTTTAGTGAATACGATGAGTTAACTAAAGAAGAAAAAGAAAATATATTTTCACATATTAAAATGCACAAAAATAGAATTGAAGAAAAAAAGGAGAAATAATTTATGGAAAAAATTATCAATGAACAAGCAGTGGCATCAATTTCGCAAACTGCGGAGGCAGAAGAGGTTAAGGGCGAAGAGGGCAAAGCCTCATTTGGTAAGTTTAAGAGCGTCGAAGCACTTTTATCCGCTTATAATTCCTTACAGGCTGAATTTACCAAACGCTGTCAGCGTATTAAAGAATTAGAAAGCACCGCAAACAAGGAAAAACCCCTTGCGGTAGAGAGTGAACCCACCAATTCGGCGCAAGGTACAACCCTTTTAGATAAGGAAGAAATTCTAAAGGACTACCTTTTAGAAATAGAGCGTGGGAAAAGTAAGGCTGTCGTAATGGGTAGAGAGGGAGTAGGTTTAAAAACTCCGTATAGTAAACCCACGACGATTGACCAAGCAGGGCAACTTGCAAAAGAAATTTTAAACAAAGATAATTAAGGAGAAAAATATGGCAGTTAATTTAACTAATGCAGATAGTGCCTTAAAAAGTTATTATTTAGACGCTATTTGCGAACAACTTAACAAAAAAGCAAATCCGTTTCTTGCGGCAATTAAACATAGCACGGAAAACGTTTACGGCAAAGAAGTAAGAAAATTCACCACTTTTGGTATAAACGGTGGTATTGGTGCAGGTACTGAAGATGGAAATCTTCCTATGGCTTCGGGAAACAACTACGCTCAAATGGTTTCAACATTAAAAAACCTTTACGGTACTATTGAAATCTCTGATAAGGCTATTAGAGCATCTGAAAACAATTCTGGTGCGTTCGTTAGCCTTCTTAATACCGAAATGGAGGGATTGGTAAAATCTTCCGCATTTAATTTTGGTAGAATGCTCTTTGGTGACGGAGAAGGTTTCCTCTGCGAAACAGACGAAGTTTTAAGTGACGGCTCTATTCCTGTTGACGATATTTCTGGAATATATGAGGGTATGATTGTAGAATTTACCGAACCATATGGCGAAGTTCTTCCTGACGTTATGCCAAGAAGAGTTGTTTCCGTTGATAGAAAGAAAAAAACCTTTAAGGTAGACGGTTCAAAAATCACTTCTAATGTCATATGTTCTGGCTCAAAGGTAATCGTTCAAGGTTCTTACGGTAATGAGATAACCGGTCTTAGAGCAATTTTCTCTAAAAGTGTTAACCTTTACGGTCTAAAAAGAGCGGATAATCCTTGGCTTAAGCCATATATTGTTCAAGACGTTGGCGAAATTTCTGAAAATATTATTCAAACGGCAATTGACGATATTGAAAACGACTCTGGTTCAAGCATAAACTTTATCATCTGTTCTTTCGGTGTTCGCCGTGCGCTTCAAACTTTATTATCCGCTAACAGAAGGTCGGTAGACACTATGGAACTTGCTGGTGGTTTTAAGGCTATGAGTTATAACGGTATTCCTATCGTTGCAGATCGATTCTGCCCTGAAGGAACTATGTATTTACTTAATACCGATGATTTTGCTTTGCATCAACTTTGCGATTGGCAATGGATGGAGGGTGACGACGGTAGAGTATTAAAACAAATTCCCGGAAAACCCGTTTATTCGGCTACCTTAGTTAAATATGCAGAACTTCTTTGCTCTCGTCCTAGAGGACAAGGTATGCTTTCTGGTATTATTGAAGCATAATTTTGAAATTTTCGCCGAGCAAATGCTCGGCTAATTTTTATAAAAGGAGAAACTCTATGAAGATTAGTGAAATTGTAAAAACTTCTGCTACGTTACTTGCGAGAGAGGACGTTGTGGAATACTTAGCAAACCTCAAAACGGAAGGCACATCAAAAAACACTCTTGAAACGGTGGACCTCTTGACTAGGCTTACTAACCTTGTGATTAGAGAACTTGCAGAGGGACTTATCTACATGAAAAAAACTATTAAAATTAACGGGGTTAGTTCAGTTAATTTTAGTGACCTTGGTATAGAGCCTTTAACAATTCTCGGCGTGTACGATAGAGAGGGTAATAGACTTGATTTTGCATTATCAACATACGATTTAACGGCGAAATACGGTTTAATATATACCATTGATTATTCGTATTTGCCAGAAAACTACGGGCTTACTGATACCGTTGGAGTTTTTGAAAAGAGTGTAACGATGGGTACGCTTGCTTACGGCGTTTTAGCAGAATTTTGTTTAACGGAAGCAAGATTTGACGAGGCGGTTATGTGGCACGAACGTTACGTTAACGCCGTTAATTTATTGCTTAAACCTAAAAACGCTAGAATTAAAGGTAGGACTTTTGCATGAGTAAAATTTCTAAAATAAAAAATGTTTCCTTAACTTCGCAATCGGTAGATTTGGATTTTAATAGCCTTGAAAGCAATGGACTTAATTATACATGCTACCCTAAAAAAACTTTGAATTATATAGGAGAAAAATACGTTATCGAAAGACTTTTCTTTGTGGATAACAGTCTATATCTTTACGGTGACAGAAAGTTAAATTTCGTGGAGGGTAAAAGGGTTATATTAATTGACGACAAAACCTTTTATTATGAGCCGAGAATGGTTTCGATAAAAAATAATAACGAAGAGTCTCATCTTATTTTTGATGACGAGGTGGCAAAATTTACTGTTGATGGAAAAAGTTTTCCTTTTATGGGTGGGGAAAGTTACGTTGTAGTTTCGGATATGCTTTTTAACGGTTATTTTAACGAACTTTACGTTATGAAGGATTTTAACGTTGACGACGAGAAACAAGAATATTCTCACGGATTTAACTTTTATGTTGAACGAAAGGATGGAAACATATTCGGATTAGCAGAGTACGACGAAGGAATATTAATTTTATGCAAGCATAAAATTTTAAAGCTCTCTATTACTAAAGACCCTGGGGATATAGTAATAGAAAAGGTCTTAACCCCCTATTTTACTGCAAAAGGAAATTCTTTTAGGACTTGTGGCGACAAAGCGGTATTCGTTGCAGAAGAGGGACTTTGTATTTACGATAGAGGCAAATTGACTATAGAAAAATTGCCTAACGGAGTGAGTTATATTAGCAGTTACAATAATTGTTCTAATAATGGTTCGCTTTACGTTATTCCTTTTAAGAAAAATAACGAGCCGTACCTTCTCGTTTACGATCTTTCAGAAAAAACCTTTACGGAAATTAAGAGTGCTGCTACTGCACTATCGAGAAATGGGGCTTACTTCGTGGGAGAGGACAGATACGTTTATCAAATTGTTAAAGGCAGTGTTGGGACGGGAGGGGGCGACGTTTCTGACGGCGTTACCACTCACCTAAACACTTGTGATAACAAGTTGTTGCGTAGTATTGAAGTTCAAGCAGTAGGCTCTGCTACCCTTAGCGTTTTATTTGACGGTGGAGAAAAAACTTTTACTATAAAAGAGGGGTGTAATAAACTACGTTGTAATTTGTGTTCAAAACAATTTACCTTTACTTTTAAGGATAAAAGCCAAACTTTTAGAGTGGAAAAAGTTAAGGCTAACTATACTAAATTAGGAGGATAAAAAGATGGCATATCAAACACCTACTTCCGTTACTCAAATGCATCAAATTCTTAGGCAAATTTATTTCGATTATCGTTTGAGAATAGATGCTTATGAAGATGCGGGACTTAAGGATATTGTACTTGAAAGAATTCAATTTAACGCTAAAACGGATGAAGAACTTTTAAGCATGGCAAGAGAGTTAGTTACTCCTTGGTACGACCAAGAATATGATAAAGACAAAAAAAGCGTTGAAACAAAAATTCAGGCGTTAATGGAAAAAAAGGAGAACCTTTCCTATGATACGGAGAAAAAGAAAACGGCTCTTACTGAAGAGGTGGCAAAAAGCAAAGAGGAGATTAAGAAAGAGGCTATTAAAAAAGGGTACGTAAATTCTGACGTGATGCTTTCAAAAATTGCAAAACTTGAAGAATATAGGCTAAATAAGATGGAGCAAATAGATGTTGATGCTAATCAAACCATTAGTAGTATTGAAGAGGAAATCTCCTCTTTGCAAATAACTTTAGATGCTTTAAGAGAAAATCTTAACGAGTATTTTGAAAATAAGGTTAACGCAAAGTTCATTGAACTCAAAGAGGAGCAAGACAAAGAGGAAAGAGAGGTTTTTAAGTACAACAATTCTATTGACGAAAAGGAAAAAAGAAGTAAAAATGCAAATATTTCTGCAAACGCAAGTCTTAAGTTAAGATACCTTGAAATTCGCAGTCAATCTTATTCTAAAGAGGAACTTGTCGATATGGGATATTACGAGGACGTGATTGCCTGCGTTAGGGGGTACTACGACAGTTTTTCAAACGCTTACGACGCTTATAACGAGTTTGTGGCGGAGAATAAAATTATGCTTTATTTAGAAGACTACTACGGAAATCTGTTATCTTTATACAAAGCGAGAGCGGGTTTATAATTCTTTTACGGAGGTTTATTATAAGCCTCCGTTTTCCTTTTATTTTACTTCTTTACAAAACGTTAATAATATGATAAAATCTATTAATAGAGGATTATTATGTCAAAGAAAGTTAAAATAGGAAATTTATATATTGGCGGTGGCGAGCCTGTTGCCGTTCAATCAATGTCAACTTTAATGCCTAAAAAAGTAGAAGAGTGTGTTAAAGAGGCTTTATTATTACAAGAAAACGGGTGTGATATTATGCGTTATTCCGTTTTGGATTTAGATGACGCTAAGGCATTTTCCGAAATAAAAAAGCAAATCAATATGCCACTCGTTGCCGATATTCATTTTGACTATAAACTTGCACTTGCATCTATTGATGGTGGTGCGGATAAGATTAGGATAAACCCCGGCAATATCGGAGGAGAGGACAAGGTTAGAGCCGTTGCCGAAGCAGTTAAAAATAGTGGAGTTGCCGTTAGAGTTGGCTCTAATACTGGAAGTATTGACAAAGAGTTTTTGTCTAAGTATGGTAAAAATGAAATTTCGCTTGGAGAAAGCGCCCTTAAAAACGTTGCTATCTTGGAAAAATACGGCGTTGAAGATATAGTAATTTCAGTAAAAGCCTCCTCAGTTCCTCTAATGGTTAAGGCTTATCAATACATTGCAAAAAGGGTTGATTATCCATTGCATCTTGGCGTTACCGAGGCTGGTACTGAATATAACGGAATAGTTAAAAATGCTATGGGTATTGGCTCGTTATTGCTTAACGGCATTGGTGACACGATTAGGGTTAGTTTATCCGCTGAGCCTTTGAGAGAGGTTGTTGCTGGAAATTCTATATTGAAAGGATTAGGTCTTAAAAGTCAAGGCGTAGAAATAATAGCCTGTCCCACTTGCGGGCGTTGTGCTTGGGATTGTATGAACTTTGCTAAAAGGGTGGAAGAGCGTACGAGTAAAATAAAAACCCCCTTGAAAATTGCCGTTATGGGTTGCGTAGTTAACGGACCTGGTGAGGCTAAAGATGCCGATATCGGCATTGCAGGTGGTAAGGATTCTTGCGTTATCTTCAAGAACGGCGAAATTATAAAGACGGTTAAATTAGATGACGTTGAGAGTGAGTTTTTTAAGGAGATTGATGAATGTATCGGGTAAAAAGTGGAACGGAATTTATAAACGGCGTCAAGTCCTTAGACGAAAGACTTGCTAATATTAGGCTATCGAATATAGAAATTGATAGGGAAATTCAAAAGATTACATATAATTTTATATGCGACGTTTACGTTCCTGACGATTTGAGGGATAGAATACTTAAGGAGGTGGAAAGGCTTACTCTTCCCGCATTTAGGGAGGTGGGTGTTTCTATTAAAAAAATAGTTAGCAACGACCAGCTTATTAACGTTTCAATTTACAACTTTCTTAAGGATAATTTCCCCTCAATATCAATTTTTCTAAAACCTACCGACGTAATTTCTACAGTGCTTGGCGACACCGTTAAGTACACCTTGCGTTTGACCCAAGACGGGGTGGAATACGTCAATAAAAATTCAACCATTAAAAGGCTTAATGAATATCTTTCAAAGAATTTCTGCTCTGATTTTGCAGGTAGCACGGAGGTTAAAGAGGCGGAAGAATCTATTAGTTTAATTTCCGAAGAAGTGTATAATTCCGAATTGAAGAAAATTGAACACCGCACTATTAAAGTTGAGGACGTTGTGGTTATTGACGACGAGAATATGGGTGACGTTGCTCTATACATAGAAGACGCAACTTCCGGTGAAGTTACCGTTTGCGGAGAAGTTACCGAAGTTTTTGAAAAGGAAACGAAAAACGGAAAACCATTTTTTATTTTTAGAATTGACGACACTACGGGTAAGACGGGGGGAGTATATTTTTCTAAGAAAAGCACCCTTTCAAAGATAAAGGAAATACAAGTTGGTGACGCTATTATTGCGAGGGGCTCAATAGGAGAATACAATGGCAGACCTTCGTTAACCTTTGACAAGATAAATAGATGTACCTTTCCTAAAAACTTTGTGAAAAAGGAAAAGTATAAAAATAAAGCACCGAGAGAATATAAAAATATTTTCCCTTCACCTGCCTCTATCGTGAAAGTAGGTGGTTTTTTTGACGACTACACTTTGCCAAAAGAACTTACCGAAAACACTTACGTTGTTTTCGACTTAGAAACCACGGGGCTTGACTTAATGAATAACGGCATAACGGAAATAGGTGCGGTTAAAATAGAAAAGGGCGTAATTACCGAACAGTTTACCACACTTATTAAACCCGATTATCACATTTCTGAAGAAATTGTAAAACTTACTGGTATTGATTCTGAAATGGTAAAAGATGCTCCTAAAATTAGTACTGTTATTCCCGATTTTATGAAGTTTATCGAAGGGGCGATATTAGTTGCTCACAACGCTGAGTTTGACACGAAATTTATTAAACGTTTTGCTGGAGTGGAAGAGTACGAAATAAACAACAAAATCTTAGATACTATGGTTATGACGAGAACTTATCTTCCACAGTTAAAACAAGCGAATTTAAAAGTACTTGCCGAACATTTTGGTATTGTTTTTCATCACCATAGGGCGTTGTCTGACGCATATGCAACGGCAGAGGCGTTTATTGAACTTATGAAAATTAAGGCAAGCAAAGAAAAATAGTAAAAAACGCTTGCAAATATTAATAAAAAGTGTTATTATAATTATACTGAATTATAAGACTTGACTTATGAGAACGGAAAGCCGTTCTCATATTTCTTTATTTGAGGGTATTATGAAGGTAAAATCTAATAAAGAGATTTTTGATTTTTGTAGTAAAATTGCCGATAGTGTAGGCGTTAAAATTTTTGACGTGGAGTTTAAGCAGGGTAAAAATCCCGCACTTACCATCTTTATTGACAAAGAGGGCGGGGTGGATTTAGATACTTGTGAAAAATTTCATAACGCAATAAACGAACCGCTTGACGAGTTAGACCCAACTTTTGGTCAGCCCTACACCTTAAACGTTTCTAGTCCCGGTGTTGATAGACCCTTTAAGACGGAAGAAGATTTTAATTCACACATAGGCAAAATGGTGGAGGTAAAACTTTATGCTGCGATTAAGGGCAAAAAGTTTTACGAGGGGGAACTGCTTTCATATAACAGACAATGTATAGTTATTAAAGCGGACAAGAAAAACACCCTTTCTATTGATATGAAAAACGTTGTAAAAGTTAACGCCTACGTTGACTTTAACTAAAAAATATTAAACTTGATAAAATTTTAAGGAGAACAAAATGATTAATCAGGACTTCTTTATGGCACTTGAAGTGTTAGACAAAGAAAAAGGCATTTCCGAAGTAGAATTCGTTTCCGCTTTAGAAGAGGCTATGGTAATAGCCAACAAGAAAATGACGGGGCTTGCTACCGGCGTTAAAATTAAACTTAACCACGAGAAAAAATCCATCAACATCTACAGCGTTAGAACGGTTGTTGAAGAAGTGGTTGACGCAGATAAGGAAATAAGTCTTGAAGAGGCAAAAACTTTCAAAAAATCATACAAGGTTGGAGATGAGTTTGCAGAGGAAATTAAATCTAAAGACTTTGGTAGAATTGCCGCTCAAACGGCTAAACAAGTTTTAACGCAAAAACTTAGAGAAATTGAAAGGGACAACACCGTTAGTGAGTTTGAAGATAAAGAGGGCGAACTTATGGTTTGTACCGTTAGAAGAATTGAGGGTGGAAACGTTTACGTTGAAATCGGCGGTACTCAAATTGAGGGCGTTATGATGGCGAGAGACCAAGTTCCCGGTGAAAAATACGAACTAAACCAAAGATTGAACGTTTACGTTAAACGTGTAAAAAATTCTGGAAAAGTTGCTCAAATTATGGTTTCAAGAACTTCTACCGGCTTAGTAAAGCGTTTGTTTGAAAATGAAGTTCCTGAAATTAAGCAAGGCGTAGTTGTTATTAAGAGCATTGCAAGAGAAGCAGGACAAAGAACCAAAATTGCTATTCATAGTGACGACCCGATGGTTGATGCAATCGGTGCTTGCGTTGGTAACAAGGGCGCAAGAGTTAACGCAATCGTTAGTGAACTTGGCGGTGAAAAAATCGATATTATTCCTTGGAGTGAAAATCCATTAGAATACATCTCAAGGGCATTATCTCCCGCAAGAGTATTGAAAGTTGTTCAAACGGGTGAAAATAGTGCTGTTGCAATCGTTCCAGACGACAAGTTGTCACTTGCTATCGGCAGAAGCGGTCAAAACGCAAGACTTGCAGTTAGACTTACCGACTGGAAGATTGACGTTAAGAGTCAAAGCAAAGTTGCTGAAGAATTGGGCGAAGAAATAGTTGAAGATATTCCATCTGAACAAGAAATTGCGGAATAATCGGAGATAAAAATGGAAAAAAAGATTCCCATGCGCACTTGCGTTGCCTGCAGAAAATCCGCCCCTAAAAAGGAACTTTATAGAATCGTTAAAAGTGGTGAAGAGATTTTTCTTGATAAAACGGGAAAGACTAACGGAAGGGGCGCTTATATCTGTAATGAGGCAGAGTGCTTTAAAAAACTTAAGAAAAATAGGCTGTTAAACAAGGCGTTTTCCTTTGAGGTAAAAGAAGAGGTTTACGACAGACTTTTGGAGGAGTTACTTGGAAAATAAATCAAAAGCCACGACTTTTATCGGTTTTGCAATTAGAAAAGGTAGTTACAAAATAGGTGTTAACGCAATATTTACACTAAGAAAAGCAAACCTTTTAATTCTTTGTAAAAGTGCGGGAAAGGACACCACTAGGCAGGCGTTAAAACTTTCTAAAAGGTTTAATTGCAAGTTGCTGAAAACGGAGAACGAACTTCTCTCTGCGCTAACTTTTAGAGAAAATGCAAAACTAATGGCAATAACGGACGGAATGCTTTCCGTTGCAATACTTAATAATAGCAAAAACGAGTTTATTGAAGTGTTAGGAGAATAGACATGGCAGAACAAAAAACTATGCATACTGACAATATTAGAAAAATTAGCGAACTTTTATCTTCCGGCGGATTAAAAGACGCTTTAGTTGAACTTTCTAAAAAGGAAGAAGAGGCTAAAAAGTTTATCCGTTTGGCACAGGATAAAGTTAAATCTATAGAAAAAGCCAAGGCTCAGGAAGTTAAGGTGGAAGAACAACCTAAGGTGGAGGTTAAAGAGAGCGAAACTACCATAGTAGAAACTAAAAAGGAAGTTGCCACTGAAATTAAGGAAGAGGTTAAAAAAGTAGAGAAAGTTGCGGAAAAAGCCCCTGTTGCGAAAAAGGAAACTGCTCCCGTAGTTGAAGAGCAAAAACCGGCAGAAAAACCAAGACCTTCCTTTATAGTAAGAAGGGCGGAATACACGCCCGAAAAACCCAAGAGGGAGGAAAGACCAAAGCAAGATAGAAAAGAGGGCTTTGGTGGACATAAGCCTCAAGGCGGTTTTAATAAAGAGAGAGGTTCTAAGCCGGAATTTAATAAAGAAAGGGGGCAAGGATTTAAAAAACCCCAACCGGCTTTCGTTGCTCCTGCAATTTTGCCTACCGAAAACAACAAGAGGGCTCAAGGAAAGAAGAAGCAAGGGTCAGAAAAGCAATATGAAGATAAGCACGTTATAAATAAGAGAGCACTTATTAGAAATAACGTTGATATTGACGATTTTGATGAAAATAAGACGGGTTATAGAAAATTCCGTCCCGCTAAGAAGAATAAAGAGCAATCTGAAACCAACGTTATAAAAATTGAGAAAGCAGTTATAAATACTGAGATTATTCAATTAAAAGTTTTAAGTGAAAAAATCGGTATAACCGCTGCAGAAATTACCAAGAGATTATTTAAAGAAGGCATTATGAAAACGATAAACGATTCTATCGATTTCGATACTGCCGCATTTATCGCTGCCGATATTGGCGTTGAACTTGAACTTAAACTTGACAAAACTGCAGAAGACGTTTTAAGTGAAGGTTTTGATAACGTTGCGGATAAGGAAGAGGATTTAGTTCGTCGTCCCCCCGTTGTTACCGTTATGGGACACGTTGACCACGGTAAAACTTCTATCCTTGATAGGATTAGAAAAACTAACGTTACGGCTGGTGAGGCAGGCGGTATTACCCAACATATCGGTGCATACCAAGTTACCGTTGACGGCGAAGTTATAACTTTCCTTGATACTCCTGGACACGCAGCATTTACGGCTATGCGTGCAAGGGGAGCGCAAGCAACGGATATTGCAATTTTAGTAGTTGCCGGTGATGACGGTATTATGCCACAAACGGTAGAAGCTATTAACCACGCAAAAGCGGCTAACGTTCCTATTATCGTTGCCGTAAACAAGATGGATAAACCTGAATCAAATTTAGATAGGGTTAAAACGGGGCTTACCGAGAATGGGCTTGTTCCTGAAGAGTGGGGTGGCGATGCAATCGTCGTTCCCGTTTCAGCAAAAACGGGCATGGGTTTTGACGATTTACTTGCCAACGTTAACGTTGTTGCGGAAATTCAAGACTTAAAGGCTAATCCAAACAGAAAGGCTAAAGGCGTTGTTATCGAGGCGAAACTTGATCAAAGTAGAGGACCTATTGCTACCATTTTAGTTCAAAACGGAACTCTAAAAATAGGTGATAGCGTAATCGTTGGTACGGTTACCGGTAAGATTAGAGCAATGAGTGACGATAAGGGAAGAAAGGTTACCGCTGCTGGTCCTTCAACCCCCGTATCTATAATGGGTCTTGAGGACGTTCCCGAGGCGGGAGATATTCTCTTTGCAGGGGAAGAGGAAAAACTCATCAAGATGGTTGCTGAAGAGAGAAGAAACAAAGAAAGAGAAAATATGATTAAATCTTCTCAAAAGGTTTCTCTTGACGACGTATTTAGCAAGATTGCCGAGGGCGAAATGAAAGTTCTTAATATGATTGTTAAGGCGGACGTTCAAGGTTCAGTTGAAGCCGTTAAGCAATCAATGGAAAAACTTTCTAACGCAGAGGTTAGGGTAAACGTTATTCACGCACAAGCGGGTGCTATTAAGGAATCGGATATTATGCTTGCAGAATCTTCAAATGCAATCATTATCGGATTTAACGTTCGTCCCGACTCAAATGCAAAACAAATTGCCGAAAGAAGTGGCGTAGATATTAAGTTATATAGAATTATCTACGAGGCTATTGAGGACGTTGAAAAGGCACTTAAAGGTATGCTTGCGCCTAAGTTCAGTGAAATATACTTAGGTAAGGCTGAGGTTAGAGAAGTATTTAAGATTTCCGGTGTTGGTCAAGTTGCCGGTTCTTACGTTGTTGAAGGTAAGATTGCAAGAAATAGCAAGCTTAGAATTTATCGTGACGACGTTATGATTTGTGAAGGTAACGTATTACAACTAAAGAGATTTAAAGACGACGTTAAAGAAGTTAACCAGGGCTTTGAGTGTGGTATTTCTATAGAGAAATTTAATGATATTAAAGTTGGTGACTTTATTGAAAGTTATCAAGTAGAGGAAAGTAGGGACTAACGGTGAAAAAAAGAAGTAACGTTAATAGGCAAGATAGGCTTAATTCTGAATTGCAAAAGGAAATTTATGAAATAATCTCAAGGAGATTAAAAAATCCTTTAATTACCGAAATGTTTTCAGTATTAAAGGTGGATTGTGCTAAGGATTTATCTTTTGCAAAAGTTTATATCAGTGTTTATTCTACCGACAAGGAAAAAGCCGAAAGGAGTTTTTCCGCTATTAAGGACGACGCTAAGAAAATTAGATACGAACTATCTAAAAGTATGGTGCTAAGGACTGTTCCTGAACTTTCATTTATTCTTGACGATTCTATGGAATATAGCGCACATATGGATAAAATTTTTAAGAGCATAAAAAAGGATGAAAAACTTGATTAACCTTAAAACTCCAAATGAAATTGCAGAAAAACTGCTAAAGGAAGAAAGCGTTGGGATAATTTTTCATATTCGTCCTGACGGAGATGCTATCGGTAGTGCGTTATCTCTTTATCTTGGATTAATTTCTAAAGGTATTAAGGCGGACGTTTTGTGCGCGGACGATATTCCTGAAAAGTTTTCTTTTCTACCTATAATAAACAAAATTAAAAAAGGGGCGGATAGTGACTATTCCGCCCTAATTGCCGTTGACTGTGGTGAACTTTCTAGGCTTGGCGAATTATCAGAGTTTTACTATAGACATAAAAATACTTATAATATTGACCACCACCTTTCAAACACAAAGTTCGGCGGAAATAATTTCGTTTGCACTAATCCTTCTAATTCGGAAAACGTTTACGAAATATTAAAGGCGTTGGGAGTTGGATTTACTAAAGAAATTGCCACATTACTATTTATGGGCTTAATGACGGATACTGGTGGGTTTAGGCACAAAGGCGTTTTGGGCTCTACCTATAAAATTGCAGGGGAACTTATTGAATACGGAGCAGAGCCTAATGAAATTTATTATAATTGTTTTTCCAAGCAAACAAAAGGTAGGGCTAAACTTTTTGGAGTTGTCGTTTCAAAGTTGCGCTACTTTTTAGAAAATAGGCTTAGCATTGCCTCCGTTTTTATTTCCGACATAGAAAGTTCGGGTGCAAAACCCTCCGATACAGAGGGGATTATAGACTTCGTTATGGGAATAGAGGGTGTTGAGGTTGGCATTTGTCTGTTAGAAACGGATAAAAACAAATTTAAGATAAGCTTTAGAGGAAAGAATACCGACGTTAACGAGATTGCCGGTTGTTTTGGCGGTGGCGGGCATAAGCTTGCAAGCGGTTGCCAAATTCACGGAGAATATGAAGAAGTTATTGATAAACTTCATTATGCGGTTAAGTCGCATTTAAGAGATTAGTATGAAAGGCTTTATTAACCTTATTAAACCCGAGGGTATGAGTTCTGCTTATGCCGTTACTGCGGTGAAAAAGAAGTTCAATCTTCCGTGTGGTCATATGGGCACTTTAGACCCTATGGCAAGCGGTGTTCTTCCCGTAGGGATACATAAAACGTCAAGATTATTTAATTACCTGCTTGACAAGAAAAAAACTTACGAGGCTGAATTTACTTTCGGTTATTCCACCGATACACTTGATAGTACGGGAGTGGAAACGGAAAAAACCTCTTATATTCCTTCGGCTAAGGAAATAGAGGGGGTCCTTTCTCAATTTATTGGGGAAATAGAACAACTTCCCCCTAAATATTCGGCTAAATGTATTGACGGAAAAAGGGGATATCAACTTGCAAGGCAAGGCGTAGACTTTGAGCTTGAAGCAAAGAAAGTAACCGTTTTAGATTTTTCTCTAACGGGGCAGACGGCGGAAAATTCTTTTACTTTTAAGATTGATTGTAAAGGTGGAACGTATATTCGTTCCTTAGCGAGGGACGTTGCTAAGGCGGTAGGTTCTCTTGCCGTTATGAGTAAGTTGTGTAGAACGGCATCAGGTATTTTTAATATTACCAACGGTGTTTCCGTTGAGGAGTTTAAATCTTGCGATAATCCAGAGAAGTATTTGATTTCGCCGGACCTTGCCATAGATTATGAAAAGATTATTTTATCCAACAATCAAGCGCAAAGGATATTAAACGGATTGTTTGATAAATACGATTTATGTGACGGTGTTTATAGAGTTTATAACGAGCAAGATTTTTGGGGAATTGGTTCGGTTAAAGAGGGAATACTTAAAATAGATGCGTATATTAGATAACGATAGACCGCCCGTGGTTTTGGCGTTGGGATATTTTGATAGCGTTCACGTTGGGCATAGAGAAGTTATCCTTACCGCAAAGCGGGTGGCTGAACAACTTAAGAGTAAACTCGTCGTATTTACTTTTGACGGTAACTTGCGTGCCGTTATAGGTAAAGACAAAAAAAGTTTCGTGTTTTCTTCAAAGGAGAGGGAAAAACTTATTCTTTCTCTTGGGGTTGACGAGGTTTATTTTGCGCCTTTAACAAAAGAGTTTTTATCACTTACGAGGAGAGATTTTTTAAATTTTCTAAATGAACTTTACAACGTTAAATGTTACGTTTCTGGTAGTGATTATCGTTTTGGTAAAGGTGCTGAGGGAAACGTAGAGTATTTACGTGAGTTTGCAAAGGAAAAAAAGCAAAAGGTAATTACTACGCCTGACGTTATGTGCGAGGGAATTAAGGTTTCAACTACAAGGGTAAAAGAGTTTTTAGAAAAGGGCGACGTGAAAGCGGTAAATAAATTGCTTGGTACTTGCTACTTTGTTAGTGGAAAGGTCGTTCACGATAGAGGCGTTGGTAGAACGTTAGGGTATCCAACAGCAAACGTGAACGTGTTAAAAGAAAAACAAACGTTAAAGTTTGGCGTTTATAAAGGTAGGGTAATTGTTGACGGTAACGAATATCTTGCAGTTATTAATTACGGTAATAGACCTACATTTAACGACGAAAACGTTACTTTAGAGGGACATTTAATAGGTTATTCCGGCAACCTTTACGATAAGGAAATAACCTTTCTTTTCGACGATTTTATTAGGGACGTAAAGACATTTTCTTCTAAGGAAGAACTTATAAAACAACTTGAAAAAGATATAGAGATAGTAGTGAATAAAAATGATTAAATTTGGTCCAAGTGGAAACTCTATAGCCTTTAGTGAGGCGGGATATACTAAAACGGAACAAACTGCTCCCTATCTAAAAAATATGGGGCTTGATTGTTTTGAGTATTCTTTTGGTAGAGGGGTAAATATAAGCGACGAAAAAGCGGAGGAAATCGGCAAGGTTTTTAAGGAGAACGGCGTTGAAATTTCCGTTCACGCCCCCTACTATATAAACTTTGCAAACACCGACGACGAGATGGTGGAAAAGTCCTATCGCTACGTTATTGATTCTGCAAAAAAAGCCAAGAAATTTGGCGGTAATAGGGTGGTTTTTCACCCCGCAAGTCAAGGTAGGCTAAAAAGAGAAGAAGCAGTTGAACTCACCAAAAAAAGAATTGAAATTTTAAGAGATAAAATTTACGGTGAAGGGCTTGAGGACGTTATTTTTTGCCCCGAAACTATGGGTAAATCTGCGCAGATAGGAACTATTGAGGAAATAGTTTATTTTTGCAAAACGGATAAAATATTTGTGCCAGCAGTAGATTTCGGTCATATAAATGCAAGAGAGTGTGGCAGTCTTAAAACTATAGACGACTATAAAAGCCGTTTAAAATATATGATTGACAATCTTGGATTCGAAAAAATGAAAAACTTTCACGTTCACTTTTCTAAGATAGAGTACACGGCGAAAGGCGAAGTTAAGCATTTAACCTTTACTGACGATAAATACGGTCCGGAGTTTGAACCGTTATCTATTGCACTAAAAGAGTTAAAATTAACGCCTTACGTTATTTGTGAATCGGCGGGAACGCAAGACGTAGACGCACTTTATATGAAAAAAACCTATTTTAGTGAAAAATAGTATTTGATATAGTAAAAGAACAAAAAACGGATTGACTAAATTATAAATTTTTGATAAAATAAAAAAGGTAAGATATGTTTAATAATCTCAAAAACAAAGCGTATTTTTTTGTAGATAGAATTGAAAGATTATATTTTTCTAAAAAGGATATTGCAGAAGGGTATTTTTTGTGCGGAGAAAAAAAGGCGTATTTTACCGACGCAAGGTATTTTTCTGATGCGGTTAAATATTTCCGTAATACAGATATAACCCCTTATCTTTTTAACGGGTTAGAAAGTATAAAAGAATATATTGTAAAGGAAAACGTTTTAGAAGTTATTACTGATTTTGATAAAATAAACGTTTCGCTATACAATTATTTATCCTCTTTTTTAAAGGTTACTGATGGTTCGGACAAACTTACCCACGCAAGAGAAATAAAAACGGATAAAGAACTTTCCTTTATAAAAAAAGCGTGCAGTATAGTTCAAAAAGCCTATTATTCTGCCATAAAAGAGTTGAAACTTGGTATGACGGAAATAGAACTTAAGGATATTTTGGAAGACTATATGCTAAAATACGGGGCGGACGATATCGGGTTTGAAACTATAGTTGCTTTCGGTAAAGGTTCAGCCGTGCCACACCACGTTACGGGAAAAACCAAACTAAAGGAAAACACTCCCGTGCTTATAGATGCCGGTGCAAAATATAGAGGATATATTTCCGATATAACGAGGGTGGCTTTCTTTGGAACACCAAGTAAAAAGTTTGTTAAAATATATAACGCTGTTTTAGGGGCAAACCTACTTGCAGAAGAGCAAATTTATTCGGGTCTTAGCACTAAGGAAGCGGATAAATTAGCGAGAGATTATCTAAAAAGAGAGGGGCTTGATAAATATTTTACTCACTCTTTAGGTCACGGAGTAGGCTTAGAGGTGCACGAAGCACCGACTCTTTCTAAAAAGACGAATACTTTATTGAAAAATGGTTGCGTTTTCACGATAGAGCCAGGGATATATTTAGATAATCAATTTGGCGTTAGAATTGAAGATACAGTAGTTCTTGAAAAAGGCAAAATAAAAAGATTATTTAGTGATAATAAAAAATTATTAATAATAAAAGACAAAAGTTAAGGAGAAAACAATATGATTTCAGCAGGCGATTTTAGAAAAGGCGTTACCTTTGAATACGAAGGAAAGGTTTATACCATCGTTGACTTCCAACACGTTAAACCCGGTAAGGGCGCAGCGTTCGTTAGAACCAAGATGAAAGACGTTATGGACGGAAAGGTTTTAGAAAAAACTTGGAACCCCACCGAAAAAATTCAAGAAGCAACCATCGTTACCAAGAATATGACCTATTCTTACTACGACGGTGACCAATTCTATATCTTTATGGAAGATGATACCTTTGAACAAATTGAACTTGCTTACGACCAATGTGAAGACGCTCTTAAGTACATTAAGGAAGGCGACCACGTTATCGTTAAGTTCTTTAAGGGCGTTCCCTTCTCAGTAGATTGTGATAACTTTGTGGTTTTACAAGTTACCAAGGCTGACCCCGCAGTTAAGGGCAATACAGCAACCAACACCACCAAAAAAGCAACTCTTGAAACGGGCATCACGATTGACGTTCCTATGTTCGTTGAAGAAGGCGAATATATCAGAGTAGACACCAGGTCTGGTGAATACATGGAAAGAGTTAAAGGTTAAAAAACATTAAAACGTACCCGCAATAAATTTGCGGGTACGTTAATATAGGGCAATTTCACTTTAATTTAAAGGAGCAAGTATGAAAACTGCGTTAATTACAGGTGCTTCGGGTGCTATAGGTAGAGAAACGGTTAAAGCCTTTGTAAGAAAGGGTTTTTTCGTTACGGCACAGTATAATTCGGGATATTCTTCTATTAGTTCGATAAAAGAGGAACTTGAAAAAGAGGGGTATATAGGTTATCTTAATCCTATTAAAGCCGATTTTTCTATTAAAGGGGAAGCGGAAAAGGTTATAAGTGCACATTTGGAAAATTTTAAGCATATTGACGTTTTAGTTAATAACGCTGGGGTGGACCTTTATGTGCAAGCGCAAGATACCACCGAAGAAGATTGGGATAGGCTTTTTGATATTAACGTAAAGGCTTGTCACCTTTTAACTAAGGATGCGCTTGAAAATATGATTGAGAGAAAAAGTGGTAAAATACTTTTCGTGTCTTCGATTTGGGGCATAGCGGGTGGAAGTTTAGAGTCTTGTTATTCCGCAACAAAGTCTGCACTTATAGGATATTCAAAAGCCCTTGCAAAAGAAGTTGGACCTTCTAATATAAACGTAAACTGTATTTGCCCCGGTGTAATTCGTTCTCCTATGAACGACGGTTATACTGAAGATGAAATGAAAGATATCATTTCAAGAATTCCTTTAGGTAGGATAGGTGAGCCTAAGGAAATTGCTGAAATTATTTATTTTTTGTGTTCCGATAGCGCAAACTATATTACGGGTCAAACGATTACTTGTGACGGTGGCTTTATTTTATAAACTTTAAAAACGCTAAGATGATGAAAAGACAAAGTGGTGTACTAATGCCTATATTTTCTCTTCCGTCAAAGTATGGAATAGGGGATTTCGGCACGGAAGCATACAATTTTATAGATTTTATGCAAAAATCAAATCAAAAAATATGGGAGATTTTGCCCCTCGTTCAAACGGGATTTAGCAATTCTCCCTATTCTTCAGTATGCTCTAATTCATTTAGCGTTTACTATATTAGCCCTGAGTTTTTATATAACGAAGGTTTGATAAATAAAAGAGAACTTTCTAAAACTAAAATAAAAACTAAATACGTTGACTACGGTTTTTTATATAACGTTAGGGATTATTTGTTGCGAAAAGCCTTTTCAAGGTTTGATAGAGAAGATAAAGAGTTTGTTAAATATGTAAAGAGTAAAAAATCTTTTGATTTTGCCCTTTTTACTTCAATAAAACTGTTTGAAAAGCAAAAGCCTTTCTACGAGTGGAGAGAGGAGTTTAAGTTTAGAAACAAGAAGGCAATAAATAAATTCACATCGGAGCACGAAGAGGAAATATTGTTTTGGCAATTTACTCAATATTTAGCCGAAAAACAATGGTTTTCATTAAAAAAATATGCAAACGAAAAAGGTGTTAAAATCTTTGGAGATTTGCCTTTGTACGTTTCACCTGACAGTGTGGACGTTTGGCTTAATCCGCAACTATTTAAATTAAACAGCGATTTAACGCCTAAAAAAGTTGCAGGTGTTCCACCCGATTATTTTTCTCAAGACGGACAGTTGTGGGGTAACCCCGTGTACGATTATTTAAAACATAAAGAGCAAAATTTTTCGTGGTGGCAAAAAAGGGTAAAAAGTGCACTTAAAATTTTTGACCTTGTTAGGATTGACCATTTTAGAGGGCTTGATAGGTATTACGAAATAGATTGTAACGAAAAAACGGCAAAAAATGGCGTTTGGGTGGACGTTCCGAGTGAAGAACTCTTAAAAAAAATACACAAAGTCGTTGATAAAAATAAAATTATTGCAGAAGATTTAGGCATAATTGACGACGGGGTAAAAAACCTACTTAAACAAAGTGGCTATCCCGGTATGAAGATATTGTCCTTTGCTTTTAACGGCGATAATTTCAACCCTTATCTTCCTGAAAATATTGAGGAAAATTCCGTTTGTTTTACCGGAACGCATGACAACGATACCTTGATTGGCCTTATAAATAAAACAGGGGAAAGGGAAAATCTAAAAAATCAAGTTAAATCCTGCCTAAAAAGGGCAAAAATAAATAGAAAGATTGACGGTGTAAGGAGTTTAGCAAAGAGTATTATAGAGCTTGGGTTTTCTTGCAAGGCTAAAATATTTATTATTCCGATATGGGATTTGTTCTTGAAAAATTCCGAGTATAGAATTAACGAGCCCGGTACGGTTAAAAGGGAAAACTGGGCAGTTGTTTTTGGCAAAAAGGATTTTACCGATAAAAAAGCCGAATATTTATTGAGGTTAACTAAGAAATATAATAGAAATTAAAAAACCTTTGATAATTTTATCAAAGGTTTTTAATTTGAGAAAATATCTTTTATATTCAGTTTATAAAACCAAGTCTATTTTCATAGAAACACCCGTAACGGGGGTTGCAGATAACTTCCATTTGTTTCGTTTTGCAAGGCTTTTTGCTATTGAAAGCCCAAGTCCGCTTCCGCCAAGATTTCTTGCTCTTGAACCGTCTGCACGATAAAATCTTTCAAAAATTCTATCCTTATCTTCTTTTAATACTTCGCAACCTCTATTAAAAATTGAGAGAATATTTTTTTTGCCGTCCTTTTTTAGAGTTACGATAATTTCCGAGCTTTTAAGAGAATATTTTACGGCGTTATCTAATAAAATCTCGCAAATTTTAATAACGTCCTCTCTAATTCCCATTGCGGTTAGGTTTTCTTCTACGTCAAATTTGATAAATTTACCCTTTTCAAAAGCAAGAGCGTCAAAAGGAAGAGTGGCTTTTAGTACCGCCTCGGAAAGACAGAACTGTTGCTTTTTTACGCCCCCGTTGCCCTCGTCAAGACTGCTTAAAGTTAATAAGTCGTTAACGAGTAGCCCCATACGCTTTGATTGGGATTTGATATTTTCAAGGTATTCGCTTTCTTTTATATTCCTCAAAACATCTGCGTTGGCGGAGATTATCGCAACTGGGGTTTTAAGTTCGTGGCTAACGTCGGAAATAAACTGTCTTTGCTTGTATAAGGTTTCATTAATTGGCTTAAACACCCAAAAGGAAAATAGCCAAGCACAAACGAACACGATAACTAATATAATTAACATAGTTATAAGTGCAGTCTTTAAATTTTGTTCGTAGATTTCTAAGACGTATGAAAAATCACCCGCTACTATCATATGAGGTTGGTTGTTGTTATAAGAAATTTTATAATAGACCTTTCCTATAGAGCCTAAAGGGTAGTTTTTAGATATAGCGGAAGAGGTGATAGAATTAACTGACTCTTCACTAAATCCTACAGACTTTTCCACCTTAATTTGGTGACTATTATTCGTCGTGTCGTATCTTGTAATCAAGCATATAAAATGGCTGTGTAAATAAAGGGTGGTATCCTGTTCGTGAAATCTTTCGATTTCCGTTAGTTTGTTGGAAATTTCGTGTTCTGCGCCCTTTTTTAAGAGGTTATTTACAACGAGAAATAGACAAGAAAAGAATATCGTAACGGCAATTAGTGTAAATACTAAAAACTTCGTCTTTGCTTTTTTTACCATATTATTTTTGCGCCCCCAACGTGTATCCAACGCCCCTAATAGAGCGTATTTCCGTAGTAGAACCTATTGCGCTTAGTTTTCTTCGGATAAAGGAAATATACACTTCTATCGTGTTATATTCCGCCTCCGAATCAAACCCCCAAATTTTTTCTATTAGTCTTTCTCTCTCAATACAAGAGGTGGGGGAAAGCATTAAAAGTTCTAAAATCTGAAATTCCTTTTTACCTAAATCAATTTTGGATTCGCCTTTAATTAGTTTATACGAATCTCTATCTAAAATTATATCGTTATACGCTAAATGATTGCCGGTAAAAGATTCCTTTCTTCGCAACAGTGCCTTAATTCTTGCTAAAAGTTCTTCAGTAGAAAAGGGTTTAGTCAAATAATCGTCCGCCCCAGAGTTTAGTCCGTTAATTTTATCTGTGACTTCCGATTTTGCGGTTAACATCAATATTGGCGTTTCAATTTTTTTACTGCGCAAAGCGTTTAGTACGCTAAATCCATCTAACTTCGGTAACATAACGTCTAAAATTATAAGGTCGTAAATGTTAGATAAGGCGTACTCTAAGCCCGTTTCTCCGTCAAACACGCCGTCAACTGAATAATTGTTTTGTTTTAAGATAGACGATAGCGCAAAAACTAATTGTCTTTCATCGTCAATAATTAAAATATTCATATTTTTATTATAAATCTAAAGTATTGATTTTTCCTTTAAAAATTTTTCTAAAAAATAATTTTTTCAATAGTTTTTCAAGAAATATATGTTAGTATAATGTTGTAAAACCGATAGGGTTTAATAAAATTGCTCACACTCTCAATAAACTTTTTCCTTTGGTTACGCACCGTTTTATCGGTGCGTTTCCCTTTATAGTTTAAAAAAACCGCAAAATTACTTGCGGTTTTTTCCTTACATAAGAGGAATAGATTGTAAGAACTTAACGTCCTCTCTCTCCTTAGCGTCTCCCTCTGCTAAAACGAAAAGTTTTTCATAAACTATTCCGCCTGCCTTTTTAACTATTTCCTCTAACCCCTTAAGGCTTTCACCGGTAGAAATAACGTCATCAACAATAGCAACTTTTTTGCCTTTTATAACGTCTACGTCGTGTTTTGATAGGTGAAGTTCTTGCGCTTTGCCTGTAGTTATTGAACAGCCGTATGAAATAGATACACCGTCTTGCATATATAACTTTTTAGATTTTCTTGCAACGGCGTAAAAGGGGTGGTTGAGCTCCCTTGCTACTACGTGGGCAAGTTGAAGTCCCTTTGATTCTGCGGTAATAATCACGTCCGCCGTAACGAGTTTAGCAATTTCCTTTCCGCAGTGCTCGGTCATTTCCGGTGCACCGTGTAGGTTAAAAAAAGCAATCTTAATCCCTGATGGAAGTTCTAAGATAGGAAGTGATGCTTTGTATCCTTTAATATCAATTTCTAGAAAGTTTGCCATAACGTTCTCTCCACGTAAATTTTGTTTTAAATATTTTAACATAAAACCTATTATTTGTCTATAGCAAAATTCATATATTTACCTCTAACGGCATAATTTTAAGAGAAGGAAAAGAGGAGCAAATATGGAGTTTTACGATAAAAGTATAGAATTTACACTTTCTAATTTACAAACAAACAAAATCGTAGGTCTGACTTCCGCCCTTGCTAAACGTAGATTAGCGGATTTTGGCGAAAATAAACTTTCGGACAAGAAAAAGGTTAGTATATTTTCTAAAATTCTTTCCGCCTTAAAAGAACCTATGCTTATAATTTTACAGTTTGCGTTAATTATTGCCTTTGGCACGGGATTAGGCTCTGCGCTTAAAACGGGAAAGGGGGATTTTTCCGAGTGTATTGGGATACTTGGCGCAATACTTTTGTCCGTTTTTATTACCTTAATTATGGAGGGAAGTTCTGAAAAGGCGTTTAAGGCACTTGGTAAAATTTACGATAATTCGGCAGTAAAAGTAATTCGTGACGGCGTGGTGATGTTGGTAGGAGCATCCTACGTAACTGTGGGCGATTTGATTTTGATGGAAAGCGGGGATAAAATAGTTGCCGACGGTAGGCTTATAGAAAGTAACTCCCTTTCAGTAGATGAATCGGCTTTGACGGGGGAAAGTGTTCCCGTTGAAAAGGACGCTTTATTTCCATCTAAAAGGGCAACGCTCCTTGCTGAAAGAAAAAACTCTGTATATTCTGGTACTTTCGTAACGGGAGGTAACGGTAAAATGATTGTTACCGCCGTTGGGGACGATACGGAAATAGGTAAAATTGCGGGAGGATTAAAGGAGAAAAACGCTATTCCATCTCCCTTAGAACAAAAACTTGCAAAGCTTGGCAGAGTAATTACTATAATAGGGATAATAACCGCTCTTTTGGTGTTTGGTCTTTCCGTTTTAAGATTGTGGAAACAGGGAGGGCTTAATTATAACGGTGTTCAAGAACTTTTTATTTCCGCAGTAATATTAATCGTTGCGGCAGTCCCCGAGGGGTTGCCAACCATCGTTGCCGTTTCCCTTGCACTTAATATGATTAAACTTGCTAAGGGAAACGCACTGATTAGAAAGATGGTGGCGGGAGAAACCGCTGGCGCAGTAAGCGTTATTTGTTCTGATAAAACGGGAACGTTAACGCAAAACAAAATGAAAGTTGAAAGCGTTTGTACGGGCACAAGATGCTATGCTTTGGGTGAAGAATTAAGCGAATACCTATTAGAAAATTTTATTTGTAACTCCACGGCAAAAGCCGTTGCTAATAATGGAAAAGACTCCTTTTTTGGCAATGGAACGGAGTGCGCTCTATTAGAGTGCGTTTGTCAAAGTGGAAAAATAAAAAAACTTGATGAGTATAAGAAAAAATATCAAATGATAGATAGAGAGCCCTTTTCAAGCGAAAATAAGTATATGCTAACTACCGTTTCAGTTGAGGGTAAAAAAAGAAGTTTACTAAAGGGCGCACCCGAGAAGGTAATCCCTCTTTGCGATATGTTAGATACTCGCAAGAAACAGTTGTTGGAGGAGATAGGCTCAAAGCAGAAAAAGGCGAGAAGAGTTATTTGTTTTGCCCATGCAGACGACGGCGGAGAATACCTTTTCGACGGATACGTTTGTATCGTTGACCCTGTTCGCCCAGAGGTAAAAGACGCTATTCTTCAGTGCAGAAATGCGGGAATTAAGGTGAAAATGCTCACCGGAGATAACCTTTTAACGGCTTCGGCAGTGGCGGAAGAACTTAAAATAATAAAAGGGAAAGAAGAAGTCGTTTCTGCGTTAGACGTGGAAAAGTTATCCGACGAGGATTTTAAGAAAGCCATTAGAAAAATTTCCGTTATCGCACGCAGTACTCCCGCCATTAAGTTGCGTGTGGTAAAGGCGTTGAAAGAGATGGGGGAAGTTGTTGCAGTTACCGGTGACGGCATTAACGACGCACCGGCAATAAAACACGCAGACGTCGGTATAGCAATGGGAAAGAGTGGCAGTGAAATAACCAAAGAGGCATCGGATATAGTTTTGCTTGACGACGGATTTGCTACCGTAGTTAAGGCAATATCGTTTGGAAGAAACGTTTATAAAAACCTGCAAAGGTTTATATTGTTTCAACTCTCGGTTAATTTATCCGCCCTTTTGTTTATAACGGTTACTGCAATTTTAGGGCTTTCTTCACCCTTTAATACCTTTCAACTATTATGGATAAACGTAATAATGGACGGACCGCCTGCCTTAACCTTAGGTATGGAAAGGGCGGATGCAAACGTTATGAAAGGTAAGCCAGTTAAACGTTCGGACAGTATAGTAAACTTAAAAATGCTATTTAGGATACTTTTCAACGGTTTATTTATAGGCGGGATAATGATTTTGCAATACTTAACGAACTTCCTTAGGGTAAGTCAGTTTGAAAGGGGAAACGCAATATTTAGTTTATTTATTTGCTTTCAACTGTTTAACGCCTTTAATTCAAGAGAATTGGGCGGAGAAAGTATATTCAAAGGTGTTAGCAAAAATAAGGTTATGGTTTTAACTTTTACTTTGGTGTTTTTAACGCATTTTATAATCGTTCAAGCGTTGCCAACGATATTTTCGGTAAAACCTATGAGTTTTATTTCGTGGGTTAAGGTGCTATCCCTTTCAAGTTCTATCGTATTCGTTTCGGAAATTAGCAAGTTAATAGTCAAAACGTTTAGGAATATTTTACGAAAAGATAAATAAAAAGTAATGCGGAGCGTAAACTAAAACTGTATGTCAATTATTAATCTTACGGAAAATCAATTTAATAAAAACAATTTGTATTATATTCAAACAACCCTTACTGAATTATTTATGAACACGAGATGTTTAGTTGCGGAAAGGGATGCGTCTAAAAGGACTATGTTAACGGTAACCTGCCCCGACCATTATTCAGAAATGGTATCTGCCGAAATAATTGATAAGGTTGCCGAAATTATAGTTATAAAATACAAGTATGATTTTTTCAAAAAAACGCTGGGTATAGGCGGTTTAAACCAAAAGGAAAAGGAATTGCTTTTTGCAGGATTGATTGCGGCGGATTTGCCAGAGGATAAAAAATACGTGATAGATAGACTTAAAAACCAAGAGGAAATTGCCCTTGACGGCGTGTATAATTTTAGGTTAAAACCGTTAAAGGCAAAGTGGGAAGATATAGTATCGTATATGCCAACTTGTTTTGTTAGTTCGCAGTTAAGAGATTTTATAGGTTATCTAATTGAAAATAGAAAAAAGAGAGTTTACGTCGACGAGGGAAGAGTTTACGATAGCCATTTTAGAAGGCTAAAGAGATGTTCCCTCTTAGACGGAGAGGAACTTAAAATTATTAGAGAAATACTGCTATCTAATTGCGGTGAGGTGGAAATATCGGGTAAAATTCCAGAAGAGGACGAAATATACGTTAGAGAACTGTTTGGTGACAAAATATATTTTTCAAGCGGATATTGCCTGTAAAAGTGTTGACAAAATAGGGAATTTAGGTTAAAATTATATAAAAATATGCTATAAATGCGGACAAGTAGCGTCTTTTAATTCACAAAGAGAGCGGGGGATGGTGAAATCTCCGTTGAAGAAAAAGAAAATGCAAAACCACCGTTTTTGGCAAGGAAAGCAAAGCCTAAATTTTGCAACAAAGAGGTCGCTTTTTTGCGACAAGTAAGGTGGAACCACGGAAATATTCGTCCTTACGTTACTTAGGTAGCGTAAGGATTTTTTTATAAGGAGAAAAGTATGAAAATTACACTTAAAGACGGTTCGTTTATTGAATACGATAACCCCATATCCGTAAAGGATATTGCTGGAAACATTTCTGAGGGATTACTCAGAAACGCTGTTTGCGGTAAGGTTAACGGTGAACTCGTTGACCTATCATACGTTGTGGATAAAGACGTAGAACTTCAAATTATTACTCTAAAAGATAAAGAGGGGTTACAAGTATATCGCCACACTTGTTCACACGTGTTAGCGCAGGCGGTTAAAAATATTTTCCCAACAAGCAAACTTGCAATTGGACCTACGGTTGAAAACGGATTTTACTACGATATAGAATTTAAAACCCCTATTACCCAAGACGATTTAGTTAAAATCGAAAAGGAAATGGAAAAAATTATTAAAAGCGACCTTCCTATTGAAAGGCTTGTTTACGGAAAAAGAGAATCTCTTAAAATATTTAAAGATTTTTCTGAGCCATATAAGGTGGAACTCGTTCACGATTTACCCGCAGGAAGCGTAATTTCTTTCTATAAACAGGGAGATTTTATGGACTTGTGCCGTGGACCGCACCTTCCTTCAACGGGAAAGATTAAAGCGTTTAAATTAACTTCCGTTACCGGTGCTTACTGGAGAGGAGATGAGAAAAATAAAATGCTTACCCGTATTTACGGAACGGCATTTGCTAAAAAGAGCGAACTTGAAGAATACCTTACCGCTTTAGAAGAGGCGAAAAAGCGTGACCATAACAAACTTGGTAGAGAACTCGGTATCTTTATGACGGAAGACGTGGTTGGTCAAGGCTTGCCCCTTTTAATGCCTAAAGGTGCAAAAATTATGCAAATTCTTACCCGTTTCGTTGAGGACGAGGAGGAAAGAAGAGGCTTTATGATTACCCGTACGGCAAATATGGCAAAGAACGACCTTTACCGTATTTCTGGACACTGGGACCATTATAGAGATAAAATGTTTATAATAGGTGACGAAAATTCTCAAGATGCTATGGCTCTTCGTCCTATGACTTGTCCTTTCCAATATCAAATTTACAAAAACGGCTTAAAGAGTTATAGGGATTTACCTTGTAGATATTCTGAAACGGCAACCCTTTATAGAAACGAGGCAAGTGGTGAAATGCACGGTCTTATCCGTGTTCGTCAGTTTACTTTATCAGACGGACATATCGTTTGTACCCCAGAACAGATTGAAGAAGAATTTAAGAGATGTTTAGACCTTTCTTATTACTTCCTTGATTGCTTGGGTATGAGAGAGGACGTAACTTTCCGTTTCTCAAAGCGTAGCAAGGTTAATAAAGAAAAATATATAGACAACGATAAAGCTTGGGATGAAACCGAGGCTTTAATGAAAAAAATCCTTGACAATATCGGTTTAGAATACGTTGAGGCTGAGGACGAGGCTGCTTTCTACGGACCTAAACTTGACGTTCAATCAAGAAACGTTTACGGAAAAGAAGATACTATTATCACTATTCAAATTGACTTTGCCGCATCACACTCTTTCGATATGACCTATATTGATGAGAACGGAGATAAAAAATATCCTTACGTTATTCATAGAAGTTCTATCGGTTGTTATGAAAGAACTCTTGCAATGCTTATCGAAAAATACGCAGGTGCGTTCCCCTTCTGGATTTGCCCCGTTCAAGTTAAGGTTTTAAGTTTAACTGAAAGAACGGCAGATTACGCTAAAGAAGTTGTGGAAAAATTAAAACTTGCAGGAATTCGTGCAGAGGCTGACGTTAGAAATGAAAAACTTGGCTACAAAATCCGTGAGGCGCAATTAGATAAAATACCCTATATGTTTATCGTTGGCGATAAGGAAAAAGAGGAAAACAAGGTTTCCGTTCGTTCAAGAAAAGATGGCGATTTAGGCGTTATGAGTTTAGATGAAATTACCGCTAAACTTGTAGAAGAAGATAAAAGCAAAAAAGCATAATATAAAGTATAAAAGCCGACCTTAATATGAGGTCGGCTATTAAAAATAAGGGTTTTTATGGGTATAGTTGTTTTAACCGCGCTTGGCGTTGGTAGTGCAACCGTAATAGGCGCAATATTAGGGTTATTATTTAAAAACGCTTCTCAAAAATTTTCCAAAATATTCTTGGCCTTTGCTGGCGGAATAATGCTCTCTGCATCTATTTTTGGACTTATTCTTCCTTCCTTAGAGTACGGTGGAGAATTTGGCTTACTTATTACCGTGGCTGGTATATTTGTTGGTGCGTTTTGTCTTAATTTAATAGATAAATTTACGCCACACCTACACAAACTTTTCGGTACGGATATTGAGGAACACAAATCTTCAAACATAAACAAGGTTATGCTGTTCGTTATTGCAATTGCAATACACAATCTGCCAGAGGGTATCGCTGCAGGCGTGGGTTTTGGTTCTGGAAATCAAGCGGAAGGAATTTTTATCGCATTAGGTATTGCGCTTCAAAATATACCAGAAGGCATAGTTATAATTGCGCCTATGATAAATTCTGGTGTTTCTAAAAAGAGGACCTTTTTAATAGCCTCTATTACGGGATTAATAGAAGTTGTTGGAACTTTTTTGGGATACTTTGCTGTGAAAATTATGGCGATTATTCTACCTTTTGCTTTGGCTTTTGCCGGTGGAACAATGCTTTACGTTGTAAGTGACGAAATGATACCAGAAACCCATTCGGATGGGAATAAAAGAGGCGTTACTTTCTCGCTATTACTTGGTTTTTGTCTAATGCTTGTCTTAGACGTGGTTTTAGGATAAAAAATAATTTATGTGAATAAAAAAGGCTTGGTTATCAAGTCTTTTTTTTGTAGGCGTAAACTTTTAACGTTAAAACATTTTTTATAAATGCTAAAAGGGGGAGAAAAATTTGACGAAATATATTAAAAATACAAGAGTCTACATGCTTTAATTTTGCATAGACTATATTGACCTTATATTGGCGATTATGGTAAACTTTTTAAAAGAGTAAAAAAGGAGTGCTTTTATGAAAAGAAAAAATCTAATTTTATCGATAGCTTGCACTATGTTAGTTTTACTTGTAGCTGGTTCTGTTTTTTGTTTTAGTGGCTGTAATAAGCAAGACGAGATAGAGTATAAGTGGGAAGTTTACTTTAGCTTTTTCTATATGGAGCGAGTTGACGGCGGAAATCTTGGTGCACAGGCGATTTTAAATGACGAGAATAGAGAGTCGCACATAAACACGTTGGCAATGGATAAATATACCTATATTGATATAGATGCACTTAAATATTTATACGTTAATGGGGAAAAAGGCTCTAATATTGAAAGAAGAAACGGCTTAGACTTGCTAAAAAATTCCAACTTCATGAAATATTCTTATACGGGTAGCGATACAAACGTTGTGGACAACTTGGCTACAGTTCTAACGCCTCCACAGTTTTTAACCCCTGAAGAGGGGTATTTGTACTTGAAATTGGACGAGGGAAGTCACGAATTTAACTTTGATTTTAATTTAGGATCAAAAAATTCGGATAAATTAAAGTATAAAGTTGTAGTAAACGTTACAAACGAAAGAAAGGACGGACTTGAAATAAAATTTGCTAGTAATTATCTTAAAAAGTATTCTGCAGAAGAAACTGGTGATTACGATTTATACGTTGTTGATTCTATACCATATTTTAATTTTTCATTAAACGGTGTAGATATTGGAACTTATAATTATCCTGTGTCTACTATGACTAGACCGGGTTTTTTCAACGAGGATGATAGAATTAGATTTTCGATGATTGCCTATAAAATCGTTAACGGAGAATTTAAATCTTTTGGTGTAAACGAGATAGTTCAAAAGGGTTTGTATTACGTTGAGGTTGATGCAAGAGATAGTAGAGAATACAAGAGTGTCGTTTACAAATGCTACGTGTTTATGGCATAATAAAAATTAGAAAATTAAAACGGACTTAAATTTAAGTCCGTTTTTTGTTACATTATTTTACATATAAAACAAGCAAAAACGTTAGATACAATTCCCGCAAATAAAGAAATTATTATAGGAAGAGTTAAGTTTCTTTTTTTTGCGCCTGCAAAGTAGACTGAGGCGATATAAAAAACCGTTTCAGATGAGCCGTAGATAACGCAAGCGCATCTTGCAAGATAACTATCAACACCGTATGTATTAAATATTTCAGATAACGTGGCAAGCGCACCACTACCCGAAAAGGGTTTTATTAAAACTAAACTCGTTAATTCTTTAGGTATGCCTAAAAAGGAAAATAAGGGAGATAGAAGTCTGCACATTAAATCTGTTAAACCGCTAACTTCAAAAAGTTCCGTTAAAATAAAAATGCAAACGAGGTAAGGAAATAAATTTACTGCAAAAGGGACGGCGGATTTTGCCCCCTCTACAAAAGAGTCATACGGCTTAATTTTCTTTATAAAAGCAATAATAAATACGGTTAAAAATAAAAGGGGAATAAAATATCGCATAATTTACCTTTTAATAAAAACTTTAACTAAAACTATTCCGACAATCGAGGAAAGCAAGGTTGCAAGGGCTGTTGGCAAGATAATATCGGACGGAGTTAAAGAGCCTAACGACGCTCTTAACGCTAAAACCGACGAGGGAATAAGTTGAACGCTTGTTGCATTAATTACAAAAAACATGGCGACCGCATAATCGCTTTTTTTATCCTTATCTAACTCTAAAATGGATTTAATTCCCATAGGCGTAGTTGCACCGCTAACACCTAAAATGTTAGCGGAAATATTAAGTGCCATATAGTCGTTTGCCTTTTCACTAACGTTGCCGAAAAGCAACTTGTTTAACGGCTTAAGTAGTTTTGCAAATTTGTTTGAAAGCCCCGTTTTTTCCATGATATTAAAAACGCCAAGCCAAACGGCGTACACAACTACAAGTTTTAAGGTAAGGTTTAGTGCGTCTTCTCCACCGCTTAGCATAGTGGAAAGAACTGCCTCCGGTGTGGAAAAGGTTAGAAAAATAGTGCAAACGCAAATGGAAATGCCGAAAATTATATTCATAAGATAACTTTATGTATAAAACTCCTTGAATATGAAGAAAAAATGTGCTAAAATATACTATTGATAACTCCAAAGAGAGGTGTTTAATATGAAGGAAAAATATTATATAACTACGGCTATTGCGTACACTTCAAGTAAGCCACATATCGGCAACACGTACGAGGCCGTTTTAACCGACTGTCTTGCAAGATTTAAAAGATATCAAGGGTACGACGTTCTTTTTCAAACGGGAACGGACGAGCACGGACAAAAAATAGAAGAAAAGGCACTATCCGCAGGTAAAACTCCTAAGGAGTTTGTTGACGGCGTTGCTGGAGAAATTAAAAGAATTTGGGATTTGATGGGTGTTTCTTACGACAAGTTCATAAGAACTACCGACGCTTATCACGAAAAACAGGTTCAAAAGATTTTTAAAAAACTTTATGAACAGGGTGATATTTATAAAGGCTCTTACGAGGGTTGGTATTGCACGCCTTGTGAATCTTTTTGGACGGATAGCCAAATAAAGGACGGAAAATGTCCCGACTGTGGTAGACCACTTAAAAAGGCGGAAGAAGAGGCTTACTTCTTTAAGATGAGTAAGTATGCCAATAAACTTTTAGCACATTATAACGAAAATCCTGATTTTATTCTTCCAGTATCTCGCAAAAACGAAATGGTTAATAACTTTATTAAACCGGGACTTCAAGACCTTTGCGTTTCAAGAAGTTCCTTTAAGTGGGGTATTCCCGTTGATTTTGACGACAGACACGTAGTATACGTTTGGCTTGACGCTTTGACAAACTATATTACGGGAATTAAATACGACGTAAACGGAAATCATGGTGAAGAGTATAATAAATATTGGCCGGCAAACGTGCACGTTATCGGAAAGGATATAATTAGATTTCACACCATTTATTGGCCTATTTTCTTAATGGCGTTAGGCGTACCGCTACCTAAACAAGTTTACGGTCACGGTTGGCTACTTCAAGACGGTGATAAAATGAGTAAGTCTAAAGGTAACGTTATGTATGCAGATGACCTTGTTGATTTCTTTGGTAAGGACGCAGTTAGATATTACGTAACTTCTGCTATGCCACAGGATAACGACGGACTTATATCCTATCAAATGATTATCGATACGGTAAACGCTGAACTCGTTAACGTTTTTGGTAACCTTGTAAACAGAACGGTTGCTATGATAAACAAATACTTTGGTGGAACGGTTAAGGATTACGGAGTGGAGGAAAGTTTTGATTTAGAACTTAAAAATCTTGCTTGTGGATTAATTGATAAAGTTACCGCTAAAATGAACGAGTTTAAGGTTTCAGATGCGCTTAGCGAAATATTTACCTTGTTTAGAAGGGCAAATAAGTATATTGACGAAACTACTCCTTGGGTTTTAGCAAAGGATGAAGCAAATAAAGAAAGACTTTCAACCGTGTTGTATAACCTTTCAGAGGCTATCGTTATAGGTGCGTCGATTTTATCAAATTATATTCCCGACACTGCGGAAAAAACGCTTAAAGCGTTTAACGTGACGGTAAGAGATTATGCAAAACTTAAAGAGTTTGCTTTAGAAAAAGAAATAACCGTTTTATCTGAAACGGAAAAACTTTTCGACAGAATTGACGGCACGCTTATGATGAAAAAAATAAACGCTATGATAGAAGAAAGACAAAAAGAAATCAAAAAAGAACAACCCAAAAAGGAGGCTAAACCCTTGATAGAGTTTGCAGATTTTGAAAAAGTAGAATTAAGAATTGCTAAAGTTATTGCCTGTGAAAAGGTTGAAAAAAGCAAAAAACTCTTAAAACTCACCGTAAAACTTGGCGACGAAGAAAGAACGGTAGTTAGTGGCATTGCAGGTGCTTATTCTCCCGAAGATTTAATTGGCAAAAAGCTAACTATGGTAACCAACTTAAAGCCTGCAAAACTTTGCGGTATAGTTTCAGAAGGTATGATTATTTGCGCTGAAGATGCTGATGGGAAAATTGCCTTCCTTTCTCCCGAAAAGGATATTGAGGACGGAAGTCAGGTTTTCTAATGTATATTGATACGCATTGTCATTTAACTGACGAGAGGTATGCTGATATCGGTGCGGTAGTTAGAGAATATGAAAAATATGGGGTTAGCACCGTAATCACTATGGGCTGTAGCCTCTCTGATACTATAAAAAGCCAAAAACTTTCCAGTAAGTTTGATAGCGTTTTCTTTGGTGCGGGTATTCACCCCTCCGACGTAAATAAAATGGACGATGGGGATTTGAATAAAATAAAAGTCCTTGCAATGGACGTAAAGTGTGTTTGCATAGGGGAAATTGGCTTAGACTACTACTGGGATAAAAGTTATATTCCTTTGCAAAAGGATGTCTTAGTAAAGGAATTAGAACTTGCAAAAGAGTTAAAACTCCCAATATCTTTTCACTCTCGTGAGGCTACGGAAGACACTATTAAATTGCTAAAAGATAACAAAAATAAGTTGACTTTCGGTGGGGTGATGCATTGTTTTTCCGGTTCAAAGGAAACGGCAAGAGAACTTGTTAAATTAGGGCTTAAGATTGGCGTCGGTGGAACTGCTACTTTTAAAAACGCAAGGAATATTTTAGAGGTTTTAGATTTTCTATCGATAGAAGATATTCTAACGGAAACGGATAGCCCATACCTTTCTCCAGAGCCATTTAGGGGAAAGACTAACGAGCCTAAGAATATTCCCGTAATTTTAGAGTTTATTGCAAAACGTAAAAAGTTAGACGTTATAGATACGGCAAAGGTAGTGTTTAATAACGCAAAAAGCATATTTACAAAAATAAAATAAAAAGAGAAGTCGGCAATTTTGCCGACTTCACTTAAAATGGTATATCTTTGGTAAAAGATAAGTAAAGAGGTTATCTTTACAATATTATTATAAGCGGTAAACTTATTTTTATCCGCAAAGTTTTAAGGTAATAAATGGAAAAAGATTTAAGGCAAATTTTAAGAAAGCACGGCTTTTCTTTTAAAAAAGCGTTTGGACAAAATTTTTTAACGGATGAAAACCTTTTAAGCGAAATAGTAGAAAAGGCGGGCGTTACTAAAGAGGACGTTGTTCTTGAAATAGGTTTAGGTGCAGGTGCGCTTACCCGTGAACTCTGTAAAAAAGCAAAAAAGGTCGTAGGGTATGAAATCGATAAAAACTTAAAGCCCGTTTTAGCGGAAACGCTTGAGGAATACGATAACGTGGAGATAGTTTTTTCCGATATTATGAAGGAAAAAATTACCGAAGTTGAAAAGAGGCTTGGCGGTAAATATATTATGGTTGCAAACTTACCATATTACATTACCACGCCAATCGTTATGGAGTTTTTAGAAAAGGCAAAAAATCTAAAAGCAATGGTAATTATGGTGCAAGAAGAGGTGGCGGAAAGGTTTGCTTCTAATAGTGGCACTTCCGATTACGGTGCAATAACCGTTGCAATCAATTTAAGGGGAAAGGCAAATATCGTTATGCGTGTTGGTAGGGAGAAGTTTACTCCTGCACCCAACGTGGATTCTGCCGTAGTTAAAATTGATATTGAAGATGGAAAAACTGACGGCGTTGATTTACTTGCGGTAAGAGAAGTTGTGAGAATTGCCTTTGCTAACCGTAGAAAAATGCTTGTAAATAATCTAATGAACGGATTTAAATTGTCAAGGAGTTATGCCGAAACGGTGCTAATTAACGCCAATATTTCCTTAACCGCAAGGGGGGAAACTCTATCTTCTGACGAATTTATTAAACTTTCTGAAGAAATTAAAAAGGTGAGAAATGGATAGTAAAAAGGTTATAGTTTTAGCAAGCGGAAACAAAGGGAAAATAAAGGAAATTTCCGAAATGTTGCCGGAGTATACAGTAAAAGGATACAAAGAATTTGGGTTAGATTTTGAGATAGAAGAAACGGGTGAAACCTATTTTGAAAACGCATTTATTAAGGCAAAAGCGGTGTCGGAAAAATTAAATCTTCCCGCCTTGGCGGATGATAGCGGGTTGTCGGTTGACGTGTTAGATGGCGCACCCGGTGTTTATAGCGCAAGATACGCAGGGGATGGGGATGACGAGCATAATAATGATAAACTATTATCCGTTTTAGAGGGCGAAAATAATAGAAAAGCCAAATTTATTTGTTGTATGGTTTATTACCTTTCCGATAAAGAGTTTTATACCGTAACGGGTGAAACGGAGGGGGAAATTCTAACTAAAAGAGAGGGTAAAAACGGCTTTGGTTACGACCCGATTTTTTTTAGTTACGACTTAGGAAAGAGTATGGGGATAGCCTCTGACGAGGAGAAAAATTCCGTATCTCATAGAAGTAGAGCGTTAAAGGAAATTGTTAAATTTATTAAGTAAAATGAAAGTTTTTGATAGTGCTTTTGGACTTATAGGCAACACGCCGTTAATAAGTTTAGGAAAAATTAAAAAAGCATACGACCTAAATTGCGATATTTACGCAAAGTTAGAGTCTAAAAACCCTGCGGGAAGTATAAAAGATAGGGTTGCTTTTTCTATGATTGAAAGTGCCGAAAAAGAGGGCAAAATCAGTGATGGTGCAACCATTATCGAGCCTACGAGTGGAAACACGGGCATAGGCGTTGCAATGATTTCAGCAGTTAAAGGATATAATGCCGTTATCGTTATGCCTGATAACGTTAGTAAAGAAAGAATTTCTCTTATAAAAGCATACGGAGGAAAGGTTGTTCTGACGGATAAAGGTTTAGGTATGCAAGGTGCGGTTGATAGAGCAAAAGAGATAGAAAAAAGCACTAAAAACAGCATTGTTTTATCGCAGTTTGATAACCCCGCTAACCCATCTGCACACATTGTTACAGCAATGGAGATTGAAAGGGACTTAGATGGAGAAATGGATTTCTTCGTTGCAGGTGTCGGCACGGGTGGAACACTATGTGGGTGTGCAAAATATTTTAAGGAAAAGCAGTTAGGGGTTAAAATTATCGGTGTTGAGCCGGAAAGTTCGCCACTAATTACCAAAGGATATGCAGGGGCTCACAAAATTCAAGGCATAGGTGCAAACTTTATTCCTAAAAATTACGACGGCAGTTTGGTGGATGAAGTTTTGACGGCATCTTATGAAAAAGCAGTGTTTTTTGTAAAAGAAGTTGCTAAAAAAGAGGGATTACTCGTGGGGATATCTTCGGGCGCAAGTTTATCGGTTGCAGTAGATATTGCTAAAAAAGAGGAAAACAGGGGTAAAAAGTTAGTGGTAATCTTTCCTGACTCAGGGGAACGATATTTGTCTACGGGAATATTCGATTAACTTTAATTTAATGCGAAAAACGCATAAAAAAGGTTTTACAAAACCGCAAAAATTATGTTATACTGAAAAAAGAAGAAAATTAATATAGGATAAAATTTTTGGAGGGCATTTATAATATGCAGTATTCATCAGAAGTAAATAAAATGTACTGTGTTTGTAAAGGACCGAAACACGGCCCTGCACCTATTCCTGAAGAAGGAAAATGGGTACAAGCAAAAGAAATTAAAGACATCTCCGCATACACTCACGGTGTAGGCTGGTGTGCGCCTCAACAAGGTGCTTGCAAACTTTCGTTAAACGTTAAAAACGGCATTATCGAAGAAGCGCTTGTTGAAACTATCGGTTGTTCGGGTATGACTCACTCTGCGGCAATGGCGGCGGAAATTCTTCCCGGAAAAACCCTTTTAGAAGCACTTAATACCGACCTCGTTTGTGACGCTATCAATACCGCAATGAGAGAACTCTTCTTACAAATCGTTTACGGAAGAAGCCAATCTGCTTTCTCTGACGACGGTTTGGTTATCGGCGCAGGTATGGAGGACCTTGGTAAGGGTGAACGTTCAATGGTTGGTACTATGTACGGTACTAAGGCAAAGGGTGTTAGATATCTTGAAATGACCGAAGGTTATTGTACCAGAATGGCTCTTGACGAAAATGACGAAGTTATCGGTTACGAATTCGTTTCACTCGGCAAGATGACTGATATGATTAAGAAAGGCGTAGAACCTAACGAAGCTTACGAAAAGGCTAAAGGCACTTACGGAAGATTTAAGGAAGAGGATGGGGCAGTTAAATATATTGACCCACGTAAAGAGTAAGGAGGGAGAGAATTATGGCACAATTTGAAGGTTATGAAAGACGTGAAGCGAAAATTCTCGCTGTGTTAAAAGAATACGGCATCTCCTCTATTGATGAATGTAAAGAAATTTGTGATGCAAAGGGAATTGACCCTTATACCATCACGGGAGAAACTCAACCAATTTGTTTCGAAAACGCTAAATGGGCTTACACCGTAGGTTCTGCTATTGCAATTAAAGAGGCTGAAAGAACTGGTAACAAGAGTGCAGCCGCAGCGGCAGCAAATATCGGTATCGGTTTACAAGCATTTTGTATCCCTGGCTCAGTTGCAGAAAATAGAAAGGTTGGTTTAGGACACGGAAACCTTGGTAAAATGCTTTTATCTGAAGAAACTGAATGTTTCTGTTTCTTAGCAGGTCACGAATCTTTTGCAGCAGCAGAAGGCGCAATTAAAATTGCTCTCAACGCTAACAAAGTTAGAGTTCAACCTTTAAGAGTTATCCTTAACGGTTTAGGAAAGGACGCTGCATATATCATTTCTCGTATTAACGGCTTTACCTACGTTGAAACGGAATTTGACCCCTATGCAGAAGAAGTTAAAGTTGTCCTTGAAAAACCCTTCTCTAAGGGCGCAAGAGCAAAGGTTAAATGTTACGGTGCAGACAACGTTCCAGAAGGCGTTGCAATTATGAAACTTGAAAACGTTGGCGTTTCTATCACTGGTAACTCAACCAACCCAACCCGTTTCCAACACCCCGTTGCAGGTACTTACAAAAAATGGTGCGTTGAAAACGGAGTAAGTTACTTCTCAGTTGCATCTGGCGGTGGTACGGGTAGAACTCTCCACCCAGATAACATGGCTGCTGGTCCTTCTTCTTACGGTATGACTGATACTATGGGTAGAATGCATAGTGACGCTCAGTTCGCAGGTTCTTCTTCAGTTCCCGCACACGTAGAAATGATGGGCTTAATCGGTATGGGTAACAACCCAATGGTTGGCGCTACCGTTGCATGTGCAGTTGCAGTTGAAGAATGCTTTAAGAAATAGTTAGTAAATTACTGATTGTTTTAGGTTTTGATGAACTCTATTTTTTGAGTTTTGAATTGTAAAAATCTTATAAAACAAAAATAAATAATAAAAAAGTTGAACACATCATTTTAGAGAAATCTATCATGATGTGTTCTTGTTTTTTAAGTAAATTTATAGGGGATTTTACAGATGAAAAAACTTAAAATGACAGTTGCAAAACTTACTTTTGAAGAAGGGTGTAATAGGTATCTTGAACATTGTCGGCAGAGAAATTTAAGAGATGGAACTATAAGACATTATAAACAAAGTTATGGGTATTTCTTTAAGTATTTTGATAAGGACATGCTTATAGAAGAGATTGATTCTAATACTTATAAAGACTATGTTCTTCATCTAAAATCAACTTTAGATAATGACGTTAGTATAAATTCTTACTTAAGAGATTTAATAACTACGATTCATTTCTTTATGGATGAAGGGTATATTCCACACTTCAAGATGAAAGCAATTAAGGTTGATAAAAGTCATATAGAAACTTATAAGGAAAGTGAACTTAAATTGTTATTAAAGAAGCCTAACTTGAAGAAGTGCTCTTTTACTGAATATAAGTGTTGGGTGATGACAAACTTTTTATTTTCTACTGGGGTTAGACAGAGAAGTTTAAATAATATAAAAATAAAAGACGTTGATTTTGATAACAACGTCGTGTACGTAAATATTACGAAGAATAGAAAACCTTTGATAGTACCATTAAATCAAACTATGGTTAATATTCTATCAGAGTATTTGAAATATCGTCAGCATAAAAGTGATGATGAATATCTATTTTGCAATGTGTTCGGGGGACAGTTAGTAAAAAGTACTTGCTATCACATGCTTTACTTGTATAACAAAGGTCGTGGGGTAAAAACTACTGGTATTCACAGATATAGGCACACCTTTGCTAAACAATGGATAATAAGTGGGGGAAACGTTGTTTCATTATCTAAACTTTTAGGCCATTCTAGTTTAGATATAACTCAGAACTATATAAATTTATTAGTTAGCGACATTGCAAAACAAGTAAATGAAATCAATGTGCTAGATAAGTTTTATGGAAAGAATAGAATTAAAATGAAGAATGAAATTAATTAGTTTCGATGCATTGTTATTTCAACCTAATATATTGGTAATGAAAATGACTAAAATTGTGGGTGTAATACCTTTAATGATATAGTCTCGAAAGTAAAAAAATGTAGGTGGTATAACTAAATTTTCAATTTATTGCTTAAAAATTATGAGCAATTAAGAATTTATTATAAATGAAATTGACAAAATTTGGAGAATATTGTATGATTTAGAAGTAAAGGTGAAGAAATGATTGATGAAAAGTATATAAGAAAAATATTAGAGTCGTTAGAAGCTATAGATAGAAACAAAATATTGAACGAGATTCAAAAAGAAGGGTATCGTATGGATGGTTGGTCGCAGCTTTCAAAGATGCCGATAGGTTTATTGTCATATGGTTTTGCGAAGAAGATGGTGGCGACAAAAATACTTTTTAAGAAGGTTTGCTTATTATATTTTGGAACAGATGACATGGACAAGCTAAAAGATGTTTTGGATGAACCATTACATCCTGAAAAAATTGCAGGGTATTTATCTGTTTTAGGACTGCTAGATGACGGTGAGTCCATATTAGCTATGGAGTTGTTGTCGGATAAATATAATTATAACGATACAAAAGAAAGTGTTGTAGAAAATGTCGTGGAAAATATCAGTGATACTAAGGAGGGGAATGATATGAAATTATTAGGTTATATTAGGAGAATACGAGGAGATCGTTGGGATTATTTTAATTTTCATCCTATAATGGAGATTAATGAGGATGGTTCAATAATTGATATTGATAATCCAGTCGAACAATTTCCACAAAGAGGTAATATATTTTTGTATTGCCGAAAACCAGATAATCCGTTATTATACGAAAATTTTTTAGATGAGAATCACTATGTTTTAAATATAACTGAAGGTGATTTAGAACCAAATCAAAATGAAACTGAATTAAAATTAAATGTTGAAAATTTGATTTATAGAAAAAAATATTTGCAAATGTCTGATTGCGGTATATATTATATTGCAGAACCCAAAAACAAAGAACAAGCAATTGATTTTTCTGTTGATATACCCATTGCGGATGAAAACTATTTTACAGATGATATTGTTTTATTAAAATTGGGGAATCGTTTGGTCGGTCCGTTTAAGTTGGTAGAAAATGAAAAAACGAATGATTTGGTTATAAGAGCTCAACCTGAAAAATGTAATTACCTTTTTAACACCTATATTTATAAGAAAGAAAATTTGGACGATGCTATTCTTGGCTTAAAAAGTTATAATAGTATAACACGCGAAGAAATTAAAAAAAGAGCAGTATGTATAGATGATAATTTTGATATGGTGGTTGAAGACTACATTGCTCTTCCTATTTTGTTGGAACGGTTTAATGATTATTTATCTTCAACGAAAGACTATTCTGAAGGACTTGCTCAAAAAATAGAGGAATTAAAAAATGATAAGACCTATCAGTCGTCAATTTTAATTAAAGATAATTTTGATGCAACTTCTATGCGATTAGAGCGCATTGAGTCGTTTTTAGAAGAAACAAACATAATAGAGACATCTATTAGAAATATTGTAGATTTATTAAAAAATGTTTTAAGACGTAATAGTGAAAAAGGTAATGCGGAATTTGATATTGTTCTTGATGAGATAAAAGAAGACAAGCAACTGCTTTCTTTTGTTATGCCAAAATATAAAGCGCTAATAGAAGACTGTGAAGAATTAGAAAATAAGATTGCAGAACTTACAGAAAGAGCGCAAGAAATTGAAAAAGAAAAAATTCAAGAAGTGTATGAAAAGCAAAAACAATTAAAAGATGATGTTGACCAATTGGAACTTAAAAAGAAAGCAATAGAAGGAATGTTGGATGATGCAAGAGTCAAACTTTCTTATGTTGATGATATTCAACGCTTAGGTTGGAAGGTTGACGAATTAAGAAAAGAAAATTTACAGCTTGAAGAAAAGAAGGATAAACAATTAAAGGAAATAGAAAAGGCGATAGGTGGAATGTTTGGTGGAGAGGACCTTTCTATTGAGATTGCAAAATCAATAAAAGAAGATGGGATATCTCAAGCAATTATTGATGCGTCTGCAAAGGTTGCAAGTGATAAAATTAATGAAAGCGAAAATAAGCATTTGGAAACATTGAATGCTATTGAATATAATAATCTTTCAGGAGAATTACTTGTAGAGGAATTGATTAAAAAGATACAAACCTATAGAAACTATAGTCGCAACGAGATTTTGAATATTTTAATATGTTATTCACAAGGTTTTTTAACGGTTTTTTCTGGCGAGCCAGGGACTGGTAAAACATCTGTTTGTAATATTTTAGCTCATGTCTTAGGCCTGGATAGCTTATCGAAACCACAAGATGCTGAAAATTATAATCGATTTATTACCGTTGCTGTTGAGCGTGGATGGACATCGAAAAGAGATTTGGTTGGGTATTATAATCCTTTAACGAAAACGTTTGACAGTAATAATGGTTACGTTTATTCTGCCTTAAGAATTTTGAATCGCGAAACTAAAGAGAATAAAGCTATATTCCCACTAATTATTTTGTTGGATGAAGCAAATTTAAGTCCTATGGAATATTATTGGGCTGATTTTATGAATCTCTGCGATGATTGGACGGATCAAAGTAATATAAGTTTAGGAAACAATGAAGTATGTTATATTCCTAGAACATTGCGCTTTTTAGCAACGATTAATAATGATCATACGACAGAAATGCTTTCTCCTCGTTTAATAGATAGGGCGTGGGTTATAACTTTGCCTAGTTGTCAAGATGGCATGTCAACGGATCTTGTATTTGATGATGAGAATAAAATTATTCCATTTAAAAGTATTGTCGCTTCATTAAATGAACGATATACAGATTTTGCAGGGCGTATCAAGCGAGTTTTAGATTCAGTATATAATAAATTTAAAAAGAACAATATATCAATTAGTCCTAGAATTGATAAGGCAATTAGAAATTATTGTTCAATTGCTCAAGGATGGTTTGACGATGAACTGTCAGGCAAAGATATAAATGCTCTTGATTATGCGATCGCGCAAAAATTACTTCCTAAAATCAATGGCAATGGAGGTGTATACAGAAGTTTTTTGGATGAATTACTTGAGTTGTTTACACAAGAAAAATTGAATCATTGTGCTGAAATATTGAGTAGAATTATTCAAAGGGGTAGTTCTATGATGGATTATTATAAATTCTTTTAAATTATCGTGAATTATTTACTTAAGCTGCAATCAAAAACAGGAAAACAAAATATAGATCTGTTATTAAAAGAAATTCAGACTTTTAATATGGAAGATGTTGTTGGTGAACAATCAACAACTGGGGTTTGCGCTGATACTGTGTATTCTAGCGCAACTTTAATGTGCCCAAATATTGATGAAATTGAGTCAGTTAAGTTATTTTTAAATGATGTGTTATTGGGTAAAGTTGTTAACCCTAGCGAAGAAATAGCTTTTGAATTCAAAAGCGGTGAAATTTTTAACGGTTTGATTTTTCGTGATTGTTATGGCTTTGTGCAGTTAAATGTGGCTATTAGTTTTGTAAATGGGGATAGTAAAAATCTATATAGTGATTTTATAGCGGTGTTTTTTAAGGATACTGTTGAAAATCAGTCGTTGCAAAAAATGGCGGAATATGTGTACCATCATTATGAAAAATTTTTATATGATGATAAACAAAAGCCTACTTATGATTTGTCAATAAAAGAAGCTGAATACAAAAGTATCGAAGTTTATATTAGATTAATTAAAAAATTGATTAATGCTTATGATGGCTCATATTCTTTTCTTCGTGTGAACGCAAAAAACAAAATAATTGAATCTGGTAAAATTGATAACTTTGAGAAATTATCTTATATAAAAAGTTCGACGTTAGCATTCATATCACAACATCCAGAAGAGTTAATTCCCATAAATATAAACGGCGGAGTTAAAATTGGAAATAGATTTTATAGGCCTATAAAAACTTTGGTTTCTAATAATATTTTTACATATGATCTGTATGAAAATAGAATTATCGTTGGTTTTTTAAAATTTCTTAACACGGAAATAACACGTATGTTGGAAAAAATTGATATCTTATTCTCTAAGTACTCTTCTGTACAAACTATGACATTCCCTGGGTATATATCATCAGTTCAATATATTTTTCAAGGGACAATTCGTAGATTGGAAAAGAATAAAGAAGAGCTGCTTTTTTTGAAAGATAATGTAATACGTTTATATTATGCTTATTATAATATTTTTAATATTGATGTTGAGGAAATAAAAAATATGCCTGAACCAACAGCGATTTTTATGGCTATTCCTCAATATAATATTATATTTAATAGCATTGTTCAGTGGTTTAGGTATGGTGCGTATAATTTAGAAAAAGAAGAATGTCTACTGCCATTTCTAATTAATAATCAATTATATGAGTATTATGCTCTTATAAAAATTTTAAATGCTTTATGTCAGTCAAGTCCTGAGGTTAAATTGGTTGAATCTAAACGATTTTTATACAAATTACCATCGAAATCCCTATACAAAAATACTACTTATAATAATACATTTATATTTGAAACTCAAAATAAAAGAATATCTGTTTTTTACCAACCTGTAGTTTTTGGTCAAAGTTATTCTGCGGATTTACTTGATAGCAATTCTATTGAATTATATAGAAATACCACATTCAAGTTTCCTAGTGATTATTTAGATCCTGAAGATCGTAGCGGTAAGCGATTATATTACACGCCAGATTATATAATAAAAATTGAAACTATTTCTGGAAACGAATATTTAATAATGGATGCAAAATATTCAGATATTACAACTGTGAAAAACCATTACTTTGCGGCACTTGTCTTCAAGTATATTTTTTCTATAAGCACAGTTAAATCTACAGATAACATATTGGGGTTATATGCATTATGCGGAAAACATTCAAAGCAAGAAAATGTTGTAAATGCTTATGATATAACAGATCAATTGGGGTTCGATAATAATAGCCCAGATGCTTGCATTGTTCCACTATTTGAAAGTGAAACGTGTATAGGGCATGAACAAATATTAAAGAAACTAAAATTATAAAATGATAAAATTTATAACTATTTATTTTTAATTTCTTTCTTATATTTATAATAACTATTTCTAGAACAACCACAGAGTTTTATTACTTCTAGGTCTTCTAAACTACCACCGAAGTCTTTGGAGTGCTTTTTGATAATCGATTTGCAGTCGATAGATTTCTTTGTGGTAAGGGAAGAGCCTTTAGTTAAACCGATTGAAGTTCCGTTCTTTTTAGCTTCTCTAATACCTTGGCTAATACGTGAATGAAGGTCAGATACTTCTTTTTCAGATTGGTTAAACGTTGCCTTAATTTGTTCTTCGGCTAGGGCCATAAGAAAGTTATTAATCAGTTCAATATTGCCTTTAAAGAAGCAATTAACGGCTTCATTTTCAGTTTTTATATCAATATTTAATAAGTTGTTCCGTGTGGAATCAAATACGGAAGTATTAATTAAAGGTTCATTAAGAAAAACAAGATTTACGCCCATAGAGTAAAGAAGTTTATAATCATTATAACCTTCTAGGGCATTACGACTCATACGTGAGACACTATCAAAAACGATAGTGTCTTCTTTTTTTATTATATTCATGAGTTTGTTCCAGTTTGGTCTAGTTTGAACTGTTCCAGTATAGAACTCACGAATAATAGATGCAGTTGGATAAACTTCGGTGATATTAGTAATCTGACGAGCAATTCTTTGGTGTTTTGTTGAAACACGGCAATAACCATAAATCATGTAAATACCTTCCTATTTAGTATTGAAACTAACTAAAGTTTCTTTTTATATTTATATTATGTCGTGTTTTGATTAAAAAGGAAGCTATTTTGAACTAGTTTTGGTACAAAATATTAAAAAGTTTCTTTTGATACTAAAAGAGAGATGCTTGTAGCAATTAAGGCTATAGATATTTTTTAATTTTTTCTTAGGAACTGCAAAATTTTAAAATCTTTTACTGTATTTTATAATGAAGGAAAGTAGATTAATTATAATTTAATATAAAAATCTAAAATCTACTTATGAAATACAATGAACAAATTAGACAAAATGTTTCAACAAGACTTTTTAAGATTGCCAAGACCATTTATTAGAAAATTCAATCTTAATACATCAGTAATGTTGTCAGAGATTTATTCTGAATATACTTATTGGTTAGAACGTAATGAACTACAACAAGGCGGCTGGTTTTATAGTACAGTTGAGAACATGTACTATAATACTGGACTAAGTAAGCATCAACAATTGTGTGCGACTAAAGAACTAGAAGCGTACGGCATAATCAAAGTTAAGTATCACGGCATGCCCAAGAAGAGATACTTTAAATTCGTATCGGCGGCTTTTGATAAACTTTATAACGACTTTCAGTTAAATGCTAATTCTATTGACGTTGAAGAAAAGATTGAGAGTCGTAGGTTTGAAGGCTTTTCATTTTAACAAAGTAATATTTATAAGCTCGTGCGTTTGCGCGGGCTTTATTTTTTATTGAAGAAGTATAGTCAAAATATTGAACGTATATTATCTAATTTTTAAGTTATGGTGGTTAAGTTTTCGGGTGTCTTTAGTTCATATATTAGATATAAATAATAATAAAGAATAATAATAAATTAATAATATTTATGATATAAATCTTTTTCAAAGCTTTATATCAATTCTTTAGAAAAATATATTCTTAAAATTGCTAGTAAAATTAAATAAAAATAAAAAAGTGGTCAAAAAATTGAACGAATATGGTTGGTGGGGGAGTTGTTAGATAAAGTATATGATAAGTAAAAAAGATTGCTTTTTGTGATAGCAATCTTTAAGGTAGGGTGTATTTAAGGCTATTAAGTTTCATTCATTTAATTTAGCGTATTAATTTTAATAAAAGCTAAAATAAGTTGTTGTCAAATACATTTATACTAGAATAATAATTTTCAATAATTTCATCTATACTAAACTTTCTTTTAATCAATACGGCGGCGGTAATTAAACTCATGTGGTCGTCAGTATAAGTTATAAAATTTTCAATTAGTTGTTTTCTAAATGTTTTATCATCGCTTAGTCTGAATGGGTTGTTTTCAAACGAACGAAGAAACTCATCAAATTTCTCACGAACTACAATGTTCTCGTATTGATGATTTAATTTATAATAAAATATAAATAATTCGTGTAGTTCACTATTAGTAAGTTGTTCGAGTTCTTTGGTTAACACGTCAATTGTTTTTTCTATATTCAACATAATTTCATCTCACTTTTATTTATTATATTTGACTAACAACAGAGCACAAAATATTGTCAATCTATATAATTTAGCGAATCATCAGTGTGATTGATATATAAAGAAATAAAAAGACGACATAGAATAAGTGAAAACGATGGGACTCTTATTAAATATATAAATAAAAGAGTGTCAGCTATGTATTGACTTTTACATATTACTATATATAATAAAATGGGTTTTAATATGTTTAAGAAAAAGTATTTTAAAAATAAACTTTTTATAAAGTTTTAAAAAATGTCCCAAAATTATTGACTTTGTCCCAAAACAATGTTATTATATTAATGAGTAAAAAGGAGAAAAATTATGAAAAAGCAAAATGTAATTAATTTAATAAAATATCATGTTGAAAGAAACGAGAATTCTTTTCGCAATGAAGCAATAAATATTGCAAGATACTTTGATAGTATTGGCGATGATCAATTGGCAGAATATGTTATGGGATTAATTGCAGAATCTAATTTGTACGCTCCACAAAGCAAAGACTTTGAAAGTGAATTTTTAAAACAATTAGATTTAAGAACGGTTGAACCATTAAATTTACCAATAGAAATAACAGAAGACTTAAAGGGTATAATTAATGCAGTAAACCATAACATTGGCATTAATAAGTTTTTATTCGAAGGTGCTCCTGGCAGTGGTAAAACCGAAGCTGTAAAACATGTCGCAAGACTATTAGATAGAACATTGTTCTATGTAGATTTCGATAAATTAATTGATAGTAAGTTGGGTCAAACTAATAAAAACATATCAGCTCTTTTTAATGAAATTAATTTATTGCCACAAGCAAATAAAATAGTTATTTTATTTGATGAGATTGATGTTATTGCATTAGACAGAATTAATTCTAATGATGTGAGAGAAATGGGGCGAGTAACATCAACAATCTTAAGAGAATTAGATAGATTAACTGATTTGAATAAAGAAATCGTTCTTATTGCAACAACAAATCTTTTTTCTAATTTTGACAAAGCTTTAATAAGAAGATTTGATGCAATAATAGATTTTAATAGATATAGTAAAGAAGATTTAATAGAAGTTGCTGAATGTTATTTTTCATCTTTTGTGAAAAACTTTAAGACAATAACAAAAGATTTAAGATTGTTTAAGAAAATTTTAAATTCGTGTGAAAAACTCCCTTTTCCAGGTGAATTAAAGAATATAATAAAAACATCGTTGGCTTTTAGTAATATAGAATCAGAGAATGACTATTTAAGAAGGCTTTATAATAGTTTAATAGGAAGTTTGGATGCGATGGATATTAATGAATTATATAATAAAGGGTTTACAGTTAGAGAAATAGAAAAACTAAAAGGGGAATCAAAAAGCACAGTAGCAAGAAAGCTCAATAAGGAGGAAATTATAGATGAATAATGTTTTAGAACTCAAAGGAAAACGATTTGTGCAAGCATCAAAAACTGTTTTTGGTGGCGGACCTTCGATGAAAAGCGAAATTGTGGTAACAAGTGAACAAACTCAAAAATTAATTTCCAAACTTTTAGTAATTAAAGATTTTTGGAATAAAGAGAAAAAACCTTTTACAGGCATATTAATAAGTGTGCATTATAATAAAATTGTAGCTAAAAGCAATCGTATCGCAGGTTTGTTTAGAGGTGAAAATTCTAATCATGCAATAGTTGGTGCTAAGTTTAATAAAGAAAAAACTAAACATATTATTACATACTTTTTAACGACATCGGAGTTAACAAATAGCATAATCGATTTAGAAAAATCTAAAAATATTCTTTCTGATTGTTTTGAAAATGGTATAAATAAAACAATATTTGACAAAAATATTGGTTTTGAAAAAATCAGATTTGAACGTTATGGCTTATCAAAAAGTTCTTTTAAACAAATAATCGCGGATATATCTTATATAGAAGACTTTGAAGTTGAAGTTGCAAGTCAGCAATTAAAAGAAAGTATAATTACATTGTATGATATCGGAATGGATACAAAAAAGCTATTTGGTGAGATAGGTATAGATATTTTATCCAATAGAATTTTGGATAACCGTACCGTTTATTTGGATGAAAATCAGGCAAAAGTTTTGTTTGAAAAACTTCCATATCTTGTATCAATGGCTACTATAAATATAACAGATTTGGCACCGGAAGATTTTATAAGTAGTTATCAAAATAATTTCGCTACTATACCTGATCCAACTATAGAGCCAACTATTGGGGTTATTGATACATTATTTGATGATTCTGTTTATTTTGCTAAATGGGTAGAATATCATGATTTAGTTGATAATAATATTCCAAAACTCAAATCAGATTATAACCATGGTACTGCTGTAAGTTCACTAATTGTTGATGGCCCTAACTTAAATCCTTGGTTAAATGATGGATGTGGAAGATTTAAAGTAAGGCATTTTGGTGTGGCTGTTGGTGATAAATTTTCTTCTTTTTCTATAATAAAACGTATAAAAGAAATTGTCGCAACAAATAAGGATATAAAAGTTTGGAATATTTCTTTAGGGAGTAATCAAGAAATAAATGACAACTTTATTTCAGCAGAAGCATCGGTTTTGGACCAAATTCAGTATGAAAATGATATAATTTTTGTTATTGCGGGAACAAATAAACCAAATGAAAGTGTGCAGAAGATAGGCTCACCAGCAGATTCTATTAATAGTGTTGTTGTTAATTCTGTAAGCAAAAATGGACTGTCAACAAAATACTCTAGGAAAGGATTAGCTCTATCCTTTTTTGCTAAACCAGATGTTAGTTACTATGGGGGAAGTGAAGAACAGTATATACAGGTTTGTGAGCCTACTGGAGCAGCTAAAGTCGCTGGGACGTCTTATGCGGCACCATGGATAGCAAGAAAATTAGCATATTTAATTAATGTTATAGGATTGAATAGGGAAGTTGCTAAAGCAATGATTATTGATGCTGCTAGAGGATGGAATGAGGCTCCTTCTCCAGAAGAAGTTGCGTTATATGGACATGGTATAGTTCCAATAAAAATTGAAGACATAATTAATACAAGAGAAGATGAAATAAAGTTTGTTGTTTCGGATGTTAGTGAAAAATGGAATACTTACAATTACGAATTCCCTATACCACTTAAAAATGACTTTTATCCATATGTGGCAAGGGCAACTATGTGTTATTTCCCGATGTGTGATAGAACACAAGGGGTTGACTATACTAATACTGAATTAAATCTCCATTTTGGGAGAATTAAAGATGATGGTAAATTGTATGAAATAAATGAAGATAAGCAAAATCAGGAAGATTTTTTGAGCGAAGCAGGCGGATTTATTCTAGAGGGCGTTGCTCGTAAAAAATTTAGAAAATGGGATAATGTAAAATATATTTCAGAAAAAATTAAAGCTAGAAAGTCTCCTAAAAAGTCTTATTCGAATAAAAACTGGGGAATGGAAGTAAAGACAAATAATAGGTTGGATCCAAAAGATGGTGAGGGTCTTCGTTTTGGTGTCGTTGTAACATTAAGAGAAATTAATGGTGTTAATAGAATTGATGACTTTATTAGAAACTGCAATTGGAATGGGTGGATTGTTAATAAAATTGATGTTAATAATAGAATTGATATTCATCAAAAAATACATGAAGAAATTGAATTTGAATAATTTAATTAAAACGATAGGGCTCTTATTAAATAGTACAGTTTTTATAAACTTTAAAAAGTAGCATTGTTTTAGCTTACAAATTAATTGAAACACGATATAATGCGTTTAAGAAAACTAAAAACGATGTGTTCGATGATAAGATTTTTACTGACTTTTTATATCAAAAATCTTCTAATGCACAGAAATGATGGGCTTAATCGGTATGGGTAACAACCCAATGGTTGGCGCTACCGTTGCATGCGCAGTTGCAGTTGAAGAATGCTTTAAGAAATAATTTAAAGATAAAAACAAAAACTCCTCTTGCTTGGGGAGTTTTTTTGTAGAAAAATATTTTTACAATAGTTGTTGACAAAATAAATAAGGAGTGATATTATAAAGTTAACTTTTAAAAAGTTTTTATACGGAGGATTTTTTTATGAAAAAACTTAGCGTACTTATCGCAATGTTACTTTGTGTAACTATCGGTGGCGTATATGCAGCATGGACCTATGCTGGTACTGATGACATTGCAGATGCTTTTGCAGAAGCAAAAGTTACTATTGCAGACGTAGAACTTTTAGGTGCTAATGGTGTTTATACCGTTGAATCTAACCTTGTTTTAACCGTTGACCAAAAAAATGAACAACACGAAGCAGAACTTGTTTTCGGTTCTAACAATAATCAACCTATTTACTTAACTGTAAAATTTACTCCAAGTGTAAATGCACCTATCGATGTTAAGAGAAATGCTGTTCCATCAGAAGTTTACTTTGGTACATCTACTACTATGCAATACAAGATGGATGCAGATGGTAACTATTCTGAGACAGGTACCCTAACAGATATCTTCACTCTTGCTAATATAGGTAATGGAACGATAGATAAGGAAAATGAGGTAAAATGGGTTAAGTACATTGCGACTAACACAGAAGGGGTGTACGAAGAGTCTAATGATGCTACCGCCCTTGCGCACCATTTTACTTGTACTTTTAATGAAGCGTGGTTAAAATCTCAAATTAGCCTTTCTCAAACCTTTGTTCTTGATACAAAAGCAGAACACGATGCGTTTAGAACTGCTATGGGTGGTAACATCGTTATCCGTATTTCTGACGGTATTGTTAACAAATAATTATTAGCAAATATATATTTAGGCAAGGGGCGAAAGGCCCCTTGCTATTTACCTTTTTAAATGCGTAGGATTAAATGAGCGATTATGATATTTACGTTCTACTTTTATGTTTTATAGTATTTGCACTTTTAACTTCTCTTTCAGTTATTTGTATTGTTATAATAACAAAGCAATCGTTAAAACTTGTTAACGGTGGGTTAGAAGACGAACGTATTCTAAAAGATTATAAAAAGAAAAAAGAACGTGAGAAAACAACTAAATACGCAAAAATAACCGATATAATCTTTTCATCAATAGTTTGCGTACTATTTTTAATTATGTTTATCGGGTCTATTACTATACAATTTTCGGAGAAAGCCTGTTGTGGCGTTCTTCCGTCTTTTCGTGTAGTTCAAACGGGGTCAATGGCAAAAAAGAACGAAAAGAACAAATATCTTTTTGATAATAACATAGATAATCAAATTCAAACGTTTGACTTAATTCGTGTTAGCAAACTCCCCGATGAAATGGAAATTAATCTCTACGATATTATAATTTATGAAACTGACGGTATGTTGCTTGTTCACCGTGTTGTAGGTATTGAAGAGCCTAATGAAAAACACCCTAACTGTCGTTATTTCCTTTTGCAAGGTGACGCTGTTGAAGCACCAGATCGTTTTCCTGTACTATATGAACAAATGCGTGCTATATATACGGGGGATAGGATACCGTTTATAGGTTCTTTCGTAATGTTTATGCAATCGTTTGCAGGTTGGCTTTGTATGTTTTTAGTTGTTGGCGCAACAATTGCAACGCCAATACTTGAAAACAAAATTACAACTGCTGAACTTGAAAGAGTTAAACTTAAAAATCCTGCACTTTTGCCTACTGAAAAAAAGAAAAAGAACGGGGGAAGTAAAAAATGATAAAAAAACTTCTTGCTGTTATAATCTGCTTTACAATGGTTTTATCAATAGGTGGCGTTTACGCTACTTGGCAATATGCATCAGGTAATATAACACCTGTTGACACGCAAGCCGGTGTTGCTATGGGGGAATTCTATTATGCGCCTGAAGAAGTTATGCCTGATAATGAAGAAGTTTCACAAGCAGGGCAAAACCATATCGACCTATTGCAACTTATTCTTTATGAATCAAGCAAAGGTTACGGATTAAATATTAATAAAAAACCAATAGTTCATAACTATCTTAAAAACCCTGGCGACGTTGTTTATTGTGACCAAAACACATCTGGCGGTAACTTAAAGTTTATGTTAGATGATAACAACACCGTTAATAGGCTTTTCTTCTGTATAGAAAAGGTTAGTGACGTTGAGTATGCCTGTTACACCTTCTCTTACGACGAATTAGTAACTGCACCCGTTGATGCAGACTATAGAATAGTGGTTTTCAAAACAAAATTAGAAAAAATTCACGGTGAATGGGACGATACGCAAAGTGCTGGCGGTCACGCAGAAGTGATTAGTAGAAACGTTAACTGCGGTAGGTCAATAGACATTGACACTTGGGTATACGGTAATTTACCTAAGGCTTAATATAAAAAATAAAAACTTCTCTTAAATAGAGAAGTTTTTTAATTTGTGAAAACAAAAATCGGTAGAATTTTTCTACCGATTTTTTACTGTTATAATAATTCAGTTTTATTCTAAAGCTGTTCCGTTTGCAACTGCATCGAAATCCTCTTCAATTTCTTTAGATGGTTTTTTAGTTAATAGCGATACTACAACTATTAAAATGCTTGAGAAGATAAATGCTGGTAATAGTTCGTAAATTGCAAAAATACCGCCAAGGTTAGATATAACGAGTTTCCAAAGGAATACCATACCTGCACCGCCTACCATACCTGCTATTGCACCCCATTTATTAATTCGTTTCCAGAAGAGTGAGAAGAGCATTAGCGGACCGAACGTTGCGCCAAAACCTGCCCAAGCAAATGAAACTATCTTAAAGATAATGCTATTTTCATCAAGAGCAAACAGGATAGCGATAATTGCTATAGTTAATAAGGTAATTCTGGTAAGCCACATAACTTGTTTATCTGTAGCGTCCTTTTTAACAACGCCTTTATAAAGGTCCTTAGCAACTGAAGATGCGGCAATAAGCAAATAACTATCTGATGAAGAAATGGTTGCGGCAAGTATACCCGCCATAACGAAACCTGCGATAATTGCGGGGAGAGAAGAGGTTGATAGCATTATAAATATGTTTTCTGCACCGCTTTGCGTAGTGGGGAAGTTTGCATTAAAGCCACCTTGTTGCAAAACTCTACCAACTATACCGATAAATACGGCAACGGCAAGAGATATAACAACCCACACGGTTGCAATAATTCTTGAACGCTTAAGTTCATTTTCCTTTCTTATTGCCATAAATCTTAATAGAACTTGTGGCATACCAAAGTAACCTAAGCCCCATGCAAGGCAAGAGAATACGCTTAGACCTTTGTAGGGTACGGCTACGCCATTTTCCACGTCTGCCGTGGCAAAGAATTCTAAAAATCCTGGCATCGCTTTTGCATTTTCAATAACTGCGCCAAAGCCACCTGCGTTTACTATAGATATGGTAACGACTACTGCAAGGGCTATAATCATAACTATTGCTTGCATAAAATCTGATGCGCTTTCTGCTAAAAAACCACCAAGCAGGGTGTAGGCTAAAACGAATATTGCCCCGACAAGCATCATTACTTTATAATCAAAACCGAATAATTCGCTAAACAATTTTCCACAAGTTACAAAGCAACTTGATGCGTAAACGGTAAAGAAAACTAAAATAAATATTGAGGATATTATGGAAATAGTTTTCTTTTCTTCTCTAAAACGGTTAGAAAAAAATTCAGGAAGAGTAATAGAGTTGTTTGCCCTAATACTGTATCTTCTAAGTCTTTTAGAAGTAATAAGCCAGTTAACGTAAGTGCCGATTGCTAAGCCTATAGCAGTCCAAAAAGCGTCTGCCAAGCCACACCAATAAGCAACGCCGGGTAATCCCATAAGTAACCAACCACTCATATCGGACGCCTCTGCACTCATAGCAGTAATCCAAGGGCCTAAACTTCTTCCACCAAGGAAGTAGTTTTCACTCGTTTTATTTGCTTTATTAGAGTAGTACACGCCGATAAATATAACCAAAGCCATATAAATTATCATTGCAATTAAAATTTGTATTTGTTCTGAAGTCATAATCTTCTCCCAAAATTAAAAATCTAATATATTTTATCATAAAAACAAGGTAATTTCAACCCTATGTAGTACTTAGTTCATAATTTGTTATAGTAATATGTGAAAAGAGTTATAAAAAATAGTTGACAAAAGGGCGTAAAAATCTTAAAATATTATTAGATTAGATTCTCGTTTTTTTGGAACGCTTTACAGGGATACCGAATCGTGGACTGAAAGTTCGGTAAGGCAAGTAGTAAACGAGGGAACGCTTTTCGGTATTTTTACACCTTAATATAAAGTGGGCGTAATTTGCGTCAATTCGGGTGGCACCACGGGTAATGTAAACTCGTCCCGAGAAACCTTTTAACAAGGTTTCTCGGGATTTTTTATTATAATTTGTTAAAAAACCATTAAAAAGGAGAAATATACAATGTACAGAACTCATAACTGTAACGAACTTGGAGAACAAAATATCGGCGAAATCGTAGAACTTGCCGGTTGGGTTGATTCTATAAGGGACCACGGTGGCGTTATTTTTATGCATCTTAGAGATGAAAAGGGCGTAACGCAAATAGTCGTTCACGATGAAAGTTTAATGAAAAACGTGTGTCGTGAAACGGTTATCACCGTTAAAGGTAAAGTGGAAAAAAGAAGTGACGATACCGTTAACGATAAGATTGCTACTGGTAAAATTGAACTCGTAGTTGAATCTTTAGAGATTTTAGGACCTTGCCGTAATATGCTACCCTTTGATATCGAAGATTCAAAGTTAACTCGTGAAGAGGTTAGATTAAAATATAGATATCTTGACCTTAGAAATCCCGCAATTCACGACAATATCGTTCTCCGTTCTAAAGTAATTTCTCACATGAGAAAACTAATGGAAGAGAGGGGATTTTTGGATATTCAAACTCCAATTCTTACAGCATCTTCTCCAGAGGGCGCAAGAGACTTTTTAGTTCCCAGCAGAAAGCACAAAGGAAAATTTTATGCTCTTCCTCAAGCACCACAACAATTTAAGCAACTTTTAATGGTTTCTGGATTTAATAAATATTTCCAAATTGCTCCTTGTTTTAGAGATGAGGACGCAAGGCAAGACCGTTCTCCCGGTGAATTTTATCAGTTAGACTACGAAATGGCTTTTGCTACTCAAGAAGAGGTTACCACCGTTTGTGAAGAAGTTATTTACGACGTGTTTAAGACCTTCTCTGATAAAAAGATTAGCCCCGCTCCTTGGAGAAAAATTACCTATAAAGAGGCTATGACTAAGTACGGCAGTGATAAGCCTGACCTTCGTAACCCCCTTTCAATTATCGATTTAACGGAATTCTTCTCTAAAGTTGATTTCCCCATATTTAAGGGTAAACCTGTTAGAGGTATCGTTGCAAATTGTATAGGTAAATCAAAGAAGTTCTTTGAGGACTCTCTTAACTTTGCAACAAGTATCGGTATGAAAGGTCTTGGCTATCTTACCTTAAACGGAGATGCTTTCAAAGGACCTATCGATAAGTTCTTAACTCCTGAGCAAAGGGAGGAAATTAAGGCGTTATCGGGCATTAAAGAGGGCGAAACGTTGTTCTTTATTTGCGATAAACTTGCAGTAGTTAATAAACTTGCAGGTCAAATTAGAACGTGGCTTGGCGAAAAGTTAGACCTTATTGATAATGATAGTTTTGAATTCTGCTTTATCGTTGACTTCCCAATGTATGAGATTGACGAAAGTACGGGTAAAACAATCTTTACGCACAACCCCTTCTCTATGCCACAAGGCGGGTTAGAGGCTCTTGAAACGAAAGAACCCACCGAAATTCTTGCATATCAATACGACTTAGTATTAAACGGTGTGGAATTAGCGTCTGGCGCGGTTAGAAACCACAACCCCGAAATTATGAAAAAGGCTTTTGCTATCGCAGGGTATTCAGAAGAGGAACTTGCAAAACGTTTTGGCGCAATGTATACTGCTTTCCATTACGGTGCTCCACCTCACGCAGGTATGGCTCCTGGTGTGGATAGAATTATAATGTTCCTTGCAGGCGAGGAAACTATTAGAGACGTAATCGCATTCCCCTTAAACGGTAACGCACAAGACTTGATGCTTGGCGCACCAAGTGAAGTTACCGAACAACAATTATTAGAGGCTAACGTAAGTATTAGAGAATAATATTTGGAGCAAGTATGAAAATAGAAGAATTAAAAGCCTTACAAGAGGTAAACGAATTAAGGCTTAGTGAAAATGAAGAACAAACACTTTTATCCATTTTCTCTCAAATGGAAGAGGCGGAAGAGAGTTTAAAATCTCTTGACCTTGAGGGAGTTAAACCTATGGTTTACGTTCGCCCCATTTACAACGTTTTGAGAGAGGATAAGAGAGTTCAACCTTTTGAAAGAGAAGAACTCTTAAAAGGTGCACCGCAACGTACGGAGGACAGTTGGCAAGTTCCAAGACTTGTTAAGTAGTTATGAGTGAATATAAAGTTATTATAAATGAAAATGGCAATATCGCAGTTGACGATAATATTCTCGTAAAAGGCTATCCCACCGAGGCGGGGTCTAAAATATTACAAGGATTTACGCCCTTGTTTTCCGCAACTGCGGTAGAACGCTTAGAAAGTAATGGTTACGTTATTTCTGGCAAAACTAAGGTTGGTGAATTTGGTTTAGATTTATTAGGTGAAACGGCAAATGGGGACGCATGTCTTTCTGCCGGTGCAAAACTTGTTAAAGAAGGCAAGGTTAAGGCATGCCTTTCTGTTGACGTGAACGGATATCCAAGGCGTTCAGCAAAAGAAATGGGTGTTAAATGCGTTAAACCAACATATGGCACTGTTTCAAGATACGGTGTAATACCTTGCGTTTGTTCTGCCGAACAAATAGGAGTTACTGCTAAAACTACTGACGAATTAATTTCCGTGCTTTCCGTTATTTCTGGACACGACGCAAAAGACGGTACGAGTTTAAAAGAGGAAAGTTACTCTTATAAAGCGGAAGAAAAGGCTTTTAAGGTTGCCGTAATTAAAGAACTTAAAACGAAAGAGGTTGAAGAGGTTGTTTCTGCTCTTAATAGCAAAGGTGTAATTGTTACGGAGATTTCTTTTGAAGAAATAAAAAAAGTTGCACATGCTTGGCAAATTTTATTGAGTGCGGAAACGTGTAATAACCTTTCCCGTTACGACGGTGTAAAGTTTGGATACCGCACGGAAAATTATAACGATATAGAAGACCTTTACGTTAATACCAGAACGGAGGGATTTAATCTTTTAGCAAAATCTACTATATTATACGGTTCATCAGTTTTATCAAAGGATAAGTATTTAGACTGTTATGATAAGTCGTTAAAAGTTAGAAGATTTGCAGTAGAGAAAGCAACCGAGTTATTAAAGGAGTTTGATGCGCTTTTACTTGGCGTTTCTTCAGATGCTGATATTAAGGAAGAAAGCATAATCTCTACGTACGAACAAAGCGTATATACCTGCCTTGCAAGTATTACGGGACTTCCCGCAATAGTTACAAACGGTGTTTCTTTTGTTGCAGACTACAATAAAGAAAACTTATTGTTTGGTCTTTCAAAAACGCTTGAAAAATAGGAGGGGAATATGAAATACGAAGTAGTAATAGGGTTAGAAACCCACGTAGAACTTGATACCAAGTCAAAAATATTCTGTTCCTGTGGCGGTCACTCCGAACACGGAGAGCCTAACGATTGCGTTTGTCCCGCTTGTTGTGGTATGCCGGGGATGCTTCCTATAACTAATAAAAGGGCAGTAGAACTTGCAATTACCGCAGGCTTAATGCTTAACTGTCATATAAACGAATACGTAACTTTTGATAAAAAGAGCTATTATTATCCTGACCTTCCCGCTGCACACCAAATTACTCAATTTTACAACCCCATTTGCGTGGAGGGAAGAGTAGAAGTTACTACTAAAGACGGTACGAGAACTATCGGAATTAAACAAATCCATATGGAAGAAGATGCGGGAAAGTTAGTTCACGACGAGTGGACGGATACTTCTATGGTAGACTTTAATAGAACGAGCGTTCCTCTTATTGAAATAGTAACTAAACCCGACTTTAGAAGTTCAGCAGAGGTTTTAGCATATCTTGAAACCTTAAAAGCAAAGTTTAGATTTGCAGGCGTTTCAGAGTGTGAAGAGGGTGCAATGCGTTGTGACGTTAATATTTCCGTTCGTCCACAAGGCTCAAGTGAGTTTGGCGTTAGGGCGGAGATAAAAAATATGTCCTCCTTTGCCGCTATTGAAAAAGCAATTGAGTTTGAAACGGCAAGACATATTGACGCATTAGAGCGTCAAACGGAAGTTTTAAGACAAGAAACCCGCCGTTGGGATGACGACAAGAGAAGAACTTTCCCTATGCGTTCAAAGGAAACTGAGGCGGACTACAGATATTTTCCAGACCCCAACCTTATGCCTATAATTATTGACGAGGAGTGGGTTAATAAAGTTAGGGGAGAAATGTACGTTTCTCCTGAAGAAAAGAAACAATACTACCTTGATAATGGGCTACTCCTTACCGAGGCGGAAATGCTCGTGTCTGAAAGAAAAGTTTGCGACCTCTTGGATAAATTAGTGGCAAGTGGTATTTCTGTAAAAGAGGGAGCAACGTGGATTTTAACCGAGTGTGTTAGCATTTTAAGAAGAAATAATAAAACGCTTGCAGATTTAAAAATTTCTCCCGATAAGTTTATATCTGTTATTAACCTTGTAAAAGATGGTAAGGTTAATAGGGGCGCAGGCAAAAAGATTTTAATTGCAGTAATTGAAAATGACGTTGAGCCTGAGACATATTATAAAGAACAAGGTATGGATAACCAAGGTGATTCTTCAGTAATTGAAGGTGTAGTTAGAAAGGTTTTAGATGCAAACCCCAACGCTGTTAAGGAATACAAAGAGGGAAAAACCAAGGTTGTTCAATTCCTTTTCGGTATGTGTATGAGAGAATTGAGAGGAAACGGTGACCCCGCTACTATAAATGCCGTTTTAACTGATTTATTAAATAAGTAATATGACGGAAAAGATATACGAAAAAGATTCATATATAAAGGAATTTAACGCTAAAGTTGTCTCTTGCGAAAGTGCAGGGGACAACTTTGAAATTATACTTGATAGGACTGCATTTTTTCCCGAAGAGGGTGGGCAGTCTGCCGATACTGGATTTATCGGAGAAGTGCGTGTTGATGGCGTAAAACTACGTGGTGAGGATATTGTTCACGTTTGTAACGAGCCTTTAGAGGTTGGCAAGGAATATTTTTGCGTTATTGACTTTGAAGAAAGATACGTTAAGATGCAAAACCACACGGGAGAGCATATAGTTTCTGGTATTATCAAAAGAGAATACGGTTTTGATAACGTTGGTTTTCACTTGGGAAAGGACAGCGTTACTTTAGACGTTAACGGCGTGTTAAAAAAGGAAGATATCGATAAGATTGAAAACCTTTCTAATCAAGTTGTTTACGCTAATAAAAAGATAACAGCAACATATCCAACTATTTTAGAGCAAGAAAAGTTGGAGTTTAGAAGTAAAATTTCTTTAAGGGAAAATTTAAGGCTTGTTGAAATTGAAAACACTGACCTTTGTGCTTGTTGTGCTCCCCACGTGGGAAAAACGGGGGAAGTTGGTATGATTAAAATTACCGATTTCTCTTCTCATAGGGGTGGAACGAGAATTACGATGTTTTGTGGTGAACTTGCAAGGGCTCATTATGAAAAAACCTATTCGCTTTTATCAAGGTTATTAAAAAGTTTATCGGCGAACTACGATAACGCAGAGGAAAAATTAAACATAATAAAAGAAGAATTGGTTTTGCAAAAATCGGAAAATAAAACGGTAAAGAGCAAACTTTTGCTTTCTTCTCTTAAATTAAGAGAGGTTGGTGGATTAGCGGTTGCTTTTACCGAAAATGCTGATTTTGACGAGATTAGGTTTTGCGTAAACTCGCTTTTAGAAGAGAAAAACGCCGTACTCATTATCTCTCAAACTAACGGAGCAAATATGTATATGCTTGCATCTAAAGACGATAAGGCAAAAGAAGTGTTTGATAATATGAGGTTAAAATTAACGGTTAGAGGCGGTTTTAAGAATAATTTCTCACAAGGGAAAATTGAAAACACTAAGGAAGAAATAGAAGGTTTTTTAGTATAAAAATGGGAAAGGTTTGCGATTTACATACCCACTCGGTTTTTTCCGACGGAACGGATACGCCTAAACAAATAGTAGAAAGCGCAAAAAAATTAAACATAAAAGCCGTTGCACTAACCGACCACAACACTGCTTTAGGATTAAAAGAGTTTTGTAAGACTGGGCAAGAGTTAGGTGTTGAAACTATTTGTGGTTTAGAGTTTTCCGCCGATTACGTTGATAGAGAAGTTCATATAGTTGCACTCTTTATTAAAGAAGAAACTCACCATGAAATTGAAGAGTTTTTATCGCTACTTACCAAAAGAAAGATAGAAAGTAATCTAAAATTAGTTGAGGGGTTAAAATCAATAGGTATGGAAATTGATTTTGAAACCCTTGTTAAAAATGCCCCAAGTGGTAAAATTAATAGGGCAAATATCGGAGCGGAACTTGTTAGGTTAGGATACGTTAAAAGTGTAGAAGAGGCTTTTAATACGGTGCTTTCTAAAACTTACGGCTTTTACGTAGAACCCAAACGCCCAACTTTTGATGAAACTATTAAGTTTATAAATAGTATAGGCGCATTTCCTATATTAGCGCACCCACTACTTAACTTTAGTAAAGAAGAATTAAAACCTGCGTTATTGGTAATGAAAAGCGCAGGGCTTAAAGGGATAGAAACAAATTATTCAACCTTTACCTTAACTGAGCAAGAGTGGTTATCAAGTTTAGCAAATGAAATGGGGCTACTTAAAAGTGGTGGAAGCGACTATCACGGTATAAATAAGCCTGATATTAAACTTGGAAGTGGCAAAGGCGACTTAATAGTCCCTTACGAATTTTTAGAAGAAATTAAGAAAATTTTATAAAACAACACGCTCGGCAAAAGCCGAGCGTTTTTCATTGAGAGATACTTTAATTATACAAAAAATCATTTTAATAATCCGTTTTACCTAGTAAATAATCACACGATACTTCAAAGGTGTTTGATATTTGAACTAACATTTCAAATGACGGTTCAGAACTTTCTAGTTCGTATCTTGCGTATGATTGTTGCGTTATGCCTAAAATTTTTGCCACTTGATTTTGAGAAAGCCCCTTTTCTTTTCTTAATTCTTTCAATCTCTTTGCAAAAATCTCCATAATTCCTCCCTTTACACATTGACAAGATACAACAAACTGTTGTATAATTGTTAATATACAGCAAACTGCTGTTAAAAAGATTATGTGCAAAGGAGAAATAACAAATGAAAAAAATTTTTCTAATCGTACTTTCCTTAATATTTGTTTTAACGTCAAGTGTTGGGCTTTTTGGTTGTAACATTTCATCTGATGATGTTAATGACGTTGTAGATAATTATTTTGAAAAGTATAGCGAAATGGGTAAGACGGAAACTGGTGTCTATTCTAAATTTAAGGATATTAATGTTGAGGCGTCATACTTGGGGTACGGATACGATGTTATTAATGACCCGTATATGGACGTAAAGAAGATTGCCGTAACTTATCCCATTTTGGATATGAATAAAATTGAAAACGTTAGCTTAATGATGCAAAAAGTTAATAATGGTGCTGTAGATGAGAGTTATGGTTCTACAATGGAAGAATTTTATAACGATTACTCTGCATCAGTTAATGTGTATGGTAAGGTAGGAAAATTTTTCTCAGGTGGGTTAAAAACAGATTTTAGTGGAAGCAATAGTGAAAAGAAATATTGGTATTTTTATAAGCTTTCATATTTCTTTGATTCATTCTATATACATATCACTAATACTGTGGATGATTTAAGAAATTACCTTTCAGAAACTTTTGCTTACGATTTGGTTAATTTGCCAATAGAACAGGTTTTTGACAGATATGGTACACACTTAATTAAGGAAGCTGCAATGGGTGGTCGTGTTGAAAAGAGTGTCACGTATTCATCAGAAAGTAATACAGATAAAACGGCAATGAATGCAGCTGTAAATACGCACATTAAGGCGTTTGGGGCATCAATTAATGCTGAAGCTTCAGCGAGCGCCAATGAAACATTGTCAAAGGCACAGGTTGAATACAAATCAAAAATCACACAACTTGGTGGTAAGGCAGTAAGCTTGGTTGGAGATGTTAATTACGATAAATGGGCGAGTTCTTTTGATGAAAGCTTAGAATATGCTACTTTAAGTGGAATTGTAAGTGAAAATTCTCTTGTTGGTATTTGGGAATTGTTGCCAGTAGGGTATGAAGACCGTGCTAATGAAATGGTAAATAAATTTATTGAGTTAAGCAACGGCAGATACGATGAACTTTGCGAAATGTTTAAATTAGCAGATCTTAATCCAGACATTCCTGGACAACCTGCTAATGATACTATCAATTATGCTGGTGGTGGTGGCACAATAGATAATCCTTATTTGATAGCTAACGAAACACATCTTAAGAACATTTCTAAAAATCTTGATAATGGTAAGTATTTTAAATTGATAGATGATATTACTATTACAGACAGTAAATGGTCTCCTTTGGGAACGAATAGTTGTAAAAAATTGCAGGATCCAAATAAACTTTCTGCATTGGTTGAAGCACAAGGGTTTAATGGTACGCTAGATGGAAATGGAAAAACTATATCCTATGATTTAAATACAGACCTACTTTTTACTACAAGTAGTTATGATTATGGTTTTGGTCTATTTGGGTTGGTAAAAGGTGCAACTTTTAAAAACTTAACTATAGATGCCCAAGTATATGCAACTAAACAAACAAACGGATGTGCGAATATGGCTGGCTTATTTGCAGGTTGGGCAATTGATACATATTTTGAAAACTGTATAACAAAGGGTAAGGTATGGCAAGATCACGGGGGAGGAAACGAATACGGTTGTGTTAGAAGTGGTGGATTTGTGGGAATCGCAAAAAATTGTACTTTTAATAAATGTACGAATAATGCTCATGTAAGGGCAGGCGCATTTTACGCTTCATCTGGTGGGCTTGTTGGTGGAAATGGATCTTCTCGCTTTGTTGATTGTGTGAACAACGGTAAAGTAGAGTCAAATCACGGTGATTGGTTGTTTGGTGGAGATAATCACGGTGATTTGTACGGAAAAATATAATTTAATATTGCTATAGTAAAAAACGCTTGTCGTGTAGCCAAGCGTTTTTTATTTTTTTATTTCTTGTTTTATGATAAAACTTTCAAAAAAATCTAAAAGGGAAAAGAGGTTTTCATTTGAATATTCTACTTCAATAGAATAATCCCTTGCAATTTCCATCAGTAAGGGTATGTCCTTTTGCACCTTTTTGCTATTATTATATATATTATGTATAGCAAGGGTGGAAAATAGGGAAAAGAGAGTTTTACTCTTTAAATCTAAACTATCAAGGGCTGTAATTAAATGACGATATATAAAATAAACGAGTAGGTTTGTAAATTCTCTTTCGCAATCATTTTCAATTGATAAGGAAATGTCGTAAAAGTGGGAAAGTTTACTTTTCCAATTTTCATCTAAAACTTCCATTGACGAAATTAGTTTGTCAAAGGGCAGTGAAATAAAATCACTTTCTGATACGCCCAACAGTTTTAGTATTTTTATAATTCTTTTCTCTAACGGAGAAGTTTCGTAAAGAATTGATAGAACTTTTTCCCTAAACAGTATAATTTCCTTTTCAAAGCCTTTAAGTTTTGCAATATCTGGGGAAATGGTAGGTTTGATTTCGCCCTCAAAGGTTAGCAAGAGCCTTGCTCCCTCTTCACAAGAAATGCCAACACCTATTTCAGTATAGTTCTTAAATTTATTTACAAACCTTGGGTGAACAGAACAAACTTCCGACAAATATTCTTCACCTAAGTTTATAATGATATCGCAAAGGTTGTCACTATTTAAAAAAGCGCATCTGCCCTTATTTACACATAGGGAGGAGGAGTGGAAATTTATTCCGCCCTCTATTCGTGACTTGAATTCACCTTTAACCTTTTTATATTTTTTTAAGGTTTTTTTATCCACTTCTATCTGCCAAAGGGTACAACAAGATTTTTTACACGCACCTTTTATGCACTTAAAGTCCTTAAAGCAATTAAGAATATTCTCCATAAAATAAATTTTATCACAAAAAAACCTAAAAAACAATAAAATGGGTATGTACAAATTGTTTTTTATATGTTAAAATATATACAGAAAAAATATTGGAGGCTTTTTATTATGGCAAAAAAGAACGATTATTTTGGTTTAGAGTATTTGGTTAGCGTTATTTTAGCGCTTATTCCTATAACTAGTTGGCTTTGTGGCGCGATTACGAGATTTCAAGAGGGAAAACCTGTAGCAGGTCTTATCCGTCTTATTTTTGGTTGGAATATCGTTTATGTTTTAGATGCAGTGCTAATGATTTTAAGCAAAAAGATTTTAAGAGTTTTAGATATGTAATTAAATCAAAATTTTACCTAAAAACCACGGTTTTTTCCGTGGTTTTTCTTTTTATTACTCTTTTTTGCGAATAAAAGTAGAAAATATTCAAACCACAAGATATTGTGTTTAAAATAAAAAAATTTTACAAAATATGGGATAAATGGGTTGACAAAAGAATATATAAATGGTATTATGATAACACTAACGCAAGAAAAAAGGAGAAGATTATGTTTCAAGTAAAAAAGAGAGACGGAAAAATAGTAGAATTTGATATGTCAAAAATAACAACCGCCCTTTCAAAGGCTTTCAACGCAAACGGCGTTGACTATACGGCGGATATTTTAAATATGTTAACCTTAAGGGTTGCTGCTAACTTTTCTGACAAAATTAAGGATAATTTGATTACCGTAGAAGATATTCAAGACAGCGTGGAAGTTGTTTTAATTCAAGCAGGGTACGTTAACGTTGCTAAGAGTTATATCCTTTACCGTAAACAAAGGGAAAAGGTTAGAAATATCAGCAACACTATCGTTGACTACAAAAAGGTTGTTGACGATTATTTAAAGGTTGCTGACTGGCGTGTTAAGGAAAACTCTACCGTTACCTATTCGGTTGGTGGACTTATTCTTTCTAACTCTGGTGCGGTTACCGCTAACTATTGGCTTTCTGAAGTGTATGATGAAGAAATTGCAGAAGCACATAGAAGTGCAGATATTCATATTCACGACCTTTCGATGCTTACCGGTTATTGTGCAGGTTGGTCACTTCGTCAACTCATTAAAGAAGGTTTAGGCGGTGTACCCGGAAAAATTACTTCTTCACCTGCAAGCCACTTGTCCACCCTTTGTAACCAAATGGTAAACTTCCTTGGTATTATGCAAAACGAGTGGGCGGGCGCACAAGCGTTCTCCTCTTTCGACACCTATCTTGCTCCCTTCGTTAAGGTTGATAACCTTACTTATAAAGAAGTTAAACAATGTATCCAATCTTTTATTTACGGTGTAAACACTCCGTCAAGATGGGGTACTCAATCTCCTTTCACAAACATTACTCTTGACTGGGTTGTTCCTAACGACCTTGCAGAGATGAACGCGCTCGTTGGCGGAAAGGAAATGGACTTTAAGTATAAAGACTGTGTAGAAGAAATGAAGATGATTAACAAAGCCTTCATTGAAATTATGATTGAGGGTGATGCTAACGGAAGAGGTTTCCAATATCCTATTCCAACCTATTCAATTACCAGAGATTTCGACTGGTCCGAAACGGAAAACAACAAACTCTTATTTGAAATGACGGCAAAATACGGTACTCCGTACTTCTCTAACTACATCAACTCTGATATGGAACCTTCTGACGTTCGTTCAATGTGTTGTAGATTAAGACTTGACCTTAGAGAACTCCGTAAAAAATCAGGTGGTTTCTTCGGTTCTGGTGAAAGCACTGGTTCAGTTGGCGTAGTTACCATCAATATGCCGAGAATTGCTTACCTTTCTAAGACGGAAGAAGAATTCTATGAAAGATTAAAACGTTTATTAGACGTTTCTGCAAGGTCTTTAAAAGTTAAGAGAGATACTATCTCCAAACTTATGGAGGCAGGTTTGTATCCTTATACTAAGAGATATCTTGGAACGTTTAATAACCACTTCTCAACTATCGGTTTAGTAGGTATGAACGAGGCTTGCTTAAACGCTAAGTGGGTAGGAAAGGACTTAACTAATAAAGAGGCTCAAAGCTTTACTAAGAACGTGCTCAACTTTATGAGAAATAAACTTTCCGACTATCAAGAACTTTATGGTGACCTTTATAACTTAGAGGCAACTCCCGCAGAATCTACCTCTTTCCGCCTTGCAAAACACGACAAGAAGAGATATCCCGATATTATTACGGCGTCTGATTCTCAAAACACTCCTTACTACACCAACAGTTCACACCTCCCAGTAGGTTATACTGAAGATATTTTCACCGCTCTTGATATTCAAGACGAACTTCAAACCCTTTACACTTCAGGTACGGTCTTCCACGCTTTCTTAGGTCAAAAACTTCCCGATTGGAAAGCCGCTGCTAATCTCGTTAAGAAGATTGCAGAAAACTATAAACTTCCTTACTATACAATGTCTCCTACCTATTCAGTATGTTCTGACCACGGTTACATTTCAGGTGAAGTTTACGAGTGTCCTACTTGTGGTAAAACTACTGAGGTTTACAGCCGTATAACAGGTTACTATCGTCCCGTTCAAAACTGGAACGACGGTAAGAGGGCAGAGTTTGAAAATCGTAAGGTTTACGATATAGAAAATTCTAAATTTACCGCAAAGGAAGAAAGTTGTTCTTGCAAGTCTGGTAGCGTGGAAATAGAAGAAGTTTTAACAGGACCTATTCTATTTACCAGAAACGGTTGTCCAAACTGTAAAACGGCTAAGTTACTTTTAGATAAAGCAGGTATCGTTTATAACGTTATCAACGCAGAGGAAAATAAGGAAGTTACCTTTAAGTACGGTGTTAAAAAAGCACCTACGCTTCTCGTTCCTATCGAAAATAAAATAGTTGCTTTTGACAATGCATCTGAGATTAGAAAATATATAGAGAGCGTAAAATAAGATGTACGATTTAATAGTTGTAGGCGCAGGCGCAGCGGGTATGACCTCTGCGCTCTACGCTTTAAGAAACAGTAAGACGGTTTTAGTTTTAGAAAGCGAAAGTTTGGGTGGACAAATTGCTAACTCACCAAGACTTGAAAACTATCCCTCAATTTTAGAAATCAGTGGAGAACAGTTTGCCGATAACCTATTCAACCAAATTTTAGAGCATGGTGCAGACTTTGAAGTTGAAAAGGTTATCCACGTTGACAAAAGGGAAAATGGAACTTTCTTAGTAAAAACGGAATATAACGAATACGAATCAAAGAGTGTAATTATCGCTGCTGGTGTAAAACATAAGCACCTCCGCACTCGTTCTAATAGGGATGATTTAGTGGGAAAAGGCGTGTACTATTGTGCTATTTGTGACGGTGCTTTTTATAAAGATAAAGAGGTTGCGTTAATTGGTGATGCTAATACTGCACTTCAATATGCACTCTTGCTTTCGGGAATATGTAAAAAGGTATATATCTACACTCTATTCGATAAATTCTTTGGCGACAAGAGTTTGGTTAACGCATTGTTTAAAAAGGACAATATCGAGTGGCGTCCCAACACTTCGGTAATTGATTTCGTTGGCGAAAACGAACTTACCGCAATAGTTTATAAGGACAAAGACGGTGTAGAAAAAATACACGAAATTCCTGCCGTATTCGTTGCTATTGGTCAAATTCCCGATAACAAGCCTTTTGCAAACCTTGTTGATATTGACGAGTTAGGGTACATCATTTCAGACGAAACGTGTAAAACGAGAACGGAAGGCGTTTACGTTGCGGGAGATTGTAGAACTAAAGCAGTTCGTCAAGTAGTAACCGCCGTTGCAGACGGTGGCGTTGCGGCAACAAACGCTTGCGTATATATCGAAAGTTTAGAAAATGTATAAATGTAATAAAACTGAGTAAAAATTTACTCGGTTTTATTTTTTTAAAAATAAAAAGTTTATTTTATCAAAATCTATTGACAAAAACATTTTATTTATTTAAACTATTTGTGATTGACTAATTATTGTCATTTGCCTATTACGAAAATAAAGGGAGAAGAGAAATGGCTGAAACAACGAGAAAGGAAAGCGATTCTATAGGTACTTTATCCGTTCCTATTGATGCTTATTACGGAGTGCAAACTTTAAGAGGGTACGAAAATTTTAAGATTACCGGACAAACTATGAACAAAACTTTTATCAAAAACATAGTTCTCATTAAAAAGGCTTGCGCTATTACTAATCTTTTTGCGGGCAACGTTACAGAAGAAATGAAAAACGCTATAGTAACGGCTTGCGACGAGGCGTTGGCGGGTAAATTTGATAATGATTTTATTACCGATGCTATTCAAGGTGGTGCAGGTACTACCGTTAATATGAACGCAAACGAAGTTATTGCAAATAGGGCAACGGAACTTTTAGGTGGTAAAAAGGGGGAATATATTTGTCACCCCAACGACCACGTAAATGCTTCTCAATCAACTAACGACGTTATACCGTCGGCTGGTAAACTTACCGTTATAGATTTATTTATCGAATTAAAGGAAAGTTTATTAAAACTTATTTCTTCTCTTGATAATAAGGCATACGAGTTTAAGGATGTTATCAAAATGGGTAGAACCCAACTTGAGGATGCCGTTCCTATCAGATTAGGTCAAGAGTTCTCTGCATATTCTTCTGGGATTAAAAGATGCTTAAAACTTTTAGAAGCGTCGGTAGAGGAAATGTATTCTCTCAATATGGGCGGTACGGCTATCGGTACTACCATAAACGCAAACAAACTATACGTTAATAATATCGTTCTTAACCTTTCTGAAGTTACGGGATATGACAAACTAAAGCAAGCGGAAGATTTAATTGACGCTACGCAAAACTTGGACGGATTTGTTTTCGTTTCGGGTGCACTTAAAACGTTAGCCGTTAACCTTTCTAAAATGTGTAACGACTTAAGACTTATGAGTAGTGGACCAAAGACGGGTTTTGAAGAAATTATTCTTCCGGCAATGCAAAACGGCTCTTCTATTATGCCGGGTAAAGTTAACCCCGTAATTCCTGAGGTTGTTTCTCAAGTTGCTTTCGCCGTTATCGGAAACGACGTTACTATTACTATGGCGGCAGAGGCAGGGCAGTTAGAACTTAACGCTTTTGAACCTGTAATATTCTATAAACTTTTTGAATCGTTAAAGGGACTAAAAGGCGCAATTGATACTTTAAGGGTTAACTGTATTGACGGAATTATTGCTAATAAAGAGCATTGTGAAGAACTACTGTACGATAGCGTTGGTATTATTACCGCTCTTTGTCCTTACATAGGCTACAAAAAATCTGCCGAACTTGCTAAGAAAGCCTTAAAGGAAAACAAGAGGGTAAAAGACCTTATTTTAGAAGAGAAAATTCTTGATAAAGCCCAACTTGATAAGATTTTAGACCCGTTTGCAATGACGAGTACTCAAGAATAACGGAGAAAGTTATGAAGATTAAAAAATTATTATCTTTAGCATTATCTATATTATTTGTAATTTCCATGTTAAACCTTAGTGCTTGTGGCGGAGAGGGTGATAATGATAACGGCTTAAAGTTTACCGAACAGGCGGGTGTGTTATCCGTTATAGGTTACGAGGGGGAAGAAAGCGCAGTTGTTATTCCCGAAACGTACGACGGAAAGACGGTAACTAAAATATCCGATAAAGCGTTTGAACAATCGAGCCTTTCAGAAATTACTATACCTAATTCCATTATTGAAGTTGGGGAAGACGCATTTGTGGATAGTAGACTTACTAAGGTAACTTATTTAGGCACGATTGACCAATGGGTGAAAATTAAGTTTCAAGGTGAGGGCGCTAATCCTATATCGGTAAGTAAAAATCTCGTTATTGACGGGCAAAAGGTTACTACTGTAACGCTTACTACGGTGGATAAGGTTGGCGACTATGCGTTTTTTGAATACACGCCTTTAGTTGGTGTTGATATAGGTGATAACGTAGTTAAAATTGGAGTTAGTTCTTTTGACGGATGTAGTTTATTAACGCAATTAGACTTTGGCGATAAGTTAGAGGAGTTTGATTATAGGTCGTTTGGAAATTGTTCTTCATTAGAGAGCGTCACTTTTACTAATGGAATTAAGTCGATAGGTAGAGAATCTTTTAGATTATGCACGTCGTTAAAAAGCGTATATATTCCTGAAAGCGTAACGTTGATTGAAATTGCTGCGTTTAACTATAATACTGAAATGGTTAGTGTAATTTTTGAGGTTACTGAGGGTTGGTATTTGGCTGAAAATTTATCCGCAAGTTCAGGTGTTGACGTAGATGAAGAAAGACTTTCAGATGAAAAAGAGGCGGCGGAACTATTATCCATTAAAGAGGGAAATACCAAATATTTTTGGAAACGTGGTTAGTTAAGAAAATCAATATTAAAAATAAAAAAGCCAAGCATTTAACTAAATGCTTGGCTTTTAAGTTTAATTAGGTTATTATAGTGCCGAGATAAACTCGTTTACGCCGAGTAGTGCAATGCCAACGAAAGTTATTGCAATGGTTAAATAATGTTTCCAAGAAAGCTTTTCTTTTAAGAAGATTCTGCTCCAAAGTACGGAAACAACACAGTAAGCAGAAATAATTGGGATAAATTGTTCGTAGTCAGAGAACATAACCGCCATATAGAATACTTGACCGATTGTTTCGCAAACACCACCGACATAGAGGTCACCGTTTCTTTTAGTAAATAATTTATCTTTTTTAACAAACTTAACCCAAATGAAGGCAAATATTGCAAGCAAGAAGAAGGTGAGTTCAAATGCAGAGTTTGCGGCATAGTCGCTTGCATTTTCACCTAAAATGAAGAAATAAACTTCGTCACCAACAGTCCCAAGAGCGTCTATAATAAGATAAGCGATGGGGAGCGCTAACGCCAAGAAACTTTTGGTGTATTTTCTATTTGACGCTTGTCTTCTAAGTTCTTTTAGTTCTTGATTTTCCTTGCTGTCAACGAACCCAATGCCAATAATACCTATGGTTATTGCAATTACGCCTATGATAATATAAGCGTCAAACTCAATGGGTTCTGCTCCGATAATAGGGAAGATAATTGCGCAAAGCAATAATGCTAACGAGCCCGAACAGTTACAAATGGGGGAAGAAATAGAAAGTTCTATGTATCTTAATCCAACGTAACCTAACACCATTGCGAAAATGTAAAGCGCTGCAACAGGTAAGTAACTAAAGAAATCAATAATTCTAAAATCGGTGTAGAATAAACTTGCAACGAACTTAGGAAGTGTTTCAGGGTCTTCAATAAAAGCACCGCCTATTAGGGTGATTATAAAGTGAATACCCATAATTAAGCCAACGGCAAAGGTAACTTTCCAGTGGCTGTTTTTATCTTTCTCGTCAGTACCTTTTTTAGAGAAAAGGTCAGAGCCACTCCAACAAAGGAGTGCAACGAGTGCAAAAGCAAAATATAACATATTAAATTTTTCTCCTTAATGTAAAATAAAATCGTTTTTTTAATACCCACGCAAATGGGTAGAGGGAATGTACTCTTTGAGTAATTCCACGTACTTTATAGCGATTTTATCTTCCACGGCGGAAAGATGTGACTGGATACAAGAGTCACTGTTTTTGAACTTCTGTAAAAAATATTTGTTTGCTCCTTTAAGCCATTTTCCGATACTTAAGACGTTTTCTTTTTTGTGAAATTCCTTTATAAGGGTAGTTCTAAATTCATAATCTACCTTGTTAGAAAGGAAAAAATCCACTGTTTCTTCAATCTTTTTTGTATCGAATTTATTAAAGCCTATAATCTCTGCGTAGTTTTCTAAATCGTTTTTAATATCCATTGCAAAATAGTCGCAAAGCCCGTTTGCGTGCAAGAATTTTACCATTTCGGGATTAGTTCCGTTAGTGTCAAGTTTAACGCTGTAACCTAAGGATTTTACCTTTTCAATAAATAAAGGTAAATCTTTATTTAAGGTAGGCTCGCCACCAGAAATGCAAAGACCCTCTAAAAGTCCCGCTCTTTTTTGTAAATAGGAAAGGATTTCCTCTTCCGGTAAAAGCGGGAGGTCCTTAACGGATAAAACTAATGGAGAGTTATGGCAAAAACCACACCTAAAATTACAGCCACCTGTAAAAACGGTTGCCGCAACTTTGCCGTCGTAATCAACGAGTGATAATTTTTCCATTCCAAAAAACTGCATATAACTCTCCTAAAAACTACTTTTTTATTATACTTTATAAACCATACTCTTGTCAAGATTTAGGTAGTATGTTATAATATAACTAATTACTAATAGTGGGGTTTTTTATGAAGGCTGTTGTTCAAAGAGTGTTAGAGGCTAAATTAAAAGTTGACGGCAAGTTGATTTCCGAAATAGGTAACGGATACGTTGTCTTTTTAGGAGTTTATAAGGGTGACACCAAGGAAAATGCCGATTATTTTATTAAAAAACTTCCCGCTCTCCGTATTTTGGAAGATGAAAACGGAAAGATTAACAAGTCAATAATAGATACTAATGGGGAAATGCTTATAGTATCGCAGTTTACTCTTTGTGCGGATACTTCGCACGGTAACCGCCCAAGTTTTATTGAGGCGGAAGTGCCGGAAAAAGCAAACGAATTATACGAATACGTTTGCAATGAAATTGCTAAAACGGGTGTTCCCGTTAAAAAGGGCGTATTCGGTGCGGATATGAAAATTTCACAAATAAACGACGGACCTTTTACCGTAATTTTAGAAAAATAAAATCGACAAAAAAGGACAATAAACAGTAGTGTTTTATTGTCTTTTTTTGTTATTTAATATTGACAGTATATATAATAAATGCTATCATAGAAATATGAAAAATAGCAGTAGAGGAGGTGTTGCCAATGTGCGTGTAAAAAAATGATAATACGAGATTAATAATTTTGTATTATTCCTTGTAGACTACAAAAGATTAAAGCAAGAAAAATAAAAACAAGGAGAATTAATATGACAAAAAAAATTAAAACTTTAACAATGATATGTTTTGCAATTTTAGCAAGCTTGCTATTACTATTATCAGCAACCCTTATTCAAGACGTTAATAAGGTTCACGCAGATCAAGCAGTTACTTGTGGTAACAATCCAGAAATTAGCCCTAACTACACGGATTTTAACGGTGGTTCTGGAATTTCTGGTGACCCATATCTAATAAGTAACGCAACTCATTTAAGAAACATTGAGAAATATATGAATGCGTGGTATGAATTGCAAAACGATATTGACTTAAGTGAATATCCACAATGGGAAGCAATTGGTGGACATTATAAAGAAAACGCTTTTACCGGTAGATTTGACGGCAAAAATCATTTTATTATGGGGCTTACAAGAACAAACAATATTGCTGAGCAAAACAATAGGGCATATTTTGGATTATTTGGATATTTAAGGGGGGCAGTTGTTAAAAATATACAATTATCCTATATAAATATTAACTTTACTGGACCTGCTGTAAACAACGGAAACATGCGCTTTTTTATCGGTGCTCTTGCCGGATATGCTGAAGACGCAACTATTAGCAATATACATTTATCAACTTCAGCGTTAAATTATGATTGTGATACAAACGGTATGACGTATGCTGGCTCTGTTGTAGGTTTTGCTAATCGCACTTCAATTTCTGGTTGCTATAATAATTTACCAGTTACAGTAAAGCGTTACGGCGCTGTTGCTGGTGGAATAGCTGGATATGCTGTTAGTTCAAGTTTTACTGACTGTACTAATCATGCGGAGATAACGGCTAGATGTAAAGGATTAAATGGTTGGGGTGTAGCTTGTGGTATTGTTGGCGAGGTGCTTAATGGTTCTGCATATTTTACTAACTGTAGAAATACTGGTAATACTGTTGCTGAAAAATATGGTCTTTTCTCAAGCGCAAGGTTAAATACAGATCCAATTTCATTTAATACGAACGCAGATTATAGATAGGAGAATAAAATGTTAAATTACTTAAGATACGAACTTCATAAAACACTAAAATCTAAAACCATTTGGGTTATTATGCTTCTATATTTAGGATTTAGGGCATTTACTGATATTTTGCAGTTAATTAGAGGGGCTATGCCTTTTATGCAATATTATATTACTTCCGGAGGTGCAAATGACGTTGTGTTTCCCATAATGGGTATAATTTTAGTGACAAAAGATTTTTCTTCTGGATATATAAAGAATTTATATAAGCAGATAAAACCTTGGTTATTCGTTTTATCTAAATTTATAACTTTGGTAGGGCTTGTTGCACTAATAATGCTAATAGATTTTATACTTACCTATTTAGTTAATTTAGTATTTGGCGTAAATAAATTTATAATAGCTACTGAAGAATATCCATTTTCTATCAGTTATTTATTAACCATATGCTTATATTATCTAACAAGTGCAAGCATAGGAATGTTAGTGGGGCATTTATTTAAAAAAGATTATATAGCTCTTCCAGTTTTGTTAGTTTGGATGCTCACTTCGCATCTTATATATCCCTTAATAGGTGAATTAGTTAAGTTAATCTATCCCTCTCTATTGGCTATTCCAAAAAATACTGCTCCAAAAGTTGAAAATATTTGTAGATATACACATTTTGGTGATGACTATCATCGCATAGCTAGATATTTATGTGGGTTGATGAAGGACGATTATCATGTGCTCATCAAGAATAGCCAATTAGCTGCTAGAATTTTTTACGTTAAAGAGGTTGTTTTTAACGTAATAGCATATATAATAAGCTGGTTATCGCTAAAATTTAGGAGGGTGTAACATGAGTGAAAATTTAATTACACTAAAGGGCTTATCAAAGAGTTTCGGCAAAAAAACTGTTTTATCAAACCTTAATTTAGAAATTAGAAAGGGCGAGATATACGCTATCGTTGGAAACAACGGCGCTGGTAAAACAACCCTAATTAAAATGCTTTGTAATCAATTAAAACCAAATGAAGGGCAGATTGTTTTTAGTAAAAAAGGCATAAAGGTTGGCACGCTAATAGAATCTCCCGGCTTGTTTGGAGACATGACCGCTTTTAATAACTTAAAAGCAAAGGCGTTGTGTCTTGGGTATAAATATACTGACGAACAGCTTAACGATTTATTAGAATTAGTTTCTTTATCAGACACGGGCAAGAAAACTGCAAATAAGTTTTCTATGGGTATGAAGCAAAGGCTTGGTATTGCTCTTGCTTTAGTTGGAGAACCAGAAGTGCTTATGCTTGACGAGCCTACTAACAGTTTAGACCCGCAAGGCATAAACGAAGTGAGAAAGTTGATTGAAAAAATCAATAAGGAAACGGGCGTTACCATTATAATTTCTAGCCATATTTTAGAAGAACTTTATAAAGTGGCAACAAGATTTTGCATAATACACCGTGGACAGGTTATAAAGGAAATAGCAACCGAAGACCTTAAAGAAGAAATAGGTGATATGCACATAGACGATTACTATCTAAAAACGCTTGAAGAGTTTGACAAAACTTTATAATTTAAAATAATAAAAGGCTTGGAAATTCCAAGTCTTTTTGTCTACAATAAATTTAAATTAGTCAACTAAGTTTTCGTAAATATTTCGGTAAGTATCTCCCGCCTTTTCTCCCCACTTTTTGTAAATATCTTTGGCAATTTGTCGGTTTGGTACTACAAATTTTAATTCTAAAATAGGTTGAGCAGGTTCTAAAATTTTAAGGTAAACGGTATACGTTCCGTCCTTATTCATAAAATAGTCGGCAACGCACTCTTGTTTTCTCCTATACCTTGCTCTATTGTTTTTAACGAATAGGGAAATCTCTTCACGAAGTGATGCAGGGATTTTTATAAAAAAGTTTGCTAAACAAATTCTACCGTCGGTAGTAATGGTGTAAAGTGGTTCTTGCTCGTCGGCAATATTGTAAATCCAACCGCTTTCTAAAAGTTGGTTGAGTAGGGGTTGGCAGTCCATATACGCTAACCAGTTGTTTGAAGACGTGCACATATCAAGCACCGTATTTTCCGATAGCGGTACTTCCATTTTGTCAAAAACAAACAACAATATTAACTTGTTTAAGGACGAATCACCTTTAACCTGCATTGCATATTACTCCATTATTTGCTAAAATTATACCACAAATTAAAAATTTGTAAAGGATATTATCAAAAAAAGTCAAAAATTGTGTTTAAAAAGTGTTTATTATTATAAAACGCTGTGGTATAATTATATAAGTGATTGTATTTACAAGGGGGATATTTTATGACCAAGCGTGAAGAACTCGATTTATTCTTGCTACGTGCAGATGAATTTATAGAAGGTAAATATATTCTTGCAGACGTTAAAATTATTAACCTATTAAAAGCAATTGCATCTTCTAACACGCTACTTGCAATTTTTAAGAATTGTCTTGACGGGTTTGATTTTGAAGAGGCTAAAAAGAAATACTTAATAAGTAGTAAGGTTCAATCTGATAATAGGGGGGAATTTATTCTTCCTAAAAACACGGGGGAACTTTTAGCACTTATTTTCAATCTTTTAGTTAAAATTGATGCAAAAGAAATTGATTTTTCTTCTTTCGTTACCCGTTATTTTTTTGAGGACGGTAGTTTTTCGAGTAGTTATCAAGCCTTCGTTTCGGCTATGATAAAACCTTTTAAATTAGCAGTAAAAGAAGTTATGGAAAAGGTTATCGAGGGTAAACTTCAAGACCCCGTTGAGGCTTGTGAAGAGGCGGAAAAGAAGAAGGAAAAGGAGCGTGAAGAGGCGCAAGTTAAACTTGAAAAAGAGCGTGAGTTGAGTAAAAAAACAAGCGGAGAAAATATATTAAAAATTAAGGATATTCTCTTAAAAGATAAAACTAAAATAAAGGAAAAAAATTACGCTATAGAAAAAGCTGAGGACCTTATTTTAGTTATTGATATGCTCGCTAACGTTATTGAATCGGAAGATAAGGATGCAATAAATTACGCTTTCGTGGCGTATAAGTATACCGTTAGGGCGTTTGGTTTAGCGTTTGCCGGTAGAGAAAGAAAAATTGCTAAACTTTTAGAGGGAATTGTAAGTGAACTTTAATGAAACAACACTTGAAAGTAAGTGTATCTATGACGGAAAGATTATAAAAGTTAAGAAAGATAAAGTTCTTCTTCCTAACAAAAAGGAGGCTTTTAGAGAGATTGTAGAGCATAGCGGTGGTGCGTGTGTTCTATGTGAAAAAGAGGGAAAAATTTTACTTGTAAGGCAGTTTAGATACGCTTATAACAAGGAGATTTGGGAGATTCCCGCTGGCAAAATTAACAAGGGGGAAGAACCCTATTTTACGGCGTTAAGAGAACTTGAAGAAGAGGGCGGAATAAAAGCCGAAACGGCAGAATTATTATATGAAATTTATCCCTCGCCCGGATATACTTCCGAGATAATTTATTTATACAAGGTTAATGAGTTCTCCGAAACTAATCAGCACCTTGACGAGGACGAGTTTTTGTCGGGAAAATGGTTTAGCAAGGAAGAACTAAAAAAAATGATAAAAAGTGGAGAGATTAAGGATGGAAAGACCTTAATTGCACTTTTATACGCACTATAAAAACTAAAGGAATGGACAAGCAGTGAAAAGAACGGACGTTAGAAACGTTGCCATTATTGCGCACGTTGACCACGGTAAAACGACCTTAGTAAACGAAATGTTAAAACAAGGCGGAATATTCCGTGAAAATCAAGAAGTATTAGATAGAGTTATGGACTCCGGAGATATTGAAAGAGAAAGGGGTATAACTATACTAGCAAAAAACACTTCGGTGTTTTATAAAGGTGTAAAAATAAATATCGTTGATACACCTGGTCACGCAGATTTCGGTGGAGAAGTTGAGCGTGTTTTAAAGATGGTTAACGGCGTTTTGGTACTCGTAGACGCTTGTGAAGGACCTATGCCTCAAACGAGATTCGTTATGCAAAAGGCGTTAGAATTAAACCACAAACTTATTATAGTAGTTAATAAAATCGATAGACCTGACGCAAGGCTTTCAGAAGTTCAAGACGAAATTTTAGAACTTTTATTTGACCTTAACGCTACTGACGACCAAATAGAAAGTCCTATAATTTTCTGTTCGGGAAGGGCGGGTACGGCATCTACCGATTGCAATGTTCAAGGCGAAGATTTAACTCCATTATTTGATGCAATTATAAATCATTTCGACGCTCAAGAGGTGGAAGAGGACGCTCCATTGCAAATGCTCGTTTCCTCAGTAGATTACAACGAATACGTTGGTAGAATAGGTATAGGCAGAATTGAAAGAGGTGCTATGCGTGTTAACCAAGAAGTTGAAACGTGTAACTACAACGTAAAGGGCAAAGAAGTTAAGGGGAAACTCGTAAGTATTTATCAAATTGAGGGGCTTAATAGAGTTCAAGTAGAAACGGCAAAAGCAGGCGATATCGTTTGCGTAAGTGGACTTGAAAACATTTCTATCGGCGATACTATTTGCGCTCTTCACGAGGCAGAGCCTGTGCCTTTCGTTAAAATTTCCGAGCCTACCGTGGAGATGACTTTCTCCGTAAACGATTCACCGTTTGCAGGTAAAGAGGGTAAATTCGTTACCACAAGACATCTTCGTGATAGATTGTTTAGAGAAATGCTTAAAGACGTTTCTCTCCGTGTAGAAGAAACCGATTCTGCTGATTCTTATAGAGTTTGTGGTAGGGGTGAAATGCACCTTTCCATTTTAATTGAAACTATGCGTAGGGGCGGGTACGAATTCCAAGTAGGTGCACCCAAAGTTATGTATAGAGAGGAAAACGGTGTTTTATTAGAGCCTATGGAAAGGCTTGTCGTTGACGTTCCTGAAGATAAAACGGGTACGGTTTTTTCCAGTATGGGCGTTAGAAAAGGCGAACTTATTCAAATGGAAAATATAGGCAGTAGAATTAGGCTTGAATTTAAAGTTCCCTCAAGGGGATTGTTTGGATACAAGAGCCAGTTTTTAACGGAAACAAGGGGCGAGGGCGTGTTTAACACCATCTTCTACGGATATGAAGAATATAAAGGTGATATTGAAAGAAGAAGTACTGGTTCGCTCGTTGCGTTTGAAACGGGAGAGGCGGTAACGTACGGATTATTTAACGCTCAAGGTAGAGGGCAACTTTTTATAGGTGCAGGCACGAAAGTTTATGAAGGTATGGTTGTTGGCGTTTCGCCAAAGGCGGAGGATATTAGTGTAAACGTTTGTAAGAAAAAGCATCTTACCAACACCAGAGCGTCTGGAAGTGACGATGCTTTAAGGCTTGAAACTCCTAAAAATATGAGTTTAGAAGAGGCTATGGAGTTTATTAACGACGACGAATTGCTTGAAATTACGCCCAATAACGTTAGAATTAGAAAGAAAACGTTAGATACGGAAACGAGGCTTAAAAGAAAAGCAAGAGGATTAGAATAAAAAATAAGCGGGGTTGCTTTATGAACCCCGCTATATTTTTACCTTCGATTATTTGCAACCGAAGCCGTATCCGCCACCTTTACCGCAAATACTGCCACCTTTACAGCAACAGCAAATAAGCAATAAAGCCACAGGCAGACAATAACAACTGTTAAAGAAACCGTTAAGACAACCGCTCTTGCATAGACAAATTATTAATAAAATAATGCCAATCCATAAACAACAGTTGCCACCGAAAAAGTCAAAACATCCGTTCATAAAGTTACCTCCAAAGTATCTTACTTCTCCGCCTATGTATGTTTTTTTGTTTCGGCGGAGTTTTATCTATTATCAATATAGTTTTTAGCGTATAAAAATGTTACAAACAGTCATTTTTGTTTGCTATAAAAATTTTTTTGTGCTAAAATTAAATTAGCCGAAAAGCGGGTATTATTTAATCCGACTGTTAAAGTAGGCTAAAAAATCTTTTTTCTTACGGATACTCTTTTAGAGATTCGATTGGAGGCAAATTATGAGTAGTAAAAAAACGAGACTTATTGCAGTTGCAGGAATAATGGGGGCGTTAACTTTCGTGGCAATGTTTTTAGAAACCTACGTTTTTAGTGTCCTTATTCCATTAGCACCACCTTGCTTTATTTCAATATCTCTTGCTATAACTTTATCGCTTGTAGATGACTGGAGATATATGTTTGTCGGTGGAACGGCGCTTGGTGTTTGTTCCTTTATAATGTCTTTTATAATAGGTAACGCAGTATTTATGTTACCTTGGATATCGATATTGCCAAGAGTATTTATCGGTATAGTAGCGTTTGGTGTTTGTAAATTTATACAATTCCTTACTAGTAAATCAACAAATAAATTCGTTAAAGATTATCTACCCTATGGCTTAGGCGCTTTTTTTGGTGTTATAACAAACACGGTGCTTACTTTGTCTATGATGGCTATTTGTAGTTTTGTGGGTATTGAAATGATTTTAAAAACTTTTATGACGATAAACTTTCCTGTAGAATTGATTGCCAGCACCATAATTGTTCCCATTTTAGCGAGGGCAGTTAAGAGAAATAATAAGGCGGTTTAGTATGCTTCTTGTAATAGACGTTGGAAATACAAATATTAAATACGGCGTGTATGATGGGGATAATCTCCTTGCCTCCTTTCGTGTAACCTCAAGGCTTACGAGAACGGCGGACGAGTACGGGTCAGTATTAGTTAATCTTTTAGCCACGAGTGGAATAGATAAAAAAGAGATTAAAGGCATTATAATTTCTTCGGTTATTCCCGCACTTAATTACACCGTTTGTCATATGTGTGAATACTTCTTTTCCATATCTCCCTTGATGGTAGGTCCTGGAATTAAAACGGGGCTAAACATTAAAGCGGATAACCCAAAAGAAGTTGGCGCAGACATAATTGTAAATAGCGTTTCAGCATTTAGAAAATACGGCGGACCTATCGTGGTAATCGATTTCGGCACGGCAACTACTTTTGACGTTATTAGTGAAAAGGGAGAGTTGTTAGGAGTAGTAATTGCTCCTGGTATTAAAACTTCTTTAGAGGGGCTTGCAACTAAGACGGCGCAACTTCCTATGGTGGAACTTGAGTCGCCAAAAACTGTAATAGGAAAGAATACTAAGCACTGTATGCAGTCGGGATTAATTTTCGGTTTTGCAGGGCTTGTGGAAAATATAATATCAAAAATAAAAAAAGAGCTTAAGGTTGACACCATTAACGTTGTGGCAACGGGCGGGCTCGGTGAAATAATAGCAAAAGAAGTAAAGTGTATTAAAGTTGTTGATAGAACACTCACGCTTGACGGATTAAAAACTATCTATCAATTAAACGCATAACGGAGGATATATGAAAAAAGCAGGTGTAGCCATTTTAGGACTTGGTGTAGTAGGTAGTGGTGTATATCGTATTTTGACGGAAAAGAAAGAGTTTTTCAAAAAAACTCAAGGTCTTGACGTTACGGTTGAATTAGTTCTTGAAAAAAGCAAAGAACGTGCGCTGTCTTTAGGTGTTCCCGAAGAGTGCATTGCTTCAAGCATAGAAGAAATAGTTTCCAACCCCAACGTTGACGTTGTGGTAGAAGTTATCGGAGGAATCGAGCCGTCTAAAACGTTTGTTTTAAAAGCACTTAAAAGTGGGAAAACGGTAGTTACTTCTAACAAGGAACTTTTTGCTAAACACTGGCCGGAACTTGAAGAAGTTGCTAAAGAAAAGAACGCAGGTTTATTTTTTGAGGCAAGTTGCGTAGGTGGTGTTCCTATTATTAGAACGCTTATCGACGGTATGCAAGCAAACGATATTCAGTCAATTAAGGGTATCATTAATGGTACTACCAACTATATCTTAACAAAAATGACTTATGAGGGTTCTTCTTACGAAGAGGCGTTGAAAGAGGCTCAAAGATTAGGTTATGCTGAATTTAACCCCACGGCAGACGTTGAGGGCTTTGACGCAACTTATAAAATTTCCATTTTATCCAGCCTTGCTTTCAATACCAAAGTTACCATCGATAAGGTTTATAGAGAAGGTATTTCCGGAATAGATAAAATTGATATTGCGTACGGTAAAGAAATGGGTTACACCCTAAAACTTCTTGCAATCGGTAAGAAAACGGAAAAGGGTATTGAGGTTAGAGTTCACCCCACCTTTATCAAATCGGAAAACCCATTAGCATCTGTAAACGATAGTTTCAATGCAGTGCATTTAGTTGGAGATTCCGTTGGTGAAATTATGCTTTACGGTAGGGGAGCGGGTGACCTTCCTACGGGTAGTGCAATCGTTTCAGACGTTATTTTCTCATTAAAGCACGGTGATTATTATTACACCCCCTTTAAGAACGACAACAATATTAAGGGTGGTAAGTTCGTTTCCGACTTTAATAGTGAATACTATATTAGACTTTCCGTTAAGGACCAATCTGGTGTTTTAGCAAAAGTTTCAGGTGTAATTGCTAAAAACGGCGTAAGCATTAAAGAAGTTAAGCAAACTTCCTTAAACGGTGAAAAAGCGGAAATCGTTATCATCACTCACACTTGTAAGGAAAGTGCAATGAAAAAGACTTTAGATAAGTTTGCTCTACTTGAAGAGGTTTACTCAGTAGACGGATTTGTTAGAATTGAAGAATAATTTTTAATTAAATAAAAAAAGCGAAGATTAGTGCGTCAGTAATAGGGATTATTACTGACGCACTAGTTATATTTGCCTATCGGCAAGTTATATTGCTTAAAGCAGTTATATTTTGCTACGCAAAGTTATATTTACCCATAGGGTAAGTTATGGCAAATATAATATAACTTGCGAGAGAGAAATATAAGAACCTGCTGAAGCAGAACCTTGAATTTTTCTCTCGAAAAATATAATAACCTGCTACGCAGAACCTTGAATTT
>JAZONF010000014.1:0-47820 GCA_045654365.1 Christensenellaceae bacterium | reverse complement strand
TTTTTATGCTATAATTTAACTATGAATAAAGACGTATTAAAGTTGCAAAGTAAAATAGAAATCCCTGATAATTTTATGAACGTTCAGTTAAGAAAAAACGCTACCGATTATCGCTTTCATTATCACGAATATTTTGAAATTGAGTTTATATTGAGTGGAAAAGGAAAAACAATTGTCAATGGCAACGAAATTGATTTAAAAAAAGGCGTAGTATATATGCTACGCCCAACCGATATGCACGAGTTTTTTGTTGATGAAAAAATTACAAATTATAACGTTTCGTTTACGTATGCAATGATGGACAACGAATTGATGCAAGAATTTATGTCGTACAATAATTATGTATATTGCCGTTTGTCCGAAAGCGAAACAGAAGAACTTCTTTTCCTAATGAGATTTTTAGAAAAAGAATATAAAGGCAAGAATAAATCTTCAGACAAAGTAAAACGCTGGATATTTAACGTAATAGTATCTTACGTTTTGAAAAAGCGTGTCGTTAATAGTGACTTAAAATTAGACGCTAACGATAATTGCATAATTGAAGGGCTAAAATACTTGCACGCAAATTTTTTTAAAGACCCATCTTTGAATGAAACAGCCGATATAACAGGCTTGCAAAAAAATTATTTTTGTAGAAAATTTAAGGAGACAACTGGCAAAACTTACGTAGAATACTTAAACGACCTTAAGATTGACTATGCAAAACAGTTACTACAATCAACGGAAAAAAGTATAACTGAACTATGTTTTATTTGTGGCTATCACTCAATGTCGCAATTTATTACAGAATTTAAAAAAAGAACTGGGTTTTCTCCTAAACTTTATAGAAAGAACAAATCCATGCCTAATTAATTACCACGTATCATATTACAAATATTACGTTTGTTTTATTGTATTTATTTAATAATTATATTTGTATTCTATAAGAAAAAGCCCTTTTGGGCTTTTTTTATTCAAAATATTTATCAATTTTTTCACTATGGATATCTGTTATATTATCTATGTTTATTACCGTTTTATCTTCAAGAACAACTTTTTTTTCATATTCTTTTATTTTGATTATTTTCCCGGTAACCGAAACGTATTTCCCGCCACTTTTTACTAAATCAGGCTTAAAATACACAAACGTCGCTTGTGGGCGTTCTTCTATCATTTTATTTAATGCAGTTAGTTTTTTATTTATCAAAAATTCCTTCTCTTCGCTTAAATTAGCATAGCTGTCTGTTAAGCGTGCAGTTTCACAAATAACTTCGTCGTGTCCAGTAAGTGCTGCAAACGGCGAAAACTGCGCAGCCCTATCATAAACGGACATTCTTGGTCTAGTTTTTGGATTATGATGCGGTAAATTAATGATATCCGCATATTTTTTGCTTGAATTATTTTCCATTACGCTTTATGCCCACCTATTTGAGAATTTCTGCTCTTTGCCGTTGCTCCCTCTTCAAAGTTCATTCCTTTTAATATTGCGTTCTTTCCGTACTTTTTCTTGATACCAAGCACGGCCTTTTGAACGTTTTTCTCTTTAGAAATTTCCTTTTCTTTTCTATTGCGGTCTTCTTCGCTCTTGCCGTAATCGGTAAAAAGATTTAATTGTTCGCCTTTTACAGATCTTTTCGCATCAGTTTCGCTTAAAACTTTATTTGCCGTGATATTAATTCTTCTTACCAGCAACGCTGGATTAATTATTTGATCGTACAATTTTAAAATTGCCGACGTCAAAACTTTTGTTGAAGATGTATACGTTTCAACGTTCGCCGTCCCATGCGAGTGTTTTGGAATATTCCTGCCGTAACGATCTTGCACTATTTCTCCACTATACTTTTTACTTATTTCTTTATCGGTTAAATTGTCGATATCGTAACCTATCGTTAACACAAGCTGATTTGTAACAAGCCCCTTTTCCACTAGGTCAAGAACAAGTAAATCTGTCATTTCTTGAACTATAAGACGGGCTTTTTGCGCATCATAAGGCTCTTGTAACACTTGACCAGAACATATACTGCTATTTTCCGGTTTGTAAGCCTTGACGTCAGCAATCGTACAAGGCTCATAACCCCAAGCGTGATCGATTAAAAGTTCAGCATTTACGCCAAAAAGTTTGTACAAAAGCCCCTCATTGTGAAAACTACCAGCATTTCCGACAGAACATCTTGCAATGTCGCCCATTGTAAACATTCCGTTTGCCTCTAATTTTTTACGATAGCCAGCGCCCACACGCCAAAAGTCTGTAAGCGGACGGTGGTCCCATAACGTATATCTGTAAGATTTTTCATCAAGTTCAGCAATGCGTACGCCGTCAGCGTCAGGCTTTGTTTTTTTCGCAACGATATCCATAGCAACTTTTGCTAAATACATATTAGTTCCGATACCTGCCGTCGCAGTAATTCCAACAGTCGATAACACGTCTTTTATCATATGCATGGTAAAATCGTGGGCCGACATTTTAGATAGTTTTAGATAGGAAGTAATATCTATAAAAACTTCATCAACGGAATAAACGTGTATATCTTCTGGCGAAACGTATTTAAGGTAAATATTATAAATTCGAGCGCTGTAATCCATATAGAGAGCCATTCTTGGTGGCGCGACTATAAAATCAATAGCAATAGCTGGATTTTTATCAAGTTCATTACTAAAATAAGACGAGCCTATTAGCATTTTTTTAGGCGCATTTTTTTTGCGTTCATTGTTAGCGTTTTCAACTTGTGAAACAGCCTCAAAAAGCCTTGCCCTCCCTGAAATTCCGTAACTTTTTAACGATGGGGAAACCGCCAAGCAAATGGTTTTTTCGGTGCGGGTGGGGTCAGCAACGACAAGGTTTGTCGTAAGTGGGTCAAAACCACGTTCAACACATTCAACCGACGCATAAAATGACTTTAGATCTATTGCTACGTATGTTTTTTCCATTTTACCCCTCCTTTTACCGTTATATATAAAGTATATCAAATTGTTTAATTTTTATCAACCTTTATATAAATTTTTAAAAATTCATTGACTTTTTATAACGATTGCGTACAGTTTTGACGATACCGTTGTTATACAAAACTTAACCAAACATAAAAATACCCCTGCGTTAAACGCAGGGGTATTTAATTGATATTAAAATTAATAATTACTTTCTTGGGTTTTTGATATTAGCTTGCGCAGCAGCAAGACGAGCGATAGGAACTCTATATGGTGAGCAAGAAACATAATCAAGACCGATTGCGTGACAGAACTCTACAGAAGTAGGATCGCCACCGTGTTCACCACAAATACCACAGTGAAGGTCGCTGTTTACACCCTTACCAAGTTTAACTGCGATATCCATAAGTTTACCAACGCCGTTTTTATCAAGACGAGCAAACGGATCATTTTCGTAAATCTTTGTATCGTAGTAAGAATCAAGGAACTTACCAGCGTCGCCACGGCTAAAGCCAAACGTCATTTGCGTTAAGTCGTTCGTACCAAAGCAGAAGAATTCAGCACTCTTTGCAATTTCATCAGCAGTGATGGCAGCACGTGGAATTTCTATCATAGTACCAACTTTGTATTCAAGAGTAGCGCCTGCCGATTTAATTTCTTCGTCAGCAGTTGCAACAACGATCTTTTTAACGAATTCTAATTCCTTTGCGTCGCCAACGAGCGGAATCATAATTTCAGGAAGAACCTTCCAGTCAGCGTGCTTTTTAGAAACAGCGATAGCCGCTCTAATAACAGCCTTGGTTTGCATCTTGGCAATTTCTGGATAAGTAACCGTAAGACGACAACCTCTGTGTCCCATCATAGGATTCGATTCGTGTAAACTTGCGATTATTGCTTTAATATCAGCAACGGTTTTGCCTTGAGCCTTTGCAAGTTTTTCAATATCGGCTTCTTCTGTAGGAACAAATTCGTGAAGTGGTGGATCTAAAAATCTGATTGTAACAGGCATACCACCCAACGCTTCGTATAACTTTTCAAAGTCACTTTGTTGGAAAGGTAAAATCTTTTCAAGAGCAGTTTCTCTTTCAGCAAGAGTTGATGAACAAATCATTTCTCTAAACGGATCAATTCTTCCTTCTTCAAAGAACATATGCTCCGTACGGCAAAGACCTATACCTTCAGCGCCAAGTTCAACTGCCTTTTTAGCATCTCTTGGCGTGTCGGCGTTTGTTCTAACGCCTAACTTTCTGAACTTATCAGCCCAAGTCATAATTCTATCAAATTCACCTTCGATAGTAGCGTCAACCGTAGGAACTAAACCGTCGTAAATATTACCCGTTGAACCGTCGATAGATAAGAAGTCACCTTCGTGATAAACCTTACCGGCAAGTTCAAATTTTTTATTTTCTTCATCCATATTGATTTCTTTACAACCAGAAACACAACACGTACCCATACCACGAGCAACTACGGCAGCGTGCGAAGTCATACCACCACGAACCGTTAAAATGCCTTGAGCAGCCTTCATACCTTCGATATCTTCAGGAGAAGTTTCAAGTCTTACAAGAACTACTTTTTCGCCCCTAGCAGCCCAGTTTTTAGCATCTTCAGCCGTGAAAACGATTTTACCGCAAGCAGCGCCTGGTGAAGCAGGTAAAGCCTTGCCCATAACTTTAGCAGACTTTAATGCTTTTGCATCAAATTGTGGGTGTAAAAGAGTGTCAAGGTTACGTGGATCAATCATAAGAACTGCTTGTTCTTCACTAATCATTCCTTCGTCAACGAGGTCGCATGCAATCTTTAATGCTGCGCGAGCCGTTCTCTTGCCGTTTCTCGTTTGAAGCATATAAAGTTTTCTATCCTGAATAGTGAATTCCATATCCTGCATATCTCTGTAATGGTTTTCTAAGATATTGCAAACGTTAACGAATTCATCATAAACTTCAGGCATAATTTCTTTAAGTTGTTCAATTGATTGAGGGGTTCTAACACCGGCAACAACGTCCTCACCTTGAGCGTTCATTAAGAATTCACCCATAAGCTTCTTTTCACCCGTTGCTGGGTTACGAGTAAATGCAACGCCCGTACCTGATGTTTCACCCATGTTACCAAAAGCCATCATTTGAACGTTAACTGCAGTACCCCAGCTGTATGGGATATCGTGGTCCATTCTATAGATGTTTGCTCTGGGGTTATCCCATGAACGGAATACGGCTTTAATTGCGCCAAAGAGTTGTTCCTTGGGGTCTGATGGGAAATCAGTGCCGAGTTTAGCCTTGTATTCGCCCTTGAATTGTTCAGCAAGTTCTTTTAAGTCTTCTGCGGAAAGTTCAACGTCTAAGGTAACGCCCTTTTCCTTTTTCATTTTGTCGATTAATTCTTCAAAGTATTTTTTACCAACTTCCATAACAACGTCGGAATACATTTGAATAAATCTTCTATAACAGTCGTAAGCCCATCTTGCGTTGCCGGACTTTTCTGCGATAGCCTCAACAACTTCTTCGTTTAAGCCAAGGTTTAAGATTGTGTCCATCATACCGGGCATTGATGCTCTTGCACCAGAACGAACGGATACTAATAAGGGGTTTTCCTTATCGCCGAACTTTTTGCCGGTGATTTCTTCCATCTTTACGATGTTTTCCATAATTTCTGCTTGGATGCTTTCGTTGATTTGCTTTCCGTCTTCGTAATACTTAGTACAAGCTTCGGTACTAATAGTAAAACCTTGAGGAACGGGAAGACCGATTTTAGTCATCTCTGCAAGGTTTGCGCCTTTTCCGCCAAGGACTTCACGCATCGTAGCGTCGCCTTCGCTGAATAAATAAACGTATTTCATTGATATTCCTCCATAAATTTTTATAAATGAAATAAATATTCTTTTAACCTATTCATTTTACAACAATTAAAAATTTTTTTCAACCTTTCTTAAGGGTTTTTTCTCTTATTTTATATAATTTTCAACAATTCTTTTAACGAGGCAATGTTTTCTTCCGTTTTATTGGTTATATAATAGTCTAATAGCCTTAGCGGTTTAATGGGTTTTTCGTCTAAGACTTCTCCGTTTATTATCTTTTTTGTGTCTTTATAGGTTTTATGGTTAATTTCCCTTCCCGTTCCTTCAAAGCACTCTTCACAATAAAAGCAACCGCTCTCAAAATCAAAATACGTCTTTCCCTTCACGTCGCCACCGCAACAAGCGCATGCACTTAAATTTAGCGCATAACCAGAATAAGAAAGGGCGGAAATTAAAAATCTGCAAAGAATAGTTATCGGCTCTTCGTCTGTGTAACATAATTCCTTTAACGACTTTATAGTAAGCATAAAAAGTTCACTACTTACTATATTTTCCTTAGCAAAACGGCGTAAATACTCTAAAACCGTGCCCCCTGCAAAATATTTAATGATATCCTCTCTGAGAGGGTAAAAACTCTCTAAAAGGGTTGCCCCCGTTACAATTCTTCTATTTCCCGTAGTGGAAAAAATAAATTCAACAAAACAAAAAGGCTCGGATGCAAACCTTAGTTTTGCCCCTGCCTTTTTTACTCCCTTTATTTTAGCGGAAATAGTACCTTTTTCAGGCGTAAAGATGCTTAAAATCTTATCGCTTTCACCATACGATACTCCGTTTAATACTATTCCACTTAATTTTTCTTCCATTTTTACTTCTCTTTAAGTTTTTTATAAAGTAGATAATATGATATCTCTCCTGTTTTTTCAAACAGTGCCCACGCCGAATCCTCAGGACGCAAAGAATCAAAATCTTTTTTCATTTTCCCTCCGCACTCTTTAGTATGCGGAGTTTAATTTTTTTAATACCTTAATTTAATTTTCACCTTCAGAATATCCGTGTTCTTTTAAAAGGTATGCGCTGTTTCTCCAGTCCTCTTCTACCTTAACGTAGGTAGTTAGAAACACTTTCTTACCTAAAAACTTTTCCATTTCTTGCCTTGCAAAGGCGGATACTTCCTTTATAGCCTTACCGCCTTTTCCTATTAAAATGGCTTTATGGTTGGGCTTTTCACACACGATATCAAGGTTAATATCATATATCCTACCATCTTCTCTAAGCGAAAACTCGTTTATAATAACGGCAATACCGTGGGGAATTTCCGCACCGAATTTAAGAAGAATTTTTTCCCTCATTATCTCCCTTATCATAAACTTTTCCGACCTGTCGGAAATAACGTTTTCTGGGAAAAGTTTTTCCCCCTCGGGAAGAATTGATAGAATAACCTTTTTAAGTTCTTTTAAGTTTTTACCCTTTCTTGCAGAAACAGGCACGATATTTTCACAAATTTCCGCAAGTTCTTTTATTTCTGAAATTAAAAGACTTTCAGGGGTAATATCAATTTTAGATAAAACCACTATGGTGGGAACTTGAAGTGAACAGAACTTTTCTACGAGCTTTCTATCCCTTTCACCTATCCCGTCGTGCGCATCTAAAACAAACAACACGGCATCAACGTCCTCAACGGAACTTTCCGCCGTCCTCTGCATAAAGGAATTTAATAGACTTTCGGCTTTATAAAGCCCCGGCGTATCCACGAAAACGATTTGATATTCGTCAGTATCTAATATTCCAAGAATTCTCTCTCTCGTAGTTTGAGGTTTAGGAGAAACGATGGAAACCTTTTCTCCAACCAAAACGTTTATAAGGGTAGATTTACCTGCGTTTGCTCTACCGATTACTGCAACTGAACCGCTTATCATTTATTTTTCTCCAAGTATGCTAATACGGCTTTTTCCTTATCCCTCATCTCCTTTTTGTCCTCGTCCGTTTCATGGTCGTATCCAAAAAGGTGCAATAGACCGTGAATAATAAGGTAAGTTCTCTCCACCTCTTCTCCATGTCCAAATTCTATAGCCTGTTCTTTAATTTTTTCTTCACACAAAACTATAGAACCTATAAAAATATACTTTCTATCCATTTCTGTAACGCAGTTTTGAGGATTTAATACCTTACCCCTTATCCCCTCTAAAGTAGGATAGGAAAGAACGTCGGTAACCTTGTCCACTCCACGTGTAGATGCGTTTAAGTTTTGAATTTCTTCCTCTTTAGCAAAAACGAGTTCCGCCTTAATTTTGGCTTTTTGTCCTAAAATAACGTAAACTGCTTTAGCAATCTTTTTTAGGTTAAGTTTTTTTTCTATACTTTCAATAACAAGTTTTCCCATTTGATTTTCCTTAAGTAAATTAATTGTTTTCTTCCGCCTCTTCACTGAGTTTGTCAAGGTCTATACCGTCAAGGCTAACCTTGGGGTATTCTATTCTGCTGTGGTACACGCCGGAAAGAGTGTTTACGACGGTGTTGATTATAATGTTAAGTTCTTTTAAGGTTATTTCACACTCGTCGAATTGTCCAAGTTCCATTCTTGAGTTTACAATCTTTTTAACCGCCTTTTTAACGGAATCTCTCGAACGGTCAACGAGCGTTCTCGTAACCGCCTCGCACCCGTCTGCAATCATAATAATTGCAGCAATCTTAGTTTGGGGTTTAGGGCCGGGATAACAGTACTGGGTTATGTCAACCTCACCGTCGGTAAACTTTTTAGCCTTATCGTAAAAGAATAAAATAGGCATAGTTCCGTGGTGTTGACGGCAAACTTCGGCAATTTCTTTTGGCAATCTATTTTTTAACGCCAGCGTATAACCATCGTAAGCATGTGCGCTAATTATGTTTGCCGAAAGTTCAGGAGTTAAATCGTCGTGCGGGTTAGTACCATCAATTTGATTTTCCTTAAAGAATTCGGGACGGCGAAGTTTTCCGATATCGTGATAATATGCACAAGTTCTTGCAAGAAGCGCATCCTCACCTATTGCCGTTGCGCAAGCCTCTGCAATATTTGAAACGACTATGGAGTGGTTAAACGTGCCGGGGGCTTTGCCTATAACCTTTCTAACAATTCTTGATTTATGGTCGGTAAGTTCGGCAAGCTTAAAGGTGGAAACCTTATTAAACACCACTTCAAAGAAGGGCAATAACATTAAAAATAACGCAACGGATAAAGGACCTGACGCAATAGCCGATAATATAAAGTTTACAATTTGCCCTTCACCGAATTCAACGATAGGAATTACTATACATATTACCGACGGTACGGAGATAAAAATGCCAAGTAAAATAAGTTTTAATCTTGAGTAAACTTCCTTCATTGAGTAAACTGCAATAATCCCTGAAGAAACACCCATTGCAAGATAGAACAGATAGTCAACTTGATGCGCTTGCATATCCACTACGGAAATAAACATTCCCATAAAGGAGTCGAAGAGTAAGGTGATTATACAAAATACGAAGTTCATAAAAACTGCCGTTTTAGTGCCCGTTAAAAATAGAACGAGTATTGCACATAACGCCAATGGGCGGAGATAAAGGTTTACGTATTCACCAAAAAAGAAACAGATTAAAAGGGACACCTCTAAAATAAGAAATATCATTTCGGAATTTAAGGCGTTTTTCAAAAAGTCCTTTTCTTCAAAGAAAAAATATAAAAATATAAGTATTACTAAAAAGAATAACAGTATTAAAAAGTTAAAATACTTTATTCCGTTTGCGCCAAACTGCGAAAAATCGTATATGCCACGCTTGCTTTCCACAAACAAAAACATTACGAATAACAATCCTAAAACCATAAAGTTAAGGACGTAAGTTAGAATATTTAAAAAATAATCTTTTTTCTCCCATTTAAGGAGTTTGTCCGAAGTCTTTTCCATAATTTTACCCCGTGTACATAACCATTTTATAATAGACGGTTACTTTATAATAATATTTGCCGTTTTTTTGGCTCTTATCCACCGAAAGACTATCCGCCTCATCCGCAAATGAAGCAAGAGCAAACGCCTCGGCGTTTTCCTCATCAAATTCACTATCGGAAATATATGAAAATTCTTTTTTTGCCTTTATAGTTACTACGGCGAGAGCGTTAACCTCCACCCTTTTATCCTTAAAGTCCATATACCCAGAAACGAGCATATCGCCCTCTTCAACGAAGTCGCCAATCTCTACCGCCTTCGTGCCACGATAAACCTTTATCTCTTCCACCACTCCACTGACGGTGGAATATAAATGCTTTTGGTTAGTATCCTTTATATGCGTTTGGTTTTCCGAAAGCACTAACTCAATCAGCAAACGGTTTCCGTTTTTCTTGCACGAAACGAAAGAAAATTCGTTAAACTCAGAAAGTATCCCATCTGACAATTTTTCTAAGTCTACCCCGCCTATAAACCCCATTTCTTTAACGCCGTTATCGTTTAGATATCTGATAACTTGGTTTTTATATCGGCTTCCGTTGCCAACAAAAGAAAAGCCCAAGATTACGTTTGAAAGCAATATTGAAAGAGTAATAAACAACACCGCCCCAAAGCACAATGAGGGGGCACGTAAAAGGTTATATAAAAAGAGCAGTTTACCCTTAGAATTAACTTTTTTTATATTATAACACAAATTTTTAGTAATTGCAAAAAATTTTTGCTCGTCTGAAATTTTTATGCTAATACATAAAACCTTTGGTTTTATTAAGTTAACTTCGTATAATTCTATATCTTCCTTTTTTAGTTTATTTAATAGGTTGGCAAAGTTTACTCCCGACACCTGATAAGTAGTATAAACGCTTTTAATATTTTTCCTTTTTACTTTATTGAAAGGTTTTTTATTTTTCCCGTTATCGCAACGTCGCCCGAACAATATTTTTTTATACAAAGTTTTTCACCCTCCACCGCTATTTGCCCTTTTTTTAATCTAAGGTCTATCTTTTCTTGCGAAAAACTAATTATTTCTTTGACCTTTTCAAAATAAACGCACCTATCACTAAAAAGAGTTGCCTTAAACTTGCAAAAAAGTTCCTCTTCTCCAAAAAAATTACTTATTTCATCAATAAAACTCATACTGCACCTTATAAAAACTTATGTTTTATAGCATCATTTAATTACCCGTAAATTATTTTTCTTGCTTTTATTCTATTAAACGGGTATAATAAGTGTAATATTATATAGGCGGTAAACGTTATGAAAATTGCAATCGTTACAGGCGCATCAAGCGGTATTGGAAAAACATTTTGTCAAATGCTTAAAAATTATTTTACCTTTGACGAAGTTTGGGTGATTGCCAGAAGATTAGATAGATTAGAGGAGTTAAAAAAAGAACTCCCTTTTAAGGTTAGAACTATTTCTATGGATTTATCAATAGGGCAATCTTTTGAACAATTAAAATCACTTTTAGAAGAGGAAAAACCACAAGTAGAACTTCTTATCAACTGTAGCGGTTTTGGAAGATTTGAAAAATCCACCGACACCGACCTTGCAACCAACCTAAATATGATTGACTTAAACTGTAAGGCGGTAGTATCCTCTTGCACCGTGACTTTGCCTTATATGCCTGTGGGCGCAAGAATAATAAATATCGCATCTGTTGCTGCTCTCCAGCCCATACCCTATATTAACGTATACGGAGCAACTAAAGCCTTCGTATTAAGTTACAGTAGAGCGTTAAATAGAGAACTTAAAGATAAAAAAATATCAGTAACTGCAGTTTGCCCGTTTTGGACTAAAACGGAATTTTTTGACCGTGCAGTTTCTAAAGATAAAAATCCCGTTGTTAAAAAATACGTTGCTATGTATAAACCGGAACAAATAGTTAAAAGGGCGTATAGAGATGCCATTAGAAGAAAAGACGTTAGTTTTTACGGCTTCAAGGCAAGAAGTCAAGCACTTTTAGTTAAACTTTTGCCACACTCTATCGTTATGAACGTTTGGTTAAACCAACAAAAATTAAAGTAAATTATGAAAAAGTTTTTTAAGTTTGCCTTTTCCCCACTAATAATAGTTATGCTCGTGCTATCTCTTATTATTTCCCTCGGTGGAATTGCAATAAACATATACAATTTAATAGTTTCAACTACAGCATCTCAAAAATTTCAATATTATTGCTTGTTGGGTTTATGTTTGCTACTTTTTGTTTTTATCCTATTCGTTATAATTCGTTCGGGATATAAAATAAACAAAAATAAATTGAGCCTTTGTTTTGGATTTATAAAAACTTACTTTCCTTTAGAAGACGCGCTTAATCTAACTTTTTTTGAAGATAAAAATATGCTTATTCTATTTTTCAAGGAAGAAGAATATACCAGAATAGTTATAAAAAAAGATAAAATCCCCCTTTTTTGCCAAGTGCTTCGTGAAGAAAATAAAAAGGTAACTTATTTTGAGAAAACGCTAACGACTGACAACGATTAACGAAAACCAAAAAGGAGCAAAGCTATGACCGAAGAAATGGAAATCAATTTTGAAAACCTGTCCTATTTTTTTGAGAATCACGAGTTTACAAAATTAAAAGCCCTATTTCGTGATTTAGAACCCGTAGACCTTGCCTCTTTTATGGAAAACAATTTAGACGATAAGGAAAAAATCGTTTTTTTCCGATTACTCCCCAAGGAAGTTGCATCTTACGTTTTCGTTGAACTTGACGTTGACGTAAAGGAAGATTTGATAAGAGCCTTTTCCGATTCCGAATTAAAAAGCGTTCTAGAAGAAATGTTTTTAGACGATACCGTTGACGTTATTGAGGAAATGCCTGCAAACGTAGTTAAACGTATTCTAAAAGCATCGGATATAGAAAACAGAAAAATCATTAACCAACTTTTGAACTATCCGGAAGATTCTGCAGGCTCAATAATGACTACGGAATACGTTTCACTATCGGAAAATTTAACAACCGAAGAGGCTATTGAAAAAATAAGAAAGGTTGGAGTTGACAAGGAAACTATATATACGTGCTACATAACAGACGATAAAAAGCATTTAGTTGGCGTTACCACGGTAAGAAAATTGCTTCTTGCTGATAAAGGCGAAAAAGTAAAAGACGTTATGGACTCTAACGTTATAACGGCAAGCACAGTAGACGATAAGGAAAACGTTGCATTAAAACTCTCTAAATACGGTTTTCTTGCCCTACCCGTAATAGATAAAGAGGGCTGTATCGTTGGCATAGTAACCGTGGACGACGCAGTTGACGTTATTAAAGAAGAGGCGGAAGAAGATATTCAAAAAATGGCGGCTATTGTTCCGTCAGAAAAACCCTATCTAAAGCAATCAATATTTAGCATTTGGAAAGCTCGAGTACCTTGGCTTATTCTACTCTTATTGGCATCCACCTTTACAAGCATGGTTTTAGCCCATTACGAGGAAAGACTCTCTCTCGTATTAACTGCTTTCGTTCCTATGTTAATGGGGGCGGCGGGCAACGCAGGCGGACAAACTTCCGTTACAGTTATAAGGGCAATAGCTGTTGGCGAAATTAAGTTTAAGGACTTTTTAAGGGTTTTAACAAGGGAACTTTTAGTTGCGCTAATCGTAGGTTTGGCGGTGGCAGTAGTTTGTTTTTTGAAAATACTTCTTATCGACAACCTATATAACGAAATCAATTTGCAAACCAACTTAGTGATTTCAAGTGTTTGCGCAATAAGTATAGTAATGGCAAAAATTGTAGGCTGTATTCTCCCGTTAGTTGCCAAACAGGTTAAATTAGACCCGGCGGTTGTCGCAAGCCCGTTAATGACCACTATAGTTGACGTTTTATCGCTTGTAATTTACTGCAGTTTAGCGATAGCAATATTAGGATAAAATTATGAAAGTAAACATTAGAAAAATTTGCAAAAAAGATAAAAATATCGTTATAAATATGATGGAAGAATTTTATTCTTCCCCCGCTGTTTTCACTAACGGCTCTAAGGAAATTTTTAACGCCAACGTTAACGCTTGTATTAAAAAAAGCCCCTATTTAGAGGGGTTTGTAGTTGAAGTTGAAGAAAAAATAATCGGCTACGGCATGGTGGCAAAAAGTTATTCAACCGAGTTTGGAAAACCTTGTTTTTGGATAGAAGACCTTTACTTGTTAGAAAATTATCGTGGCAAAAAAATTGGCGAACAATTCTTTAATTTCGTGTTTGATAGATATAAAAATGGTATTTTCCGCTTGGAAGTGGAAAAGGAAAACGAGAACGCCGTTAGGCTTTACGAAAAATGCGGTTTTACCTATCTACCATATCTTGAAATGAAAAAGTAAAAAAGATTAAAAAATCCCGTTGCAATCGCAACGGGATTTAGTTTATTTATTTTCAAGTAATGTTTTAATATCCTTTAATAAATCTTCAACGGTAGGGTTTGCAAGGCGTTCTAATCTAGCCTTTTCTTCTTCCGCTTTCTTCTTTTCTTCTAAAAGCCTATCTTCTTCCGCTTTCTTTTCCTCAAAGTAGGCTTTTACAGCTTCTCTATTAGAAAGTTTTATTCCTTTAGCCTTTAACGCCTTTTTATCTTCCTTAGAGATGATAAGTTTTCTAAGACCTTCTTTAAAATCGTTGTTCTCTTCACGAAGTTTATTCATAATCTTTACGATAGAGAAAAGAACTATAGCGATAAGCAAGAAATTGATGATTGAAGAAATAAACGCACCCCAATCGATATAAATGGAGTTAGCAAGGTCAACCACGCCGTCCACTTCCACTTTGGAAAGGTAAGTAATAGCACCGCTTAAACCCTCTTTTCCTAAAACCAAAGCGATTAACCAGTTGATAATAGGCTTAAGAACATAGTTTGAAAGTCCGTTAACAATTCCGGTAAACGCACCGCCTACGATAACGCCGACAGCCATATCTAATACGTTGCCACGAGTTATGAATTTCTTAAATTCACCAAAAAACTTTTTCATATGTATCCTCTTTTTTAATGTTTTTATTTCCCCACGCAAAAACGTGCAAAAATATCGTTTATAATTTCCTCAGTCGCCGTCTTACCTGAAATTTCGCCTAAACTATCCCAACCTTCTTTTATGTCTATTGCAACAATGTCAAGCGGAGCGTTCTTAACCATTGAAAGGGCAAATTCAAACTTTTCTTTTGCTCTCTTCAACGCCTCGTAATGCCTTTCTTCAGATAAAAAATCGCCGTTATAATCCACACCGTTACCAACTGATTTTTCATAAATCAACTCTTTAAGGGAATCTAAGTTATCCCCTTTTAATGCCGAAACGTAAACGTCCCCACGGCTATCTTTATTATCAGACTTGTCCGTTTTATTTATTACGGTTATTACGTTTTTATCCTTTACTAACTCATAAATTTCTTGGTCAAACTCGTTTATCTCGCTACAATCCATAACGAATAAAACTAAGTCTGCGCTTTCTAAGATTTTTTTAGAACGCTCAACTCCAAGTGTTTCTATCTTATCGCCACTTTCTCTTATCCCCGCAGTATCGTAGAAATTAAACCTAACGCCGTTAATATCGAGAGAGCCTTCAACAACGTCCCTCGTCGTCCCCGCGACGTCCGAAACAATGGCTTTTTCCGTATTTAGTAAGGCGTTTAGTATAGAACTTTTCCCAGTGTTCGGCTTTCCGCAAATAGCAACGCTAACACCGTTTTTAAGCACCCTACCTGTAGCGAAGGTGGATAAAAGTTTTGCAATTTCCTCGTTAACCTCAGTCAAGTTATTAATTAAAGTTTCTTCGGAAAGTTTGTCTAAATTTTCTTCGGGATAGTCCATATCCACGTCAATACTCGACAGCACTTCCGTAACTTTGTCTTGCAAGGAACATATCTTAGCGTTAAGTTTTTCACGGTAGAGAGAATATCCTGCCTTTACTCCGCTTAAACTTTCTGCGTTAATCATATCAATAAGCCCTTCGGCAGAAGATAGGGAAAGTTTTCCGTTTACAAAAGCACGCCTAGTAAACTCACCGTTATCGGCAAGTCGTGCACCGTTATTTAATATTTCCCTTAAAATCCCCTTGACTATGGCAACGCCCCCGTGAGAGTGGATTTCCACGGTATCTTCACCCGTAAAAGACTTGGGAGCTTTAAAATATACGCACATGCCAAAATCGGAAAACTTTTCCGTTTTAATTTCTCCAACGTACATTTTATTCGGAACGAAATTGCAAACTGAAATTTTTTCTAAAGGAAAAAATAACTTTTCTGCAACCGCTAAGGGACTATCTCCACTAATTCTTATAACTGCAACGCCCGCCGCACCCAACGCGGTAGAAATTGCAGCAATGTTATCATTTTTCATATGCTTTTGCCATTAAATAAATTTATTTATCGTTGAAATCAAACGGGTCGTCCTGCTTGTTGTCCTTTTCAAATTCTTCAAAAGGACTTTCCGGCTCTTTGACTTGCGAGGAGGCGTTCCCACCCGTAGCCCCATAATTATTACTGCGTGTAGACGAGCCAGCGTAGGGGTTAAACCCGTGCCCATAGTAACGTGAACGAATATACTCGTTATAATTTATTGCCTTTTTCTTTCTAATAACAAACGCTATTATCGGGAAAAACCCTAAGACTGACAAAACGGTTGCAAGCACGTATCTTTCTGGCCAAAATTTTCTAAACAAGCCAATGTATACTAAAACGGTTACGACAATGCTTACGATAGATATAATATTTGACACAAAGTTTAATATAGAAAGTATCGTTCCTAAAAGCATTAAGTTTGAATAGGGATAGATTATCCCCCTTACAAAAATGGAACTTGAGAAAATATAGGGAGTAAAACCCATTGCCTCAAGACTTTGATTATATATTTCAGCATTTGCAACGTAAACCTCTCCACCTTGCAAATAGTATCCTATAAGAGGGAAATTGGCAAAAAAGGTTATTACAAGCACAATAACTTCGTTTAAGGCAAAGAAAACGGTGGCGAATATAGCGAAATTTTTGTACGGTTTTCTACCTATAATAATCGTCCCCATAATCTTTGCAGGCACGTATATCCACACGAAAGGAATAAAGGCTATCCACTTCTTTTTAAGACCTTGGTTCTTCGCAAGCGTATAAAGCCCAAAAGAACGAAGAAGATATAGCGCAATCATTATCGCTACCGATAAAATTGCGAATATAAGCACTTCAGACGGATAAAATTCAAGAGTGGAAAACCCATCTTTTATTATTATACTTTTAATATTTGACATTTTTTCTCCAATAATATTAGTATAGCCTTTTAACCATGAATTTATTTATAGTAAGTTTTCCTATGATTGCCCTCTTTTTTAGCAAAGGCATTACAGTTAAACCATTTCTATATCCTATATAATTTAAGGTATACCAAACCTATTATAACATTACGTTTTAGTATATATAATTAAAACACGACTACAATCAATATGTCAAGTTTTTTATAATATTTTACTCAAAAAGACTTGAAAAAGGCTTGAAAATAAACCTATCTTGCTATATAATATAACCATAACAAAAATATACGGGCACTTTCTTTTTTGCCCTATAGTAGGAGGATTATTATGGACAACGTTAAACAACTTACCGTTAATTCGATTAGAGTACTATCCGCCGAAGCAATTCAAAAGGCAAACTCTGGTCACCCAGGCATGCCTTTAGGCTCTGCTCCTATCGGATATTCAATTTTTACAAACATGACCTTTAACCCAAAGGACACTTCATTTGACAACAGAGACAGATTTGTTCTTTCTGCAGGTCACGCTTCAATGCTTGACTATTCGCTTTACTATCTTTTCGACTTCGGTCTTACCAAGGAAGATATTATGAACTTCCGTCAATTAGGAAGCCGTACCGCAGGTCACCCCGAATACGGCGTTTGCCCTGGTGTAGAAACTTCTACAGGTCCTTTAGGACAAGGTATTGCTAACGCTGTTGGTATGGCTATTGCGGAAGATTATTTAGCAAACAAATTCAACACTCCCGATTTCACTATCGTTGACCACTATACCTACGCTCTTTGTGGTGACGGTTGTATGCAAGAAGGTATTGAAAACGAGGCTGCATCTCTTGCGGGCGCATTAAAACTCGGCAAACTTATCGTTTTCTACGACGATAACGACATTACCATTGAAGGTAGCACCGACATTACCTTTACTGAGGACGTAGGCAAACGTCACGAAGCACTTGGTTGGCAAGTTATTAAAGTTAAGGACGCTAACGATATAAGTGCACTTAATAGAGCAATTAAAAAGGCAAAAGCAGAAAAGGAAAAACCCTCTCTCATTATCGTTAAATCGGAAATCGGATTTGGTTCACACCTTCAAGGCAACGCAGGTTGTCACGGTGCACCTTTAGGTGAAGAAGGCGTTGCAACGTTAAAGAAAAACCTCGGTTGGACGGAAGCACCTTTTGAAGTTCCTGAAGAAGTATTTAAGCATTGTAAAAAGTTCGGTGCAAAAGGTAGAAGAGCACAAAAGGCTTGGAAAGCAACCTTTAAGGCGTACGCAGAAAAGTATCCTGAACTTGCAGAAGAATATAAGGCTTGGAAATCAAGAAAACTTCCCGACCTTAAGTCTATTGAAGAACTTTGGCAATTTGAAAAGGACGATGCATCAAGAGGATACGGCAACACCGTACTCAACAAAATTGCAAAATACGTTCCCAACCTCGTTGGCGGTAGCGCAGACTTAGCACCCGCAAACAAATCTAACATCAAGGCAAGGGGCGGATATTCCGCAGTTGATAAGAGCGGTTCAAATATGGCGTTCGGTATTAGAGAACACGCAATGGCAGCAATTTGTAACGGTATGTACTTACACGGTGGACTTATTCCCTACTGTGCAACCTTTGCAGTATTCTCCGACTATATGAAGAACGCAATGAGAATGTCCGCTATTATGGAAATTCCCGTAATCTACATCTTAACGCACGACTCTATCGGCGTTGGTGAGGACGGACCTACCCATCAACCTATCGAACACCTTGCAGGACTTCGTGCAATGCCTAACCTTAGAGTATATAGACCTGCGGACGGAAAGGAAACTACCGCTGCTTGGATTAGCGCACTTACCGGAAAGAATCCATCTTGCTTATTCTTGTCAAGACAAAATCTCCCCCGCTTAGAAAATTCTGGCGAAAAGGCTTTCAAGGGTGGATATATCCTCAGTGACAGCGAAAAGAAAACCCCAGATGCAATCGTTATTGCAACCGGTTCTGAAGTGGCTATCGCAATGGATGCACAAAAGGCACTTAAAACTGAAGGTGTTGACGTTAGAGTTGTATCTATGCCTTGCGTTGAAGATTTTGAAGCACAAAGCGAAAAATATAAAGAAAGCGTTCTCCCCTCTTCCGTTCGTGCAAGAGTTGCAGTTGAGGCCGGTGCGTCAATGTCTTGGTACAAATACGTTGGTTTAGACGGAAAGGTAGTTGGTATTGATAGATTTGGCGAATCCGCTCCCGCTAAAAAGTTGTTTGAGAAATTCGGCTTTACTGCGGAAACCGTTGTAAACGCAGTTAAAGAAACTATCGCTAAGAACTAAATTTAAAAATAAGAAAGAGCCGTGATAAACGGCTCTTTTAAATTATCTCGTTAAAAAACTCATCAAACGATATATTAAAAATTTTTACAAGTGAAATGATATAGATAGCCTTCGGCTCATTTATGTTTCGTTCCCAATAATCTACCGCCTTTTGGCTTACGCCAATTAACTTTGCAAGTTTTTGTTGTGATAGACCTTTTTCTATCCTTAATTCTTTTATTTTTTCACCTATCGTCATAATTATATTATAGAAGAAATCTTCTCGAAAAACTTGACAAAGAAGATTTCTTCTTGTATAATTATGTAAAAAGCAAGCGTTGCTATATTACAAAGGAGAAAAAATATGAAAAAATTTATTGCAATTGTTATTTGTGCTTTAACACTTATTTGCTCAACTGTTTTCGTTGGTTGCAATGGCGAAGGGAATAAAACACCTGAAAATAGCCATATCATTTCTATTTATAGCGAAAACTACTCTCAAAAGGAAAATGGCGAAGTTGTCTTTGATGGATACAAACATAAAAAAACCTTTACCATATTAGACACTAAAATGTTTGAACTTGACATCGACGTTATTGAAACTGAAGATGGCAATAAACTCGGAAAATACTCTTATACTGGTTTAGATTCAGGTAAGCTTGCGGATAACAAAAAAATCCAAATTTTCCCTGATTCTAACATGACCATATTTCTTAGAGAACGTCAAGAAAAAAATATAAACTTATTTTACAAAGGTAAAGAAATAACTTATTATCTTTCAACCGAATCTAAAGCAGATTATGCAGATTATTTTATCTCAACGTATGAAGAAGATTTTGAGATCTACTCCTCCTACATTGAAGAAGTAATTTCGCTCAAGGAAGACTTTACGATAGAATTATACAACAACAAAGATTTTGTAGGCGAACCTTTTGCCGAAAGTTATATTACATACTCTAAATATTATGAAAGTTATTCCGGTTCTATAAGCTTTAAACTAATAGAAAGTACTGACGTGTATATAAAAGTAGTTACTGAAAAGTAATTTAAGTTAAAAATACTAAACCTCCCAAAGAAATTCTTTGGGAGGTTTTTTCGTGTAAACAAACTATAAAAGGATTTAACCTTTTTATGAGTTAAATCCTTTTTCTCTTGCCTTCAGTATAGACCTAAAAAACAAATTTATCAACACCTATAACCAATTTTTAATAAAAAATTCTAACAATGCCTTAACCCCATCATCCACGTCCTTTTCCACTTTGTCAAAGCCACCGTAATAATACGGGTCAGCAACGTCATTTCCATTAAAAAAGTCTAAAAATTTATGCACCTTATTGTCTTTATCTCCACCAAAAATTCTAATTGCGTTCCTTTTATTATATTCTTCCATGCAAAGAAAATAATCAAACTTACCGTAATCAGACATGCTTAATTTTTGTGCCCTTTTTTTAGAACAGTCTATCCCCCTCTTTCTCAATATCTCCTTTGCGGGCGGATACACGGGGTTATAAAGTTCTTCTCCGCTCGTGCCAAAAGATTCTACGTAGAATTTTTCTTCTAAGCCCCTTTTTTTAATCTCGTCCTTAAACACGAACTCGGCAAGGGGACTACGACATATGTTGCCGTGACATACAAAAGCAATTTTTATCACTCTGAATCCATCCCCAAAAGTCCTCTTAGCAGTTCAATTTGCTCTTCAGTTAGGTCGGAAGAACTTTCAAGTTTTTCATTAACTTTACTCTTACTTTCCTCGTCAAGAGTAACTAATGTTTGACCTTGCATAGAACTCATAATAATCATATTGTCGGCAAACGCCGTTACGATAACGTCTACCTCCTCGTCGCTTAAAACGGCATTTTCTTCTTTACTGTAGTCAAAGACAACTTCAATGGCATCTGCTGCCTCCGTAAAATTAACTTGTGAAAAATCAAAATCTTCAGGCACGGCAATAGGCAACTCCTCTCCCAAGGAAGATGAAAGGTCAATTAACATCTCGTTGAAAATTTCCGCTGAATTTTCCGACAAGCTCTGCTTTGTTTGCTCCATTTTATTTAAACTTTCAACGAGCGCCGAAACGTTTTGTTCGTTAAGCCCCTCGGAAAAATCTTGTTCTCCTATATTTTGCACTTCGTTAAGCAAGTCGGTTGCGGCAACTATCACGTCAACGTTTTCACCGAGATTATAAGTTTTTCCACTATCAGCGTCAACCGTGGTTGCGATATGCCAAAATAATTTATTTCCCGTTTTATTGTAAACCTTTCCTAAGAAAGTATCCAAATAATCATTTACGTCATAAGACTCTTGAAGAGGCAACAACTGTTCTCCACCAAGAGTTATTTTGCTAACCTTTGCAACTTCAACCGCAAGCCCCGTTACCGGCACACAAACAGTGTATGAAATTATAACACCGCCAAGTATACCAAATATTATTCCTGCAAAAGTGCTCTTAAACGTTTTATGCCTTTTCGCATTACTTTTCTTAATAAAAATTAGTTTTGCAAGAGGATAAATAATTGTAGCCGTAACTAATAAAAGCGCCAAGAAAACTAAGATAAATGCCATTATCTCTATGGCGATAATTAACGTATTAACCACTAAATTAACAACGGAAGACGGCAACCCCTGTTCTGCAAAAAAGTTTACAAAGTAGTTAGTAAGCGTTTGCCCCTCGACTTTATACCCCAAAACTAATTTAGCAACAAACCCGCAAGTAAACCAAGAAATCGCAAACACTACGGCAATTAATATAAACATTATTAGTGAACGCCTGAATCCCCTCTTGATACCCGTAATAACACCCATTAAAACGGAAAAAGCGGAAATTATAGTAATTATTATTGTAATTAAATTTATTGTTTCCATAACTACCTCAATAATCTTCCTTTTTTATATTCTATCACTATATAATATTAAAATCAATGCTTTTTAAGGATATGTAAGCATTTTTTTAATTATATATGCCAACTAAACTAAACCCGCCACGAAGTGTTTCGCGACGGGTTTTTTCTTTACTCTCTGCCAAAAGTGATATTATCCGTTTTTCTATCCCTTAAGGATGGAATAGGATTTGGTTTATCTTCAAAACGATAATCTTTGCCACATTTTTTAATGTGTGTTTCTATAACTTCGTGACTGGGAGTTGCACTATCCGGTGTATTTACTTTTTTGTTATAGGTAAAATAGGGTGCGTTTTTATCAAGTTTTGAAACCTTAATATAATTTTCCAGCGTTGCAGTGTAATCTCCGCTTTCTTTTAACACCTTTCTAACGTAATCTTTGTTTTCTCCAAAGACCAACGGCGCCGGAAAGTCAGCGTTCCCCTTAAACATATCTTCCCAAGATTTGTTTTCATACTTCTCTAAGAGTTTATTAGCCCTTTGAAGGTGCGCACATTCTTCTAAATAGAACTCCCTCCACATATCCTTAATTCTTTCGTTACTCTCGTCTAAAGCGCAAGAATAATAAAGATAGCACTCTGCATATTCGTGCATAACTAAACATTCAAGCCAAGTGCAAGTAGTGTCTATCAAACTTCCGTACTGAGAAACGTGTTGCTCTTCAATCATAGCAATTTCACTAAATAAACGCCTACCCAAGTCGTTAGGATAAAAGTTTGCTTGGTTCATATAAAAGTTCATCGTTTGTTGCTCTGCTGCGGTGATAATATTCACGGTAAGTTTAGTAAACAAATCAGCCTTATCGGAATTTATATAGTTTTTGATTTCATCCATAGGATATCTATGCTCGGCAATGGTCGGTCTACCAGGCATTATCTCTGTATACCATCCAAGCAGTTTTTCCGCTTGAATACCCTCGTCCATCTCAAGTAGGTTGGCGAACCTAAAAACGTGGTCAAAATCCTCTAATAGGGCAAAATCAAGTGCCTTTTTTACGTTGGAGTCTTTAACGTGCTTAGCAAGTATAGCGGTTAGTTCAACGGCAAGTTGCTCGTAGCCCATAGTGTGTTGAAGCACCGTTTCCGATATAGGCTTTAACGCCGATATCTTTTTTTGTTGCTGTTGCTCCCTTCTTCTAATTAAGGATAGTTCTCTCCTAATATCGTTATCGGGGCAATGCCTTGAGAAATTATGTGAAAACCAATTAGCCTCAAACTCCGTGCCGTTCATTAGTATTATGCGCACCTTAGTAAAGGGTGAAGTGCTTTCGGGGTCGTAGGGGGCGGGTGCAAGTTTTTTCCAACTTTCGTAACTTTTTTCAATAGATTTTGTTTTTTCTAAAAATGGGTTTACTTTTTGCATATATTTTCTCCTTTTTTTAAGTTATTACCTAAAGTAAAAAAAATAAACCCTCAATCTTCCAAATAAAAAACCACCAATGGAATTTTCCATTAGTGGTGATAGATTATTTAAATAACGGTGTGGAAAAATATCTTTCGGCAGTATCGGGGAGCACGGTAACCACCGTTTTGCCTTTCCCTAATAACTTAGCAAGTTTAATTGCCGCCGCCACGTTAGTTCCACTACTTATACCGCAAAGGATACCCTCTTTTAACGCTAAATCCTTAGAAGTTTTTATAGCCTCTTCATCTTTTATAATACAAACGTCATTAAAAATCTTGGTGTTTAAAATGTCGGGGATAAGCCCGTCACCTATACCCATTTGAACATGAGTACCGATTGAACCGCCCGAAAGTATTGCTGCATTTTCCGGCTCTACCGCCCAAATAACCATATCGGGATTTTTCTCTTTTAACGTTTCACCTATTCCCGTAATTGTTCCGCCCGTACCTATGCCGGAGCAAAACCCGTGGATAGGCTTACCTACTTGTTCTAAAATTTCCATTCCCGTTGCTTTTCTCTGAATTTCGGGGTTTGCAGGGTTTTCAAACTGCTGAGGGACAAAAACGTTTTTATCCTCCTTTTTCATTTTAAGCGCAAGATTTAAACACTCTTCAATGCAAAGTCCGATATTTCCGTTATCATGAACTAAAATTACTTCCGCGCCATAATGCTCAACCAAAAGCCTACGCTCCTCACTAACGGAATCAGGCATAATGATTTTAACCTTATACCCCTTTACCGCTCCAACGAGCGCAAGACCTATTCCTTGGTTTCCACTCGTAGGCTCAACTATAACGGATTTTTCATTTAATAATCCTCTTTTTTCCGCATCTTCAATCATGTTGAGTGCTGTTCTGGTTTTTATTGAACCGCCAACGTTAAGCCCTTCAAACTTAACTAATATTTCGGCAGAATTCTCGTCCGTCATACGATTAAGCCTTATTATAGGCGTTCCGCCAATTGCTTGTAATATGTTATCACAAATCATAAATCTATCCTATTATCCAACTATTATATATCCAGTTAATTACTTTGTAATTTTCGCTATCCGTCCACTCTGCTTGACACCAAACGAGAGTGGAGCGTTTTCCAACTGTAACTAATGCGGGAGTTTTTAATCACTATTATTAACGAATTTTGCAAATTCCATTTTCGTAATATTCTTTAACAACTTCATTAACCGTTTTAATTGCAATCTTTCTTTCTTCTTCTAAAACGGGCTCGTCAAAATCAGTGAAGTCGTTATTTGTTACGTCGCCACCTAAAAGCACCTTATACCAAGTGAGCGCAAGCATATATCTACCTATACCCTTTGATGCGTGCAAATCATCTCTATGCACCTTTTTAATGCCCGAATGTAACGCTCTCCACATAACCTCGCCACAAGGAATTATGCCGTTTGCATTAACCAAGGAAACAGCCTTCTCATAACATCTTTTTAGACTTTCAAACATTTGAACGTCTGATTCGTATCCTCTCTTAATAATAGCCTCTTGGTTAGAATAAGCCCACGTTTGATGTATAAAAATCTTTGCTCGTGGGCAATACTTCTTAGCATAATCCTTAAGTGCCTCTATGTAGGGGCTATACGTATCTTCAAATCCACTAAAATGACTTGCTTGTTGCAAGGTTATAATATCCCAATCGTCAGAACAAAGCGCTTCTGAAATGGTAACTTTTATCCCCACGGGGAACCCGTTAAGACAAAACGAATACTCTTTTTTGTTCTCAATCATATTTATATAATGCGTTCTTAAAGAACATCCACCGATATAAAGGTTAACCGTTTTAACTTCCACACCGTCTTTTTTAGCGATTTCGTGTAAATATCTATGCGCATCTTGAGAAAAACTGTTTCCTATTGATAAAATTTTCATTTTACTCTCCTATAATCCTATTATTTCTCCAACGTCTCTTAAAACGTAGGTGGGTTGATAGGTGAACTTACTCAAGTCCTCTCTTGACGTAACGCCCGTTAATACGAGGGCGGTATCGAGTTCACTTTCTAAACCTGATAAAATATCCGTGTCCATTCTATCGCCAATCATAACGGCTTCTTTTCTACTACAATCAAGTTTTTTCAATGCGTGTCTCATCATAAGCGGATTGGGTTTTCCAACGAAATACGCCTTTCTCCCCGTTGTTAGTTCAATGGGCGAAATCAACGCCTTGCACGCAGGAATTATACCAAACTCTCCGGGTGAAGTCACGTCAGGATTAGTGCCGATAAGTTTTGCGCCCTTAAAAATTAGACTTACCGCTTTTTCTATTTTCTCATAACTAAGCGACCTTGTTTCACCAAAAACGACGTAATCGGGGTTAACGTCGTTCATAGAAAAACCTGCCTCATATAGTGCGTTAACAAGCCCCGGCTCGCCTATAACGTAAACTGAGCCTTTTGGACATTGCGTTTGCAAAAATGATGCTGTTGCAAGGGCGGAAGTATAAAAATGCTCCTCATGAACGTTAAGACCAAGCCTTTTTAGTTTCTCTGCAAGTTCACGAGGGGAACGTTCAGACGAGTTGGTTAAAAAGAGATAATTTTTGTTTTCTGCCTCAAGCCACTCTACAAACTCTTTAACATGTGGAATCAACTTGTTTCCGTGATATATTACACCGTCCATATCACATATAAAATTATTTTTATTTGCCAATTCGTGAAAAATTTTCATCTTACCTCTCCTCTTTTCTTTAATACGAGATACTATTTAATTATAACCCCTTTTAACTCCTTTGTCAATTTTAATTTATACATATAGCAAGGCTTTTTAACCTTGACAAAAATTTTGTAAAAGGATATACTTTTTTTATGTTTCTAATGTGGATTTTGTTTTTTGTTATCGTAATGGTAATCTCATTTTTTATTATATGCTTTTTTAGTTTTTATACGGCTTTTTATTGCAAAAAACGTAAGCCACTAAAAGACGACGAATACCTTTTCCCTAAAGAAGAGGTTTATCAACCATATAAAAAACAACTCTTAGAGTGGATGAAAAAATATAGAAGTCTTCCTCACGAGGATTTAGAAATCACTTCTTTCGACGGGCTTAAATTAAGGGCTAAGTACTTTGAAAAGGAAAAAGGCGCACCAATAGAAGTTTTATTTAACGGCTATCGTGGTTCTGCTGAAAGAGATTTGAGCGGTGGGATAGAACGTGCTTTTGCTCTTAATAGAAACGTAGTTTTGGTAGACCAACGAGCATCTGGAAGAAGTGAGGGGCGTGTTTCCACGTTCGGCGTAAAGGAGCGTTTTGACGCAGTTAAATGGGCGGAATTTTTATCTGAAAAATTCGGTGAAAATTCAATTATTCTTTTAGGGGGCGTATCTCTTGGAGCGACCACCGTTCTTAACGCATCTAAATTCCAACTACCCAAAAACGTAAAATGTATTCTTGCAGACTCTCCGTACACTTCCCCTAAGGATATAATAAAAAAGGTTATAAAAGATATGAAATTACCTGCCGACCTTTTTTATCCTTTTATAAAGATAAGCGCAAGATTGTTTGGTGGTTTTAATTTAGATGAAGCGAGTCCCATTGACTCGGTAAAAGAAGCCAAGTTACCTATATTTTTAGTTCACGGAGATGCGGACGACTACGTTCCCTATTATATGTCTGAAGAGATTTTTAAGAATATAAAAACGGATAAAAAAGCGTTAGTAAAAATAAAAGGCGCAGGTCATGGACTTGGCTACCCCGTAAATAAAGAACTATACATTAATTCAGTAAAAGACTTTGAAAAGTATTGGAAGTAATCAAATAAGCGTAACGCCACGAAAAACTATTTCGTGGCGTGTTTTATGTAATTAAATCCCCCAGATAGTCTGGGGGTTCATTGTTGACAAAATATAATATTTAACCCTAAAAAACCTTCCTTCTCAATATCTTATTTGTGCTTTTTAGCATTTTTCACATGAATATCACAAAAATTCCGCAAAGCGGAATTTTTTTATATTTTAAGATTTAGTTTTTCTAAAATTTGCTCTTTAGATAGATTTAACGTTACCGCCTCTTTTTTTATTTCTAAAACCTTTTCTAAAGAAAGCGTTCTAAACTCGTTTAGGTTCTTAAGGCTCATCATCTCTTGAAAAAAAGCAAGAGGGTCTTTCTCATCTACTAAGTTGAAAATAATATCACTTTTTTCTCTTAGTAGTTCCACTTCTTTTGAATAAGCACGAACAACTTTATTTATCCTATCGTCGTATTCTATATCCCCTCTTTTTCCTTGCGCCCTATCGTAAATTAAATCTAAATAAAGTTCACTATCCTCTTCCCTTGCAACCTTTAAAAAGAAGAAAGGGAAAACGTAAAAATACCACACTTTTTCCGACAGAATATCAACAGAAACGTCTATTGCCTTACCTAAGTTATCCATTTTCGCCTCAATAACAACTCTCAAAAATTTCCGTTATTTCCTTTGCTCCTAAAGGAACGTAACTTTTGATTGTTCTACTATAATTAAACGTGCAAAGTTCTACTAAACGGCTAATACTCTCTCTTGGAATATTAAATTCTCTTAATTTTGAAGGCATACCTATAAATGCAAAAAACTCGCTCATTTTTTCTATTCCGAGTAAAGCCGCCTTTTCATCGTTATCAATGGCAACGCCCCAAACGTTTCTTGCAAGGCGGGCAAATCTTTCTATGTTATATTTATAAATCCATTTAGCCCAAGCGGGGAATAATACGGCAAGCCCAGCCCCATGCGCAACGTGGTCAAACTCCCCCGATAAGGCGTGCTCTAACTGATGAACGCATAAGTAATTTTCCCTACCGCAACCTGTTAAATCGTTATGTGATAGACTTGATGCCCACGCCATATTAGCCCTTGCGTCATAGTCTTTAGGATTATCCATTAAAATTCTACCTGCATTTATAATCCCTTTCAAGATGCTTTCCGCAAGCATATCGGTAAGGTTTGTTGGCTCTGCTAAAGAAAAATATCTCTCTAACGTGTGCGACATTATATCAACTATACCGCACGCCGTTTGAAATTTATCTACCGTATACATAAGTTCAGGATTGATGATTGCAAACTTGCACCTATTAAAGTCCGAATTGCAACCTTTTTTAGTGTTAAGTTCTTCGTTAGTTAAAACGGCAGAAGAACTCATTTCACTCCCCGCCGCCGCAAGCGTAAGAATACACCCCACGGGTAACGAGCCTTTCGGCACGCTTCTTCCCATAGAAAATTCCCAAACGTCCTCGTCGTTTACCGCCGCCATAGCAGTCATCTTGCATGAATCGATTACGCTACCTCCACCAACGGCAAGAATCATTTCCACCTTTTCTTCTTTAGCGATTTTTCCCGCCTTTCTAACAAAAGAAAGTTTAGGATTAGGCTCTACACCACCCATTTCTACTACTTCAATTCCGCTATCTTTAAGGGCGGTCATAACCACCTCATAAAGCCCACTTTTTTTGATGCTGTTTTTCCCATACTGCATCATTATTTTCTTAAATCCAAGTGACGAGATAACTTTGCCAATTTCCTTTTCCTTATCTTTTCCGAAATATACTTTCGTTGGTGCGAAAAAAATAAAATCCTTCATAACTCTCCTAAAAAGCTATACGCATTGCTCAATAGTAATTACTAAGCAATATTTTTCATCTATTTTATAAACTTCATCCTCAATTATTTTTCTAATTTCGGCTTTAGACAGTTTTGCATCGTAAGGAATAGCCACGTCAAATAAAACGTTCGTTCTATTCTCACCAAAAACCATTCTGAAATCGTGTATAGAAAACTTGCAATCTATTGAAGATATTATATTTTCAATCTTTTCTTTAAGAGTGTTCACCCTTTCGTCGTCAACTACGACAGGGTCTAAATGTCCCGTTAGAATTATGCCCATATTTTCAATGAAATCTTTTTCAATCGCATCAACCAACTCGTGGGAAATTAAAACGTCCACCTTAGCATCCACTTCAACGTGTGCGCTTGCAAAATACTTGTTTGGCCCGTAACTGTAAACGGATAAATCGTGAACGCCTAAAACCCCTTCATAGGATAGCATTCTTTCCTTTATCTCTTTTAACATTTCTTGTTCGGGTGCTTTGCCTATAAGCATTGAAAAAACTTCTTTTAATATGCCGAAACCAGAATACGCTATAAATAAAGAAACTAAAATTCCCGCATAACCGTCGATGTTATACTCAGTAATTTTACTTACAATAACTGATATAATTACTACGGTAGTTGCAACGCAATCACTTAAACTGTCAACTGCAGACGCCTTTAAAATTTGAGAGTCTATCTTTTTTGCCACCATCCTATAGTAAATAAAAAGAGTGCACTTAAAAAGAACTGAGGCGGTTAATACGCCAATAACCACGAAGGAGAACTCACTTTCGGTTGGATTAATAATTTTTCCAATGGACTCTTTGATTAATTCAAACGCCACAACTAAAATTATAAAAGCAACAACCATAGAACAAACGTATTCAATGCGTTCGTGACCATAAGGGTGCTCTTTATCTGCAGGTTTACTCGATAGTTTAAATGATATTACCGATATTACGCTACTTCCACAATCGGTAAGGTTGTTAAGTCCGTCTGCAAGAACTGATAATAGTCCAAACGCAATACCAACCGCCATCTTTCCACATGCAAGAATCACGTTAATAAGAATTCCTATAAAACTTGCTCTTTTGCCAAGTTTTGTTCTTTTATTTTCGTCTACCTTAACCTTCATCCTTTCCTCTAAAAAAGTTTAATAATTTTCGCTAGCAACTACACCTTGATTATAATATTTTTCCTGCTCGGATAAGGGCACCATACTACCTCCCGTTGCCCAAACAAGGTGGTAACCTTTAGGAAGATTGCCTAATTTTTTCGAAAGCATAATAGGTCCGAACATACCTGCAAGTGCGCTAGGTTCTAATCGAATACCCTCGTTATCAACGAGCATTTTAAGAAGTGCGCTCATTCTTTCGTCAGCAAGAGAATAGCATCCGTCCATAAAAGGATACATTTGTTTACCAACGAAACCACTCGCTCTACCTACTGCAAGCCCGTCTGCAATAGTTTTATTGTCAACGCCAAAATCGTTTACAGATAGTTTATTATGTTCTCCCGTTGCCATACCAAGCATCATACAACAAGAGTGGGTAGGCTCTGCAAAGAAACAGTGAACGTTGTCCTTAAACTGCATTTTTAATCCAAAAGCAACGCCACCTGGTCCACCACCTACACCACAAGGCAAATAAACGTATAAGGGGTTTTCTTCATTTATAATTATATTTTCTTTATCAAATTGCTCCTTTAATCTTTCAGCAGCAACTGAATAACCCAAGAAAAGAGTTTTGGAGTTTTCATCATCTACGAAATGACAGTATTTGTCCTTTTCCGCCTCTTTTCTACCCTGTTCAACGGCAACGGAATAATCGTTTTCATATTCAATAACGTTAACGCCCCTTGACCTTAAAAGGTCTTTTTTCCATTGTCTTGCATCAGCAGACATATGTACCGTAACCTTAAAGCCGAATTTTGCACTCATAATTCCTATGGATAAGCCGAGATTTCCCGTAGAACCTACCGCAACGGAATATTTAGAAAATAATTTTTTATACTTTTCGTCGTCTAATACTGCGTAGTCGTCAGTGAGTTTTAATCCACCCTCTTCTATTGCAATTTTCTCCGCAACGCATAAAACTTCATAAATGCCACCCCTTGCTTTAATAGAGCCGGAAACGGCTAAATGGCTATCCAACTTAATAAGCAACTCGCCGTTAATTTTCTCACCGTATTTTTCTTCTAACGCCTTTTGCATTTTTGGTATAGCCTTAAAGGGTGATTCAATTATTCCATCCGTCTTAACCGTTTCTGGGAAAACCTTTTTAAAATAACTTGCAAACCTCTTTAATCTATCAGATGCATCCTTTATATCTTCTTTTGTCAACATAGAGGTTTTTATAGCCTCGTCAAAAGGTAAAACCCCATCGTTTAACCATATAGTTTCTTCCTTTTTTGCTATGCATTCAATAAGCGGATACTTTTCAATCCAATCTTTAACCGTTTTGTCTAATACTTTTTTTCCTAAAAATTCTTTATTCATTTTCTTTTTCACTCCTTAACTTATATTTTATAAAAAAAATATAAAATAATCAATGTTTTATCATAAGATTTCGGTAATTTTTTGGGGAAACACCCTATTTTTTGCGGAAACAAGCGCCAAAATTGTTTATATAAGACAAACCACCAAGAAGACGAAAATATTGGCAATTATAATTGTAGGTAAAGTACTATATTGAAAAAACATATAGTCGCCATAAATTTTGTTTTCACATTACGATAATTTCTTCAAAAAATAAACACAAATTAATCTCCATAAAAAAAGAAACGCATTAAAGTTGATAATCTATTGCGTTTCTTTTTTATTTCTTTCTCTTATAATCCTAATTCTTTTAGCGTTTTAATAATTTTCTCTTGTTTATTATCTCTATTAATCGTTTGCTCTATTTCCTTTTTTGCAAGGGCTCTCGTGTTTTTATTTAACATTAAAAACCAACGTTTAACAACGTAAAAGGGATATAATATCGGGCATTTTTGCAGTTTAGGATACTTGTATTTCATCTGCTCGTAAGGGAGAAACAACCTTGAAAACAAATAAGAGCCCTTGTTCTTTTTAGTCGTCTGTTGTGCAATAACCTTATTCTTAAAATCACCGTACACTCCGCCCAAAATAATGAAGTCGGACAAGATTCTACTTCTCTCGTCTTCCTCCTCACCGTCAAACCAAACTCTTGCTAACTTTTCAATTGCCTTAGACAACTTTAATAACCCTGTTTCTTCTAATAAACGTTCTCTTTTTTCCTTGTCGTGAGTGACTACCTCGTTTAATATCATCGTATCTAAAACTGCTCTAATTCCACAACCGCCGTACCGTAGATGCTTGGCTACGTGTGAAAAATGATAACAATAGTTCATCTCATCCGTCAAGTTTTTTTTGTAAGTTTCGCCTATTGCTTTATCAAAAAGGTTGTTAAAAAGGGCTTTCTCCTTTTTTGGCGAAGTCGTTTCCGTTAAAGAAAAATGCAGTTCAAAGTGAACACCACTATTTGAATATAGTTGTGCATCGTACTCCCCAATAGAATCACAACGATAGTTGCATTTTTCAATTAAAAGGGAAATGGCTTTTTGCAAATCTTCCTTTTTTATAAAAACGTCAATATCGCAACTCGTTCTCATCCACGGCTCCGGATAATACTCTCTAAGCACGCTACCTTTTAGGGGAATAAAGGGAATTTTCGCCTCCTCAAGCGTTATACAAAACTCATCAAACTCGTATTTTTGTTGCTCGTAACGGCAAACAGCCATGTTTCGCTCTTGCAAAATCGTTTTCTTTTGCTTTAAGTCGTTAGTCAAGAGTCCGTTTTTATCTAACGCATCTATTATTAAATGCGCTAAATCGTGTTTCTTTGACAGTTTATACACTGCGGAAAGCGTTTCTGGCGTTATTAAATTTTTTTCGTCACCAAGCCTTTCCCCCTTCATTTCGAAACGGAGTAACGCAAAAGTGATTTTTAATATTTTAGAATAATCACACTTTTTCACTTTTTTAACCGCCTTTTTACTTAACGCTTAATTTCTTTGATATCCAAGTCGCAAAATTTGTGAGAAGTTTTTCCATGTAAACGCAAAAATCTTTGATATGTAGCAATTTAAATAGGTAATACCTTATTACGTCTATAACAGTTTAACCTCATCTAAAAATTCTCCTCTTAATGCGGTAGAAAATATTTATAGCGTTACCACACTTTATCCTATTTTTGTTTTTTAGGTCGATTACTTCGTAATTTTCACTGACGTTATAAGTGTGTATACCGACGTATTTTCTTTTAAGTTCCTTAGGTAAATCTAATGAAGATATAGAGCAAATTTCCTTTTCAACGTAATCTTCACCACAATCAACCTCGTGGAAATTTAACGCTAACCCATACTCCATTAAGCAATCTTGAGAAACACGGATAGTTTTTCCCCCTCTTTCGATAATTGCGCCTGCGTTTCTTGAAGTTTTGCTTCCTTTAACAATAGGATTCTTTTCGCATCTTTTTACAACACCGTCAATAATTTGATAGCGTTCTAATACGGCTTTACTATCTATAGGCTGAGTTAAAAGATAAGTTTTCTCCTTGCTTTTTATAAAGACTGAATCACAAAATTTACCTTCTAATAAAACGCTTTCTTCCTTCCACTCGTTAGGGAAATTCATTGCCTTATAGAGGCTTATTTTTTCTCCTCCACAAGACTCTGGCAACACAAAAACTTCATTTTCCCTTTCAAAAACATTAGGGAAAGAGAGGTGATAAGGATTTTCCATTGCCTTTTTAATTTTACCAACCTTTCCGTTTTCAATAATACGATAACCTATTAAACCTTTAGCCTTAAACCTATCGTACATTTCAAAAAAGAGATAGTCTTTTCCCTCTTTTGTAATTAAAAATGGGTCTGCACACCAATATCTAAAGGTGTTTTTTAGCACGATAAAACCACTTGTGTTTTTATCTTCGTATAATAGATTTTCGCCCTTTTTTCTAATGGCAATATTCCACTCTTCTTTGATTAGCAAATCCTTTAATCTACAAAAGAAATTACCAACTTTAATTTTAACTCTATCGGGAATTTTTACGTATTGCCTAACGTATGGCCTTTGGTCGCCTTTACAATAAGTTCCATAGGCTTTTGCCTTTTTGAAGTCTTTTTTCCACTGCTTTTTACCAAGTTTTCCGTCTTTAACGTGCAATTTATCTTCACGCTCGTTCATGTAGAAAATTTCGTTGGCATGCACGTTTTTTTCTATTTCCATTCCCATCATACCGTTAAACCAGTTCGCAGGCAAATTATAGCCCGCCTTAGTAACGGCGTAACCGTACTGTCCGTTGCGATAGTTAATCTCAATAAAGTAGGCTTTTTTGTCAGAAACAATCATTTCCACGTCAAAAAGCCCAACGTACCCAGTAGTACGGACAAAAGATTTAAGTGCACTTTTATCTACGTAGTTAAAATCGTTTACTACTTGAGCGAAAGAAGTGCTCCCCCTCCCCTCAGGGTAAGAACGAATTTTTTTAATAACGCAAGGAATTTCCACCTCTCCGTTGGGAAGAGCAATACCCATTAATCCAACTTCAAACTGGTTTTTATCTTGTAAAAACTCTTGCGCCAAAACGTCTTTATAGTTTTTCTTCTTTAGTTTTACAACGCTTGTAAACAACTCTCCTTCTGTCCTGCAAATGAAAATATCTCCTTTGCTACCAGCATATCCAGCATAAGGCTTAAGAATCATAGGTAAGTTTAATTCGCTACAAAATTTATCAAGGTTTACTTTGCGAAAGTTTGGAACGTTTAGTCCGCAATTTTTTGCCATTTCTAACATAACTGCCTTATCGCAAACCTCACTTAATTTTCCTTTAGCGTGAGGAATAAAAGCAACATCAACAAACCTTTCATATTGCTCGTCAAGTAGTTGGTTGTAATGGTCGTCAACAGTAAATATTGCGGGTTTTGAAGATAAACGGCAAATATATTGATATAATATTTCCATTTGCAATTCGTCACCCTTGGGCAAGCGCAAATAACTTTTAGTCCATTTGCTTTCAATTTTACTGTACTGAGAAGCAAACACAACAAAAAATCCCGCTTGTCCAAGACTGCGGATTAAACCCGTTGCATTAACGCATTTTGGCCCTAACACAATGGCAATATTTTGTTGTTTGGTTGTTTTTTTACTATGCATTTTCTTCTTTCTTTATATCAGAGGAAGATATCCCCTGCGTTCTTGAAAGCCTTATAACTTCTTTATCGTTTTGTTCACACCACTCAACCGCACGCTTAAACCCGTCGTGAAGTTGGTCACCCCCGATAGCGAACACGTCAAAATCTACCGTTTTAATAGTTTCGTCAACGTTTTTGTAAACGACAACCTCGTCAACAATCTTAAGCGCAGAGACCATTTCAATTCTTTGCTCAGTTGAGTATAAAATTTCTGCTTGAGGCTTGTACTTTAAAATAAAGTCCCCATCTTGCACGGCAACAATCAAATAATCACCTAATTTTTTTGCCCTCTCAAAGAGCCTTAAATGTCCGTAATGGAAATAATCGAACACACCGAAGGTTATAACTTTTTTCATTATTCTCCTCTTGAATCCTTTTTTCCAAAAATTATTTTTCTAAGCAACTTTGGGCTTCCGTCTTTTTTAAACATTAGCCAATATCTAAATTTAGAGCCTAAATATTTACACCTAGTTTTAAACTTAAACGCAGCCACACCTTTATTCTTCAGATACTTTTGCATTGTAATCATATGATAAGCCTTTGGCACAATAGGAAACACTCTACTTTTTGTAAAACCTTTTTTAATATATAGATTTATTGCAGGTGCATACTCCGACACAACGTTTAATTTTAAGATGCTAAAACCTAAATTTTGATATTCTTTACAAATCATATCCATCAAAACAGAGCCGTAACCCTTCCCTCTGTTATCAATATCCACCCATAAATTTTTAATTTTTGCACTATTTTTAAGCGGTAAAACGGAAACTCCAGCAACATATTTTTTTTCATCAAATAAAAGGTATATTCTTTCTTTTTCCCCTATCTTCTCTTTAGTAAGCTCAACAAATCTAATCTTTTCGGATTTTCTTTCTAAAAAAGCTTCGTTTCTTTTATTAATAAAAAAGCCAAATAATTCATCGCCTTTTTGAATTTCTATAAGCTCCATTATTTACCTCCACCTCTTTTAAAAAGCTTTTTAAGCAAGTGCTTATATATCACTTTTGATGGTTTTTTGTCATTTTTATTTTTTATAGCAAGACCCGTAGACTTTTTATAATCTTTTAACCAAATGCTTAACTTTAAGTTTTTAGAAAGAACATTTTTAATGTCTTCCGTTTCTTTCATAGTGAAGCCTTCTTTAGTATTTATTAAATTCTCATTTGGTATTTTTTCCCCACGTTTTAATTTCGCCCACCAAACAACAGAAAAAACTTTTGTATCTAAAGCGATAAAATTTCTTCCACTTACTCTCCAGTTAAATTCATTAACGTATAAATTTCCACTATTATCCTTAAAAACTTCTATGTCAATCGGTCCACTATAACCAAGTTTAACAACTTGTTTTAATAAGCCTTCAGAAAATTCGTAAACCTCTGGGTCATTTTTTTTAGTAACGTATTGAGAGAAACAGCCTACCCCAAAGTTTTTAGGATACTGGCGAATGTTTTTTAGAATTGAAAAAGATATAAAATTTGAGGAACCATCTACAGCGCCTAAAATCACGTATTCACTTCTATCTTTTATATATTGTTGCAACAACACTCTTTTGTATTGCTTGCCTCTAAATAAATTAATTGCACTATCAAAGGTTTCTTTATCGTTACATATTTTTATATCTAACTTTTCGCCTTCGCCACCTTGTACAGGTTTTAATATTATAGGAAAAAGATTTTCGCTTATATCTTCTGTTTTACCCAAGTCTAAAACCTTAGTGCAAATCGTTTCATAACCACATTTTTCAAGCAAAAGCGATTGTTCTTTTTTGTTCGCAAATTGATTTATTCCGTTACTTTTTCCGTTTATATTTGGCAAGATAAAACTATCAGACAACTCATCATACCTTTCGTCCAATAATTGCATTACCTTGTCAGTATAAGAAATTACAATGGGTTTTTCTTCTTCGTGGCTAAACTTGTCAATCAATGCTTCAACTGCATCTTCAGCATCATTTACATGCCAAACTTGTTCCCAATGTTTTGATTTCTCAACGTAACGATTATCCTTATCTCTGCCGTACATTATACCATATGGTTTTATTCCGTTTTCTCCAAAAGAACGAACCAACCCCAAACCGTTGTAATTATTTACGCCTATTAAAACAACCTTATTTAGCATTTTTTTTCCTTTTTGCAAACAAATTTTTTAACGTTTTACCGAAATATTTAAACTCATCCGTCTTATTGAACACCAGAACAAACATAGCGTTATATACGACTGTAATTATAATGCCACACAATATAAAATCAACAAATGGGCTTATAGAAACAAACGAACAAACAACCTTTAGAACTACGGCAAAGATAGCAACGTATAAAAACCTTAACCAATAAGTCAAATAATATTTTTTGGGCGACATTTTAAATGCATGTTTATGCACGATTAACGCATCAAACCACCACGCCACTAAGAGATTTGATAAAATAGTGCCAAGCAATACTGCTACAACGCTGTATTCCGCTGGCATTATTTTAACAAACAATATAGACAAACCGAGATTTAAAATAACCGTAAACAACGGACGCCACTTTCCCCTTTGGAAAAGACCGTACGCCGCTCTATGCGTCCCCACAGTTTCTTGCAACCCAGTAATTAAAAAAGATATTGCTATGAAAATTTCTGTCGCTTGATTTAATAAAAACTTTTCTCCAATCCACAAGGAAACAAATGGTCTAAACAATATTAGCATTGCTACGGCACAAAATCCGTAAAACCAAAAATTTAAAAAACTTATAGACTTAAAAACAAAATATTTGTGCTTGATGTTGTCTCCACTTTCGACGTTTACATGCCCAAGGCTTGCAGTAAAAGCAGAAAAACATTTTTCAAGTATAGTTGATATTGCTGATACAATAATAAGATAATTTGAGTATAGTCCCGTTAAAACAATGCTTACAAAGGAAGACAATAAGATATTATCCGTTGAATTTATAACAACGCCACTAACCTTATATAACGCTACCGAGCCTACGTTTTTCCACGTTTCCTTTTTTTCTTGCTTGCTTAATTGCCCCTTAGGTTTTTGTTTAATATGTGGATACCATTTCCCTATCAAAATACCCTTAACACATTTAGAAACAATACCTAAAACTATTGGAATTATTAAATAAACGTATATATCCTTGAATATAAATAAGGTAATACATTGTAAAATCATTTCTGCAAACTTAAAAACATACGTTATTATTCTACCTTTATATTCCGACTGCTCTGCACTCAAATAAGACGCTCTTCCCGAAAAGAAAAAATAGGAAAAACCAGTATTAACCAAATATAAAATAAATATCAACCTATAATTGATTAAACCCAAAGTTTCTACGTCGCTTATTAAATAATTTAAAAAGGGCGTAATCGCTAACCCTGCAATTAAAATTATTCCACCGACAATATAGTGCGCTTTTCTATAGAGTTGTAAATATTGATTAGACTTTTCGTTGTCTTTCTGTGCAACGGTTTTATATAGTTCAATAACTATTGCCGTACCAAAGCCTAATTCTGTTAAATTTAAAACGGATAACACGTTGGTGAATAATCCATTTAGTCCAAGATATAATTCACCCAACGTTCTTATAAATACCGTTCTAATAACAAAACTAAGCACGTACGACAAACCTTGCCCGAATATGCCAGTTATAACGTTAAAAAAACTTTTTTGTACTTTACTTTGTTTGCTCATAACCTAATTTCCACTACTCCGTGACCTGGATGACGGCTTGATTCTGGTGGTAATTCCATAGGATTTTTATAATATCCATGCAAATACTCGTCATATTCCTTAGGAACGGGAAATTTCTCCCCACAAAAATTCGCATTTATAACGTCTATGAACATAGAACGTTTAAAAGCAGGCTTGCTTGTCCCCGATTGGCAAATAGGGCAAACGAACTCCGTTTGCTTTTTATTATATTTTCTCATTTGCTTTTCTGCCATTTTATTAAGTGTTCTTAACGGCAAAATAAGCAAGGGAAAATATAGTAAATGGCGGAACGCCATTTTTTCCGTTTTTAACTTTATACAACGCACCATATTTATTGATGCAACAATTCTACATAGAGTTTTTTTATTTTTTAAATAGACGTTATCTACTGGAAAGATATCAAGCCAAATACATTGTGGCATTTTTAGGTGAGCTGTATTTTTTTGAACGTAACGAGTAGTTTTATCAAACACCTTTCCGAAAATATTTGGGAAATGATTATTAATATTTGTGTTTTCAAAACAAAAGTTTTCGCCAAGTTCTTTGTTTGCAATAGCGCAAAACTTATCGTAATCTTCACGTAGCATTGCAACGTCAATATCGTCGTCCCAAGGGATAAAACCCTTGTGGCGAATTGCACCAAGTAAAGTGCCAGAATCTAAAACGTATCTGATATTATGCTTTTTGCACACACGGTCAAACTCAAGTAAGAGTTCTAACATTTTGTTTTGAACTTCCTTGACATCCACGCCACAAACTGAATATTTTTCCATAGATCGCCCCTTGAATTATTTATCTTTTTTTATTACCTTTTTAAGCAAAAAAACGATTTCTCCAATTAGTAAACATATCAACAACACAACAAAAGGTCTTATCCATAAACTAATTGCATTATGAGTTGCGTTAATTTTATCTATAAAAATGTTTACCCACCACATAACGGGGACATGCAACACATAAACGAGAGTATAATGTTTTTCACCAATATATTTAAGAGGATTCTGTTTTGTTTTTGTGAAAAACACACCACAAGCAAATATTCCAAATGCTAAAATTATGGTAAAGAAATAATGCTCCATTCCAGGATTTTCAAAAATTTTCTTGTAAAAAAAATATTCTAATGGCATTATCGCCAATCCAATAAGCACTATAAGCAGTCTTCTTGAAAAACTTATTTTTTCAATCGTCTCACTTTTATAGGAAAACCACGAGCCTAATAATGTCATCGGAAATGCAGGTAACAAGAAATTTCTAAACAGATAAACGTTTTCATCTGTCAACGAAAAAGAATTTTGAAAAAACAACCTGCCAAGCACCGTAATAACGTAAAATAGCGGTCCTACAATGTAAAAATATTTGTTTTTTAACAAGTTGTGTTTTATAAGCAAAATATAAACGAAATACACGTAAATTAATGCATATAAAAACCAAAGAGAACCATTAAATGCTGTTCCGAAAAAAATTAATCTTATAGGATGTTGAATTATATTTGATGATAAAAACCAATATTCAAAATTTGTTCTATGAATTACACATTCTATTATTAAATCACTAACAGCTGCAACCAGTTCGGACAAAGCAAGTAGAATGATTATCCCCTTAATCTTCCTTAGCATCCATTTAACGTCTTGCTTTTTATGTATAAAATATCCAGTTATCATAAAGAAAATAGGAACGGCAAACTCACCCCCTATCGCAATTGCGTCTCCGATAACCCCAGGAAGAGAAACATGCAAAAACAATATAATTATACAGCAAATCCCTTTTAGTAGACTTATACCATCATGTTTAGTTCTTTCTATGCCCATAACTTTCCTTCCTTCCATTTATGTTTTCAAAAATTTTCTTCCATTTGTCTGTAAAGCTTTTATAAGAAAATTTTGACAAATTGTCTTTTGCGTGGGTTGAAAAGAATATACGTTTTTCCTCGTTTTCAATTAGTTCGCAAATTTTTTGCGCCATTAGTTCTATATCGAACGCTGGAACAATATAACCGCTGTGATTATCATCTATAATTTCTCTCGGTCCAAAATCCACGTCAAAGGCAATGGTTGGTAAGTTAAATGACTTAGCCTCCGTTAAAACAAGTCCAAACCCCTCGGTACGAGAAGTCATAACGTAAAGTGCCGCCTTTTTATATTCTTCCGCCATGTTATTCGTGCGCCCCGCAAAAATAACGTTTTTTTCTAAGCCGTATTCTTTAACCTTATCCTTTATCTCCTCAAACCGCTGTCCGTCACCAACGAAACGCCATTGCCAGTCTGGGTGGACCTTAAACACCTCTTTTGCAACCTCAACGGCTAAATCGTACCCTTTTGTAAAAAAGAAGTGCCCTGCCGTGATTATCGTTTTTGAATTACCGTCATATTCTACGTAATCTTTATTAGCGTCAATAGGATTATAGATATAAGTAATGGGTCGTTTAACCTTAAATTCAGTTAAAAAAGCATCCATATCACCTTTGGTTTGATTAACGTAATAGGCGCAACGCTTTAAAGACAATTTCCTAATAATTTTAGTTTTAGAACTGCCTATGTCGTTTTTAATATTAAACATTTCCCAAGCAATAACCTTTGTTTTAATTAGAAAGGTTGCTGGTATCGACCATATGCCAAGCATAATATCAACGTTTATAATAACGTCAATTTTATTTTTTCTTAAAAATTTTCGCAAGCTAAAAATTTGTTTTAACAAAGAGCCTTCTTTAAGCGTTTCCATTTTCACTTTGTCGGAAAGAGGATAATAAGACGTGCCCTTTTCATTACGACAATTTAATACGTAAACTTCATAATTTTCGTCACACGCCAAAGCGTTGGCAAGTACTTGAGTAATTCTTTCCGTACCGCCGCCCCTTGACATATCTCCGTTAAAAATACAAACTTTCATAATTAAATTCCGTAATGACGTAAAATTTCTTCCGTCCAACAATTTATAGAATACTTTTCTTCTATTATTTTTCTCGAAGTTTCAATTTCTTCTTTTGGTGGGTTACCCTTTTTCATAACGTAATCCATACCCTCAGCAATTGACTGCACGTTTTCGCTTTCCACCATATACACTGTAGGAAATTCTTTTGCAAACATATTTTCTTTTATATCGCTACACACAACGGGTAGCCCTGAGTATATAGCCTCAAGCAAGGCGTATGATAACCCCTCCGCCCTACTAATATGCAAGAAACACTTTGAGCTTTTGTAATAAAGGTTAACGTTTTCTATCGGTGGAACAACTTCTAAATTATCCACCGTGCCAAACTCATTATTTATTAACTCCTGTGTGTTACTTTTCCCTACCACGGCAACGTGATATTTATTAGAAAGTTCCTTATGCGCCTTAACACATAAATCTACTCCCTTTCTTTCATATTCCCAACCAAACAGTAAAAAATCTTTTTGACGGTTTTCATAAACCGTATCTATAATCCCTATCGCATTCGTGTTTAGTCCGTTTGGAACATACTTTGCCTGCTCTTTAGGAAAACCTAAACTTATAGTAAAATCTTTGTGTTTTTCAGAAACGGATAATAACGTTGCTTTTTTATGTAAATATTTATATTGCATTTTATATGCAAATTTGTTGTGTGCGTCAGTTATGTTCCCAATAGCATCGTGTAAGTGCCAAAAAACCTTTATCCTTTTTTTAGCCGTTAAAACTACGGGAACGTCGTATAGTTCGAAATGACAATGAATTATCTCTAAATCTGGGTGCGCTTTATATATTTTTTTTAATTTCCTATACGTAGAAAGTTTAATGCGTGCTTTAGAAAGTGGTAGAAAATAAACTTCCGTTTCCTCTGCCAACGCCTTACACCAATCCTTTTCTTTTACCGTTTCGGGAAAAGCGTAAATAGTCTTATGCCCTTTTTCTTTAGCCTTTTTTTCTAAAGCCTTTAGCGACGCTATAAAATTCCCTTCGTAAGGTGCTGCATATGCACAAACCTGCAAAATCGTCATTACTCTAAAACCCCTTGAATTGTTTTTTCCGCAATCTCAGTCGTCTTTTCTGCGTTAAATTCTTTGCCACGCTCTATTGCCTTTTGTTTATAGAAGGAAAGTTTATCCCCTTCTAACATTTGCTTAATTCCGTGATAAATCCCTTCTTCACTATTTTCAGTAACAATGCCGTATTCGTTGTTATAACCCAATAACTCATACGCTCCTGAACAGTTTGTACTAACCACCGGCGTTCCAACTATTAACGATTCGGTAACCGCCGTACTAAAGCCTTCCCTACGAGAACTGCAAACGTATAAATCTGCACTCTTAACGTATTTGTAAGGATTAGAGGTAAATCCAACAAAAGTCCAATTTTCCGTTAAGTTAAGATGTGAAATTTGTCTTTCTAAAGACGCCCTTTCTTCCCCTTTACCAACAATGTAAACGTGGATAGGATAGCCTTCGTCAATCAATCTTTTTGTGACGTTAACTAATCTGTCGTATCCTTTCGTTTGCATTAATTTTGCAACGGAAATAATGTTTACTTTTTCTTTATCAAAGGTAACGTCTTCAATTTTTTCCTTAGAATTTTCAATAATTTTTTCGGATTCTACAACGTTATAAACCACCTCAATAGGTTTATTTAGATTAAATATTCTATTAAAATCTGCCTTAATCGTTTCCGAAACACACACTATTTTATCAAACTTATTATAGCAGTCTATGGCCTCTTTTTGACTTCTAAAACACTTGCTTGCATATTTTAGACTGTTTTGTTCTATATGTATCCAAGAAATAAGTTTTGTGCGTGGATTAGTGCACCCAGCAACCACTCTCGCAGGTGGCCCTTCTAAATAGGAAACGATAACGTCGTAATCTTCTTTAACGTACTGTTTAAACAAACGCTTTGGTGAGAAAAGTTTCATTACTACGGTGTTGCCACGGTAATAACGCTTATGCCCACCGATATATCTTATCCCCTCTCTCAATTTATCTTGATAAATACCGACGTCATAAAGTGTTTGAACGGTGATATCAAACTTTTCTTGGTCCATATGGTTTACTAAATTGGTTAACACCCTTTCTGCACCGCCGTGACCCAACGTCGTGATTAAAAACAATACCTTCGTTCTATTCATATTACCACCACTCAACTCTAAAATCGGCTATTGCACCGTAAGAAATATTAACGTAAACGTTATATACAAAAAAGACAAAATAGCAAAGATATGCTAAAAGTTTAACCCATCTTTTGTCCGATTTAGAAAAAATATCTTCGATAAAGCGTGGCATCATAACTATAGGTGCAAAGGTAGTATAGAACGCCAACCTTGCCCAATATTGCATGTATAAACCCATTATATAAAATGCAGAATTCAAAAGGAGCACGTTAATTAACGTTCCTTCTTCTTTGCCTATTTCTTTATTATCACTCTTGTTTTTAATGAAATAGATTAGCGCAAACGTCAAAGGAAGAATAGACATTATAAAGCATCTTATAAAACCCATTCCTGAATCCATACTTAGGTAAAAATTATATTTACTGTCTATGGTTGCCTCTTTAATAAGTCCACTTATGATGCTTGGAAAAGCAATAAAAATTAACGACAACACTAACGCTATAATAATCCTTAAGTTAAATGGTTTTCCAACAGATATTAATGCAATTATTAAAACAAGTATTGCTGATTCGTGAAACAAACTAGAAAAAGCAACTATAATTGCATAAATAACGTACCTTTTATTCAATAGTAAAGGGAACGCCATCATAGTAATACTTGTTGCAAACCATTGTCTTAAGCCGTTATTCGTGTCTAAGAAACAGGTGCAAAAATACATAAACAATGAAAGCACTACGTTTGCAGAATATTTTTTTGTTATAACGACAAAAGCCACGTTAATAAAAAACGCCGTCATAAACAGTACCGCTTTAGGACTGGCTGTAATATAGTTTAGATAATACATTAAGTAAAGCCAACCTGCCTCAACACCCCACGGTGAACTGTTAACGTATAACAAGTCCCCCCTAGATTCACGATACATGATTTTATACGCATAAGTATCTATAAAGCCATATCTTAACGTTGAAATTATAATTAGAATTAACGCAAAGGAAATTAAAACCTCTGTTTTTACGACAACACGGTTTTTTCCCTCTGGCGTTAACATTTTTACTTGGTTGTTAGCCCCGTACAACAACGTCAACATTATACAAATTGTGCAAATGGCAATTAAAAGCATAGTTCCCTAATTAACGTTTAATAAGTTTATATAAACAATGTGGCAACAACCCTATCAAGATAGGTTTCCACACGTAAATTCTCATTAGTAGTGGTGCGTTTATCATTTTGTAACCTTGTTTTCGCACCCACGCCTCGTTTAATCTTCTTTTAAAGGTTCTTCTTCTTTGGGCATCTCTTCCGTCAAACATACTGTAAAGCGGTTGATTTAACACTACCCCTTTTATCCCTTTAGCGTATAAACGAAACCACAAGTCGTAATCTTCAACCCCTAGCGTTTTATCTAAAACTCTATATCCGCCGACGGTGAGATACGCCTCCTTTCGAAACATTGTGGGAGCGTGACAAAAAGGTGAACCCTTTATATAATCTTTTTTAGTAGGCTCGTAGTTTTCTCCTATGTCCGGAACTAAATACTCCCCCTTTTCGTCAAACTTTTTCATCGTGGTACTAACAAAACCATACTCTTGATTTTCATCTAAAAAAGAGGCTTGTTTCTCAAAACGAGTTGAATCACATAAGTCGTCCCCATCCATGCGGGCGCAATACTCACCATTTGCAACATCAATACATCTGTTGAGCGAATAGGATAACCCGTGATTAATATCGTTTTTAATCAATTTTATGCGACAATCTTTTTGTGCGTATGCATTAACCACGGTGGCAGTGTTATCCGTTGAGCCGTCGTCACAAATTATCAATTCCCAGTCGGTAAACGTCTGAGCGATTATAGATTCAATGCTTGCGCCGATAGTTTGACCGCAGTTATAAGCACCCATTAATACGCTTATTTTCGGCACGTTCTTCCCCCCCTGCCGTTTACTAAATTTTTTCTTGCGTCGCTTAACCTTTCAAACAACGCCTGTTGTTCATAATTCTCTATTGCGTGGGTTATGGCATAATTTCCCATTTGTTCTCTCAACTTGCTTTCAACAAGCATTTTTTCCATAGCCTCACGCAAAGACGTTGCGTTTTTAACCTGACAAAGAATACCCGTTTTATCCACGTCAATAGCGTCAATTTGTCCCGGCACGTTTGAAACTATTGCAGGTAAGCCCATAGCCGCAGCCTCAATGACAACCAACCCAAAACCTTCTCTATAACTTGGTGCAACAAACACGTCGGAACACGCATAATATTCTTCAACATTTTCCACTCTGCCTGTAAGAATAGCGTTTTTAGACTCCTTTGCCTTAGCGAGCAACTCTTGTTTAATACTATTGACGTTGTCATCTCCTCCAACAACGAGAAGTTTTGCGTTCTTATATTCCTTTTCTATCTCGCAAAAAGCCTCAAGAAGTTCGTTAACACCCTTATCTGCCGTTAGTCGAGCAGCGAAAATGAAAACAACGTCCTCGTCAGAAAAACCAAACGCCTTTCGCCTTTCCTTTCTCCACTCTTCTTTCTTTTGCACGTTAAATTTAGATAGGTTTACTCCTGAGGCACTTCCGTTCCATATAACGCAACTTTTATCCTTTGAATATAGTTTTTCAGAAATAGAAAATTCTCTGATATTGTGACTTTCCGCCTCTATAACGGTGGAGTTTTTACAAGTTGCCCTTTCTATCATCTTAAAAATTGCACGTTTTAATCCGCTAAATCCCATATAACGAATACCCCATTGACAATATAATCTAACGGGGGTTTTCGCCTTTTTAGATGCAATCGACGCACAAAACGCAGCGTTTGGCGTTGAATACTGCACGATGTCGAAATGGTTTTCTTTAATAATTTTCTTTATTTGTCTTTGCGTTTTAAAAATAGATAAACTAACCCCTCTTTTTATATTAACGGGGTAATATTTTACGTATTCGGGCAAATCTTTTTTAACGCACTCCTCGTCGTTACAAATTAGAGAAATTTCATAATTACCTTGCTTATGTAGATATTCCGAAAACTCCTTTAAGAATGACTTATAGGTAATATATAAAGTTACAACAAAGCAAATTTTAATCATTTTGTTTCTACCTCTTTAAGTTTTGCTGGTACGCCAACGTAAGTTCCTGCCTCATCTATATCTGAAACTACTACTGCACCTGCACCTATTACACAATTATCACAAATGTTTACGTTATTCTTAATAGTTACGCCTGCACCGATTAGCACTTTTTTGCCTATTTGAACAGTGCCCGCAACGTGAACGCCAACTGCAATATGACAGTAGTCCTCAACCACACAGTCGTGGTCAACAGAACTGCAAGTGTTTACTATAACACCCTTTCCTATTGAAGTACAAGGGTTTATTACCGCCCCTGCCATTATCGAAGTGCCTTCACCGATTTCCACGTTAGAGCCAATAGTTGCCGTCGGGTGAATTAAAGTAGAAATTTTTGCGCCTAAAGATAACAACTTTTCCATAAACTCGCTACGTGTTTGGCTATCACCTATCGCCACGAAAATATCCGAAGAAGAAATATACCTTTCAAAATCTAACGCTTTGCCGATAACGGGAATACCCATAACTTCACCAATTTCTACGTCATCTAAAAAGGAGACGGATTGATAGTTTCCACTCTTCTTAGCGATATCAGCAACAACCTTTCCGTGTCCTCCTGCGCCTATGATAATTAATTTATTCATTGTTTCCTCTCCCCTAAATTCTTCCATAGTTACCGAAGTTTCCGAACTAATTCCATCACGCTTAAATACCGTAATTATCGTTTTGAATATTATGGCTATATCTATCCAAAGCGATTGCTTTTTCACGTATTCAACGTCAAGAGAAAACTTT
>JAZONF010000013.1:0-250761 GCA_045654365.1 Christensenellaceae bacterium | reverse complement strand
TAATAAGTGCGAGAACATCGAGCGCTTTAACCGCATTGCAACCGAAACGCTTGCACCCTACGGCGTCGTTATAAACGACCTTTATACCCCCATTGCCGAAAACTACGAGCTGTACCTTTCCGACGATGGAATTCATCTTAGCGAGCAGGGCTCAAGGCTTTGCGCTACCCTTACGGCTAACGCCATCAAAAACCTTAAATAACCCCCTAAAACGCACAAAAAGCCGAAACAAAACATCATTTGTTCACAAATTAGTATTTAATTATTATTAAAACTCGACTATTCAAAAGCCGAGTTTTTTTTATACACAAAACTACTTGATAAAATAAAATATATGTGGTATAATAATTATGCCAAACCAACTGAATAAATTAAGCAAGGACTATTTTTATTCTTTAGGAATATTCATATTCTTTTTGCGTTATGTCCATAATGAATTTGATAAAAATGCAAATTCCTACTGGATATAGCGTAGATTTGTTCTTGCTTTTCAGTTGGTTTGGCGACTATCGGAGTTTGCGTTTTTTGTGCGTTTACTTCGGTAGGCGCACTTTTTATTTTATTTATTTTTTTGGAGGTTTTTATGAAAAAAATTATTGTCAGTATTATTTCTTTACTTCTTTTATGTTCCATTTCTTTTAACCTTACGGCTTGCACGAATTGTTTGGGTGGACAAGAGCACGATGTAGTTTTGGTTTTAGTAAATAAGGATGGAACAAAAACTCGTAAAATATTAACATCATGGGAAAAGGGAGCAACCATATATAATCCAAGCGATTATAAAATTTATCCGTCATTAATTGATGGTTATGTTGTAGAAAATGATATTTGGTATTCAACAGAAACGATGTCGTCTTCTGTGTATTTTCCATATACGATGCCTGATAAAGATTTAGAATTATATGCATCTGTAAGACCTTTAACAAATTTAAAAAATGTTAATTTCGCAAACTCTTCAACGGTAAAATCTTATTTTTCCGATAGCACCACCCTACAAGATGAATATTGGAATACACCAGATGAAAATAGCGATACATCTTATTACGAAATATCAGAATACAGCGTAGCCTCAATAAAAAACGTTTTGAGATATTATCCAGCAACACAAAAAATAATGTTATTGCGTGGATATTCAAAATCAAATAATATGGGTGGTATGGCTGTAATTCAAGACGAATTTTCAATTGGTATTACTGTAAATTTAGCAAATAAAACAATACTGTGTAAAGGTATTTACTCAAGAACGGGCATATCCTCTTCTTCGGCTTCAGGTGGTAGTGTTGTAATAACTTATAATATAGATGAGATATCAATAGATGATACTTCACAACCCTTGTTTCCTAATTTTGCTACTGTAAATTATACTTACACAATTAGTAATGCAACTAACTATAATAAAATGCAAGAATTGTGGAATAGCGATGGATATGACTATGCAGAAAATTGTTATTCTCAAGCAAACACACTATTAAAATCCTTAAATAAAAAGATATTAGTATTTTCCTAAAGTGTAGCACACTATACTTTGCCTTGCAAAGTCGTGTGTTTTTGCAAGCAAAAATGAAAAGACTAACGAATAGTTATTCGTTAGTCTTTTATAACATCTAAAAATCCCTATGGGACGCTCCCTTTTCCGAGGGATAATTTTTTTTATTTTGCAAACTCAGTTGCACGCCACTCTCTAATAACGTTAACCTTAATTTGCCCAGGATATTCCATTTCTTGTTCAATCTTTTTAGCAATTTCCTTTGCAAGGAATAACGTTTCAGCGTCGTTAACTTGTTCGGGTTTAACCATAACTCTAACTTCTCTACCCGCTTGAATTGCGTAACATTTTTCAACGCCCTTAAATCCTGATGAAATTTCTTCAAGTTTTTGAAGACGTTTAATGTAGTTAGTAGTAGTTTCCCTTCTTGCACCGGGGCGTGCGCCTGAAATAGCATCCGCCGCAGCAACTAACACAGCCTCAATGGTTTTAGGTTCTACGTCACCGTGGTGAGCGAGAATTGCATTAACAACGTTGTGGTTTTCCCTATACTTCTTAGCAAGGTCTGCACCTATCTGCATATGAGTGCCTTCAACTTCGTAGTCAACCGCCTTACCCAAGTCGTGAAGTAAGCCTGCACGTTTTGCCATTGCAGCGTCAACACCGAGTTCGGTTGCCATAACGCCTGCAAGATGAGATACCTCTATAGAGTGTTTTAAAACGTTTTGACCGTAACTGGTACGGAATTTAAGTCTACCAAGAGTTTTAACGAGTTCAGGGTGAAGTCCGAAAATTCCACACTCGAACATTGCCGATTCGCCCGCTTCTTTGATTTGTTGATCAAGTTCTTTTTTAACCTTTTCAACCGTTTCTTCAATTCTTGCGGGGTGAATTCTACCGTCTTGAATAAGACGCTCTAAAGCAATTTTCGCCGTTTCCCTTCTCACGGGGTCAAAACCTGAAACGATAACGATTTCGGGGGTATCGTCTATAATAAGTTCAATGCCCGTTGCGTTTTCTAAGGTTCTAATGTTTCTACCTTCCCTACCGATAATTCTTGCTTTCATATCGTCGTTAGGAAGGGGTACTACTGAAACGGTAATTTCCGACGCTTGGTCAGTTGAGCATTTTTGAATAGCAAGGCTAACTATTTCCTTTGCCTTTCTTTCGCCCTCTTCTTTTGCTTGCGCCTCTATGTTTCTAACCATACCGGCAGCATCTTTTTTCGCTTCGTCAACAAATGCGTCGATGAGTTCTTTCTTCGCCTCTTCTCTACTCATTTGAGCAACCTTTTCAAACTCTTCAATCATCTTGTCGTGTTGAGCGGAAATTTCATCCATCTTTTTATCGAGTTCAATTTCCTTACTTTTTAAGGCGTTTTGTTGGCGAGTAACTTCATCGTTACGTTTTTGAAGATTGTCCTCTTTTTTATCAAGAGATTCTTCCTTTTGGTTGAGTCTATTCTCCAACCTTTGAAGCTCCGCGCGTTTTTCCTTACTGTCACGCTCGAAATCGCTACGGAGTTTTAGCTCCTGTTCTTTAGCTTCTAAAATGGCTTCTTTTTTAAGTGCTTTACTTTCAGCCATTGCCTCGGAAATAAGGCGGTCCTTCATTTCCTTATAAGTGCCGTATTTGTTTTTAAAATCCTTCTTTAATAACACGTAGGTTAATACGAACGCAATAACTGCGCCTGCTATTAGCAACAGTATCCAACCTAAATCAAAAGTTAAATCAAAAAAACCGTTCAAGAACAGAGAGCTCGAATTTACGTTTTGCATAAATATGCCCTCCTCTTTTTTATTAACACGTGCGTGCGCACGTATTTATCTATATTAAATAATACATCAACGTATACAAAAAGTCAATACTTTATTAAACTTTTTGCGACTTCTCACGGAATTTTGCCATTATTTTTTCTCTAATTTCTAAGGCAATTTCCTTATTGTTTTCAAGATAATCAACGGCCTTTTCTCTACCTTGTGCAATTTTTTCTCCGTTATATGAGAACCACGCACCACTCTTTTCAAGAACGCCGTAGCTAACGCCAAGGTCCACTAAACAACTTCCGTTGGAAATACCCTTGCCGAAAATGATGTCAAACTCTGCCGTCTTAAAGGGCGGAGCAACCTTGTTTTTAACGATTTTTGCTTTTGTGTGATTGCCGTAAGTACCTTCGGTATTTTTAAGCGCATCACCCTTTCTAACGTCAATTCTAACGCTTGCGTAGAACTTTAACGCCTTACCACCCGCCGTAACTTCGGGGTTACCAAACATAACGCCAACCTTTTCACGAAGTTGGTTAATAAATATAATACACGTCTTAGATTTGTTGGTTATTGCAGTAAGTTTACGTAATGCTTGTGACATAAGTCTTGCTTGTAAACCAACGTGTGAATCACCCATATCTCCCTCAATTTCCGCTTTTGGGGTGAGTGCCGCAACCGAGTCAACAACGATTATATCAACCGCCTTACTTGAAACGAGTGATGCGGTAATATCAAGTGCTTGCTCACCGGTATCGGGTTGAGAAACGTAAAGTTCGTCAAGATTTACGCCAAGACTTTTTGCGTAAACGGGGTCAAGAGCGTGCTCTGCGTCGATAAACGCTGCAATACCGCCTGCTTTTTGCGTTTCGGCAATACAGTGAAGAGCAACCGTTGTTTTACCAGAAGATTCCGGTCCGTAAATTTCAATAATTCTACCCCTTGGAAGTCCGCCTACTCCTACTGCAAGGTCTAAAGATAAACAACCCGTAGGCAAAACTTCAATATTTTCATCTCCTGCGTTTTGTCCTAAACGCATAATTGAACCTTTTCCGTATTGCTTTTCTATTTGCGCCATAACGCCGTCTAATGCTTTTAATTTGTTTTCATCCATTATTTTTTCCTCTTTATATATAATTAAAATTTTTTCTTTTTATATTTTTTTAAGTTTTTTTATTGCTAAAAACATAGCTTTATTTACTGCTTTTTCCGTTATCGCCTTTCTTCCGCCCGATAATTGCATTCGGTAGGTATGAATACCGTCCCTCATACCCACGGCAATAAAGCATAGTCCAACGGGTTTATCCGTACCGTCACTTTTCGGCCCTGCTATTCCAGTGGTGGTAATTGCAATATCACACTCCCTTTCGCTAAGGAGTCCAACCGCCATTTGATAGGCAACCTTAGAACTTACCGCCCCATCTCTCATAAGGTCGTCGTTCTTTACGCCAAGTCGTTTGAGTTTACTCTTGTTTGAATAACAAACTATTCCCTCGTGAAAAATTTTTGATGCCCCAGGGTTTTTTACAATCCTTGACGCAATCTCTCCAGAGGTAAAGGATTCCGCCGTAGAAAGCCTTAAATTTTTTAAGGTTAAAATATCAAACAGTCTTTCCGAAAGGGAAACGTCGCATTCAGCGTACACGTCCTCTTTTAATTCAGAAATTAAATATTGAACGACTTTCGGATTACCAACTTCAAAACAATTTTCAAGAACGATATCTATTTTTACGTCACCGTAATTTTCAAAAATCGTATAATTAAAATTACAGTCCGAAACCTCTTTTGCTTTCTCTAAAACCTCTTTTAGCCTCTTTTCATCTCCCATATATTTAAGCGTTATACGCTTTCTCTTAAGGCTAAATTTCTCCTCTAAATAAGGACTTAAATACTTACTAACCATTACGGAAATTTCCTTTAATCCGTTAGGCAAAAGAACTAACGTTAGTTCCTTGTAGTCTGCCATAAAACCTTGATACGCACCCGTAACGTTAGGAATAAGGGTTGCGTCCATAGGTATATACGCATATTCGTCGGGATAGGTTTTTCCTTCCACTGCGCACACTGCGTCTAAAAATCTTTTAGCGTTTTCATTTTCAACGAGTGGAGACTCGCAAGAGTCTGCTATTTTTTCCTTTATGCTAAAAGTAACTTCAGGGTTATATACCACTATTAAGTTGTCGGTAATATCCTTTAAGGTTTCAAGGCTTTTAACAAACCCCAAATCGTCAGATAAAGATAAAATCTCTACTCTATCGATAGGAAAGCCGTTGCCCTTAAATACGGAAAAAATTCCGTTTATATATTCTCCGTCCGCCTCTCCAAAAGGAGAACGAAAGTATATAAGTGCAGTCTTCATCACTTTTCTTCAATAACCTCTTTATTTTTAACCAAACACTCTATACCTGAATATACCGTTAAAAGTGTGGAAATAGCAAGCAAAATAAATCCCACAAGTTTTAGATATGCGTTTATAGAGTTAGCAAAAACCAAAATCCAAACGATAGAAAGGTCGGTAAAAAAGGTTTTGATTTTACCCGACTTGTCTGCGGCAATAACCTTTCCTGCGCCCGCTGCAACCAACCTAAAACCTGATATAATAAGTTCCCTTGCAAGAATAAGCGCAACGAAAATTGCCGGTAAAAACTCAGGAATATTAAATTCACATAGCCCAAATGGATTAACACCTACAGGTGGTGCAATCAATAAAATTAATGCGGTAGAAACTAAAACCTTATCGGCAATAGGGTCTAAAAATTTGCCGAAAGAAGTAACTAAATTTCTTTTTCTTGCAATAGCACCGTCTAAAAAATCAGTAAAAGACGCAAGGGCAAAAATTCCTGCGGAAATAATAAAGTTATATGGTAAAACCTCTAAGTAAAACGCCACCACGAATAGTGGAATCATAAATATTCTTGATAACGTTATTTTGTTTGGTAAATTCATCTTATCTCTCCATAAAGGTCGTAATCGGTTGCCTTGATAATGGTAACGGTAACGTGTTTTCCGTATTCTACAGGCTCAGCGGAAAAGAAGTATACCTTTCCGTCAATATCGGGGGCGTTAAAATATGCCCTACCGTAATAAACAAACTGGTCGTAATCAAAGCCCTCCGCCAACACCTTAAAACTTTTTCCAACTAAACTCTTAAAGTTGTTTTTTGAAATCTTTTTTTGAATAGAATATAGTTTTTTGTATCTTTTGGTTTTTATAGAAGCAGGTAAATGATTAGTCAGTCTGTCTGACGGGGTATCTTTTTCTCTACTATACTTAAAAAACCCTGCGTTAGTAAGTTTCGCATCTTGCAAGAAGTTACAAAGGTTATTAAACGCCTCTTCGTCCTCTCCAGGGAAACCCGTTATGAAGGTGGACCTTATAGCAATTCCTTTTACCCTTTCTTTCAACGTATTAATTAGTTTCAGATATTCCTCTCTACTCCCCTTTCTACCCATAAGTTTTAACACTCTATCATCTGCGTGTTGAAAGGGAATATCTATGTACCTTATCATTTTTGCATTTACCGAAAACTCGTGAATAAGTTCTTCGGTAACGTTTTCAGGGTAGCAATATAAAAGTCTTATCCCTTTAACGTTTTTAAGGGCGGAAAGTTCTCTTATCAAACTAACCAAATTCGAGCGTGGGTTAAGGTCATAGCCGTATTTAGTAACGTCTTGTGCAACTAAAATAAGTTCACTTACCTCTCCCAACTTCTTAGCCTCTTCAATTAGGTCTTTTTGGGGAACGGAACGGTATTTTCCTCTAATTCTGGGAATTAAACAGTAGGTACAATGATTATCGCAACCGTCCGCTATCTTTAGGTAGGCGTAATTGGTTGTTGTCAACACCCTATCCGTACAAGGCTCTCCACGAGGAACGCCAACGGCGTTCACACGCTCTCCATTAAGAACTCTATCGATTACCGATACAATCTCACCGTAATCGGAAACGCCTAAAAACCCGTCCACCTCAGGAAGTTCGCAGTAAATTTCGTCAATAAACTTTTGCGGTAAACACCCCGTTACTATTATCTTTTTTTCACTTTGTTTTTTTAAGTCTATAGCGAATAAAATTTCTTCTATCGCCTCTTTCCTACTACTTTCCAAAAACGCACAAGTGTTTATGATAATTACGTCCGCTAACTCTTCTTCCCTAACTACTTGATATTTAGTTTTAATAATTGCAAGCATTTTTTCCGTATCAACACGATTTTTATCGCAACCAAGGGAAACAACGCCAACTTTTATATCTTGCACCTTCATTTTCACGCCTTAATATGCATCACCCATAGGTCCAAACCTTTGTTCAAACTCTTCTCTCGTAATTAAAACTCTTCTCGCTTTACTACCTTCGTTTACCGAAACGAAACCCATCTGTTCCATTTTATCAACCAAACCGCCCGCTCTTGCGTATCCGATTTGGAATCTCCTTTGTAGTTGAGAGATGGAAACTGCCCCTGAGGTTACGGCAAGCCAAAGTGCTTTTAAGAATAATTCGCTAACTTCACTCTCGCCCTCTTCCATTTCTCCGCCAATTTCAGCCTCTTCTCTACCTTGGTTTGTAGATTTATCAAGGAAGTTCTTAAGGTCGTCGTCAAAATACCCCTCGTTATTTTCCTTAATATAGTTAACTACGTTGGTAATTTCACGGTCGGAAAGGTATGCGCCTTGATATCTTTCACACTCCGCCATAGAAGAGTTTTTGTAAAGCATATCGCCGTTACCTAAAAGTTTTTCCGCACCCGCCTCACTCAAAATAGTTTGCGAATCGTTAAAGTTCATAACCTTGAGCGCAATTCTTGAAGGTAAGTTTGCCTTAATCGTACCCGTTATAATATCAACGGACGGTCTTTGCGTTGCTAAAACTAAGTGAATACCCGCCGCCCTTGCTTTTTGAGCAATAGCACGGATTTTTGCTTCCATATCCTTTTTGCAGGTTTCCATTAAATCGGCAAGCTCGTCGATAACAACAACTATTCTTGGCATTTTTGCAACGGTAGGACCGGCAATTCTCGTGTTATACGCCTCTATATCGAAGATAAGTTCAGGACATTCGGCAAACACCTTATATCTTCTCTCCATTTCCACTTGCGCCCAAGAAAGTGCCGCTAACGCACGCTTAGGCTCGGTGATAATTTCATCTATCATAAGGTGAGGAATATGCTCGTAAATTCTAAACCCAACACTTTTAGGGTCAACGAGAATAAGCCTTAACTCTTCAGGACTATAACGCATTAAGAGGGAAACAATCATAACGTTTAAGCAAACGCTCTTACCAGACCCCGTTGCCCCCGCTACAAGATAGTGCGGTCCTTTCGCAAGGTTGTCGGTAATCGCCTTACCAACGATATCTTTGCCTATAGCGAAGATAAGTTTTCCAGCAGAAGTTTTCTCCCCCGCAGTTTGCTCTAAAAGTTCTCTTAAACCAACTGATTCTTTAGTTTTGTTTGCAACCTCTATACCAACTGCGTTCTTGCCAGGGATAGGTGCTTCAATTCTTACGCCGTCCCTCGAAGAAAGCCTCATCTTAAGGTCGTTATCATAGTTTAATACCCTTTTAACAGAAATTCCAGGGGGCATCATAATTTCATACCTTGTGATGGTAGGGCCTTGAATATAATCCTTAGGCTCTGCGTTAATATGAAACTCTTCTAAAGTTTGCTTAATAATAGCCATACGCTCTTCGTGATTTTCAGACGGAGCGTCAATAGGCTTTTCACGTTTTTCAAGTAAGTCGAGCGGTGGTTTATTGTAAACTCTATTGATAGGAACGGGCGGTTTTTCCGGCTTTTCCTCTTCCTTCGGCTGATTACTTTCCTCAATGCCAAATGAAGAACGCCTTGCTCCAAATGGAATATTGCCGTCACTTTCTACCCTACTCGTAAAGGAGGCTCTTTTTTCGCTTTCAATAGACGTGCTTTTCTCCTCTTCAACTTTACTTTCTTCGTCAAAGAAAATACTTCTTCTCCTATCGGAAAGAGGTAGGTTAGTAGGAGCGGGTTGTTCAGAGGTAATCTCCTCAGTAATCTCAGGGATAACAGGTTCAGCCCCACGCTCTATTAACCCAAGAATATCCTGAGCCTCTGAAATCTCGCTATCCGACGGAGTTTCACTTTCAACTTCCTCAACGAAGGGACGATAAATTTCTTCATTCCTTTCTAAAATTTTTCTATCGCTTTCTAAAGCACCTGCGTATTTTTCCGAAAAATCTTCCGCATGAATTTCCGCCTCAGACGCCTTGCTTTCGTGTTCATACATAGGAATTTCCGCCGAAATTGACGGAACAACTTGTTCTTCGTTATACTCTTGTTCCTCATTTTTCACGGGAGGAATAGCCTCTGAAACGGAAGTGCCGTAATATCCGTTTTTAATTCTTGCATCATAGTCAAACTTTGCAGGAGTTTTAATATATTCTATCTTCTTTTTCATTTCCTCAGCGTAAGAATCAGTATATACGCCTTGCGCACGAGAAACTCCTAATCCACTTTCAGAAAAATCAATTTTAATCTCCGTTTCAGCCTTTGCAATTTCCTTTTTAGTCTTAAAAGCAAAGTCCTCCTCGTTATTTACAAAGAGTTTTTGGTTAGGTTTAGCAACTTCAAAAGAAATATCACTAACGGGATATTCCATTTCACCAGAGATTTCCACACCGTCCTCAGTTTTGGTGCTTTCTACTGCTGAACTTCTAAACTTAGGAGTAGATACCCTGCCCTTCTTATCGTTAACTAAATGATGAATAAAATAAGCCAAAAGCCCCGCAATAGATAGCCCTATTATTACAGACGCCCCTGTAACGGTTAAAAGTGAAACTACGGGATATGCAATTAGCGCAACCATTATTCCACCGCCCGAGCAAGTGGAAATACCGCCCGAGCCTAAAGAATAAGAAAGTGATAAATATTCGCCAAACATTTCCGTTTTTCCACTCATAGAAATAACGTGAGTCAAAAGAGCGGAAAGAGAAAAAATAGTGGTAATTAAAAATAAGTTCTTTTTGCTAATGGGAACGGTTTTATCAGTTATTAGCTGAACGCCTATAATAAAAGCGTAAGCAATTACCGCATAGGCAAAATAACCAAACGTTCCAAGTAAAAAAGCGTTAACGTATTGTCCAGGAAGAGAAAAAACCTTTTCCCTCGTAATTAAGCACACGAGACATAAGGTGGAAAATAAAACCATCACCACCCCAAGCGTTTCTCTCGTAAATATTGCAGATTTATTATCTGATTTTTTATTAACCGTGTTGTTGTCCAAGGTACACCTCTTATCCTATTTATTAAATTATACCAAATTCTAAGCCCCTTTACAAGTAGATAAATAGTTTTTTTTATATTATTTAAATATTATTTATATATTTAAAATATAAAAGGGCTTGACGATTAACTTCGCCAAGCCCAAAGTTTTTTGCCACTTATTTTTTACGATAATTTAATCTACCACAAGAGGCGCACTCGATCACTTCTCCAGCTTTAAGTTTAGATATTTCCGCTAAGGAAAGTTCCATTTTACAATACCCACAAACGCTACTATCCTTGCCGTGCTCTTCCGCCTCAAAAACTACCGGATAAACCTTGTTTTCCCTCTTTTTAGAGTATTTTTCCATTAATGTAGGCTCAACCGACTTTTTGAGTTTTTCTAACTCCTTTTCAACCTCCTCTTTTTTACTCTTAAAGGACGCCTTAAATTCGTTATACTTACTTGCGTTTTCCTTATATTTTTCCTGTTCTTCCTTAGTCTTTTTCTTGATTAGGGAGTATTCTTTTGCTAAAGATGCTATTTCCTCTTCAAGCACCTTTAATTTAGCAGATACGTTTTTTATGGTGGAAGTTAACTCTTCGGCTTTTTTTATAACGAAGTTTGCCCCCGTTTCATCTTCAATCGTGTCTAATGCGTTTGCAAACTCTTCCTTTTGCTCTTCTAATTTTTTTGAAGTACTTTTTAACTTTTCATAAGCAAGTAAAAGTTCGCCTGCCTTATCGTCAAGCTTGTTCACCATACCCTCAACACCGTCAAGGAATTTTTTAGCCTCTACCGCCTTTTTTCTTTCCTCGCTTTTAGCAAGTTCTTTTTCGATTTCACGGAGCTGAGCATCCGCTTCTTGATACTTTAATAAACTGTCTATCATAAAGTTATCTCCTTAACTATTTTTATAAAAATCTTTTATCCTCGAAATACGCCGTTTCCACTTTGTTTTTCAAGGTTTTTTTAACGTTTTCGTAGAACTTAATAAACCCATAATTTTCCGATGCGTAATGGGGTACTAATAGGATATTTTTACCCGCCTCTACTATCGTTTTAATAACGTGATGAGGCATGTCTGAAGTAACTATAACATCAGCGTTAGTCACTTTTTTTAGCACGAAATCTTCCGCATAAGACGAACCACCTCCACAAAAACTTGCACCCTTTTTAAGTATTGCGCTACGCTTTCCGTAAACGGTTATTTTTGAAGTTTTCAAGTTTAATTTTGCTAATTTTATGAATTCGTTAAAGGTAATATTTTCAATATCGAACTCTCTTCCGTAACCATTGTTCTCGTCAAGCGGGTCTAAAATTTTGTATTTTTTTGCCCCTAAACTTTCGGCAAAACAACAGTCTATCCCGTTAGTTGCAATATCTAAATTTAGATGCATTGAAATTACGTTTAAGTTGTTTTTTATAGCGTTTAATAACGCACAAGTGTCCCCCTCGATAGAGATGGAAGATATCGGTTTATAAATTGCAGGGTGATGCGTTACAATGGTGTCGCATTTTAGCCTTTTCGCCATCTCTACAGCCTTTTTACTAAGGTCTAAAGAGAACAAAACTTTCATAGTATTTTCGTGACTATTGACGATAATACCGCTATTATCGTAATCACCTTTTTCTATCAATCTATGAGAAAGCGAAAGAGGCGCAATTTTATCAAGCGTTTCAAACAACGAAGTTAATTTTAACATATTTTATCAATCCTTTCAAGTTCAGATAAAAGTTCTTTTCGGCTTTCCTGGCTAAGGTTTTCCTTTTGTAAAAAACCCAAAATTTCCCTTTTTTTCTCTCGCCACTTTTCTAAAAAAGCAATGGGCTTTAGTAGGATATTAGTTCTACCAAACAGCCTTTCATCTTCCGTTAAAAAATCTTCCCCTTTTTCGCAAAGAATAACGTCATAATACTTTTTGTCGGCAGAAAAGGTATAATCTTTTAATATTTTATAACCCTTTTCAATCAAACAAACCCTAACCTTTTCCGTGTTTTTCATTGGTTGAAGAACTAAAGTTTCGGGCAAAGTTACAGCATTATTTAAAATGGAAATAATCTCCTCTCCCCCCATGCCCGCAACGAGCGCACAGTCAACATTAGGAAGTTTTTCAAATCCGTTTGAAACGTACCCTTTTGCTACGCCTTTAATTATAAAAGGGTAAAGCAATTTTTCCGCCTTGCTTAAACACTTTTCAGAAATATCGGAAAAATAAACCGTTTGTGCTTTCTTCTGTTTAAGCATTTCATAAGAAACGTAGCCGTGGTCACACCCAACGTCAGCAAAGGTTTTGCAAGCGGGTATTAATGAAAAAAGTTCATCAAGTCTTAAAGTCATTATTCAAGAAAATCCTTTAATCTTTTTGACCTACTTGGGTGACGAAGCTTTCTTAATGCCTTAGCCTCAATCTGTCGAATACGTTCACGAGTAACGTTAAATTCCTTACCAACCTCTTCTAAGGTTCTTGGTCTACCGTCATCCAGCCCGTAACGAAGTCTTAAAACCTTTTCCTCTCTTGGAGTAAGAGTATCTAAAACGCCTAAGAGTTGTTCTTTTAACATTGTAAAGGCAACGGCGTCGGTAGGAGCAGTACTTCCCTCGTCCTCAATAAAATCGGAAAGATGGCTATCCTCCTCTTCACCGATAGGTGTTTCAAGAGAAACAGGGTCTTGAGCAATCTTTTGAATTTCTCTAACCTTCTCTTCGGGTATACCCATATCGTCTGCAATCTCTTGAGTAGTGGGTTCTCTACCCAATTCTTGCAAAAGCCTTCTCGAAACCCTAACGAGTTTATTTATCGTTTCAACCATGTGCACGGGGATTCTAATCGTTCTCGCTTGGTCGGCAATGGCTCTGGTGATTGCTTGTCTTATCCACCAAGTAGCATAGGTTGAAAACTTAAATCCCTTTTGATAATCAAACTTTTCCACCGCCTTCATTAGACCTAAATTTCCCTCTTGAATAAGGTCTAAAAATTGCATACCTCTACCCATATACCTTTTAGCAATAGAAACGACAAGCCTTAAGTTAGCCTCTGATAAAAGCCTTTTTGCCTCCTCGTCGCCCTCCATCATACGTCTTGCAAGTTCCGTTTCCTCGTCTGCCGAAAGAAGTGGGACTTTACCTATATCCTTAAGGTACATTTTAACAGGGTCATCCATTGCGATATCAAGTTGACTGAAAAGGTCTTTTTCCCTTTCAAACTCATTTACTACTTGAATACCGTTCTTTTCCAACATGTGGTAAATCTCTTCGAGTTGTGAAGGCGTGGTGGGTTGCTTATCAAGTTTATCAAAAAGTTGAGAAGAAGTTATACTTCCCGACTTTTTAAACTCAATAATAACGTCAGCAACGATATTTAAGAGTTCCCCTTCTAAACCTGCCTCTCCCGTTTCTGCTTGTGAATTAAAATTTTCTACTATTTGTTTCTCGTCCATATTATCCTCCGAGTTAAAATCCTATGTTATTTATCAAATATTTTTTTTACTCTTTTTAGAAAGTAGTTCGCTCATTTCCTTTGCAATTTGAGCCCTTATTCCGCTATCCCTTTCCGTTTTAAATCTATTAGTTAATTCGTCTAACTTTTTATCTATGGAATAGAGATAAAGCGTTCTAACGCAATCGGAAAAATATAACGCTTGGTCATATTTTTTATTTTCATCAATTTCCATACCGGCAATCAACGAAAGTTCCGCCTCTTCTTCAGGGAAAAGTTCGTAAAGGTCGGTAAAGTTTACCTTTCTGTCCTCTTTTTTGCACCTTACAACGTAGTCTTGAATAGTCTTATGAATTGGTAAAATAAAATCTATATCTTCAATGTTTTGCTCGCTTGCATACGACTTTGAAAACAAAAATGAGCACAATAAAAATCTTGAAGCAATAAGGTTTTTATCCCCCGTTTTCTCATTAAACTGAGGAAGTGGCTCTGCTTTTTCTTCAATCTTAACGTCGGTAGCATATAGTTCTCTCCTAAGAGTTTCAAAGGTTATTCCCGTTAAATCTCTAACCGTCTTTAACAGGTCCTCTTGCTCTGCTGGGGAGGAACTTTCTTTAATAACTCTAACGGCGTTAGATATAAATTTTCGTTTTCCGTCAGAAGTTTTAAGGTCAAAAGTCTTTTTTAATATATCAATCTTAAAGTCGATAAGTGGCTTTGCCTCGGAAAGAAGTTTTAAGTATCCTTCCGCACCCATCGTCTTAACTACGTCGTCAGGGTCCATACCGTCGGGCATTGCAACAACCTTAACCTCTAAGCCCTCTTCTTTAAGAATTTCTAAACCCCTAATGCTTGCTTTTTGCCCTGCAAAGTCACCATCGTAACTGATGTAGATTTTTTCAGCGTATCGTTTTAGAATTCTTGCTTGGTCCTTAGTAAACGAAGTGCCCATACTTGCGACAACGTTTCTAAATCCCGCCTGAACTAAAGAAATTACGTCCAAATGCCCTTCAACGATAATAACGCTATCAAGACCTTTTTCATTTTTGAGTTTTTTTAGATTGTTTATGTTAAACAAAGTGTTCCCTTTAGAGAATACTATCGTTTCTTTGGTATTTTTGTATTTAGCAAAATCGGCTTTTTCAAGCAATCTGCCGACAAAGGCTATAACTTGATTAAACTGATTTATCATAGGTATTATAAGTCTACCGCCAAGAGAATCAAAATATCTGCCGTTCTTAACGTCAACCACTCCCGCCATAATCATATCATCGTACGAATAGCCTCTACTCTTTAAGTATTCGGGTAGCGAATTAAAATCAAGCGATGCTCCAATCCCAAACTTAGTAACAGTTTCCCCAGAAAGTTTACGTTTTATTAGATATTCTCTATGTTTTTCAGCCTTATCCAACTTGAGATTGTTAACGTAAAACATAGCAGTATCGTGAAGAATTGCAAGCGCCGTTTCCTTTTGGCGTTTTTGCTCTTTAACCTTTTCGTCATCATAATTTATTTCGGGCAGAGGCATATGCGCACGCTCTGCTAAAAACTTAACGGCATCGGAAAAATCAAGGGATTCTATTTCACGTATAAAGGTTATAACGTCCCCACTTTTGTGGCAACCAAAACAGTAGTAAAATTGTCCTTGTGCGTTAACGGAAAAAGATGCCGTCTTTTCGTGGTGAAAAGGGCATTTCCCCCAAAAGGAAGAGCCTTTCTGCTCTAACCTAACGTAACGACTAACGACGTCTACTATATCGTTTTTAATTTTAAGTTCATCAATGAACTTTTGGTCAAATCCTCTCATTTTATCTATCCGTAATATTATGTGTTAAATTAAAGCTTCCATTTGTCCGGCACGAAAAGTTTGGTAAATAAGTTTACCACGTACCCGTCCGACATAGAAGAAAGATAATCGCTAACAACCGTGTCGATATCGGTTGTGTCAAGCATTTTGTAGTTAAATTCGGGCATTAAATCGGGGTTATCCTTAAAATAAGAATAGAGTGCGGAAATCATTCTATCCGCCTTGACTTCTTCTTTTTTAAAGGCGTTGTCATTATACACTCTTTCAAATAAAAAGGCTCTAAGTTCTAAGGTCGTTTTTGCAACGTCTTTTTCCATTTCCACCTTGTTCTTGCCGTCACTTTCACGGTAAATGGAATATATCATTGCATTAATACGCTCAGAAGACGTCTTGCCAAGAATCTCAATCGATTCTTTAGGTAAGTCGTTAAACGTTATAAAGCCTCCGTCAATAGCGTCGTCAATATCGTGATTTATGTAAGCAATTCTATCGGCAAGATTAACCGCCATACCCTCTAAAGTAGAAGGTTTACAACTAATTTTATGGTTTATAATACCGTCAACAACTTCTCTGGTAAGATTAAGCCCCTCGCCGTCCTTTTCCAAAAAGTCCACAACTCTACCCGATTGAAGATTGTGAGAAAACCCCTTAGGGTTAAGTTTGTTTAGAATTCTTTCTCCAGAGTGTCCAAAAGGAGTATGTCCTAAATCGTGACCTAATGCGATTGCCTCCGTCAAATCTTCGTTAAGAGATAACGCCCTTGCAATGGAACGTGCAATTTGCGAAACGGAAAGAGTGTGTGTAAGTCTCGTTCTAAAATGGTCACCTTCAGGCGAAAAGAAAACCTGCGTTTTGTTTTTTAATCTACGGAAGGATTTACAATGAATAATTCTATCCCTATCACGCTGAAATTCCGTTCTCATAGGACAAGGAGGTTCAACTCTAAGCCTCCCCACGGTATCTTCAGAACGCTTTGCAAAAGGGGATAAAAAGGTTTTTTCTATCTTTGCAGTTTTCTCTTTCAAAACTTATCTCCCGTGAAAAAATTTATTATCGTATAATTATACTACGCAATTTCGCAAAACCCTTTTTTAAATGAAGAAAAAACCAACTTTTTTTGCTTTTAGTTGGTTTTTTTCATTTTAACGCTTTAATATCTTTTTTAAGAATTGTCCCGTATAACTTTTTTCGTTTTTAGCAACTTCTTCGGGAGAACCTACGGCAACGATTTCGCCCCCGCCAGAGCCACCCTCAGGTCCTAAATCGATAATATAATCGGCACGCTTAATAACGTCTAAGTTATGTTCGATAACGACTATAGTGTTGCCCGTATTTTGTAAACGCTCCAAAACTTCTAAAAGTTTATGCACGTCGTAGGAGTGTAGTCCTGTTGTCGGCTCGTCTAAAATATATAAGGTTTTGCCCGTTGAACGCTTAGAAAGTTCGGTAGCAAGTTTAACCCTTTGCGCCTCTCCGCCAGAAAGGGTTGTAGAACTTTGCCCAAGTTTTATATACCCTAATCCAACGTCTTGTAGCGTTTTTATCTTGTTATAAATAGAAGTAACGTTCTTAAAAAATTCACAAGCCTCGTCCACCGTCATATCTAAAACTTCGCTAATATTTTTGCCTTTATATTTTACTTGTAGCGTTTCCCTATTATATCTTTTGCCGTTGCAAACTTCACAAGGAACGTATGTGTCGGGCAAGAAATGCATTTCAATTTTAATAATGCCGTCCCCTTCGCAATGCTCACACCTACCGCCTGAAACGTTAAAAGAAAATCTGCCCGCCTTATATCCCCTCTCCTTTGCGTCAGGTGTAGAAGCAAACAACTCCCTTATGTGCGAAAATGCGCCGGTGTATGTTGCGGGGTTACTTCTTGGGGTTTTGCCTATCGGTGCTTGGTCTATAGCGATAACCTTATCAAAATGTTCTATACCCTCTATTGCGTCAACCTTGCCGTCCCTCACTTTGGCTTTGTTTAACCTAAGAGCAAGGGCGGGATAAATTATTTCGTTTACAAGTGAACTCTTTCCACTACCCGAAACACCGGTAACAGCAGTAATAAGCCCCACGGGAATTTTGACGGTGATGTTTTTAAGATTGTTTTGCCTTGCGCCAACAACTTTAAGCCATCTTCCGTCAGGGATTTTTCTACTATTTGGAATTTCTATCTTCCTTTTACCAGAAAGATATTCCCCCGTTATAGAGCATGGCTCGTTTATAATATCCTCTACCGTTCCGCACGCAACTACTTCTCCTCCGCGCACACCCGCCTTAGGTCCGATATCAACGATATAATCGGCTTGTCGCATAGTATCTTCGTCGTGCTCAACGACTATTAGCGTGTTGCCTAAATCTCTTAGTTTTTTAAGCGTGCCTAAAAGTTTTTCGTTATCCCTTTGGTGAAGCCCTATACTCGGCTCGTCAAGAATATATAAAACTCCCGTTAGTCCGCTACCTATCTGAGTTGCAAGCCTAATTCTTTGCGCCTCTCCGCCCGATAGGGTTACGGCACTTCTTGAAAGGGTAAGATAGCCAAGCCCTACGTCTTTTAGGAAATTTAGTCTTGCCTTTATTTCCTTTATTATGGGTTTAGCAATCATTTCTCCCGTTTTAGAAAGGGTTAGTTTTTCTACAAATTCCAACAATTCTAAAACGCTAACGTCGGTAAGTTCTGCAATATTTTTATCGCCAACGGTAACGGCAAGAGCCTCCTTTTTAAGTCTTTTGCCCCCGCAAACTTCACAATCGGAAACAACCATATACCTTTCTATTTCCATCTTGGTGTAGTCGCTCGTCGTTTCCCTATAACGCCTTTCAAGGTTAGGTATTATTCCCTCCCAAGAAGAAGTATAACTTCCGCTAAACGTTCTAGTATTATAATTCATTTTTATTCTCTCGCCGTTATTTCCATAGAGAAGAATATTGTATATATCCTTAGGCAATTCTTTTACGGGAACGTCCAAACTAAACCCGTAATGCTCGGCAAGAGAGTTAAAGTTCATTTCAGCCATTTTCCCGCTATCTAAGTTCCATCCGGTAACAGTCATTGCCCCTTGTCGAATACTCCAATCGGGATTTTTTACCACCAAATTCTCGTCGATTCTATTAGTAAAGCCTAAGCCGTGACAGTTAGGACACGCTCCGTATGGATTATTAAAAGAAAATAATCTTGGCTCGATTTCTTCAATATTGATACCACACTCAGGGCAAGCGTACTTAGTTGAATAAAGATTTTTATCTCCCCCAAGCACTTCAATTTGTACTAAACCTTCCGCAAGTTTAATAGCCGTTTCAATAGAATCCGCCAAACGTTTTTCAATCCCCTCTTTAACTACGAGTCTATCAATAACAACGCTTATTTCGTGTTTAACGTTTTTATCTAAATTAATCTCTTCGTCAAGCGTGTAAACGTTTCCGTCTACCTCAACTCTCGCGTAACCACTCTTCTTAAACGTAGCAAGTTCTTTTTTATATTCGCCTTTTTTACCTCTCACTACAGGTGCGTTTACTAAAATCTTAGTACCCTCGGGATAGGCTAAAACCTTTTCTACGATATTATCTATCGTTTGCTTTTTAATTTCAATTCCACATTTAGGGCAGTGTGGTACTCCCACTCTTGCGAAAAGCAATCTTAAATAATCGTAAATTTCCGTAACCGTTCCAACGGTCGAACGTGGATTGTGCGACGTGGTTTTTTGGTCAATAGAAATAGCGGGCGATAATCCTTCTATCAAATCAACGTCCGGCTTTTCCATTTGCCCTAAAAACATTCTCGCATAACTTGAAAGGCTTTCAACGTATCTTCTCTGTCCCTCTGCGTATATAGTTTCAAAGGCAAGAGTACTCTTACCACTACCCGAAAGCCCTGTAAATACCACGAGTTTATCTCTTGGTATTTGCAAACTTATATCTTTAAGGTTATTCTCCCTTGCTCCTTTAATTACAATACTATTTTTCATACTATTTTCTCATTTTTGCCTTTAACTTGGCAATAGTGTCCCTAATTTCAATACATTTTTCAAAGTCAAGGTTGCTTGACGCTATCTTCATAAGAGCCTTTAACTTTTCAATCTCGTTAGGTATATCACCCTTTTTAATATCCTTAGTCTTGTCCACCTTTTTAGTAATCTCCAAGGTGTTTACGACTGCTTTTTTAATGGTTTTTGGCGTAATGCCGTGCTTGATATTGTACTCCGACTGAATTTTTCTTCTTCTGTCCGTTTCCTTTATCGCCCTTTGCATACTTCCGGTAATAACGTCGGCGTACATTATAACTCTACCGAGTGCGTTTCTCGCCGCCCTACCTACCGTTTGAATAAGAGATGTTTCACTTCTTAAAAAACCTTCCTTGTCAGCGTCCATTATGACAACTAAAGTAACTTCAGGAATATCTAAACCCTCTCTTAGAAGATTAATTCCACAAAGAACGTCAAACTCTCCGTTCCTTAACCCTCCAACTATTTCGATACGTTCCATTGTATCAATATCGCTATGCATATATTTAACCCTTATTCCGTTATCACGAAGATAATCGGTTAAACTTTCCGCCATTTTTTTAGTTAAAGTAGTTATCAAAACTCTTCCGTTTAATGAAACTGCTTTATTTATTTCTATAAGCAAGTCGTCTATTTGATTTTTTGTCGGCTTAACGGTAATTTCAGGGTCGATTAAACCCGTAGGACGAATAAGTTGTTCTACCACTTGTCCCGCTTGTTTAAGTTCGTAAGGTGCTGGAGTTGCGGAAACACATATAAGTTGACCTACTCTTTTATCAAACTCTTCAAAGGTTAGCGGTCTATTATCAAACGCCGATTTAAGCCTAAAACCATATTCCACTAAACTTTGTTTTCTCGACCTATCTCCGTTATACATTGCCCCTATTTGCGGAATAGTCATATGTGATTCGTCAATAAAAGTTATAAAATCCTTAGGGAAATAATCTAAAAGGGTAAAAGGAGGCTCACCAACGTCCCTACCGTCGAAATATCTACTATAATTTTCTATACCTTTGCAAAAACCTATCTCTTTTATCATTTCGATATCGTAATCGGTACGCTGACTTAACCTTTGCGCTTCTAAAAGTTTACCGCTTTCTTTCAGTAAATAAACCTCGTTTTCCTTATCTTTTTCAATTATTGCAAGCGCATTTTGAAGTTTTTCGTTTGCAACGGCATAGTGGCTTGCTGGGAAAATTACCGCATGCTTAAGTTCTGATATAACCTTGCCCGAAACAAATTCCGTTTCACACACTCTGTCAATTTCGTCACCAAAAAACTCCACTCTAATAATGATTTCCGTATTAGATGATGGAAAGATATCTACCGTATCGCCCCTAACCCTAAAAGAAGAACGGGAAAAATCTACGTCACGCCTAACGTACTGAATAGCAACTAATTTTCTTATTAATTCATCCCTTGAAATGTTATCCCCCGGCCTAATAGATAAAGCAAGACGATAATATTCTTCTGGCGCACCAAGACCGTAAATACAAGAAACGGAAGCAACTACGATAGTATCTCTTCTCTCCGCCAACGAGCAGGTTGCCGAGTGACGTAATTTATCAATTTCGTCGTTAATAGCAAGGTCTTTTTCAATATAAGTATCGGTTGACGGTACGTATGCCTCGGGCTGATAATAATCGTAATAGGAAACAAAAAATTCCACTCTGTTTTCAGGAAAGAATTCTCTAAACTCATTACAAAGTTGCGCAGCAAGTGTTTTGTTGTGCGCAATAACTAATGCAGGGCGATTTACACGTTCTATAACGTTCGCCATCGTAAAGGTTTTTCCCGACCCTGTTACGCCAAGCAATACTTGCGTTCTAAGCCCGTCGTTAATACCCTCAACGAGTTTATTTATCGCCTCAGGTTGGTCTCCCGTTGGCTTAAATGAAGAAGTAATAGTAAATTTTCTTTCCATATATATAGTATATCATACTTTTATCTAAAAATAAAAAAATATAACGCTTTTAACAATATTTTTTATTTTTGAATATTATAAAACGTAACACAAAGGAGGTTCTAACATGTGTTCACTTTTCGACAGTAACTGCTGTAATAGAAGATGTAATTGTAATAATCCTGTAATTATAAGAGGCCCGCAAGGTCCTGCCGGTCCATCGGGAGCAAGAGGTCCTATCGGTCCTCAAGGTCCTCAAGGCTTACCTGGTGCAACAGGTCCGCAAGGTCCTATTGGTCCGTCGGGGGCAAGAGGTCCTATCGGTCCTGCTGGTCCATCCGGGGCAAGAGGTCCTATTGGTCCTGCTGGCCCATCGGGGGCAAGAGGTCCTATTGGTCCTGCTGGTCCATCGGGGGCAAGAGGTCCTATCGGTCCTGCTGGTCCTCAAGGTGAAACGGGTGCTACCGGTGCGACTGGCGCAATCGGTCCTCAAGGTCCTGTAGGTCCTGTTGGTCCGCAAGGCCCTCAAGGTGAAACGGGTGCAACTGGTGCGACTGGTCCGCAAGGTCCTGTAGGTCCTGCTGGAACAAACGATGCGATTTACGCTGGTTCTACAAATGCAGTAGTGGCAGCAGGCACAATAATTCCCATAGAGTTAATTGAAGAAACTACAGATTCAACAATGAGCGTTGAGGCTAACGAAGTAATAATTGGAGAGGAGGGCGTTTACCTCGTTTCCTACTACACGGCAGGCTCAGTGCCCACTAACGAATTTATAACATCTCTTTACCTTAACGACGCACCCATCACTAATGAAAATATTGTTCAATCAAATAGTGCGGGAGCGGCAAGTAAAACCATCTTACTTTCACTTAGCGAAGGTGATGAATTGGCTCTCTTTAATACTTCCGCAACTGAGGCAACTCTATCTTTTGCCTCGATAACGGTGTTAAAACTTAGTTAATTTTTCTTCTTTTTCTAAAAAAATCAACCGCCCGTATGGTGGTTGATTTTTTATTAATTTTATCCTTTTGATATAGTACAAGAACCATTTTCATCAATAAAAACGGAAACAGTTTTATCTCTGTCAGTTCTAAAAAGATTATAATCGGGGTTAACTTCTTGTAATCTTATTAAAACTTCGGTCGACGGGTCTGCATTAACGTTTGCGCCTCCGACGGAAATAACTGCGTTTTTCGGTTTTAATACTGACAAAAATTCATATGAGTTTGCTTTTGAATTACCGTGAGCGGAAAGTTTATAAAAATCAATATTATCTAAATTAACGCTCCACCCGCTCTCAGTAACGTTTTTATATAATCCAAGTTTATATTGAGTTAATATGCTTTTCTCTTCTTTTGCTCCCGCATCAGCAGTAAATACAAATCTATGCGATTTATATTCAAGATAAATAGTCGGAGAAACGTTATCCGACAAGGTGTCACTCGGCAAAAGCGAACTGTTAAAGGGGAAATAACTACTATCTTCCCCGTCAAAATTAGGCGACAAAAATATAAGCGCAAAATCGTCTGTGGAAAGAGAAAGGTAGGTTTTGCTAATTTCCGTTTCAATTCCCTTTTGTCGCAATAATGCTAACACCTCTCCAAATTTAGGATAAAGATTTGCATTTAGTATTTTTGGAATAAAAACTTTACCTATACTAAAATTATTTATTAACGTAACGGCGTTACCAAAGTGCTCAATATCAGGATGAGATAAAACGAAATAGTCTATTTTCCCACCATATCTTATTAGTAGATTTGAAATTTTATCAAAGTTTTGCTCAGAAAACTCACCAGTGTCAATAAGCATAACTTTATCGTCAGGCAGTTTAATAAGTGTGGCATCTCCTCCACCAACGTCCAAATAATGAACGGAGAGCGAAGCATTATCATCTAAATCTTCCCCGCCTCCACTATCATTACACGACAAGGCAAGCGAACAAAGAAATAGAGAAACGGTAAGAATTAAAATTACCATTAGTCTTTTTCTTTTGTATTTATCTGCCATAAAACTATTTTTTCTTTTTTAACTTTTGTAAATCGCTTAATATTTGTGGAATTTTCTCAATTGCACATTTATACCCTATATCGTACATTCTCGCACCCGAAGTAAAAGACAGTGCAGAATATCCTACAAGGTTAGGTACAAGCATAGTATCTGCATACTCATATCCCTTTTCAGAGCCTACGTCCTTTACGAATTCTTTAACCTTTTCCCCCTCGTCTCTACCCTTAAAGGTAAGAATCTTAGTTAAACCCTCCGTAATGGTGTCGCTATGCGAAAGGTCAACACCTATAACGTAATCAGCACCCATTTCCTTTACCACGTCGGCGGGAATTGAATTGGTAAACGCCCCGTCTTTATAATAAACGCCGTCAATTTCCACTGGCTTAAAAAAGGGAGGATAACTACTTGAAGCACACAACGCCTTTGCGACGTTTCCTTCACGAAAAACCTTTTCATTTCCCCTCTCCACCTCGGTTGCAATAGCGGCAAAAGGTTTTTTAAGTTCTTCAATGTTTAATGAACTGATATTTTTATCAATTAAGTTAAATAGGCTTGAAGAGCCCAACTTTATTGCAAATGAGCCTAAAACGTCCTTAGCCTCAACTCTTCGTAAAAGTTCAAAAATTTCGGTAGACGTGTATCCGTTAGCCAAAAATGCGCCGATAATACTACCGATAGACGTACCCGCAACGTAATCGAACTCTATTCCGTTTTGCTCAAATGCATAAAGTACGCCGAGTTCCGCAAAGCCCTTTGCTCCGCCCGAACCCAGCGCAATACCTATTTTTATTTTTTTACTTTTCTTCTTAAAAAGTGCTGAAAACAAGTTCATTAATCTTTCCTTTCTTCCTATATTTTATTAACCTTTTTGGTAGAAGAAATCTTAATTATAGTTACCACTAAGAGAATAATAGCCAAAGCAAACAAGCAGTAAAGCACTAAGTCAAGGCTAATTCCTATAGCAGAACAAAGCAATGATAAAAGTAGTATTAAAACACCTGCAACTAAATTTCCTAATATTACAGGCAATATAACGTTTTTAAACCTCAAATTCAAAAAGACGGCAATTGCAGTACCCGTCCACACACCCGTCATAGGAAGAGGAATAGCAACAAAAACGAAAACACCCAAAACCTTTAACATAGTTTGGCTTTTTATCTTCTTATTTTTGCCTTCTCTTTCTTCTAACGTGTCGTTTGCCTTGTTTTGAAAATAACCCTCGATTTTTAAGGCAAAACCGTTAAACCATTTAATTTTTTTAAGTAAATTAAGTATTGGTTTTAATAAAAAGTATATTGGAATAAAAACTAATGTAGAACCAACGTAGGCTAATAAAAAGGAGGTAACCCAGTATATACCTGCGCTTTGCGCAAAAACAATTCCGCCTTTTAATTCTATAAGCGGAAATATAGACATGACAATTGTTGCCCAATATTCGTTTCCTATAAGGTTAGAAAAAAACTCCGTCATTTTTCCCCCATTTTTGTTGATATTTTTATATAATATAGTATAATATATGTAAAAATAAAATGCAAGTAAAACTTTTTATTTAGTCTTAGGAGTTGTAATGGGCTTACAAAAAATGCTTTCCGTAATGCGTAAAGGCGTGGAAAAATATAAAATGATAAAAGATGGGGATAAAATTGCCGTCGGTATTTCGGGTGGAAAAGATAGCCTTGCGCTCCTTAAGACCCTTGCCGAGTTTAGAAGATTTTCTCCATATAAATTTGAACTTATCGCAATAACTATAGACCTTAATTTTAAGAATAATCCTGCGGATTTTAGTCCTATTAAAGCAATGTGTGACGAACTGGGTGTGGAATATATAGTTGAAAAAACTGATATAGGCGAAATAGTTTTTGACGTTAGAAAGGAAACCAACCCTTGTTCTCTATGTTCAAAAATGAGAAAAGGTGCACTATACGACGTGGCGGTAAAAAACGGTTGCAATAAAGTTGCTATAGGTCACCACGCAGACGACTTGATTGATACCTTTATTTTATCCCTTATGTATGAGGGTAGATTATCTACTTTTGCACCGAAAAGTTATCTTTCTAAAACTAATTTAACGCTTATAAGACCGCTTATTATGTTAGAAGAAGTATATATAACTTCCTTTGCTAAAGATTTACCAGTAGTTAAAAGTTGTTGCCCTGCAAACAAAAATACTAAAAGAGAATACGCTAAAGATATTATATCACATATCGGAAAGGACGTGAAAAATATTAGAGAAATGATATACACCGCCCTCACCCACCCCGAGCGATATAACTTGTTTGATAAGTTTGAAAAACAAATTGATGAATTTTAATATAAACTTTTACAGAAAAAGACGAGATAAAAATCTCGTCTTTTTAATTTTACTTTTTTATTACCTAAAGTATTTAACTGCGGATTTGAACATTTTAATATCGTAATCGCCGATAACGTTTTTATAAAGTCCGTTACCAACACGTTCACTGTGTCCCATTTTACCGAACACTCTACCGTCGGGACTAGTAATACCCTCAATAGCCATTACAGAATCATTAGGATTAAACTGAATATCGGAAGTTGCATTTCCGCTTAAATCAACGTACTGAGTTGCAACTTGACCGTTTTTAATAAGTTCCGCAATAACTTTATCGTTTGCCATAAACTTACCTTCTCCGTGAGAAATAGGAACGGAAACGATATCTCCCACGTTCATGCCACTAAGCCAAGGTGACATATTAGAAGCAATTCTCGTTCTAACAATTTTTGATTGGTGGCGGGCAATAGTGTTGAAAGATAAGGTAGGACAATTCTCGTCAGTATCGATAATCTTTCCAAAAGGCACAAGTCCAAGTTTAATAAGCGCTTGGAACCCGTTACAAATACCGCACATTAAACCGTCACGATTATCTAAAAGTTCACTTACACCCTCTTTAACCTCTGCATTTCTAAAGAAAGCAGTTATAAATTTACCACTTCCATCAGGCTCGTCACCACCGGAAAATCCACCTGGGATAAAAATCATTTGAGCAGTTTTAAGTTCTTCGGTAAACTCTTTGATACTGTCGCCTAAAAGTTTTTGATTTAAGTTTTTAACAACTATAATCTTAGCCTCTGCCCCTGCTAATTCCATAGCCTTTGCACTATCAAACTCACAGTTAGTGCCAGGGAAGGCGGGGATTATTACCTTAGGTTTAGCAACCTTAAAGTTTGTTGTATATCTCTTTGTTGCCTCAAATGAAATGTTAGGGATTTCCTTCTTTTCTTGTTTTGCATTTAAGGGGTATACACTTTCTAACCTATCTTCGTAATCCTTGTTAAGAAGTTCAAAAGAGAGTGCCTTATCATTATAAACAAGTTCTTGCTTTTCCGTTACGTAGCCTAATAAAATACCGTCAAGTTCTTCGTCCGTTTCAACGATAAACGCACCGTAGTTGTAACCGAAAATCTCTTCAAGTGAAAGGCTATTTTCATACTTAAAGCCAAAGCCGTTACCTATTGCCATTTTATAAATAGCCTCGGCAACACCACCGTAAGTAGGCGTATAACAAGCCTTAATTTTTCCCTCCTTATTGAGATCTGAAACCTTATTAAATAGTTTTATAAGGCTATCGGTTATAGGAAGATTATTTTCGTTATAGCAGGGCTTAAAGAGGTATACCTTACTACCAGCACTCTTAAATTCGGGCGATATAATATCCTTGGTTTTTGCCATAGTTACGGCAAAAGAAACGAGAGTTGGAGGAACGCAAATATCTTCAAACGTACCACTCATAGAGTCTTTACCACCGATAGAGCCGATTTTCAACTCCATTTGCGCCTTGAACGCACCAAGAAGAGCGGATAAGGGTTTACCCCATCTTTCTTCGTCCTTTCCTACCCTTTCAAAATATTCTTGGAAGGTAAGATAAACGTCGTTAAAATCAGCACCAGTAGCAATAAGTTTAGCAACCGATTCAATTACTGCAAGATATGCACCGTGATAGGGACTCTTTTCAGTAATGAAAGGATTGTATCCCCAACTCATAAGTGAGCAATCGTCAGTATATTTTTTCTCCATAGAAACCTTATGAACCATTGCTTGAATAGGAGTCTTTTGATGTTTACCACCGAAAGGCATAAGCACCGTGCCTGCACCAATAGTGGAGTCAAAACGTTCGGAAAGACCACGTTTTGAACATACGTTAAGGTCGGAAACTAAAGCCTTATATCCCTTTTCAAAACACTCGGGAATTTCTTTATCAAACTTTTGCACTTTATCCGCTTTTGCGTTAACGTGCTTTTCTGCGCCGTTGGAATTTAAGAATTCTCTCTTAATATCAACGATTTTTTTGCCGTTCCAAGTCATAGTAAGTCTTGGATCAGCCTTAACGACAGCAACGGGAGTTGCACTTAAATTTTCCTTTTCTGCAAGTGCGATAAAGTCCTTTGCATCCTTACTTTCAACTACTACCGCCATTCTCTCTTGAGATTCAGAGATGGCAAGTTCAGTTCCGTCAAGTCCCTCATACTTTTTGGGAACTGCGTTAAGGTCAATATCAAGTCCGTCGGCAAGTTCGCCTATAGCAACTGAAACACCGCCCGCACCAAAGTCGTTACATCTTTTAATCATCTTCGACGCTACGGGATTTCTAAATAATCTTTGAAGCTTTCTCTCTTCTGGGGCGTTACCCTTTTGAACTTCCGCACCGCAAGTGGTGAGTGATTCCGCCGTGTGAGATTTTGACGAGCCGGTTGCACCACCACAACCGTCTCTACCAGTTGCACCGCCTAAAAGGATAACTATATCTCCTGCCTTTGGGCGTTCACGGCGAACGTTTTCTTCAGGTGCTGCAGCAATAACTGCACCTATTTCCATACGTTTTGCAACGTAACCGCTATGATAAATTTCGTCAACCATACCGGTAGCAAGACCGATTTGGTTACCGTAAGAAGAATAACCTGCCGCAGCAGTTGTTACGATTTTTCTTTGAGGAAGTTTACCTTTTAACGTTTCAGACATAGGAACGGTTGGGTCACCTGCGCCCGTTACACGCATTGCAGCATAAACGTAACTTCTACCTGACAAGGGGTCTCTTATTGCACCGCCTATACAGGTTGCTGCACCACCAAAGGGCTCAATTTCCGTGGGGTGGTTGTGCGTTTCGTTCTTAAAGAGGAGTAGCCAAGGTTCTTTTTTACCATCAGCCTCTACTTCAATTTTAACGGTACAAGCGTTAATTTCCTCCGATTCGTCAAGTTTAGAAAGCATACCGTTTTGTTTTAAGTATTTTACTGCAACGGTTGCTAAGTCCATAAGACAAATGGGTTTATTGCGATTAAGTGACTTTCTTAAAGCAATATATTCTTCGTAAGTTTTTTGTAAAAGTTCGTCCTCAAAAGTAGCGTTATCGATAATAGTTAAGAAAGTTGTATGTCTACAGTGGTCTGACCAGTAGGTATCAATCATTCTAATTTCAGTAACGGTAGGATTTCTCTTTTCACCCTTAAAATATTCTTGACAAAAGGTTATATCGCCTAAATCCATCGCTAAGCCGTAGGATTTAATAAAGTTCTTTAATCCCTCTTCGTCAAGGTCGATAAATCCGTCTAAGATAGCAACTTCACTAGGAATATCGTATTTCATTGCCAAGGTTTCGGGAAGAAGTAAATTCGCCTCCCTTGATTCTACAGGATTAATGACGTGTTTTTTAATCTTGGCAAAATCTTCCTCACTAATATCTCCGTAAAGTGCATAAATTTTAGCCGTTTTTACGGTAGGTCTATCACCTTGAGAAATAATTTGAATGCATTGTGAAGCACTGTCTGCCCTTTGGTCAAACTGACCAGGAAGTGGCTCAACGGCAAAAATTTTTGCGCCGTCAAATTGAACTTCACTATACGTTATATCAAGTTGAGGTTCACTAAAAACCGTTTTAATTGCATAAGAGAAAAGTTCTTCAGAGATATTTTCTGCGTCGTAACGGTTAAGAACTCTAACCTTTTCTAATCCAACAACACCGAGCAATCCTTTTGCATCAGCAAAAAGAGCGTTAGCCTCATGCGTTAATCCTTCCTTTTTCTCTACAAATACTCTATAAACCATATTATTTACCTGCCTTTAATGCTTTTGCGCCGATATCGTGGCGATAAGTTGCACCCTCAAAAGATATTTTTGCTACATCTTTATAAGATTTTTCAATGGCTCCTGATAAACTATCGGCAATATTAGTTACGCCAAGAACTCTACCGCCGTTAGTTTTAAGAACACCGTTCTCCATTTTTGCACCTGCAACGAATACTCTATCTTTAACTTCCTTAGGAATATCCATAGCAAAACCCTTTTGATAAGCCGTTGGATAACCCTTGCTTGCCATAATAACGCAACAAGCGTGTTTATCGTAAAATTCAACAGGCGTTTCGCTCAAAGTACCGTTAGTAGTTGCCATCATTACCGATAAAAGGTCTGATTTTAATAAGGGAAGAACTACTTGCGTTTCAGGGTCCCCAAAACGGCAGTTGTATTCTATAACTTTTGCGCCCTTTTCAGTAAGCATAAGTCCAAAATATAAACAACCCTTAAACGTTCTACCCTCTTTATTCATTGCATCAATAGTTGGTAGGAATATTTTTTCCATACACTCTTTAGCAATTTCTTCTGTATAATAAGGATTAGGCGCAACCGTACCCATACCACCGGTATTTAACCCCGTATCACCGTCACCTATTCTCTTGTGGTCCATTGAAGATATCATAGGAACTACAACTTTGCCGTCGGTAAAAGATAAAACGGAAACTTCTGGCCCAGATAAGAATTCTTCAATAACGATTTTGTCACCAGACTTACCAAAAGCCTTATCTTCCATAATGGACTTAACTGCAGAATACGCCTCTTCCCTCGTCATTGCAATAATTACACCCTTGCCAAGCGCAAGCCCATCCGCCTTAATAACGGTAGGAATAGGTGCTGTTTCGAGATATTTAAGTGCGTCATTAGCGTTATCAAAAACCTCGTACTCTGCGGTAGGAATATTATATTTTTTCATAAGGTTTTTAGAAAAAACTTTACTACCCTCGATTATTGCGGCGTTAGCCTTAGGTCCAAAACAAGGAATACCCTTTTCGTTAAGAGCGTCAACCATACCTAAAACCAACGGGTCATCGGGAGCAACGATAGCGTAATCAATTTTATTTTCTACCGCAAAATCAGTTACGCCTTTAACGTCGGTTGCCGAAATATTAACGCAAACCGCCTCCTCCATACCGCCGTTACCGGGAAGAGCGTAAATAACTTCTACTTCTTTATTTTCTTTAATTTTTTTAATAATAGCGTGTTCTCTACCACCGCTACCTACTACTAAAATTTTCATTTATTTTATCCTTTTTTATGCTTTGCCTAAAACGTGGAGTAGGCACTTTCAATTATCATTTGCCTACGATATCGAAAGCGTTTATATTAATGATGGAATAATCTCATACCGGTAAACGCCATTACCATATCGTAACCGTTTGCCCTTTCGATAACGAGGTCGTCACGAACTGAGCCACCAGGTTCAGCAATATATTTAACGCCACTCTTTTTTGCCCTATCAATGTTGTCAAAGAAGGGGAAGAAAGCATCAGAACCTAATGAAACACCGTCACATTTAGCAAGGTATTCTTTAATCTCGCTATCAGTTAAAGGTTCGGGGCGAGTGGTAAAGTACTTTTGCCATACGCCCTCTGCGGTAACGTCCTCTTCGTTTTTGTTGATATATCCGTCAATAACGTTATCTCTATCGGGACGTTTAATTTCCTTTTTAAATGGAAGATTAATTACTTTTTCGTGCTGACGCAAAAACCAAGTATCCGCTTTAGTTCCTGCAAGACGGGTACAGTGAATTCTTGATTGTTGTCCCGCACCTACACCGATAGCCTGTCCGTCAAAAGCGTAACATACGGAATTTGACTGAGTGTATTTTAAGGTGATTAAAGATATAATTAAATCTCTAACTGCAGACTCGGGAAGATTTTTGTTTTCAGTAACGATATTAGAAAGCAATTCTTTATTGATTTTAAAGTTGTTTCTACCTTGTTCAAAAGTTATACCAAAAACGTCTTTCGTTTCTTGAACTTCTGGAACGTAGTTTTCATCAATTTCAACAACGTTATAAGTACCCTTTCTTTTTGCCTTTAAGATTTCCAAAGCCTCTGGAGTGTAACCGGGAGCAATAACGCCGTCTGAAACTTCTCTTGAGATAAGTTTAGCAGTAATTTCATCACAAACGTCGGATAACGCAACCCAATCACCGAAAGAACACATTCTATCCGTTCCCCTTGCCCTTGCGTATGCTATTGCTAAGGGAGAATTGTCTAAACCTTCAATATCCTCAACGAAACACGCTTTCTTGAGCGTTTCACTCATTGGAATACCAACCGCCGCCGAAGTAGGACTAACGTGTTTAAAAGAAGTTACTGCGGGTAATCCTAGCGCCTCTTTTAATTCTTTAACTAATTGCCAACTGTTGAATGCATCTAAGAAATTTATGTAACCAGGTCTGCCGTTTAAAATTTTAATGGGAAGTTCCGCCCCGTTTTTCATATAAATTTTAGAAGGCTTTTGGTTAGGGTTACAGCCGTATTTTAATTCAAATTCTTTCATCTTGCTCTCCGTAATAAATTAAGTTTATTTGTTTTTATTTATAATTTTATCTACTTTCTCACCACTTTGTAAATTAGTGTATCTAACGAAAAGTGAAATTTTATTATCCTTATCGAGTGCATTCCAAAGTTTTTCAGTAAAGGCATTTATATCGTTTTCCATAGCCACTCTTTCCGGTTCACCTTGGAAAGTAGGAATAGGATTACCATCACAAACGTAGGTGTGGATAAAATGTCCTAAACCATTTAGAGGAGCGTAATCAAAGGTATATCTATTACAAGCAGTGCCTAATTCATCTGCACTTTTTAAAATGCTCATTTTATAAGCAAAATCTCCTTCGTTAAAGGTAATCATACCACTAATTCTGGGAGTGAGGTTAGGCGCATCGGGTTCAAACTCTCTTGACTTAAGAGCGCAAGAAAAACATTTGCCCTCTTTTAATCCTTCATAAATAGTATCCGTTTGGTCACCGTTAGTAACGATAAGTTTATTTTCATACTCCCTAACCGCTGCGTAAATAATAAGGCTAGGGTCTTCCACCTTACTAACGTCAAAAGGCTCGGTGTATAACACGCCGTCTTTATAATTAAACACTCTATTTCTGCTGTTTGCGCTTCTTCCCATAATGAAGTAGGCTGAAACGGCATTTTTTCCATCGGGGGTTTTACCGATAATAATACCTCTACCCACGTATGAATTTCCCTCAATACCCTCTCTAACGTCGTTAATCTTGTAAATGTTCATTTCTATTTCTCCAAAGCAATTTTTTCGCTTACCTTTTCTACTGCGAGTGGAAGCAATATCCACTCTGCTTGTTGCATAACTCTTTTTTGTAAAATTTCGGGAGTATCTCCCTCTTCAACCTCAACGGCTTTTTGCATTATAATCTCACCGCCGTCGGGTATCTCGTTAACAAAGTGCACCGTCGCCCCCGTAACTTTAACACCTTTTTTCAAAGCCTCTTCGTGCACCTTTAAGCCGTAATACCCCTTTCCACAAAAGGAGGGAATTAACGACGGATGCACGTTTATAATTCTCTTGTCAAAATCATTAGTAAAATCTTCTGAAAGAATAGACATAAAACCTGCAAGAACGATTAAGTCAATATCCCTTTCTCTAAGCGCAATTTTAATTTTATTTTCGAACGCTTGTTGACTTCCCTCTTGTTTCTTTGTAATAACAAGGCTTTCAACGTCAAAGTTTTTAGCCCTCTCTAACGCATAAGCCGAGGGACTATTTGAGATTACTAAAGAAATTTTACCACTTTTAATAATACCGCTTTTCTCCGCATCGAGGAGTGCTTGTAAGTTAGTGCCACCCCCCGAAACGAATACGGCGATTTTTGCCTTTTTTTCCATATTATTTAATAATAATCTTATCTTCAGATTTGATAATTTTACCGATAACGTAAGCGTCCTCACCAAAAGAGGTTAATATTTCAAGAGCCTTGTCTTTATCTTTAGCAGAAACTACAATACTCATACCAACGCCCATATTATAGGTATTGAACATATCTCTTTCAGAAATATTTCCACGTTTAGCCAAAAGGTCAAATATAGGTAATACCTTTACGCTCTTTCTATCGATTTCCGCACAAAGTCCGTCGGGAATACTTCTTGGAATATTTTCATAAAAGCCACCGCCGGTAATATGAGAAATACCTTTAACTTTAACTTCTTCTAAAAGTTTAAGCACTGGTTTAACGTAAATTTTGGTGGGAGTTAAAAGGGTTTGGCCAATACTCTTACCACCAAGTTCTTCGCAAGGAGAAGTAATATCGGCATTTTCCACGTCAAAAACCTTTCTAACTAAAGAAAAACCGTTTGAGTGAACGCCACTAGATGCTAACGCAATAATAACGTCACCTTCTTCCATAGTTTTGTTATCAATTATTTTACTCTTATCAACTACACCGGTAGAATAACCTGCAAGGTCATATTCGTCTACGGGATAGAAACCGGGCATCTCTGCCGTTTCGCCACCGATAAGAGCGCAACCAGCTTGAACGCAACCTTCTGCAACACCTTTAACGATATCGGCAATTTTTTCAGGATAGTTCTTTCCGCAAGCAATATAGTCTAAAAAGATTAAAGGCTTTGCACCAGCACAAATAATATCATTAACACACATTGCAACGCAGTCAATACCAACCGTATCGTGCTTATCTAATAGAAAAGCAAGTTTAAGTTTTGTACCAACACCGTCAGTACCACTAACCAATACGGGCTTTTCAATACCCGTCATATCAAGTTCAAATAATCCGCCGAAACCTCCAACGTCAGAACATACACCTTTAATCATAGTTCTTTTAACGTGCTGTTTCATAAGTTCTACAGATTTATATCCAGCGGTAATATCAACACCCGCTTGTGCATAAACGTCAGATTTAGAATTTTTCATACTTTTTCTCCTTTTTATTCTTTGCCTTCCCAACAGTAGGTGCAAAGTTTACATTTATCAATGCCTATTGCCTTAACTAACCCGTCGATAGTTTGGAATTCAAGAGAGGCTAAATTCCATCTTTTTCTCATTGCCTCTTTCATTTTCTTATGTCTTTCTGAATTTGGATTAGCGTATTCATCAATATGCTTTAATCCCTCTTCACCCTCAAGTTCTAATATGGTAACGTGGGTTATTAGTTCCATATCGCTTGTTTGCCTTGAGAAGTTAAGATATTTACAACCGTACATAATCGGAGGACAAGCCGAACGAATATGCACGTTCTTTGCCCCGTTTTCATACAAGAAGTCGACAGTTTCTCTAATTTGCGTTCCACGAACGATAGAGTCGTCAACAAACAAAAGGTCCTTTCCTTTAATAAGCTCTTTAACGGGAACGAGTTTTAATTTTGCAATCTTTTTTCTCTCTTTTTGAGAAGAAGGCATAAAACTTCTGCTCCACGTAGGAGTATATTTAATAAAGGGGCGGGCAAATCTAATTCCGCTTTTCGTTGCGTACCCTATTGCGTGAGGAGTGCCAGAATCTGGAACACCAGCAACACAGTCAACCTTGGGAGCATTTCCACTTGCAACGTCGTTAAGATATAAATTTACACCGTTTTGATATCTCATTTCTTCAACGTTAACATCCTCGTAAGTGGAAGTAGGATAACCGTAATAACTCCAAAGAAAGGAACAAATGCACATCTTATGCTCAGGTTTTTTGAGAACGGTAAGTTTTTCACCGTCAAGCTCCACTATTTCAGCAGGGCCAAGTTCGTATTCATCTTTGTACCCAAGCTTTTCGTACGCAAATGATTCAAAAGAAACCGCTTGCCCTTCACTACTTTTGCCAACGTGAACGGGAAGTCTACCGACTTTATCTCTCGCAACTATAATCTTGCCGTCGTCTTTTAAGATAACTAAAATAATCGTTCCCTTAATTTTCTTAAAAGCGTATTCAATACCTTCAGTAAAAGTTTTCTTTTGGTTAATGTACGCCGCTATAAGTTCGGTACTGTTAACCGCCCCACCAGACTGGGAGTTAAATTGCGCCTCGTGTTTATTAAAATATTCTTGAATAAGTTGTTCCTTATTATTTATAACACCAACAAAACATATTGCGTAATTACCAAGTCTTGAACGAACAAGCAAAGGTTGCGGGTCAGAATCGTTTATACATCCGATAGCCGAAGTACCTTTCATTGTTTCAAAAATATTTTCAAACTTCGTCCTAAAAGGCGCATTGCTTAAGTTGTGAATTTTTCTTTGTAGTCCGTTCTCAACGTCAAATGCTGCAAGACCGCCACTTTTCGTGCCAAGGTGAGAGTGATAATCAGTTCCCAAAAACACGTCGAGCAATACGTCTTTCTTCTTTCTGCCAACAACACCAAAAAATCCGCCCATTTTTTCTCCTTAAATATTTAATCTTTAACGTGAACTCAAATTTATTAAGCAAAGAAAAGTTTAGAAAGCGTCATAGGGTCAACGTACTTGCCGTCCTTATAAACTCTCATATTACCGGAAGAAATTTCGTCAATAAGCATAACGTTTCCGTCCTTATCGTAACCAAACTCAAACTTAATATCGTAAAGAATAAGTCCCTTTTCCTTTAAGTCGTCAGCAACGATTTTAGTAATTTTTTGAGTCATTTCTTTGATATCGTCGTATTGCTTTGCAGTCATAACGCCTAAATCAACAAGTCCGTCCTTAGTAACAAGTGGGTCACCCTTTTCGTCGTTCTTAAAGGTGGTTTCTACGTATGAAGGAAGGTCTGCTCCCTCTTCAATATAGTCAGAATATCTTCTATAAAAACTACCAACTGCTTTGTTACGGCAAATAACTTCTAAGCCTTTGCCAAAAACCTTTGCGGGTAAGACTTCCATAGTCGTTTCCTTGAGATCAGCGGAAACGAACTGAGTTTTAATACCTGCAGCGTTAACCTTTTCAAAGAAATATATGCTCATACGTAAGTTTACGTCGCCTACGCCGTCAATGGTAAGGCCAACGGAATTTTCACCGGGGTCAAACACACCGTCTTTACCAGTGCAATCGTCCTTAAATTTCAAAAGGTAATTTCCGTTTTCAAGTTCGTAAACGTTTTTAGTTTTTCCAGTGTAAACAAGTTTCATAATTTATCTCCTTTATGCGTTGAATTTAGCGCAAATAATTTTATCTTTTTCTAATACTTTTTTACTATCGTTTTCTCTTTTTGCTTTAAGTTTTTTAGATAATTCACTATCCCCTACTGCAAGAATTTCCGACGCTAAGAGTGCAGCATTTGCCCCACCGTTAACAGCCACCGTTGCAACGGGAATACCGGTTGGCATTTGCACGGTTGCAAGTAATGCGTCCATACCGTCAAACACAGGTCCTTTACAAGGAATACCAATTACAGGAAGAGTTGTGCTTGCCGCAACTACTCCAGCAAGGTGAGCCGCCATACCCGCTGCACAAATCAAAACACCAAAACCCTTTTCTTCTGCAGTTGAAGAAAATTCGTGAGCCTCGTTAGGTGTTCTATGCGCAGAATAAACGTGAACTTCGTAAGGAACAGAAAGTTCGTCTAAAACGGCAGTTGCTTTTTCGATTACGGGAAGGTCACTATCACTACCCATTACAATACCAACTTTTTTCATACATTACTCCTTAAACAAAAATAAAAATGCGCACTTATCCTGTAGCAGAATAGGTACGCCCAGACGGTCGGCAAAATTTCTCCCGCTCCACCGTAGTAACCTACTTTATCCGTCAGTTACGAGAGATTAAACTATCTAAAAATATTTTAGCAAATTATGTCTTTTTTGTCAACGGAATAACTAACATTTACTCTTTAAAAGAGTAAATAAAAATACCCGAAAAAGAAAAAGAAAAAACGCAAGGCTTAACTCCCTTGCGTTTTATCGTAATATTCTCGTGTTTCTTAAAACAAGCCTGTTATTTTTCCGTTTTCGTCTACGTCTATTTTTTCTGCTGCGGGAACTTTTGGTAGCCCTGGCATAGTCATAATTTCACCTGTTAAAACTACTATAAAGCCTGCACCTGCAGAGATTTTAACGTTTTTAACGGTTACGGTAAATCCGTTAGGCGCACCAAGTAAAGAGGGGTTATCAGAGAAGGAGTATTGCGTTTTTGCAATACATACGGGGCAAGAGCCAAAGCCAAGAGCCTCCAACTTTTCAATTTGTTTTTTAGCAGATGGTAAAATATTAACTCCATCACCACCGTAAATCTTGGTAACGACAGCCTCAATTTTTTCGGCAATAGAAAGGTTATCTTCGTAACAGAAAGTAAACTCACCCTTTTCTTCTTCACAAAGTCTAACGACTTCTTTTGCAAGAGCCTCGCCACCCTTGCCACCTTCCGCCCAAACGGTGGAAAGCACGGTGTTAACGCCAAGTTCTTTGCATTTTTCAATGATAAATTCTATTTCCTTATCCGTGTCGGTTGGGAAACGGTTAACAGCAACCACACAAGGCAACTTGTAAACTTTTTTAATATTGTGAACGTGCCTTAAAAGGTTAGGAACACCTTTTTCTAACGCAATCAAATCTTCACGTCCAAGTTCCGTTTTGTTAAGTCCTCCGTGCATTTTCAATGCCCTAACAGTAGCAACGATTACTACTGCATCCGGAACTAAGCCCGCCATACGGCACTTAATATCTAAAAATTTCTCCGCACCCAAATCTGCGCCAAAACCCGCCTCGGTAACGGTGTAATCTCCCATTTTAAGAGCAGTTTTCGTTGCAAGAACAGAGTTGCAACCGTGTGCAATATTAGCAAAAGGTCCTCCGTGAACGAACGCCGGCGTCCCCTCTAAGGTTTGAACCAAATTAGGCATTAAAGCATCCTTAAGAAGTGCCGTCATTGCCCCCTGAGCCTTTAACATACCCGCAGTAACGGGCTTATCGTCGTAGGTGTAGCCTACGATTATTTTTGACAATCTTTCTTTTAGGTCACTAATTGAATTTGAAAGGCACAAAACCGCCATAATTTCCGAGGCAACGGTTATATCAAAACCGTCCTCACGGGGTGTGCCGTTAGCCTTTCCGCCAAGCCCGTCCACAACGAAACGAAGTTGACGGTCATTCATATCCACGCACCTTTTCCAAGTGATTTTCTTAACGTCAATTCCTAAGGAATTGCCTTGTTGGATATGGTTGTCAAGCATTGCCGCAAGAAGATTATTTGCAGCACCTATTGCGTGAAAGTCCCCCGTAAAATGTAGGTTTATATCCTCCATAGGAACGACTTGTGCATAACCACCGCCAGCAGCCCCACCTTTCACCCCGAAAACAGGTCCTAAGGATGGCTCACGAAGGGCAACTGTAACGTTTTTACCTATCCTTTTAAGCCCATCCGCAAGTCCTATGGTCGTGGTGGTTTTTCCCTCTCCTGCGGGGGTTGGAGTAATTGCGGTAACTAAAACTAATTTACCGTCTTTTTTGTCACTCTCCGCAAGTAATGAAAGGTCAATTTTAGCCTTATGCTTGCCATATTTTATAACGTATTTTTCGTCAACGTTTGCCCTTTTAGCAATTTCACCTATTTCTTGTAGTTTACAACTTTGGGCAATTTCTATATCCGTCATACCTCTTCTCCCACGTCTACACTCTCTTTCACAGATTCACTTTTAACTTTTTGTTTTAACATTGCCTTTCTTCTTTTTTCAACCGCCTCAGCGTCTTCAATACAAGCAAGTAAACTAACGCCTGTTATAGCCTCAACCTCTTCTCTATCCTTTAAGGTGTTATCGGACGCCTCTTTAATAACCACGTATAATACCGAAAGAACAAAACCTGCAATTGCGCCGAGTATGATAAACTTACCGAAATTGCTATTTTCGATAATGGTAGTTCTGTTTTCCACCTCTCTTAACGTTGAATCCTTAGCAACTGAGAAATCGTGTCTTGGAAAGTTAATTTTCGCACTTTCAATAACTGCATTTAATTTTTCTTCGGCAGCCTTTGCAGAATAATCGGTATAAGAAAGAGAAAAAATAAGGCTTTCATCACCGTACTTAGCAGAGATGGCAGAAGCCACTACTTCACCCTCTCCTCCCTTGTAAACGCCATTTGCGTCTAAAATAATGATTTGAGACTTAATCTTATCTACCGCATTAGGAAGATAACGCTTTGCTAAAATAACGTCGTTACCAGCCGTGTTGCTGTCTTCACTATATTTGGTAATAAACATAACTCTTTTTGTTGCAGTGTAAGTCGGTTTTGCTTTAAGAAAAGCAACGCCAACACCGGCAAACAAACCAATTATGGTTACTAAAATTATGATGAATAAATTCTTATATAAAACGTTAAAAATTGAAAATGATGCTTCCGTTTCGGGAGTTGTTATGTTTTTATTTTCCATTATGATTCTCCTGTTTTTCGATATAAGCAATAACGGAAACGCCCGTTAAACTTTCAATCTCTTCCTTATCTTTTACCGTATTATCTAAGAGTGCTTTAAGGTACACAATCAAACCCGCAAGCACTACGCCTAAAATAATGAAAATAGCCAAGTTTTTAATTAATGAATCTGAAGTTCTAACAGATACACCGTCGGTATCCTTTACGAGTTCGTAAACGTAAGTGTCAACACCTTCGAAATAATCTCTACCCTCTTGGTCGATGGCAAAAGCAAAAATTCTCACCATCTCCTTTGCAGTAACAGGGTCTAAGTTTTCCACTGAAATCACAATAATGTACGATTCTTCCGTGTCGTCTCCATGAGTTAACAATGAAGAAGAAACGTTACTTGCATTAAAATATTGCCTTTTGGTAATTTCAGAAGGATTATAGGCGTTATAATTTCCCTCTTTGAGTTCAGAAACGAAGACTTCTATATCTTTACCGCTTTTTACGTATTCGCTAAAATAGTATTCCGCCCTATCGAGAACAACGCCACTCGTACAAAAGTCCACTACGGTATGAACGTAAACGCTCATTAAATTCATTGCGTTGGCGGCGGTAGGGTCATCCTTAACGTCGTCGTAATACGCCATGTAGTTTACCATTTCAGAAGCGGTATACACGGGTTTTTTTAATTTGTGATAAACTACGCCCGTAGCGCTTGCAAGTAACACTATTACAAGTATCAATATCAGGTTTTCTTTCAACCTAAACATTATTTCTCTAAACACGTTATTTCTTATAATTACGCTTTCATTTTTTTCCATCATCACGCCTCTTTCAAGATTTTATTATAAAAATTACTCTTTTCCGTCAATTTTGTACGTGGGGACTAATTCTTTAACCAACTGTTTCATTCTTTCCGTTTCGTTATACGCCTCAACGTATAGTTCGTTAATTTTCCTAAAAAGATTTTCCTCGTCTACGACTAAGGGCTTACCTATCGAAATCATATCGTTTGCGGTACGTTCTAACCCTTCTTCCGCCATAAGCCTTTCTTCGTACAATTTTTCGCCAGGTCTTAACCCCGTAACAACAACGTCGATATCCTTATAAGGTTCTAAACCGGAAAGTTTAATCATATTTATCGCTAGGTCGTAAATCTTAACGGGTTCGCCCATATCAAGAACGAAAATTTCCCCGCCCTTAGCGTATGCTCCCGCTTGCAATACTAAACTTACTGCTTCTGGAATAGTCATAAAATATCTAACTATATCCTTGTGTGTTACAGTTATTGGACCACCGTTTGCAATTTGCTTAGTAAATAGAGGGATAACCGAACCGTTTGAGCCTAAAACGTTACCAAATCTTACGGCAACGTATTCAGTTTTGTACTTTTTATCCATCGTTTGGATAATCATTTCACAAATTCTCTTAGTTGCGCCCATTATATTGGTGGGGTTAACCGCCTTATCGGTACTAATTAAAACAAATCTTTCAACACCGAATCTTCCCGCAGCATCCGCCACCTTATATGTTCCACTAACGTTGTTTTTAACTGCCTCGTTAGGGCTCGTTTCCATTAAAGGAACGTGTTTATGAGCAGCCGCATGAAAAACTATTTGCGGTCTATACGTTTCAAAAACCTTGTTAATTTTTTTACTATCTCTAACAGACGCAATAAGTGTTAAAAGGTTTAATCTATCTCCGTAATTTCTCTTTAACTCTTGTTCAATATCGTAAGCGTTGTTCTCGTAAACGTCTAAAATGATAAGTTGCTTGGGGTTTCTAACTGCTATCTGACGGCAAAGTTCACTACCTATAGAGCCACCGCCACCAGTTACCAAAACAACCTTGTCGGTTATGTAACCTGCAATCTCATCTAAATTAATTTTAATTTGATCTCTACCCAAAATATCGGTTATATTGACTTCCTTTACGTCTCTAACTGATACCTGCCCGTTAACAAATTGGTATGCTCCTGGGATACTCTTAACCTTACACCCCGTTTCTTGGCAAAGCATAACTATACGCCTTAAATCCTTTTTAGAAAGAGATGGAATTGCAATAATAATTTCTTCCGGTTTATAACGTTTTACCGCTTCTTTAATATCCTCAATCTTTCCAAAAACCTTTACCCCGCTTACAATTTGACCTTGTTTTTCTTCGTCGTCATCCAAGATACATACGGGAATATAGTTCATTTTGTCGGAAACGCTCATTTCTTTTACAAGCATTGAGCCTGCGTTTCCTGCGCCTACTATTATAACTCTCTTTCCTTGTTCCCTCTCAGCGTAATGTTTGCTTCTTGCAACGAGATAACCGTAACATCTATACAAGAATTTACTTCCACCAAGGAACACGAGGTAAATTAACGTATAAACTATTGCCGTTTCAATATGTACTAATGGATGGATAATGGAAAGGATAAAAAAGTATAAAAACTGCACGCCACTACCAAAAACCATCAATAATGCATCACCTATACTTAAAAATTTCAGCATTTTAGTATAGAAACCACATGCAAAACTTACAATTACCGCAATTATCCCGCCTATCAACAATAAGTACCATGCATTAATTATAAATTCGTTCACGTCGTTTTTGAATAGCACCATAGATAGTAACCATGCGCCACATACAAATAACACGTCTAAAAAAATTAATATTGCCTTTTTAATTAATTTGGAAAACAAAACCTTTCACCCCTTATAACGATTTTTCTATCAGCTCTTTCACTGACTTCACGCTTAGTCCGTTATATTTTAGTTGATTTGCCCGTGTCCCGTGAGTAATGAATTCGTCTTTAACCCCCAAGTTGAAAACTTTAATGGGAGTATTTGTAAAATATGTCGATACGGCTTGTCCAAAGCCACCAATAACGCTATTTTCTTCAAGCGTTATAACGGTTTTACAATCCATACCGTCTAAAAAATTAATATCAAGCGGTTTAACCGCCCTTGCATTAACAACCTTAACTTTCCCTTGATATTCTTCTGCGCAGGAAAGCGCAACGCTAATCGCATCTGGTCCAACGGCTAATACACTAACCGCATCCCCCTCTTTTAAGGTTACCCATTTGCTAAACTCTTCTCCGCTATCAATTAAGAAGTTTTTATTTTGCTTTTTAGGATAGCGTATAGCAACTGGTGAATTTAATTTAAGTGCGTAATCTATTGCGCTTTCAAGTTCACTTAAACTACTTGGCGCAAGCACCGTCATATTAGGCATATGCGTAAGATAACTTAAATCAAACACGCCTTGGTGAGTTTTACCGTCCTCTCCGTTTAGTCCCGCTCTATCTATTAAGAATATTACGGGTAAGTTTTGGATACACACGTCGTGCAGTATCTGGTCGTACGCCCTTTGTAAAAAGGTGGAATATATTGCGACTAACGGTTTTAATCCGCCTTTTGCCATACCTGCCGCAAAGGTTACAGCATATTCCTCGGCAATACCAACGTCAAAAAAATTCTTCGGGTGTTTTTCCTCAACTACTTTTAGCCCCGTACCGTCCTTCATACCAGCGGTTATTGCAACTATATTTTGGTCCTCTTCTATTAAGGAATTTATCTTGTTACCAAGCGCAAAAGAGAAATTATTTTCCTCTCCTCCACCGCTTTTACCAACACCGTGATATAAATCGGCACGCTCCTCCGCCTTTTTAACGCCTTTACCTTTTGTAGTATGAAGATGTAAAAACACCGCTTTATCAGATGCCGTTTCCTTAACGTTTTTTAGTATTTTTAAGACACTTTTAACGTCGTTCCCGTCCGCAACCTCAACGTACTTAAAACCAAACTGCTCAAAATAGTTACGCTTATTAAAAACTCTTTTTACAAAATCCCTAAAGGAAACAAGCCCTTTGGTGATGAAAGAGTTTCTAAACACCTTCTTTAACGCTTTTTTACTGTTAACGTAACTTTTTCTCGCAGTGCTTTTAGAAATAAATCTATAAAATCCATTTTTATTTTTGGAAATAGACATGCCGTTATCATTAAGGATAACGATATACTTTTTAGGTTTATCCTGTGATACAAATAACGCCTCAAGATTAAGTCCGTTAACGAGCGCACCATCCCCCACTACGTTGATTACGCAATAGTCCTCATTTAACTTATCTCTTGCCGTACATAATCCTAAACCAGCCGACAAGGAAGTGCCTGCGTGGCCGGTAGAAAAAGCGTCATACTCGCTCTCATCCGAATCGGGAAAACCAGAAATACCTCCGTCCGTTCTTATTGAGTGAAACGCATCCTTTCTTCCCGATAAAATTTTATGAGTGTAGCATTGATGCCCAACGTCAAAAATAATCTTATCTTTAGGAAAATCAAAAACGTAATGAAGTGCGAGAGTTAACTCCACTATTCCAAGGTTTGAGGAAAGATGCCCGCCGTTTTTTTCCGTAACGGAAACGATCTCTTTACGAATTTCTTCCGCAAGAGAGGCTATATCCTTAACATTTAATTTTTTCACGTCCGAAGAAGTGTTTATATCAGCAAGAAAAGACATACTTTACCCATTTTGCATTATTATTTAATTATTTTACTATATATTAACACCTTTGTCAATACCAAAGGAGATAAAAGGTTGACTAAGATTTGACCTTTAGTCTTATATTCGACAAAAAACTACTTTATTTATTCTTGACATATTTGCAATAAGCATATAGAATAAATTCGTTGGAGAAAATTATGCTAAAAGGTAAAACGTTAGAAAATTTTTGTTTATTAACTTTGAAAATAGGTGTAAACCTTCAGAAAGGACAAGGTCTTGAAATCATCTGTCCCGTGGAAAAAAGCCACGTTGCAGTTGCCCTAACTAAAACGGCTTATAAACTCGGCGCAAAGAAAGTTAACGTAAGATGGGAGTGCGAAAAGGTGGATAAACTCACCTATCGTCACGCATCTACACAAACCCTTTGCGAAATACCTAAGTGGGTTATTGATAGCAAAAATTATCTCGTTAAAGAAAACTATTGCTACGTTGCAATTTCTGCAGAAAACCCAACGGCTTTTAAGGATATTCCCGCTGAAAAACTAAGTAAAGTTGCAAAAGTAAAATCTACTTTGCTAAAAAGTTTTTCGGAAGCGGTTATGAGCAACACTATTCGTTGGTGCGTCGTTTCAATTCCAACTAAAGAGTGGGCTAAAGCCGTGTTTACCGGAGCAAAAAATCCCTTAAGCGAACTATCAAAGGCAATAGAAATTGCTATGAGGTTAGATAAGGACGACCCCGTTTTAGAGTGGAATAATCACGTTGAAACTTTAGAAAAAAGGGCAAAATATCTTAACGAAAAACGTTTCGATTACTTGCATTTTTATTCTATAAACGGCACTAATTTAAAAATAAATCTCGCCAAAAACCACCAATGGCTTTCGGCAAGAGAAAAAGGAAAAGACGGTAACTATTTTATAGCAAATATGCCCACAGAAGAAGTGTTTACCGCACCCCACAAAAATGGCGTTAACGGCATAGTTAAATCTGCAATGCCTCTTTGCTACGGAGGAAATTTAGTGGAGGACTTTTCCATTACTTTCAAAAACGGAAAAGTAGTGGATTTTACTGCTAAAAAAGGCTACGATATCTTAAAGGGCATAATTGAAACAGATAGCGGAACGAAAAGACTTGGTGAGGTTGCGCTAATCGGCAAAAACTCCCCTATAGCAAAGCAAAATATTTTATTTTTTAACACGTTGTTTGATGAAAATGCAAGTTGCCATTTAGCATTTGGTAAAGCATACCCCACCACAGTTATTAACGGAGAAAACCTTTCAAAGAAAGAACTTTCCGCTTTAGGCGTAAACGATTCTGTTGAACACGTTGACTTTATGATAGGAACTGAGGACTTACGTGTATTAGGTGGCTACGATAGCGGTGAAGAAATTGCTATAATGAAAGACGGCGATTTCGTTATATAATAAAAAAGGAAGTAAACTACTATGGATAAAGCAAAGAAAAAAGAACTACTTAGGGCTTTAAAATTTTTAGCCTTTTCAGTAAGCGCAGGGGCAATACAAATGATATCGTTTACAATACTTGATTTAATATTCCCAGAGCCTATCTATTACGTTATGAAGTCGTACATCTCATTAACGTTGTCCGTCTTGTGGAATTTTACATTTAATAGAAAATTCACGTTTAAATCGGCATCAAACGTTAAAATAGCAATGCTAAAAACGTTAGGATATTACGTAGTTTTTGCACCTCTTTCAATACATCTTGGCGACATTTATTTAGTGCAGACTTTAGGGTGGAATCAAATTCTAATTCAAGCAATAACAATGGTGGTTAACTTTGTTACGGAATTTTTATTTCAACGCTTTTTCGTGTTTAAAAATAGCCTTGACACGTTGGAAAAAAAGAAAGACGAAGATACGCCTAAAACCGATTTATAATACTTTAATAAAAGAAAAATCCTTTGAAAAACTCAAAGGATTTTTTTATTTTGCTTAAGCGGGTGTCCAGCCCATTTTTTGACCTGATAAAATATGAATATGTAAGTGGAATACCGTTTGACCTGCGTCCTCCCCTTGGTTAATTACTAATCGATAACCATTTTCAAGCCCCAATTCTTTTTCAAGAGTGGGAATTTTTTTAAGGCAATATTTTACTTGTTCTGCCATTGCCTCGTCCATTTCCGCTAAAAGTTTAAAATGCATTTTTGGTATGCAAAGAAAATGATTTTTAGCCTTTGGGTCAATGTCTTTTATTATAATCATATTATCGTCTTCGTACATTTTAGTTGCAGGTATTTCACCTTTAATAATCTTACAAAACAAACAGTTTTCCATATTTATTCTCCTTTATATTTCCGCTTTTGCACCGCCCTCGTATGGCGATAAAACCTTAACTTTTACTATATCTCCATTAACATTTCCTTTAACGTAAAGCCTTATGTAATTTTCAGAATACCCCACGGTTAGTCCGTTAGATGTTTCTTCAGGAAGAAAGGATAACACTTTTCCCTCGTGTTTTTTTATAAAAGCAAGTTTATGTTTTAACTTTATATTAAGTAGTTTAATAAGTCGTTCCCTCTTTACGTCCACGGGTAAATCTTTTAGTTTATATGAAGCAGTCCCCTCTCTCGGACTATAAGTAAAGGGATGAACGTCGGAAAACTCTACCTTTTCTATCAGTTCTAAGGTTTGATTAAAATCCTCTTCCGTTTCGGTAGGAAAACCCGCAATAACGTCGGTAGTAATTCCAGCGTCAGGGTAAAATTTTCTTATTAAATTTACCTTTTCTAAAAATTCTTCCGCCGTATATTTTCTATTCATACTCTTAAGTACTGCGTTAGAGCCCGACTGCAAAGAAAGGTGAAAATGAGGAGCAAAATCATAAAGATTTTTTAGGGCAACTAATAATTTCTCAGAAATTACGTTAACTTCTATAGAGCCTAACCTTATACGCTTTTTAACGTTTACAAGTTTTTCTATAAGCCCCGCTAAATCAACTCCACCGTAGTTATATGCGGAAATATTTATTCCGTTTAATATAACTTCGTAGGACGTTAAGGAGTTAATTTCCTCAATTATTTTCTCGGGATTTCTACTCCTTACCCTACCACGAAGATAAGGGATAATGCAGTAAGAACAAAAATTGTTGCACCCGTCCTCAATCTTAACGTATGCACGAGTTCTTAGAGTTGTTACCGGCAAAAGTTCTTCAAAATCCTTTTTTTCTTCTGCAAGAAAAATCCCCTCTTTTTCTATTACGGATAAAATTTCACCTTTAGAAAAAACACCCGTAACGAGCGCATTATCCACCTTAGATAAAAATGCGTTAGGATTTTTTTGAGAGGCACAACCTGTAAAAATAATTTTTGCCTTATCATTAAGTTTTCTTATTCTGCTTGCCATCTGACGCGATTTTTTTTCCGCCTCAGAAGTTACCGCACAAGTATTTACTATATATAAATCAGCATATTCTAACTGGTCACTAACCTCGTACCCAAGATTTTTTAACCCCGTAATTAGCGAATCCGATTCACACTCGTTAACCTTGCACCCAAGCGTAAAAACTACTGCTTTTTTCATACTTATTTTGTTAATACAAGGGCAGACCATTCACCCTTAACGTTTTTATCAACCAACCTAAAACCGTTATCTTCATAAGCCTTGATAACTTTATCCATTCTGTCAGTTAATATTCCGCTTAAAATTATAATGCCATTATCTTTTAGGTTGTTCCCAATATAAGGCGCGAAGTAAATTAAAACTTCCGCCATAATATTACAAACTATAATATCGCCTTTAACGGTATTATCATCTAAAAGATTTTTTAATAGCACCTTGCCATTAGTTACATTGTTAACTTGCATATTGCGTTCGGTAGCAACGATTGCGCACTCGTCAATATCAGTCATTATAACTTCTTTTGCACCCAATTTGCTTGCGCAAATACCCAAAATTCCGCTACCACAACCAACGTCTAAAACCGTTTGAGCACCTTTAACGTATTGGGCTAAATACTCAACGCACATAGAGGTGGTTTCGTGTTCTCCCGTGCCAAAAGCCATGTTAGACTCCATAATCACGGGAATTTCACCTTCTAAAACCTGATACTCCATCCAAGCAGGTACGATAACGATATTGTTTAGATGAATAGGCTTAAAGTTCTTCTTCCACTCCTCTCTCCACCTATCACCGTCAACAATTTTCACGTCTATCGATAACTCACCAACGGGAAAAGGACAATTTTCCTTTAATGCTAAAAGGTCAAGTTTTAACTGTTCAATTTTATGTTCTTCTTCAATTTTTACGTATGCGTTGACGAAAACGTCATTACTTTCAGTTAAAACCCCATCCTCTGCGTAATCCCAAGTCTTTCCTGCCTTTTCAAGTTCAATAACGTCGTTATAGTCCTTAACGGAAACGCCCTCATCAGTATAGTTGTAGGCTAAATCACAAACAAGTTCGCTTGCCTCGTGCGTGGTTTTAATTGATATTTCAAAATATTTCATAGTTATTTTTTGTATGGGTTTTTACCGTATAAAGCCTCCATATCCTCTTTATACTGTCTAATTTTCGGCGTATGCTTAATTTCGCTATGCGCTTCTAAAGTTTCAAGTGCCCTCTTTTGTTCTCTTGAAATTTTTGTTGGAACTTCCACAACTATTTGCAAATAAAGGTCGCCTGTTCCCCTTGACGTTTTAATACCCTTTCCCCTAACGAAGAACACCTTTCCGCTTTGAGTTCCCTCAGGAATAGTATATTCTAAGGTATCGTCAATTAGCGGAACGGTAATTTTACCGCCCAAAACAGCGGTAGTAAAACTAATAGGGACTTCAACGTATAGGTCAAAATTCTTTCTTTTTAGAAGTTTATTAGGTTCAACCTTAATAACTACGATAAGGTCGCCAGCAGGTCCACCGTTTTTGCTTGCAGAACCAAAGCCAGCCTTTCTTAAATAACTGCCGGTATCCGCACCTGCGGGAATATCTAAGGTAACTTTTGTAGTTTTTCTATTATATCCCTTGCCTTTACACTCAGGGCATTGTTCTAAAATTTTCTTACCCGTACCGTGGCACTCGTCGCAAGCCCTAACGGAAACTTGGCGGAAAAAACCGTTGCCCGTAGCATACTGAATTTGTCCCGTACCACCACATTTTTCACAAGTTTTATACGCAGTTCCGCCTTTTGCCCCCGTGCTTTTACACTTGTCACAAGGCTCGTCTCTTGTATAAACGACTTCCCTACGGCAACCTTTTGCCGCATCTAAAAAGGAAAGGGTAATCTCTAACGTGATATCGTCACCCTTAGTTTTGGTTTGAGCAGACCTTCTACCACCGCCAAAACCGCCGAAAATATCACCAAATATATCTTCAAAACCAGAAAAGCCGGAAAACCCAGCCCCGCCTGTGCCACCGAAACCACCCATATTTCCATTGGGGTCGCCAAAAGTGTCGTAATTTTTTCTTTTCTTTTCGTCCGATAAAACTTCGTGCGCTTCGTTAATCTCCTTAAACTTTTCCGCCGCCTTTTCATCACCGGGATGAAGGTCGGGGTGGTATTGTTTAACAAGTTTTCTATAAGCCGACTTAATTTCGTCGGGAGAGGCGTTTTTACTAACGCCTAACGTTTCGTAATAATTTTTAGCCATAATTAATCCTTATTCTCTTCCAATGAATTAGCTTTACCGTTTGATAAATCTTTTTCCTTGATTGCCTTTTTAGATATATCGTATCTCCATATTCCCACCAATACTGAACAAGTGGAGAAACTATCTGAAACTAAGGCAACTATATATGCTAATCCGCTAACTGCAAAGTAGCAAATGCTGTTTGATAGCCACAAAGTCATATACAACAAGGAGAATAATCTATAACTTCTTTGGGTAGGCATAATATATGCAAAAATACCTACGTAGCCTGCGATTATAGAGAAAATATCCTGCCAATTCTTAAAAGTAGTAAATGCCACCACTGTTTGTAATGCGGTAAAGGCAACAATCCACCAATCGCTCCTAGCCCAAGCCTTTTTGTCCCTTTGTATGTAGATAAGCATTCTTATAACTACCAAAACGCAAGTAAGCCCCGCCGTAAAATTTCCGTTAAGTATAAAGTATAATACCCAACTTATATTTGCAAACGTTGCAACGACGAGCATAGTACCACGATTTTTAATCTGGTATTCTAATACCTTGCACAAAATTGCAAGAACGCCAAAGGCATTTAGTATTATTAAATACCAAATGCCGAGGTTTGCGTTAAGCAATTCTATAAAATTTTCAGATACTTCCACTAAGGAAACAAGAAACAAACTATTCATTGTTAGTAGAATTATTATTGATGAAATTCAGTATCTCCGCCGTTTTCAGGGTTTGCGCTTGCATCACCGTTGGGGTTTGCTTGTTGATAGATTTTAGCAAAAATTCCTTGAGAAGCCTCTGAAAGTTTTTCAGTAGCCTTAACGATTCTATCGTTATCATTAGATTCTAATTCGGCTTTAGCCTCCTTAACTTCCTCTTCAAGTTTTGCTTTATCTTCTTCAGAAACTTTATCGCCAAGTTCTTTTAACGATTTTTCAATAGTGAAGATAAGCCCGTCGAGCTTGTTGCGGTTATCAACAGCCTCTTTACGCTTTTTATCCTCTTCTTCAAACTGTTTAGCCTCTTTTACAGCCTTGTCAATTTCCTCATCAGAAAGGTTTGTTGAAGAAGTAATAGTAACGTTTTGTGATTTACCAGTACCTAAGTCTTTTGCAGAAACGTTAACAATACCGTTAGCGTCAATATCAAAGGTAACTTCGATTTGAGGAATACCTCTTGGAGCGGGAGCAATGCCGGAAAGTTCAAATCTACCTAAAGTTTTGTTATCTTTAGCAAATTCTCTCTCCCCTTGTAAGATATGAATATCAACTTGAGTTTGATTGTCCGCTGCGGTTGAGAATACTTGTGATTTCTTTACAGGGATAGTGGTGTTTCTTTCAATAAGTTTAGTGCAAACGCCACCAAGCGTTTCAATACCGAGCGACAAGGGAGTAACGTCTAAGAGTAAAACGTCTTTAACTTCGCCGGAAAGAACACCGCCTTGAATAGCAGCACCGATAGCAACACATTCGTCAGGGTTAATGCCTTTAAAGGGTTCTTTACCCGTTACCTTTCTAACTTCCTCGATAACTGCGGGAATTCTCGTTGAACCACCAACTAAAACAACCTTATCAATTTCAGAATATGAAAGTTTAGCGTCTTCCATTGCCTTTTTCATAGGAACAACGGTTGCCTCAACTAAATCTCTAGTAAGAGCGTCGAATTTTTGACGAGTAAGGTCTATATCTAAGTGTTTAGGTCCGGTTGCGTCTGCAGTAATAAAAGGTATGTTAATGTTGGTAGTAGTCATACCAGAAAGTTCAATTTTAGCCTTTTCTGCCATTTCCTTTAATCTTTGCATAGCGAGTTTGTCCTTAGAAAGGTCAATACCCTCTTTAGCCTTAAATTCGGAAACGAGATATTCAATAATTTTGTTATCAAAGTCGTCACCACCGAGTTTGCAGTTACCGTTAGTTGCTAAAACTTCAAACACACCGTCACCGATTTCCATAATAGAAACGTCAAAAGTACCACCGCCAAGGTCGTAAATAATAACCTTTTGATTTTTACCTTCCTTGTCAAGTCCGTAAGAAAGAGCAGCCGCAGTAGGTTCGTTAATAATACGAAGTACGTTAAGACCTGCTATTTTACCAGCGTCTTTAGTTGCTTGACGTTGACTGTCTGAAAAGTAAGCAGGACAGGTAATAACTGCGTCGGTAACCGTTCCACCAAGATAACTTTCAGCATCTTTTTTAAGTTTAGATAAAATCATAGCGGAAATTTCTTGGGGAGTGTAACCCTTTCCGTCAATGTCTACCTTGTAGTTTTCACCCATATGTCTTTTAATAGATGCAACAGTTCTGTCAGCATTAGCAACTGCTTGACGCTTTGCTACTTGGCCAACTAATCTTGAACCGTCCTTTTGAAAAGCAACTACCGATGGGGTAGTTCTTGCGCCTTCTGCGTTTGCGATAACAACGGGTTCACCGTTTTCCATAACTGCTACACACGAGTTAGTAGTTCCTAAATCAATACCTATAGTTTTCATAATTTATATATCTCCTTGTTGTTTTTTATTTTAAGCACTTATTTAGTGTCATTTACTTTATAACGCTAACCTTAGCGTATCTTATTATTTTATCTTTCATACGGTAACCCTTTTGAAGTACCTGTTTTACCGTATCCACTTGCTCACCCTCTTCAGCGTCCACCATCATAACCGCCTCAGCTTCAAGAGGATTAAACTCTTGCCCTACGGGATTTATTTCTTCTATTCCTATCCCTGAAAGAGTTTCGTCAAACTTCTTTTTAATGTTTTTTATACCCTGTTCGGTTTTTTCGTCCAACCCAATGGATAAAGCCCACTCAAGGTTATCACCTACGGGAAGAATTTTTAGTATTATGCTTGAAACACCTTCGTTAAAGGCTTCTTGCCACATTTTTGCATTGCGTTTTTTATAGTTATCAAACTCGGCAACCGAACGCATCCATTTATTTTTATTTTCTTCCGCTTCTTCTTTTAACTTTTCAATTTCTTTAACAAGCGTTTCCTTTTCTTCTTGCGAAAAGGTTTTCTCGCTTTTTTTCTTCACATCTTTTTCAGCCATCTTTTACCTCTAATTTTTATTGTTTAAGATATCTTCTAAAATTCTTCCAACGCCCTCTAAAACGGAAACGACCTTTTGATAATCCATTCTAAGCGGGCCTATAACACCGTAACTTCCAAGTTTAACACCACCCGCAGAATAGGTTGCAGTAACTAACGAACAATCTTCAGGTAAATCCCTTTCACTTTCGCCACCTATTTTAATGTTTATCTCAATACTGTCGTCCTCTTTAGATAAGATATCGTAAAGTTTTTCCTTGCTCGTTACAACGGAAAGGAAGTTTTTAACCTTTTCACCGTCACCATTGTATTCAGAATGGTTTAAGATTTTACCTTCTCCAAAGGTTTCCACGTTAACTCTACCTTTCGTAGCGTATTCCTCAATAGCGGTAATAACCCTTGAGAATATCTCCCTATATATCTCAAACTCCTCGGCAACCATTTCCTCTATTCCGGAAATTTCACCAAGAGTTTTACCAACTAAAATTTTAGAAATAATATTTCCAGCGTCCTTTAGTTGCTCGTCACTCATGTTTTCGGGAATATCAATAAACTTATCCCTTATTAGCATATTTTCAGTTACGATAAGTAAAAGTGCTTGAGTCGGCTTAAACTTAAATATATCAAGTTTAATTATTTTTTCCTTTTCGCCGTAGGAAGTAAATGCAACGGAGGTGTAATCAGTAAGTTCACTAATAACCTTTACGGTGTTTTGAACGACTTCTTCTAAATTATCCGCCCTATCCTTAAAAGCATCTTTAATAGCAACTAACTCTTCCCCTGAAAGTTTACCCCTATCCATTAGTTCCGATACGTAAAGTTTATACGCCTCAATAGAAGGAACTCTTCCTGAAGAAGTATGAAGTTGGTTTAAATAACCAAGTTCTTCTAAGCCCGCAAGTTCACTCCTAACGGTTGCCGAACTTATGTCCTTCATATATTTTTCCGTAATACTTTTGCTGGATACAGGTTGCGCAGTAGAAATGTAATCGTCTATAACGTACCCTAAAATTTTTCTCTTTCTTTCTGAAAGTTTCATTTTTTATCCCTTTTGGCACTTTTTATCCGTTATTGTTAGCACTCTTTTTGTTTAAGTGCTAATTTTTACTAAATTGTACACTTTAAATCAAACTTTGTCAACCCTTTTACGGCAAAAAAAATCAAAGTTTTAAACTTTTTTTATTTGACAGATTAAAGGTGAGAATACACTGTTAATTTCTACACATACTTAACGTATGTACCCATATCATAATCAAATAAAAAAAAGGATAAGAGAGGGCAAGTTAGTTGAAATAATTTGGCTTGATGAAAATGACTTTTTATTTGCCTTTGTCTTTTGTGACAAGCCCTATTATCGCCCTATAAGATACCGTTCGGCATATAGATATATGGATTTTTTAGAGGAAAATAGAGGTAAAATAAAGAAAAAGACCGATTGAATTATTCAATCGGTCTTTTCTATTAGAAAATATTATCAAATTATAAAACTTTGGATAAAAAGTCTTTAAGTCTTTCGTTTTTGGGATTTTCAAAGAACTCTTCAGGAGGTGCTTCCTCTTTAATTACACCCTCGTCCATAAATAAAACCCTATTAGCAACGTTTTTAGCAAACCCCATTTCGTGAGTTACTATAACCATCGTCATGCCTTCGTTTGCAAGTTCAGTCATAACTTGTAAAACTTCCCCAACCATTTCGGGGTCTAAAGCAGATGTCGGTTCGTCAAAAAGCATAACCTCAGGTTCCATTGCAAGAGCACGAACGATTGCAATTCTTTGCTTTTGTCCGCCAGATAAGGTTGAAGGATAAACTTCCGCCTTTTCTTCAAGTCCAATCTTTTCCAACAACTCGAAAGCCTTTTTATTTGCTCTTTCTTGAACTTGCTCAACAGTTTCAGTAATTTCAATCAATTGCTTTTTGTTCTTTGTAAAAAGGTTACTTATGCTTATAAAGAAATTCTTTCTTTTGATTTTACTAATTCTCTTTTTAGCAATGGTTACGGGAGCAAGAGTAATATTTTTCAAAACGGTTAAATTGTTAAATAAGTTAAAGTTTTGGAAAACCATGCCTATTTTTTGGCGGTGAACGTTAATATCAACCTTCATATCAACAAGGTCTTCCCCGTCAAAATAGATATGTCCACCCGTAGGGTCTTCAAGACAGTTTAGACATCTTAAGAAGGTAGACTTACCACAACCTGAAGGCCCAATAATAACCATCTTATCGCCCGAATAAATATTTAAATTTAAGCCCTTTAAAACCTTGTTGTTGCCAAAGTTTTTTTCTAAATTCTGTATGGAAAAAACAACGTTTTTATCCGCTGATAAAATATTATTATCTATCACTTCTCTTAAGCCTCCTTTCCATAACTCTAATTCCCCAAGTAATAAGTAAAACCAAAATCAAATAAACGAGCGCAAGCATAATATACGGCACGAAATAGTGATACGTTGCATCACCTATCAATTTTAACGACTTGGTTAAGTCGGTTACTGCAATAAAAGAAACGACTGATGTTTCTTTTATTAAAGAAATAAATTCATTACCAAGTGTAGGTAAAATATTTTTTATTGATTGAGGAATTACTATTTTACCCATAGCCGTCCAAAAGGATAAACCAACCGCTCTACCGGCTTCTAATTGCCCTCCATCTACCGATTGAATACCCGAACGCATAATTTCAGAAACGTATGCGCCTGAGTTTAATCCGAAAATAATAATCGCTTCAAATACGCCTGAAACGTGTATTCCTAATAAAGGTAAAAGTAAAAAGTGTCCGATTAAGAGTTGAACTACCATCGGTGTTCCACGGAAAATAGCAACGTATACGTTGCAAATTCCATTAAGTATTCTCGGAAACAATTTATATTTTGGCATTACCACAACCGTTGCAATAAGTATACCTATAAATATACCTATTGCCAAGCCAAAAACTGCAATTTCAACAGTTGCAAGCAAACCATCAAAAAGCCTCTTGTATCCGCCAAGAGTTATAAATTGTTTATAAAACGTGCTCCATTCTAATGACCAATCTATCATGTTAAATTCCTATAATTTATATTAGGTTTGGCACATAATGTGCCAAACCCTTTTTGTTGTTTTGTAATTAAATTACTTGTTAGCAGTTAATACGTTAAGTACGTCAATAACCGTCATGCAATCGTCGAGTTTGATGTTAGATTCTAAAGTTAAAACGTATTGTGATTCAATATAGTATGGATTTGCAAAGTTAACGGTTTTCTTTCTTTCAGCAGTAATGGTTAAACCAGACATACCAATATCAATAGCGTGAGTACCTACAGAGGTAACAACTGCGTCGAAAAGCATATTTTCGATAACGAGTTCCATACCTAATTCGTCTGCAATGATTTTTGCAATTTCGATATCAATACCAACGTATTTGTCACCATAAATCTCTTCAAATGGAGGGAATTCAGCGTTGGTTGCTACAACAAGTTGAGTATCAGCCTTGTTTTCGTCCTTAACTGCAGACTCAACAGCAACGAACTTTTCTTCTTCGTTATTCATATATTTATCGATAATTGCATCGATTTCTGCTTTTTTAGTTTCTAAAATTCCATTAATGCTTTCTAATAATTCAGGTTGAGCCTTATCAACTGCAATACCGTAGTATTCAGAACTCAATTCAATGTCGATAATCTTAAGACCTTGAATATCTTTTTGTAAACTCTTTCCGGTTGCACCGTCTACGATAACGTATTCAACCTTCCCGTTCTTTAAGTCTTGAGCAGCAAGAGCAAAAGTATCATAGTTGAGTAATTCAACTCCCTTTAAGCAAGATGCGTACATTGCACCAGTAGTTCCTGATTGGCTACCAACCTTAGTAGTGTTGCCACAAGCAGTTAAGCCGAAACAACAACCAACTGCAAGAAGTGCTGTTAAGATAAGTGATAAAATCTTTTTCATTTTCTTTCTCTCCTTTTTGAGCGAATAGTTTTTAGTGTTTTCCCTTAATGTTCGCTCCTTAAAATTACAATAGCATTATATACCCTTATAATGCTATTGTCAACTATTTTATGTATAAAAATTAAATAATTTTCGTTTTTTTATTCTTTTTTTAGTGATATATGAATAATATAATGAATATATAAATTATTTATTCGTTTATAACAATCTATCTCTAATTGAATTTATTTGTTCTTCCACTTGCGCTACACTCGTTCCGCCTTTAGATATTCTCTTATTAACACAAGTTGAAAGGGAAATTTCCGTATAAACGTCCTCTTCAAAAAGTGGTGAAATTTCCTTATATTCATTAATAGATAATTCTTCTAAGGTTATATTTTTAAGGGAACACTTTCTAACCGTTTCACCAACGATTTTATAAGCAGACCTAAAGGGCATACCCTTTTTAACTAAATAATCTGCAAGGTCTGTTGCATTAATAAAACCTTTTTTACCCGCAAGGAGCATATTTTCTTTTTTTGCTTTTAAAGTTTTAATCATAGGAATAAATACTTCTAAAGCAAGCTTAACGGTGTCGATAGTGTCAAACAACCCTTCTTTATCTTCTTGCATATCTTTGTTGTAGGCAAGAGGTAATCCCTTAAGAACGGTTAAAATACCCATAAGGTTACCGTACACCCTACCCGTTTTACCACGAACAAGTTCTGCCATATCGGGATTTTTCTTTTGTGGCATTATTGATGAGCCAGTGGTAAACATATCGGATAGTTCTATAAACCTAAACTCCCAACTAATCCAAAGAACTATTTCTTCGGAAAATCTTGATAAATGCATCATAATAAGCGACGCTGAAGAAATAAATTCCACGATAAAATCTCTATCGGAAACGCCGTCCATAGCGTTTATACCAACTGAATCAAAACCTAAGAGTTCCGCCTCGTAATCCCTATCCGTGCCGTAAGTAGTACCCGCTAACGCACAACTGCCTATGGGAGAAACGTTAACTCTTTTTTTACAATCAGAAAGTCTTTCAATATCCCTTAAGAACATGTTTGCGTACGCCATAAGGTGAAAACCGAAAGTTACCGGTTGCGCTCTTTGTAAGTGAGTGTACCCTGGCATTATAGCATCTTTATATTCTTCCGCTTTATCAGTAATGACCGAAACGAAGGATTTTAAAAGGGAAATAATATTATCAATTTCCTCCCTTAAATAAAGCCTAACGTCTAAGGCAACTTGGTCGTTACGGCTTCTTGCAGTGTGAAGTTTTTTACCAACTTCTCCCACCCTTTCGGTTAAAACCGCTTCAACGAACATATGTATATCTTCCGCTTTTTCGTCAATGATTAAAGCGCCGTTATCAATATCGGCTAAAATGCCTTCAAGCCCTTTAATTATTGTTTTAGCATCATCATTACCAATAATGTTTTTAAAAGCAAGCATTTTTGCGTGCGCAATACTACCTTCTATATCGTTTTTATAAAATCTTTTATCAAACTTGATAGAACTGTTAAGTTCATCCGCCTTAACGTCGGTAACACCATCAGTGCACCCCGTCCACATTTTTTTCATATAATCACCTTAAATAAATTGCCGTGCTTAATGTTAACACGGCAATATAAATTATTTGTTTTTCTTGTTTGCAATAGCCTGTACTTTAATAGGTAAGCCGTAAAGATTGATAAATCCGTCTGCATCTTTTTGGTCGTAATCGCTTTCGCCAAATGATGCAAGGTCCTCAATATAGAGTGAATTTTCACTCCATACGCCAGCGTTAATCATATTACCTTTATAAAGTTTTAATCTAACCTTACCCGTAACCGTTTCTTGCGTTTTGTCAACGAAAGCGGAAAGAGCCTCTCTTAAAGGTGTAAACCACAATCCGTTGTAAACGAGTTCACCAAAGGTAATAGCAAGTTTCTGTTTTTCGTGCATAGTCATCTTGTCAAGGCAAATCGTTTCTAAAACAGAGTGTGCCTTATATAAGATTGCACCACCGGGGGTTTCATATACACCACGACTCTTCATACCAACTAAACGGTTTTCAACGATATCAAGAATACCTATGCCGTTTGCACCGCCAATTTCGTTAAGTTTTAAGATAATTTCTTTTGCGCTCATCTTTTTGCCGTCAAGAGCAACGGGAGCACCCTTTTCAAATTCAATTTCAACGTAGGTAGGCATATCTGGTGCTTTGATGGGAGAAACGCCAAGTTCTAAGAAGCCATCCTTTTCATACATAGGCTCGTTACCGGGGTCTTCCAAGTCTAAGCCTTCGTGTGATAAGTGCCATAAGTTTTTATCTTTTGAATAGTTGGTTTCTCTATTTATCTTTAGGGGAATATTGTGTGCCTCTGCATATTCAATTTCCTCTTCACGAGACTTAATATCCCACTCTCTCCAAGGAGCGATAATTTTCATTTCGGGAGCGAAGTGCTTAATAGCAAGTTCAAAACGAACTTGGTCGTTACCCTTACCCGTACAACCGTGAACGATAGCGTCTGCATTTTCTTTAATTGCAATGTCTACTAACGCCTTTGCAATGCAAGGACGAGCGTGGCTAGTACCTAAAAGGTATTCTTCGTAAAGCGCACCCGCTTTTACGCAAGGAATAATATAGTTATCAACGTAGTCATCGGTTAAATCTAAAACGTAAAGTTTTGAAGCACCGGTAGCAAGAGCCTTTTCTTCTAAACCTTCAAGCTCGTCACTCTGCCCAACGTTTCCAGCAACTGCAACTACTTCTGGGTTATTGTAGTTTTCCTTAAGCCAAGGGATTATGATTGAAGTATCAAGCCCCCCCGAGTATGCTAAAACAACTTTCTTAACGTCTTTTTTATCCATATGTTTTTCTTCCTTTTTTTAATTTCCAGCATATTATATACCCGCAAAAAAAAAGTGTCAACTGTTTGACACTCTTTTTTAATGTTTTTTATAAATATTTTTTTAGTTTTTTCATTTTGTTTTGCATATTTTTACTATAAATGAATATTTTAACGAAATAAAATACTTTTTATGCATTATTTAATCAAATGGAAGATTGTCCGTCGTTTATAAATAATATTCCAAGGCAATCTTCTCCGCAATGGCTAGTTATAGTTGCCCCCGCACGAGTGACGTATACGTTTTGAAAACCTCTATCCTTTAACGCCTTCTTAACGAAAGACAAAATCTCCTCATCAGCAGTAGTGTATGTTAGAAAAACAGTAGATAAATCGGGAGTAGAAAACTCCTCAAAAATATCCCTTACGTAGTTTTCAACGACGTATTTATATTTTCCTCTATATTTTTTGCCTGCAACAATCTTTCCGTCCTTAACCACCATTTGTGGGCAAATCCTTAAAATGTTTGCTCCAAGTAAGGAAAGCATGCCACACCTCCCCCCCTTATAGAGATAATCTACTCGCTTAAGTTCAAAACTTGCTTGAACGAAAGGTATTCTTTTTTCAACTAAATTGACGATTTTTTCCACTTCTTCGCCACTATCAATAAGTTTTCTCGCATAAAGTGCAAGAAGTGCAATCCCCGTTGAAAGCGAACGACTATCTATTACGTAAACGTTAGAAAGTTCTTTTGCGGAAAGAATTGCGTTAGAATAAGCGGAAGATAGTTCTGAGGAAAGTGAAATATGAATTACTGCGTCGTTTTCTTCGAGCAAAGCGGAAAAATGCTCGTCGTATTGACTTTTGTTAACCGCTCCCGTTTTGGGCAAAATTTTGTTTTGATTAACAAAAGCAATAATCTCGTCGCAAGTAACGTCACCATCAAAACGGTTTTCGTTTCCAAGAAGGACGGAAAAAGGTACTGTCTTAATATTAAATTTTTCTAAAAGTTCTTTTGTAAGGTCTACTGTAGTTTCACAAGATAAAGCAACTTTCATTGTATTCTCCAAAAAATTTTCTAAATCCATTATATCTTATATAATAAGAACCATCAACCTACTATTGTTTATTTTCTTCTACAAATAATTTTTTAACGGTAGAGTGAATTTTTATAATCTCTACTGACGGTAGAAAAGTGTAAAAACGCTAATTTTTACTTGATTTTTCCCTTTTTTTATGCTAAAATTTATTAAGTTATGGATATTAAAGAAAACTTAGCAAAAAATTTAGTTACCTGTAGAAAAGCGTTTGGTTTAACTCAGGCTGAACTTGCGGAAAAACTTAATTATTCAGATAAAGCCGTTTCTAAGTGGGAGCGTGGCGAATCCGTTCCCGATTTGTCGGTATTAAAACAAATTGCCGATTTTTACGGAATAACTATTGACAAACTAATTTCAGAAAACAAAAATATTAGGCCAAACGTTATAAAAAATCTTGGTAAAAAGCGAATTTTTACCCTCTTATTTTCCCTCGGGGTAGTGTGGGGTGTTGCAGTACTTTGCCACGTTGTTTTTGCAATACTTGATATTTATAAGCCCGCCAAATGGTTAGTTTACATTTACGCTCTTCCCATAAACGCTATTATACTTATAATTTTTGCGTCTATTTGGAAGTTGGAAATTTTAAACGCATCAAGTATTTCTCTTTTAATTTGGACAATTTTACTTGGCGCATTCTTGACGATATTAAAGGTTTCAATTACGCTAATACCAAAACTGTGGTTTATATTTTTAATAGGTATTCCCGCACAATTAGTGATTGTCTTTATTTTCGTACTTAGATATTTAAAAAGAAGTAGATAATAGAATTAAAACAATAAAAACACTGTTAGCAACTCTAACAGTGTTTTCTTTTGTAAATAAAATTATTTTTTATATTTTTCTATGCCTTCTTTGAATAAATCTCCGCCAAAAGCATCGTAGGTTACAACGGCAAAAAATCCGTCAACTTCCAATCTATAGATAGCCTCTGCACCTAAGTCCTCGTAACAAACAAGGTCACATTTTTTAACGTTTTCAGAAATAGAAGCTGCCGCCCCACCTATTGCGGAAAGATAAACTGCACCGTACTTAACTAAGTCGTTTTTATACTCTTCGCCCCTAGGACCTTTACCAATCATAAGCTTTAAACCTTGCTTTAATAATGCCTCTGAATATGGGTCCATACGGTAACTGGAAGTAGGACCTGCAGAACCTATTGCCCTACCCGGTTTTGCGGGTGTAGGTCCAACGTAATATATTGCGCCACCGTTTACTTGTATAGGAAGTGGTTTACCTGCATCTAAAAGCTCAACAAGTCTTTTATGCGCGGCGTCACGTCCCGTGTAAATTACACCGGTAATTTCCACCTTATCACCGGCTCTTAGGCTCTTTATTTCCTCTTCTTTAAGAGGAAGATTTAATTTCTTTACCTGTTCCATAACACCCTCCTAAATAATAGCCGTTTTATGTCTTGCAGCGTGGCATTGAATATTAACCGCCAAAGGTAAACTTGCTATATGACAAGGATGAGCGTTTACTTTTACTGCAAGGCAAGTAACCGTTCCTCCAAGACCCATTGCACCAATACCAGTATCGTTAATTTCACTTAAGAGTTCTTCTTCTAACTTTTTCAAAATGGGGTCATCGTTAACGTCGTCAATCTCACGGAGAAGCGCCTCTTTTGCTAGGAGCGCACACTTTTCAAAGTTTCCACCAATACCTACGCCAACCATAATAGGAGGACAAGGCTTACCGCCACCAGCAGTTACAACGTCTAACACCGTTTTCTTAATCCCCTCAACACCGTCCGCAGGGATAAGCATCTTAACGATACTCATATTCTCGCTTCCACCACCCTTAGGAGCAACGCTAAACTTAATTTTGTCACCAGGAACTAAAGTAACGTGAACTATTGCGGGAGTGTTATTCTTAGTGTTTACTCTATCAAGAGGGTGTCTAACTACAGACTTTCTAAGATAACCCTCGGTGTAAGCCAAAGCAACGCCCTCGTTTATAGCACCATAAAGGTCACCGTTAATATGAACGTCATAACCAACTTCGGCAAAAACTACCGCAACACCCGTATCTTGACATATGGGCAAATGTTTTTCCCTTGCCAAAATATCGTTGTCGATAATCCTTCTAATAATTTCCTTTCCGAGTTCTGATTGCTCCTTTTGTTCTGCTTTCTTTAGGCTTTCTAAAACGTTTTCAGGAATATCTTCACAAGCGGAAATGAATAGGTCTTTGATAACTTTTGTAATTTCACTTTCAAAAATTTCTCTCATTTTTTTGTCCTTTATATTGTTTTATATGTTTTTAATTATCTGGGTCTGGAGGAAGTTTTTTTTCAACTTCTTTCATCTCTTGTAGTTGACTGTTTATTGATGCAATTTTTAAATACTCAATGGTTAAAATTCTCGAAGAAATAATCGATTTAGTTATAAGGAAAACTAATAAACCTATAACCACGCCTATCAACGTCCAAGTGATATAAACGTGAAATTTTGTTCCAAGTTGCCAAATTCCATAAAAAACAAAGGTTTGTCCATCTATAATTTCCGTTGTTTCGTGCGTTAAAGCGTCGTTAATCCCCCACGAAAAAAAGATAAATACAATAAGTACAAAGAGATATAGAGGAATACGAGGGTAAAAGGAAAATGCTTTTTCCTGTCTATCCGCATTTACTTGCGCACTCATTTTCTTTGTCTCAAGCATTCTAATTTTTTTCTTTATGTCTTTATCCATAACCTATTTCCTACTAAGTAATTATATAAAATCCCGGTTTATTTGTCAAGATTAAATAGTGTAAACGATTTATATAATCTACTCTCCGCTTTTTTTATTTTTCTTTTTGTTTGGTAACAGTTTATAAAAATCAATTTTAAGTTCAGTTATCATTACCGAAATAAAGATTACTATAAAACCAGATAAAAGCATAATCGTCAACTTTTCTCCTCCCAAAAGAACGGAGAACAATGCGCCAAAAACCGATTCAAGACTTAAAATAATAGTTACTTGCGCAGGAGTAGTCCACTTTTGTCCTAAAATTTGAGCGAGTTGAGCAAAAACCGTACACGCAAGGGTTAAGTATATAACGTTAAATATGTGTTCGTTTTTAATTACAAATTTTGTGAGAGGATAATTTGGGAATTCAAAAATTAGTGAAACGATAAAAATGATAATTCCCGCAGTTAAAATTTGTGTAAAAATCAACTGAAACGTATCGTCTTTTTCATTTTGAAAGCGGTGATTAAAAACTATTTGCAACGCATAAAAAACTGCACTTACAATGGTTAAAAAACAACCGATAAACTCGTTTCCACTCTCCTCCCCACCGGAAAAAGCAACTAACGATAAACCCACAACACATAATCCCATAGAAATAACGTTGTAACTTTTTGGTTTTAATTTATAGAAAAGCCAAAACAAAAAGGGGCAAATTACACAGTAAAGAGAAGTTAAAAAAGCGTTTGTGCTCGGCGAAGTTTTTTCCAGCCCATAAGTTTGTGTAAGATATGCGCCTGCAAGACAAAGTCCTACTGAAACTCCCCTAAAAAAAGTCCCTTTATTTAATTTAATAATTCTTTTAATAAATATTAAACCTATAATAACTGAGGACGCTAAAAATCTTAATCCAATAACGTACATAGGCGGATATTCGGCAATAGTACCTTTTAAAATAAAAAAAGAAGTACCCCACACGAGCGTAGCACCTAACAACAATGCTTGACCTATTAAATTGAGCCTTGCTTTTTTATCCATATAACACCTAATGATTTAATTACATATAATTTTATCACAAACTAAATATAAAAGCAAACGTGTAAGAGGCAAGAAAAACGTGCTATTTATTAAAAATTTATAAAATTAAATTTTTTTGTAAAAAAGGGATAAAATAGTTGTAAAATTTAATTTGTTTTGTTAGAATATTAAAGCAAAATAAATAGGGGTATCGCCAAGCGGTAAGGCTACGGACTCTGACTCCGTCACTCGTTGGTTCAAATCCAGCTACCCCTGCCAAATAAAAAAACACCTTTTTGGGTGTTTTTTTATTTGCTTGTGGGTGTGAGGGTTTTGAAACAGAGCAATCTATAAAAGGTATTTGCTATCATTAAATATAATGATTGCGGGGTGCATATACGTTAGTATATCGTAACGCAGTGGAGATACATCCAGCTACCCCTGCCAAATAAAAAACACCTTTTTGGGTGTTTTTTTATTTGCTTGTGGGTGTGAGGGATTTGAAACAGAGCAATCTATAAAAGGTATTATTTCTAATTACTTGATAAACTCAATTAAGCGTGGTATAATACTTTTTGGGTGACATTATGGAAAAAATAGAAAGTTTTAAGATTAACCACTTAAATTTATTTGCTGGGTTATACGTTAGCAGAAAAGATTATGACGGTGACAAAGTTGTTACCACCTTTGATTTGCGTTTCACTGCCCCTAATAGAGAAATACCAATGCAAATGCCGGCAATTCACACTTTAGAACATTTGGGCGCAACTTTTTTTAGAAATTCTGAAATAAAAGAGCAAATAGTATATTTTGGACCTATGGGTTGCAGAACGGGTTTTTACTTGTTGCTATTTAACGAGTGGGATAGCCAAAAACTCTTCCCCTACGTTATTGCTTTTTGTGACTACGTTATAAATTTTGAAGGTCAAATCCCCGGTGCAACACCTATTGAGTGTGGAAATTATTCCGAACAAGACCTGACGTTAGCAAAAGAATACGCAAAAAAATATAAAAAAGAACTACTTGAACATAAAAGATTTACGTACTCTGAATAACTTAAAATCACCCTTTTTCAAATAAAAAACGATGGCTTAGTGAGTCCCTATAAAGGAATTTTAATTGAATAATTATAAAACTCGACTTTTTACAAGTCGAGTTTTCTTTTATCCAGAAAAACTACTTGATAAAACATTTTATTTGTGTTACAATAATTATAGCCAAACTAACTAAATAAACGCAATTCGTGGTGTAATTTTCTTTTTTATAAGGATAATTATATCTATTTTTGCCACAATAGTATTATTGAATTTGATAAAATGCAGATTCTACTTGTGCTATTGTGGTTACACCATTTTGCGTAAAGTTAGTTTGGCGACTATCGGAGTCTGCGTTTTTGTGCGTTTACTTCGGTAGGCGCACTTTTTTATTTATAATTTATGGAGGTTTGCAAATGAAGGAAGCAATCAAATGGATTTTAAGTGCAGTTGTAGGTGTAGTTGTTAGTTTTATAATTTTAATGATTAGTAGTGGGATTCATGTGCTACTTACTTGTGGTATAGTTGCATATGGCGTAGCAGCAATCTTATATTATGTTTTTCTAAAAAAATCTGATATGAAGTTACTAATAAGCGTTATTGCATCTATTGTTACGTTTTTTTTATATTTCTGTTTATATTCTTATGTGAATGACTATTCTGATTCTTGGGTAATTGCATTACTTGTTATTTTTGTCCCTTACATACTTTGTTCATATCTATTTTTTCATCTAGTATCATTAGCCAATCAAAATAATAATAATGATAATAATAAAGTGTAGCATACTATACTTTACAAGCAAAGTCGTGTGTTTAGCAAAGCAAAAAAGAAAAGACTAACGAAAATTTTCCGTTAGTCTTTTATACTATCTAAAAAATCCCTAAGAGAAGAGCGCTTTTTTCCTTTCTTTTTTTGGAGCTGGTGACGGGATAGTTCTCCGCTTTCGCTACGAACCCCTTGCCCATCAAAGCTTGCCCGTCATATGACGGGCGCACCGAGGTTCTCACCCGAAACACCAGCAAAAAAATATCGCCACCCAAAAGGGTAGCGATTTTTTTTGGAGCTGGTGACGGGATTCGAACCTGCGACCTGCTGATTACGAATCAGCTGCTCTACCGACTGAGCCACACCAGCGTTCGTGCCGAAATTTCACGGCACAATTTAATTGCTTACCTATTCTAACATATTTTTTTATAAATATCAACAAATTATTAAGGTTAATTTTCAACTTTTAACTAATAACGTCAATTTTAAAATCTCTTTCTCTTAGCCAGCCCAAAACTTGGTCTACCCACGTAGCCACTCTTGGCACAACCAAGCCTTCTTTATAAGAAGAGAAACTGTTAGCAACAAATAAACCGTGCACACCCTTTTCAAAAACCATCATTTCAAAAGGAATTTTATTCTTCCTAAGGGCAACGGCGTATTTTAACGAATGCTCCATTGACACGCTTTTATCTGAAAAGGTTGTAAAAATAAATGCAGGGCAAACTTTTTTATGTACTCTATTTTGCATGCACAAACTCTTTACTTTCTTTTTATCACCGTTGGCTAATCTATCAACGCTACCGCTCGAGTCTCCTTTCTTTACCAAAATATTGATACAAATCAATTCTTTCTAAAACCATAAGTGACACCTCTAAGAGATTATATCACGGCAAAAAAATATTTTCAATATAATCGCTTTATTTATTGAAAACTTACACAAAGTTTGATAAAATACAACTATGATATATCACGTTGATACAGGGCTTATTTTTGATAAGTTCAAAGAAAATTCAGAATGTCCCCTTTGCGCAATTCAAAGCATTGTAGAAGAACAGTTTTTGCACGAATTCTTAAACGACGCCGTTATGGAGGACTCCACAAGGGAAAAAGTTAATAAACACGGTTTTTGCTCGGTGCATTTTGACAAACTTTTTTTCCGCCCAAATAAACTTTCCGTTGCTTTGCAAATTCAAACGAGAACGGACTTTCTAAATAAAATTATTGTAGATGCCACCTCGGCAAAAGACGCTAAAAAGCAAGGCGAAAAGTTAGATAACGCTCTTACTTCTTGCATAATTTGCGACTACACGAACAAAAGTATGGAAAAGTATTATAAAACTATTGCTCGTCTATTTTCAAAAGATAAGGAATTTATAAAACTTTTTTACACATCTAAAGGGTTTTGCCTTAACCACTATTCCGAATTACTTAAGTACTGCTCTAATGCCGGCTCATTTAAGAACGAATACGCAAAAGCCCTAACCACCGTTGAAAAACGCAATTTTGAGAGGATAAAAGAAGAAATTAACCGTTTCTGCAACAAACACGATTACCGCAACGCCAATATGCCGTTAGGTTCTGCAGAAACAGCTCTTCCCCGTATGAGAGAAAAACTTTACGGAAAAAAAGAAGATTAGTTATATAAAAAAGCAAAGGTTTACCTCTTAAGGGCGTCACTCTTAGGGATTTTTAGTATATAACAAAAGTGTAGCCCACTATACTTCGCTTAAAGGCGAAATATGGTGGGCTTTTCTTTATCCACAAAATCTTAAAATAAAAAAGTTATATTTTTAGCCGTGTGGCTAAAAGTGATATTGTTTACGCAGTAAACAGTTTAGCCGAGCGAAGCGAACGCCAACTGCGTAAGCAGTTTTATTTTGGCTATCGCCAAAGTTATAATAAATAAATCCAAAACTTGCCGTAAGGCAAATATAACTGCCGATAGGCAATATAACTTTGAAAAATATCTTGCTTTGCAAGGAAATTTTTCAAATTATCACAAATCCGTAAGGATTTATTTAGTTGCCGAATCCCTTGTAGGGACTCGGCTATCGGTAAACCTTTTTCTCTTTTTATTCTCCCTCTTCTTCAACTGTTTCAGTTAATGAAATTGCCTTTTTTATTAAGGATAAAATCGCTTCTTTACCTAAACCCGTTTCCGCTGAACTTGCCGTTAAATCGCCAATACCTACCTTTAGAGAGGTAGCAATTTCCGCTAATCTCGGTTTGATTTTAGATTTGGAAAGTTTATCTGCTTTAGTTGCCACTATTGAAAAGGGAATAACGTAATGATAAAGGTAATTTATCATCATTTTATCGTCAGCCGTCGGGTCATGACGGATATCAACTAAAGAGATAACCATTTTTATATCTTGAGTGTCTAAAAAATGCTCCATTAAATCTGCCCACTTGGTTTTTTCCTCTTTAGAAACTTTGGCAAAGCCGTACCCTGGAAGGTCTGCTAAAACAAACTCGCCAAAATCAAAGTAGTTAACTAACCTCGTTCTACCAGGGGTAACGGAAGTTCTTGCAAGTTTTTTTTGCCCTGCAAGCATATTTATTATTGAACTTTTACCCACGTTTGATTTTCCTACCACGCAGATTAACGGTTTATCAGTTATATAAAAATTATTTTTTGATGCAACCGAAGTTATAAAGGTTGCGTTTTTTATCTTCATTTTACCACCTCAAGGCGTTTTTAAACACTTCATCCACGCTATCAACGGTAATAAACTTTAAGTGTTTTTTAATTTCTTTTGGAATCTCTTCCAAATTCTTTTTGTTTGCCGTTGGAATAATAACCGTTTTAATTCCTCTTCTAAAAGCCGCAAGAGCCTTTTCCTTTAGTCCACCTATAGCAAGCACCTTTCCTCTAAGGGTAATCTCCCCCGTCATAGCGACGTTACCTTTTACAGGTTTTTTAGTAAAAGCAGATAAAATTGCCGTTGCCATAGTTATTCCGGCACTAGGTCCGTCCTTAGGAGTTGCGCCCTCAGGTACGTGAACGTGTATGTCCGTTTTTTCAAAAACCTCTTCTAAAATTCCGTACTCTTTCGCATGTGAACGAATATAACTTATCGCCGCCCTTGCTGATTCTTTCATAACGTCGCCAAGTTTACCGGTTAAAAGAATTTCCCCCTTTCCAGCCATTAAACTTACTTCGATAGTCAAAGTTGTACCGCCAACACTCGTCCAAGCAAGTCCAGTGCATGCGCCTACCTCGTCCTTTTCTATAGAGGTGTCCTTAACGTATTTTTTAACGCCCAAATAGTCGGAAACGTTTTCTTTTTCAATTAAAAACTTCTTTGTTCTCTTACCAACGGCAACCTTTGTAGCAACCTTTCTAACAATGGAGGCAATCTCTCGCTCTAAATTTCTAACGCCCGCCTCCATAGTATAACTTTCTATTACTTCCTTTATAGCCTCGTCCGAAATAGCAAGACTTTCTTCTTTTATACCGTTCAATTGCTTTTGTTTAGGAAGAAGATATCTTTTAGCAATTTGAAGTTTCTCTTCGTCAGTATATCCGTTAATCTCAATAACTTCCATACGGTCTAAAAGAGGATAAGGAATGGTATCTAAGGAGTTAGCGGTAGTTATAAACATAACCTTTGAAAGGTCTACAGGCACTTCTATAAACCTATCTCTAAACGTTACGTTTTGCTCAGGGTCTAAAACTTCTAAAAGCGCACTTGACGGGTCACCGTGAATATCAGAAGAAAGTTTATCAATTTCATCAAGCAAGAATACGGGATTTTTAGAGCCTGCGTTCTTTAGCCCCGTTATAATTCTACCTGGCATTGCTCCAACGTAAGTTTTTCTATGCCCCCTAATTTCCGCTTCGTCCTTAACACCTCCAAGGCTCATTCTAACAAATTTTCTATTTAATGCCCTTGCAATAGATGTGGCAACGGAAGTTTTACCAACTCCGGGAGGTCCTACGAAACAGAGTATCGGCCCTTTAATTTTTTTAGTTAGTTTAAGCACCGCAAGGTATTCAACTATTCTTTCTTTTACCTTTTCTAAACCAAAATGGTCTACATCTAAAACTTTTTTTGCCTCTAATAGACTTTCCGTGTCAACTGTTTCTTCATTAAATGGCAAATCTAAAATCCAATCCAGATAATTGAGAATTATCGAATAATCGGGCGAAGAGGGATTTAACTTACCAAGTCTTTTAACCTCGGCAAGTGCCTTTTCTTCAATTTCCTTAGGAAGATTTTTTTCAAGAACTTTGTTTCTTAAGGTATCGCCGTCCTCATCACCTTCGCCGAGTTCCGTCCTTATAGCCTTGATTTGCTCTCTTAAATAGAATTCCTTCTGGCTTTTATCAACGCTCTTTTTAACTCTATCGGCAATCTGTTTTTCAATTTCGGCAACTTGAACTTCCTTTTTTATAAGTCCATCAAAAAACTCTGCTCGTTCTATCGTATCGTCTAAATGTAAAAAGGAAATAACGTCCTTTTCCTTTAGATTGACAACGGAAATAGCGTTATCCATAAAGGCGTTAATCTCGTTTAACTCGGAAATAGCTGAAACAACGTCTTTACTAATACGCTTTTGTGTCAATGCGTATTGGCGGAAAGTCGAAGATATAATTCTAAAATACGCCTCTTCCTTAATAGCGTCATCTACTGGAATATATTCCGCCCTTTCAACTACTGCGGAAAAATAGTTTTTAGTGTCCTTAAACTCTACTATTTTTGCACGATAAAGCCCCTCCACACTAACCTTAAACACGTTAGGAGAAGGCTTTATTATTTGTTTAATCTTAGCAACGACACCCACCGAGCAAATATCAGATTTTCTGGGCGCATCAATAAAAACACTTTTTTGTGGAGCGATAAAAATTTCCGAACCCATTGAAACTGCTGTTTCAACCGCCGCCACCGAAAGAGGTCTACCTACTTCAAAATTTAAGTGCGTGGTTGGAAAAAACACCTTACCTCTTAACGCTATAACAGGCAATTCAATTTTATCTTTAATTATAATTTCCTTTTCTTCAGTCATAATTCACCTAATAGTTATAAACAGTATTTTTCAAGTAAAAATTTAACGGGTTGCTCGTCAAAATTAACGGTAATTTCCTTAGCAAAATCCTTAAGGTCTTTCATACCGTCGCCAACTGCAACACCATGCCACTCACCGTCAAGCAAGGGTATATCGTTAGTAGAATCCCCCACCGCTATCACAGAAGATAGTGGAATATCGTAATATTTTGCAATTCTTTTAACTGCCTCTTTTTTAGACCAGTCGGGACATATTACTTCTAAAATTTTCTCAGAACTTTTGTTAAATATTAGTTTACCTTGGTATTTAGGAGTAAGTTTTTCTAAGATTTCATCTAAATACTTTCCCTCTCCAAGCGACAGTATCTTGCGGATTTTTTTGTTAGTATTAAGCGTATAATCTACCAAGTCGTCCACCAACACGCCGTCAACCATTACTAACTTTTCGTAATGAGATATATACTCTCCCTTTTTGTCGTAATAATATAAGTCGTCTAAATAAACGCCTGTTTCCACGCCTAATTCAAGCAAATCTTTTACCGCAAGTGATGCGTACTCATTATTAACACCGCCGTTAAAGAGTTCCTTATCCGTTTCAAGATTACACGCAAGTGAACCTTGAAAAGCGATAACGTCCCCTTTTATGCCGTACTTTTGGCAAACTTTTTTGATGGATAGATAGGACCTTCCCGTGCAAATAACGAATTTTCCACCTTGTTTTTGAAATTTCTTTACGGCGTTTACCGTTTCCGGCTGAATAATATCGGGAGCACGCCCCATAGTCATATCAAAATCACTAATAAAAAGTTTATATCTCATATAATTCCTTCTGCTTTTAGTTTATCCTTTATTATTTTTGCATGTCTTTTGCTTATTCCGTCAACGGTGGCAATTTCATCAACGGAGGCAAGCGCAATCCCCGAAACGTCCTTAAACCTTTTAATTAAGGCTTCTCGTTTCACCTTGCCTATTCCTTCAATCCCATCTAAAACGGAATTAAGCGCACGCTTTCCCCTAAGAGTTCTATGATAAGTTATAGCAAAACGGTGGGCTTCGTCACGAAGTCGTTGAAGCATTTTAAGACAGTAATCCCTCTTTTCTAAAACTATAGGGTTTGGATTACCGGTTAAGAAAATCTCTTCCTCTCTCTCCGCAAGAGCGATCAAGTCTATATCGGTAATATTAAACTCGTCGAAAACTTCTTTAACGGAAGAAAGTTGCCCCTTTCCTCCGTCAATAACGATAAGGTCGGGTTTGGGGAACTTTTCGCTATCGGTAGAAAGCCTTTCTAACCGCCTTCTCATCATTTCTTGATGACTGCGATAATCATCCGCCCCTTCAAAGGTTTTTATCTTAAACCTACGATATGATTTTTTATCCGCCTCTCCGTCAATAAACACAACCATACTTCCAACCTTATCCACACCGCTTACGTTACTTATATCGTAACACTCCATACGCCTTGGATAATTTTTTAAGTTTAGTTTGTTTTTAAGACTTTCACAAGCAGAGATAGTCATATCTTCTTTATGTTTAATTCTATCTACGGCAATCTCCAAGTGTTCGGTTGCGTTAACCTCCGCCATATCGAGAAGTTGCCTTTTCACCCCTATTTTCGGAGATAAAATGGTAACGCTTTTACCTGCCTTTTCCTTAAGATAACTTTCTAAAAGTTCCACGTCCAAAGGCTCACTCGTTGTAATTATTTCAGAAGGGATATCTATATTGTCACTATAATATCCTGAGATAAAAGAAGATAACGCCTCTTCGTCAGAAGAAGAATAATCGGTTGAAGAAAAGTTTTTTGCGCCAAGCATTCTCCCTTTTCTAACGATTAGCATATTTATAACCGAATAAATACCGTTTGCCTTATAAGCAATAACGTCGGCATCTATAAACTTATTTAAGGAAGTTAGCCTCGTCAACTTCAACTTCTCTAAAGACGCTAAAAGTTCTCTACATTTTAACGCTTGCTCAAAGTCCTCCCTTTCAGAAAAAGTTAACATACGCTCCTTAAGTATTTTTTCCGCTACGTCCGTTTCCCCTGAAAGAAACTCTATTGCTGATTTAACTGATTTTGCATATTCTTCTTGCGAAACCAAACCCGCACAAGGCGACAAGCATTTCCCTATATGATAATTTAGGCAGGGTTTTTGAGGCTTTTTATTTAACTTTTTAACACAGGGGCGAAGATTAAAGGCATAGTTTGCTATATAAATAACGTCCCTAACGGAAATTCCACCCATAAAAGGTCCAAAATATTTAGCCCCATCCTTTTTTAATCTTCTCTCTACGGTGAGGGTGGGAAATTCTTCTTTTAAATCTATTCTCAAATACGGGTATGTTTTATCGTCTTTTAATAAAACGTTATATCTTGGTTTGTGTTTTTTTATAAGGTTGTTTTCTAAAGACAATGCGTCTATCTCGGTTGGGGTGATAACGTAGGAAAAATCAGCAACGTTACCAACCATAGCCATAACCTTTTGGGTTTTTACGCTATCGTGAAAATATTGCCTTACTCGGTTTTTTAGATTTTTGGCTTTTCCAACGTAAATAACCTTTCCCTCCCCGTTGAGCATAATATATACTCCGGGGTTACTTGGAAGAAGTTTAAGTTTTTCCTCTATTATACCCATAGATATTATTATATACTTTTTTTTCAACTTTTACAAGCCTATAAAAAGCAAAAACACCTTCACCATAGGTGAAAGCGTTTAATTTTTTCTAATATCCTAAAAATTCCACTCCCTTTAAGAGAACTTCGTTAAGTTTATCATTTCTAAGCGAATAAAAAACAACCTTTCCTTGCCTTTTCGTTTTAACTGCGTTTAAATTTTTTAGTAGCCTTAACTGATGCGAAACTGTGGTTTGATTAAGCCCTAAAAGCGAAGATAAGTCAGATACGCACATTTCAGAAATGGCTAAAGCAGATATCATCTTTATTCTCGTATAGTCGGAAAATATTGAAAAAAAACTAACTAAATCGTCTAAAATTTCCCCTTTCGGCACGTATTCTTCCACCAAAGATTGCAATCTTTTATCAAGTAAAACGTTCATTATTTTCCCCTCCTTTTAATATAATAATGAGTGTACACTTATTGTATCATAAATTATCATCGTAATTTTTAAATAATTTATCGCATATAATAAAAAAATATCGTATTTTGATATAAGGAGGTAAAGATGAATTCAAACAACATAGTTTTAATTGCGCTTTTACTTTTACTCACGAGTAACAACACGATAAGTACCACTCAGTTGCTGTTGCTTTTAGCTCTACTTTCCACAACGACTAACGCCTTTAACTGCCTTTGTGGAACGAACGCTAACACTACGATAATAAATTAAAAAACAAACGAACGCTTTGCTAATGATAAAGGGGCAAACCGACAAGGTTTGCCCCTTTTTTATTGCTTAAACGACTTTATTCGCTCTAAAAGTTTAACAAGTGGAGGAAAAAGCGTTCCCACCGTTAATAGAACGCAGATTTCTTGCGGAATTAGCGCTGTTAGCGACGCAAGCATATACGCCTTAGTCGCCTCCCTACTAAATGCATAGAAAAGTGGTGTTATTATATTATCTAAAATGGTAAATAAAGCAGTCAAAATAAAAACTGTAAGAAGTACTATGAGCGTACTTTTTAGGTTGATTTTTCCTTCCATTGCCTTTCCTATTAGCCCTACAACCACTGCAAAAATATTATAGTAGACTAAATATAATATAAGCACGGCGGGGAAAAATCCAAACACCAAGCATCTCATAAGTGAAAAAACCGTGCCAAGAATCGCCCCCCTCATTACCCCAAAATAAAAGCAAAAGGAGGCGAACAATAACGTTACTATTTCCACACCTGAAATTGACGATAGAGCAAGTTGTCCACCAATCAGCAAGGCAGTGTATAAACCGATTAGTGCAAGGTCCTTAGTTTTAAGCATTATTAGAAAGATTTATATACCCAGATATACGTTGCGCCGTCTATAACTACTAAACTCTCTGCTCCATACGCAGCAGAATTATAAACTTTTTCTTTATATTCAATAGTTCCCCACATAGCGTTTGAAAAGCCTTCACGATAGTCGTCAGTATAAAGCATCCAACAACTTGAGAAGTCTATAGCGTTTTTAATGCCGTTAATTGATACCACCATACCGTTTGAAATAACGAACATGTCTTTATATTCTTCAAGACCTGCCATATAATCTGCTAAGGTTAGGTCTGTTTTGGTAGTTTCAACCTTTATAACTACGTATGTATCACTTTCCTTAATAACAAGTGGTTCTTTTTTACAAGCAGTAACGGAAAAAAGGCAAGCGACAACTAAAATTAATGCTAAAACTTTACTTAATTTTTTCATTTTAAATCTCCTTTTTTTATTTTTTAATAAAAAAATACGCCTTGGGCGTATTTTCTCTTTATAGTCGCACCCTTTCTTCACTGCCCAAGCGGATATCGACTGTAACTTGCGAGTAGGTTATCGGACTTTTACCGTAATGACTGTTGCGACGGATTTTCACCGTACTTCCCCTACTTTTCACAAAAAGTGGTTTCGCAAGTTTTTACCATATTCAGTTTTTCTACTTTTCGTCGTACACCCTTGCAAGTGCAAAGAATAACGAGGAAAGTTTATTTAAGTATTCAAAAATTATTTCACTTCCACCAAATTTTTCGTACACGCTTGCATAAGAACGTTCAACACGCCTTGTCACCGTCCTTAAGACGTGCGCTTTAGCACCCATAAGTGTTTCCCCTGGGAGAACGAACCCGCAAAAAGGACCTGCTTTTTCGTTATACTCGTTTACAAGTTCCACAAGTTCGTTAAGGTGAAGTTCTCCAACCTTTCCTATCCCACCCGCTGTTTGAGCAAGTGCAATGGATAGAATATTTACAATTTTTCTAAGTTGCATATTTAGTTTTTCCTCTTCCGTGTAATGGGTAAATTCCATTATCATAGCCGAAAGTTCGTCAACTTGACCGAAGAAATTTATTCTTTCATCCGTTTTTAACGTTTTTCCACCGATTAAATCGGTGGGTAATGGTTCTTTTTTTATCATACTATACCTTAAAATAAAAAATTTCCTTGAGTTTTTTCATCATAATAGAGGCAATCAGAACGTCCGCCGAACCGCCTATGCTTATATTGTTATCAATGCACTCTTTAGTGATATCTTTTTCCTCTCCTTTGGAAGAAGAAATAAGTTTCTTAAAATAATTGTATTTCTCTTTAGATTTTGCCCTTTTAAATAAAACGCTATCGTCAAGAGTACCTACTATGTATTTTAGCACGTCACTTAGGCTATATTTATCAAGTTTTTTCTCGGCAACTTTTACCGTAGAAAATCCCTCAATCCCCTCTTTTCTAATACCGCCAAACCCACCATTATACGCCTTTGCGCCAAACGTATCTTTGGGAAAGGTAAAATTACTACAAATAATTTTAGCGTTATTGTAAATATCATCATCATTTCCGTTGTTTTTTAGCGTATAACCTAGGGCAGTAAGCAAAACGCCACCAACGAAAATAAATCCCTTATAAGCGTTTGCGCCAGAGGTTACCGATAACATTTTTTCTTCACACTCTAAACCAACACTAATAAGTTTATTTGTTAAATTATCTAATCTATCCGCCCAAAGCCCTATAAAAAACGCTTTAGTTAAGGGGGTTTTTATCTCTTCTATTGCTTTTGCCATCACGTTATAACTTAAATCGTTATGGCTACCGTTAGAAGTTGGAGTAACAAGCCCAAATTTATTCTCCAAATTAAGTTCTGAAAACATGCTTTCACTAATAACGCTTTCAATTAATGAAATAAAAAACTCCTCGCTTTTATCCTTAAAAAACCTTATTAGTTCCGACGTTTTATGCGTTTTGTTTCTACCGCAAACGAAAGCATATTCGTCGCACAAGAAACATTTGCGCATACGTTGTCTAACTAAACTTCTCTGGCCACCAAAGGGTGTAACGTCAATATCAACAAGCCTGCCTAACGGATTATTTTCTTCTAATTCTTGCGCCTTTTTCTTAAATTCCTCTCCGTCGTTAACGGTAAAATAAACGGTAACCCCGTCCTCAGAATTTTCCAACTCTACAAAATTTGCGCCAAAGCCTACAACCTTTTTTATAAAATAATTAACCGTTAAATATGCCTCTAATAGGTTTTTATTTTCGCCAGGGATATTAGCCTTTAACGTTACAACGTTATGATTTTTTGCAAGTTCAATAATCTTTTTCCTGCGAGTTTCCCTTGCAACTAAAATTTTATCGTTTACCATTTTTTATTAGCAATTATTAAATTCATTAACGCAACGTTTGAGGTGGGAACAAGACTTAACGCCTTTTTAATATTCCCCTCTTTAATGTAATTTCTAACGCTTTTTGCAGAAATTTCCTCTTCCCCATCTTTAAATCTCTCAACAAATGAGAACTCGTCGCCAAGCGTTTTTTTCATAGTTTCGTTATAGATTTGCATATATGGAGTTTTCTCTCCACCAAAATACCTTTTAACTATGCCAAGTTTAGGCATAAAATATTTTTTAAATATCAATGCGTCGTACTCTGCGTACGCTTCCGTTTGTTCGTCCGCCCCGTGCAAGAAATAGTCTGGGAAAGTTTCCTTTGAAACGATATATTCTGTAGAGGGCAACACCGAAACTCTCTCTCCATACGCTCTCATAGCAAGGTATGCAAGCGAAAATCTTTCCTTAAAGGAAAACTCCGAAAGGTCCTCCTCCAAAACGAATAGCATAAGTTTTCTATGCTTTGATAAAGCGTATTCACATAAAGCAAGGTGTCCCTTTGTAAAGGGATTGCCGTTTATTACGATAGCCGCCGTATCACCGTCGATAAACCCGTGCTCCATAATAACTTTATTAACTAAACCGTCAACGGTTTTCTCCACGTCTGAAGTACCGCCCTCTAACGCAACGAATTTATCACTTCTAATTAAAACCTTAAAGCCCATATCTATAAAGAGCATAAGGTATTCTGGCTTTGTAAAAACTCTATATCCGTACATTTTATCAGAACGCAATTTTGAAATAACGTGGTCTACTAACTTTAAGGCAACGTTTTCACCTTGCATACTTTTATCAACTGCAAGTAGCATAATAACGCTACCTAAAAGGGAAACTGTTCCTACCATTTTCCCATTTTCCACCGCATACACGGTATAGGTAACGTCCTTTCTATACTTTAGGTCAAAAGAAGATAAAAATTCCTTAACCTCCTCTTTTTCCGATTGTAAAATTGCCTCTCTAATTTCCATACTAAATCTTATAAATAGTGTCAATAACCGTGCCGTCCCTATAAACTACAACGCCAACAGGTCTATCGCTAAAAACTTTTTTATCGGGCTTTCCCGTCATTTCATACGCTATATTCAATAATTCTTCTATCGGCATCACAGGAAGTGAACTGTCTTTTAATTTTTCCAAAACATCCACTCTCTTAGGATTAACTGCTATGCCCCTTTCAGTAACTAAGATATCAACGTCCTCTCCGGGAGTAGTAACGGTGGTAACCTTTTCCTTAATTATGGGCATACGTGACTTTATAAGGTTAGTGGTAATTACGGTAATCTTTGCACCGTGAGCCGTATCGCTATGTCCGCCAGAACCCCCCATAATAAGTCCGTGTGAGTCAGTAGTAACGTTAACGTTAAAGTCAAGGTCAATTTCCGTTGCACCTAAAATAACAAAATCAAGTTTATCAACAATATTATCGTCGTAACAGTTTGCATACTTACTACCGCTCATAAGATGATGGTTTTTATTTTTACCCGTTGATTCAACGGCAGAAAGGTCAAAAGACTGAACGTCGTAAAGTTCATTAAATAATCCTTCCTCAAGCATATCTACGAAATAACCCGTGATACCGCCAGAAGCAAAACATCCCTTAACGCCCCTATCTTTCATCATTTTTTTAACGTAATTAGCAACGGCAAGGCTTGTTCCGCCTGCGCCCGTTTGCATAGAAACGCCATCTTTAATTACCCCTATTTTATCAAGCGCATTAGCCGTAAGCCTTGCTATCTTGAGCCCAACAGGGTCTTTAGTTATCTTGGTCGTTCCAGAAACTATACCATTAGGGTCCCCTATTGCATCTACTTTCAAAACGTAGTCCACGTACTTGCCGTCAAGTTGAGGCTCACTAATATTATCCACAAAATTATCGGTTACAAAAACTACTTTTTTAGCATACTTAAGGTCGGAAACGGCGTAGCCCAAACTTCCGCACGCGCTTTTACCTTGGTTACCCGTTCCATTGCCCTTTTTATCCACAGTGGGAACAGCCAAAATAGCAACGTCTATTTTTAGTTCTCCCGTTTCAATGGCAAAAGGTCTGCCACCGTGAGTGTACATTTTAAGTAAGCCTTTAAGTTTCCCCTCAGAAACAGCTTTAGCGACAGACCCGTTAGCGTAGTCACAAGAAAGGTCGGTTACCGCACCGCTCTCAATAAGTTCTGCTAAAACCCTGTTAGAGGGGAAAACGGAACTTGGGGCTAAATTCATATTTTTAAGCCCTCTTCTTTTAATTTCTTCACAAACGGCGTTAAGCACAAAGTCACCATTTCTTAAATGGTGGTGAAAGGATAAAGTCATACCGTCGGTAATTTTTAACTTATCAAAAAGGTCGGAATAACTCTGTAAAAACACCACGTTGTCACTACACGTTTTTTCCTTGATTTTTTCTATTTTTCTATTTTTATATTCGCTACTTCCACTAAAGGGAATATACCCCTCGGGAACAAATCTTTCTAATGAGTTTTTCATAATTATATAAGATTATATCTCTTTGCCTTAAGCAATATTTTTTTTGCCCTTTCCATTACGGGTTTATCAACCATTTTACCGTCTAAACTAAATACACCAAGCCCTTTTTCAAGAGCATTATTACTTGCCTCTTCAACTCTCAACGCCCACTTAATTTTATCCATAGACGGCACGAATATTGAATTGATTACGCCAACTTGGTTGGGGTGTATAGCCGCCTTTGAAGTAAAACCTATACCGCATACGAAACGGCAATCATTTTCTAAACCTTCTTCATCAGCAACGTCGGTAAAAGGCGTGTCAATGGAGTCAATCTTATATGCCGAACAAGCGTACGCAAGTTTTTGACGGGGATATAAAATTTCATCACCCTTTTTAGTTCTTGAAACTTCTAAATCACTCGTTAAATCTTCCGCACCGAGTAAAACACCGTTTACTCTTGGCATTTTAACGATTTCGTCAATTTCTAAAACGGAGGCAGAAAGTTCAATTATCGGAATTACGCTAATTTTTTTAGAAAGGTTTTTATCCTTTTCTATTTGCGTTAGAATTTCATCTAATTTTTCAAGATATTTAACCGTTGCTTTAGGCAACATAATGGTATCTATTTTCTCTGAAACAACGGCGTTAAGGTCTGCATTATAATATTCGGTATCAAGCCCATTAATACGAATAACAATCTCCATAGGGAAAGTTTTTTTTCTTGCAGATAAAAAGCCTGAAACTAAATTTCTTGCCGAGTCCTTTTCTGTAGGAGAAACAGCATCTTCTAAATCGTAAATAACTGCATCAGCATCAAAAACGTCTGAATTTTGTAACATTGCGGGGTTGTTGCCCGGCATAAAGAGTAAACTTCTTCTCATATTACGCCTCCATCCTCTCTATTGCGGTAATAAGCCTTGCCCTAATAGTATAATCAAGCGCACCCTTATCTCTGCAGATAACCTTTAAGTTTTCCTTTCCCAAATCCTTTAGAGTGGATAATATAACCTCTTCAATTTGCTCGTGGAAAAAATCGTATACTATACTTTCAATTTCAATTTCCGTCCTATCAAACGGTGTTACCGTTATCAACGCATCATTAGATTCCAACGAACCCGCTACGCCAATCTTCATAAAATTTCTTCCTTATGGATTTTTTGCCTTATACTACTATTGTAGCATAAGGCAATAAATTTTCATAGTGTTTTTTTAATTTTTATTTTGCACGTCTATTTGCACTAGCAATAACCCTATTCATTTCGTTTTTAACAATCATATAACCTTCGTCAACGCCCATACCAGGTTTTGCAAGACATTGAAGCGCACGACAAGCGATTGCAATATTAGTAGTGGTTTTTGCAGATTGGTCAGTTTCGTTACAAGTACCGCCACAGTAACTACCAACACCTTTTTCGTTACAGTAAATAATTGCCTCCGCAACGTTGTTTACACCGCCAAGGTCGGGCGTTTTAATTTGAAGAACGTGTCCTGCGTGATTGTCAGCAAAAAGTTTAATATCTTCTAAAGTGTTACACCACTCGTCAGCAACGATTTGAAGTTTACTACCAGCCTTATCAAGCATTTCGGTAAGCACCTTTTCATAATGTAACGTACCCTCTCTATCGCCCGTATCTATAGGACCTTCAATGCGAATACCAAAGGGTTTTGCAGTCTTTTCGCACTCTAAAAGGTAGTTAAACATTTTATCAACGTCATAATTAAAAGCAAGACCTATAGTTCCGTAAACGTCAATGTGGAAAATAGGAGCATATTCTTTATTAACTCTGTGTTGTAAAATTCTATCTCTAAGCCAAGCAATGTAATCTAAAAGAATTTCACCATTTTTACCAAGTTTAGTTTCAACGTGGTTAATGAGTGCGTGAGGAAGAACGTCCGCCTCTTTAATAATCATTTTATCGGCATTAATTTGTCTATCGTCACCAGACTGAGTGAATACGGGGATAGGCTCGTAAGTTTTTCCCTCAACGCCATATTCTTCACGGATAACTTCCGCCATCGTAATTCTCTTAGCGTTTGCAGTTGCATTTAATAATGCTTGAGAAATACCATAACGAATAGCAGTGTGTAAACGGTTACCTTCAATGATTAATCTATCGTATTTTTCCGCCAAAGCACGGAAGGAAGAAACGTCCTCTCCGATAAGCATAGGCTTAATTTTCTCTTCAATAAAAGGAATAAAATCTTTTGCTAAAAACAAGGGATCTCTTCCGCCTGCACCAGAGTATTGAACCGCAGCACAGTCACCGTAACCAACCGTTCCATCTTCTAAAATAAGTTGAATAGAGATAGCCTCACCTGCTTGACGGATAGATGAAAATCCTTCGGTAACGGGCTCACCAACGTACATAAATCCGTCGTGCCCTGCGCCTTGCTTAATAGCCTTTTGGTCGTCAAAGTAAAAACCAGTGTATGATTTAGTTAAAATAACGTCTACAATTTTCATAATTTATTTCCTCTTTAATTTTTTAAAAATTACCGTAGTCAAGTCTACCAACAATGTGTCCTAAACTTACTGCATAGATATCGTCAATAGTGAGTTGGAAAGATGCCTCTCTTCCCTCAGCCTTTGCTCTTTCTTCAATCTTTTTACGGTGGAATTCTTTTATGTCATCCGTTAGAGCAAGTTTTCCAAATTCAAAAATTCTAATATGCCCGTCGTTATCTCTTACGGGAAGAATTAAACCAGCATTGTATTTACTTGGTGCAAAAGGAATATCGATAAGACCTTGCTCAAACGCCTTAACCGTACCTACGGCGAGGTCACCTTCGCCAACTTCCATAACGGCTTTCATTAAGCAGTTAACTTCCTTTTTAATTTGTTCAATTTCCTCAGTGAGTTCTTTGCACTCGGGGAACTTTTGGTCGCAAAGAAGCCTTGTAACAAGTTTACTTGCCTTGATTCCTTGTGCGTTTGCTTCTTTAGTAGGAATACCAACCGATTCGTGAGGAGTTTTAGTAATCATTTTGGTTGCGCCTGAAAGTGCACCAACGGTAGATGATAACGCAATTAAGCCGAGAGCCTCCGTTTCGTCGTGAGGAAATCCACCCATCCATTGATGGAATACGGTTGTAACGATAACGTCTTTATATCCAAACTTTTCGAGATATTCTTCCGTTTGTTCTTGAAGGGCACGAACGGAAGCAACGTCCTGAATAATATTTCCTCCCATACCATAACCAACGGTAATATTTTTTACTCCTTGCTCTGCTGCGAGCAACGCCTCTATAATACCAACAGCGTTAGAAATACAAGGGGGAACTAAAGTACCCGTTAAAGGACCAAAAGGTTCTCTATTGATATGTACGCCATTTTCTTCATAATACCCAACCAACCTATCACAGTATTGCCAATATTTAATGGTATCTTCTAAAGAAACGCTCTTTGCGTAAGGAAGGTTATAAGAAATTGCGCCACCCTCGTTAGAAGTCCAACCTGCTGCGTGAATAATTTCCGCTAAAAGTCTTGCATCAGGAGTTCCGTGTCTTGCTTGAAGGGGAACGTTTACCGCATCAAACACCTGACGGCAACCTGCCACACCGTAGTTAACGCAAGGGAATCCGTTAAGAAGCGCCCTATCGTTCACAATACTTTCTTTAATACCGATTTCCGCCTCAACGTATCTATTTTGACGAGTATAACTGTCAATAGTACTCGGCAAAAAGTCTGCACCTGCATTTTCTAAAAACTGTAAAAGTTCGATATGCTTAGTTACTACGGGGACACCCGCTCTCGGTTGAACGAGCGTTCTTGCTTTTTCCTTTTTAGCCTTTGCAAGTTTTTCCGCAAAGTTCTTTTCTTCGGGAATACTCTTTAAAAAAGGAATTGATTCTTCAAAATCAAGATGATAATCCTTACCTGTTTTCCAAGTTGCAAGAACTTGTTCTCTTTCTGCTAAAAATTCTTTTTCAGTTAACTTTTTGTTTTTAACCATAACTTCCACCGTAAATTTAATTTTTTCATTTTATAGCAACTACGTGCTTTTTCATAATTTTTAGAGCAAGTAGCGGGTCAATCTCCGCTAAAAGCCCCATTGCCGCAAGGATATAATCCTTATCGAGCATATATCTTGGGTTTACAGGTCTTAACTCCATACCCTTTTTAATGCTATACTCCACTGCTGAAAGAATTTTAACGGGGTCATCGTTATGAACTAAAACACCACCCGTTCCTATAACGAAATTTATTTTTGATAAATCCTTTCCGAACTGGTTGTAGAGCATACCCATCGGAGTGTAAGCCTCTTCCATCTTCCCTGCGTGTCTACCTATTGCTTTGTCCACGCAAATCCTACCCATAATTATGTCAACTTTCTTTTGATAATCGTTTTCAGGAACAGTATCTACGTGCTGGTGTCTAAAAAGAAGTTCCTTTTTAATGTCCACACCTTCGTCCGTTTCAATTAGCCTTATCTCCTCTTCGGTAAGAGAATTAAGAACTCCTAAAGCGGAATATCTCATACCCAAATCCCCTTCAACGGTACGTTTTGCGTAAGGTTCTTCCAGCCCTTTTATTACCACGTCACTGCGCTTTGCCGATGCCGAACATATTGAGTAGGTATCTGTAGTTGCGCCACCTATGTCAACTAAAACAATCTCACCAAGCCCCGCTTCGTGCATATATCCGTCGGCAAGAAGTGTCGACGCTCTTAAAACCGATTCCGGAGTAGGAAGTAATAGCCCGTCGATTTCCCCCTCGATTTTCTTAATACCTTTAGCGACGATAATATTGTCAAGGAAAATTTTTCTTATGGTATCCCTTGCAGAGTCTATATTCAAAACGTTTAATCTTGGCATAACGTTTTCACAATAGTACTCGTTCATACCGTATTCTTTTGCAAGAGATTTAACCTCGTCGGTACAATTTTTATTTCCCGCAAAGATTATAGGGATTTTAATTCCCCTTTCGCAAAGCATTTTTTGGTTAAACAATACGCACTCGGTATTTCCACCATCAGTTCCGCCGGAAAGAAGAATTATATCAATTTTCTTTTCTATAATCTTATCAACGTCGTCATTAGTTAGGTGGTGGGAAAAGGCAAGTTCCACCTTTGCACCCGCTCCTAAACAAACCCTTTTAGACGCCTCTAAGGTAAGTTCCTCAACAAGTCCGATAGCCGCCATTTTTAAGCCACCCGCCGCCGAAGAACAACCGATAATCTTATCAAAGGAGGGATTTTTCTCCCCCAATTTATCTGCTAAAACTTTTAGTGCGTTATTATAGCCTATGGAAATATCGGTATCCACCGTTGTAAAATGACTAGCGGTTGCTATAACGTCTTGCTTTTCAGCGTCAACCGCCGTCAATTTAGTAAAGGTAGAACCAAAATCCACCATTAGATAACGACTCATTAGTTATTCTCCTAAAACTTCCTTAATGTCGGGTAAAGTTTCGTTAATAGAAACACCGGGAGCATAAACCTTGTTAAAGCCCATAGCCTCAAATCTTGCTCTAACGTCATCAAAATTTTGCTTACCAACAACAATATTTCCACCAACGAAAAGGGGAATATCACCTATGCCCGCTTCAATACAGTTTTCTCTCATACCACGGCAGTCAATTTCGCCTTGTCCGTAAAGAGAAGAAACTAAAATAAGGTCAGCCTTAGTTTCAATAGCAGCGTTAATAAAATCCTCTTGTGAAGAAAGTACACCGATATTTACAACGTTATACCCCTCTTGCTTTAACACGTATTCGATAATTTTATTACCTACTGCGTGAACGTCTGCCCCGATTACACCTATAACTATAGTTTTCATAATATTTCCTCTCGGTTGTTATTTGATTTTATTATAATATTTATAATAATTTTTTTCAAGTCTTTTAATAACTTTGTTGTTATATTACCTATAATTTTTTTTATATAACTTTATGTTGACTATAAAAAAAGAGTAAACGAATTTTCGTTTACCCTTAATAGTTTTTTATTAGTTAGGAAGTTTCTCTTTATACACCTGCTTAGCCATCTCAATAAACTCTTTACAGGATTTACTTATATACCTATTCCTTTTATAACCTATGTACATACGTCTTGTAATTTCATGAGCGTTAAGTTTATAGTAAAGGCAATTTACTCCTCTACTATTAGTAACGAGAACATCAGTAACGAAAGCAATACCCATACCGTAACACGCCATATTATATGAGGTAATAAGTTGGTCTAACGTGATAAGTGTTTTAGGAACAAACCCTGCATCTTCACACAAAACCTGCGCTCTCCTATACATATCGTTACCCTTCTTCATCAACAAGAACTGCTCTTCACTAAAGACTTTTAAGTCAACCGTAGGACAATCTGAACGAAGGTGTTTTCCCTCCATAATATCCTTTCCCGTCAACGCAAACGAGGTTAACTCATCGTTAATTTTAAGCCTTTCGGGAACGGCTAAAAGCAACATTTCGTCGAAGAGTGGTTCGCAGGAATACAGTTTATTATCAAAATCATGCGCAATTAAAAGGTCAACCTCGTCGCTCAATAAAAGTTGTCTAAGGTCAGGAGAGTTAGACTCCACTAAATCAACCTTTATTCCATTGAACTTTTCGGAAAACTTCATTATTATTTCCGGCATTATAAATGAGGAAACGAAATTTTCTCCACTAACCACTAACCTGCCTTTTTTTAGACCCCTTAAGTCGGAAAGCTCTTCCTCTAAGCGTTTCTTTAACGCTTGCATTTCCTCTATTGACTTAACGTAAATTTTACCCGCCTCGGTCAACGTTATGGGTGAAGTAGAACGGTCAAATATAGTTATACCAATAGATTTTTCCACCTTTTTAACCAATGACGATAACGCCGGCTGAGAAACGAACAACTTTTTTGCCGCAAGAGAAAAACTCCTTTCCTTGTAAACGGCATATACGTATTCATAAACGTCCACAACTTTTCTCCTTATAAATAAAACGATATAACTAATTTATTTTATATTTGTTTTTATTATAGCACATAATATTTATAAAGACAAGAAAAAACCTCCCGTTTCGGGAGGTTTTTAAACTCTTAAAATAATTACTTAATTTCAGAGAAGTATTTGATAGTTCTAACCATTTGGCTGGTGTAAGAGTTTTCGTTATCGTACCAAGAAACAACTTGAACTTGGTAAGTATCGTCGTCAATCTTAGAAACCATAGTTTGGGTAGCATCAAATAATGAACCGTACTTCATACCGATAACGTCAGAAGAAACGATTTCATCGGTGTTGTAACCGAAAGATTCGGTAGCTTGAGCTTTCATTGCTTCGTTGATACCTTCCTTAGTTACGTCCTTACCCTTAACTACTGCGATAAGAATAGTGGTAGAACCGGTAGCGGTGGGAACACGTTGTGCAGCACCGATAAGTTTACCGTTGAGTTCAGGGATAACTAAGCCGATTGCTTTAGCAGCACCGGTAGAGTTGGGTACGATGTTCATAGCACCTGCTCTTGAACGTCTCTTGTCACCCTTTCTTTGAGGTCCATCAAGAATCATTTGGTCGCCAGTGTAAGCGTGAACGGTAGTCATAATACCGCTAACGATAGGAGCGTAATCATTGAGAGCCTTAGCCATAGGAGCAAGACAGTTAGTAGTACAAGATGCAGCAGAGATAATGTGGTCGTCCTTAGTTAAAGTGTTGTGGTTTACGTTGTAAACGATAGTGGGAAGGTCGTTACCTGCAGGAGCAGAAATAACAACGTTCTTTGCGCCAGCATCGATATGTGCTTGTGCTTTAGCCTTGCTGGTATAGAAACCGGTACATTCTAAAACAACGTCAACGTCGAGTTCACCCCAAGGAAGTTCTGCAGCGTTTGCTTTAGCGTAGATGGTGATTTCCTTACCATCAACTACGATTGAACTTTCCTTAGCTTCTACGGTGTGACCTGCAGCCACGTAGTTACCTTGCATGGTGTCGTATTTCAAAAGATGAGCAAGCATTTCAGGGCTGGTTAAGTCGTTGATAGCAACAACTTCGTAGCCTTCTGCGCCGAACATCTGTCTGAATGCAAGACGTCCAATTCTGCCGAATCCGTTAATTGCAACTTTTGTTACTTTTGACATTTTTGTGTGTCCTCCATAAATAATATTTCAAATATTTTCCTATACAATTATATAAATTTTCGCCAAATTAGTCAAACGTTATAAGGCATTTTTCGCATTTTTAAGGTGCAATATCGCTTTTTTTTCACGATTTTAAATACAGGAGGTTAAATTAAGCTTTCAGGGTTTAACGAAAGTAGGTCATTTGGCACAAATAAACCGTCCTTTCTAATAAGTTCTCCGTCGATATAAATTTCACCACCGCCGTATTCTTTGGTTTGAATTTGAACCAAATCCCAATGAATAGCAGAATCGTTTCCGTTATTACAATCTTCGTAACAAGAGCCGGGGGTAAAATGAATTGAGCCACTAATTTTTTCATCAAAAAGAATATCGCCCATAGGTCTAACGATATACGGATTTACTCCGAAAGCAAATTCGCCAACGTACCTTGCACCCTCGTCAGTATCAAGAATTTGGTTAAGTTTTTCCGTTTCATTTGCCGTTGCTTTTATAATTTTTCCATCTTTAAAAGTCAAACTCACGTTTTCAAATTTAATCCCGTCTTTTATAGATGGAGTGTTATAGGTTATAACACCGTTAACGCTATTTTTAACGGGTGCGGTGTAAATTTCGCCGTCTGGAATATTACAGTGCCCAGAACACTTTTTACTACCTATTCCCTTAATAGAAAAGGATAAATCGGTGTTTTTAGCAATAATTCTAACCTTATCCGCCTTATCAAGCCTTACTTTTAACGCTTCCATTGCCCTTTCCATTTTAGAATAATCTAAATTGCAAACGTTAAAATAGAAATCCTCAAAAGCCTCCGTACTCGTTCCCGCAGATTGAGCCATACCTTGATTTGGATAACGCAAAATAACCCACTTGGTTTTCTTAACCCTAATATTGTGGTGAACGGGATGGGTGTAAAGTTGACTTTCAAGTCTTAACTTTTCGGAGGGCACGTCGCTAAATTCGTTACTGTTTTCCCCTCCCCTTATACCTATATAAGCGTCCATTTCTTGCATGCGCAAACTATCAAACTTTCTTCTTAAATTAACTTGTTCTTCCGTTTGCCCTATGAGAAGTTCTCTTGTAACTCTATTATCAAAGATTTCCACAAAGGGAATTGCACCCACAGCGTAAGCCTCTTTAACTAACGCAGTTACGAGCATATAATCAATGCCTTTTGCTTCAATTAAAACTTTTTCACCCTTTTTGAGCGCACAAGAATAATTTATAAGATTTTTAGCAAGCATATTAATTCTTAAATCTTGCATATAAAAAACTCCCCTTAATTTTTCTACCAATTATATTATACAACTTTTAATAGAAATTATAAAGTAAAATAGCAAATATCAAGGAAAAATATTTGATATTTATCAAAAAAAAATGTATAATAGGTACGTTAGAAAAAATTTACTTAAGAATTAAAAAATTTTTTTATTTTGGAGATAGACAAATGGCATTAGTAAACTCTAAGAAAATGTTTGAACAAGCCGCTAAAGGCGGATATGCTATCGGTGCTTTCAACGTAAACAATATGGAAATCGTTCAAGGCATTACCGAAGCGTGTAAGGAAACCAACTCACCCGTTATTTTACAAGTTAGTAAGGGTGCAAGAGCATACGCTAACCACACCTACCTCGTAAAACTCGTTGAGGCTGCGGTTATTGAATGTCCTGATATTCCAATCGTTTTACACCTCGACCACGGTCCCGATTTTGAAACTTGTAAGTCTTGTATTGACGGTGGATTTACTTCAGTTATGATTGACGGAAGTCACCTTCCCTTTGAAGAAAACATCGCTCTCACCAAAAAGGTTGTTGAATACGCTCACGAAAGAGGCGTTACCGTTGAAGGTGAACTCGGCACTTTAGCAGGTATTGAAGATGACGTTAAGGTTGAACACGGTGCAGAAAGCTACACCAAACCCGAAGAAGTAGTAGAATTCGTTAAGAGAACGGGTGTTGATAGCTTAGCCATCGCTATTGGAACTTCACACGGCGCATACAAATTCAAGCCTGAACAATGCACCAGAAATGAAGAAGGTATTCTCGTTCCCCCCGCACTTCGCTTTGATATTTTAGAAGCAGTTGCTAAAGAACTTGGTGATTTCCCAATCGTATTACACGGTTCTTCATCAGTTCCCCAAGATTACGTTAAAATGGTAAACGAAAACGGCGGTAAAATGCCTGACGCTATCGGTGTTCCAGAAGAACAATTAAGACAAGCGGCTAAACTTTCCGTTTGCAAAATCAACATTGACTCTGACCTCCGTTTAGCAATGACCGGTACCGTTAGAAAGTTCTTTAACGACGAACCCTCTAAGTTTGACCCCAGAGAATACTTAAAGCCCGCAAGAGCAAACATTAAAGAAATCGTTAAACACAAACTTATTAACGTTTTAGGTTGCGCTGGAAAGGCTGACGAATGCAAATAATTTAATTTAATTAAAACTTAAAAACCGTTGCATAAGGGCGTGTCCCATAGGGATTTTTAAGCAATAACAAAAGTGTAGCCCACTATACTTCGCAAAAAGCGAAATATGGTGGGCTTTATCTTTACCACAAAAGATTATAATGTTCTAGTTATATTTTTAGCCTTGTGGCTAAAAGTGATATGCAAGTTTCTTGCGTGATATTTTAACCTACGGTTAAAGTTATATTATATTTGCCACAACTTTCCCGAAAGGGAAAATAAAACTTTGCGTAGCAAAATATAACGCCGTAGGCATATAACTTGCCGAAAGGCAAATATAGTTGTGGCGTAGTGATAAATCCCTATCACTACGCCACTAATTGCAACGGTTTTTTCTTTTTGTTATTATTTTGTATTTATTCTATATAACTACCCGTATCGCAGAAAATATAATCTGCAACACGAATAGTAACGTTTATTTCAAGATTTTGCACTCCCGTTAGCGTAGTTTGTTGCATTGCGTACATAGTAAAACTATCTCCCTGCTTTAGGTGTGTTCTCATAAGTCCTACGTAGTTTGCATAGTTTTCAGGCGTAACGGTGTAGTTTGCTTCTTTCCAACTTAATGCGGTTATTAGATAACCCGTCTTAATTCCCGCAAGTGCAGCATTACTCCCCTCTACCACGTTTATAATTTGCTTGTAGAAAGTACCTTTATAATTATACGGGCGTGTGTCTATACCAATATTCCATCTTCCACTAACGTAACCGTAGTTAGTTGCGGTAGCAGTAGAAATAAGTTGACGGGCTATAGATAAAAATCCGTTTCCGTTTTCAAGCACCATAGGAATAGCAAAATTTATTGCGTCGTAAGAAGTGTTTCCCGCATTAGTAATGCCTATAAGTTCCCCCTTAAGGTTATAAAGTCCACCACCAGAGTTGCCGGGGTTAGTGGTTACGGAAATTTGCATAAGCGTCATCTCCCCAACTTCAGAAACCAACACTTCCCTTTCTAAATAACTAACAACACCGTCCGCAACGCTACCAGGAAGTTCACCTAAGGGATTACCTATTGCAAAAATTTGTTCTCCCCTTCTTAACTTGCTACCTTCTGCTGGGACTACCGCTTTTTGAATTTTATCGACAGTTAACTTGTTGCCGGAAATTGCAGGTAAGTTTAGGTTTAGTTTAATTACGGCAATATCAGAAACGTTATCGCCACCCACCAAAGTTACCGCTTCATCGTTATATATCTCGTTACCAATATATCCCTTAAAAATATAATCGTTGTTATCGTAATTACAGTCTTCGTCGGGAATATATAAGGTAATCTCCCCACCGCCTGATATTACGTGGTGACAAGTTAATATATATACGATATTGCCAGAATCTTTTACGTCTACGATAACACCGCTTCCACTACCAGAGCCCGCTGACGAAGAAATTTCGATAGCAACTGAAGTTCTTTCAACCAAAGCTACTGCATCAGGCAAAGTATTAGAAGGGGAACTACTTGCATCGCCTCTATTAAACTCCACGCTTTGCGCAGCAATCTCTGAGTTGAGCGAGTTGCCACCTCCTAAGGGTGGAGTTGAAGAACTTACAAATTGACACCCGCAAACTGACAAACTTATAGTTAAAGAAAGTACTATTGCTGAAAAAATCTTAAATATTTTACGCATAAGTTTTCTCCTTTATGCTCTTTCAATAATATTCTACCATAAAAAATATTGAAAATACCTTTAAAAACTAAAATATATGTATAAGATGATAATATTTTTCGCATCGTTTTTCCGCCAAAAATTAATAATGTAAACTGTAGAAAAACGACTTTATGGTGACGGAGCGAGAATTATTAATTAGTGTTTTCACGCTTTGGGGAGAAAAACGGAAGAAAGACAAGCGTTCTTCTGAGGGAGCATACCTGTAGGGTCTGTAACCGAAGAAAACGCAAAGTATTTCGCATCGTTTTTCCGCCAAAAATTAATAATACGAGCGACGGCACCATTTAATAAAAGGGCGAATACTTTCGCCCTTTTACCTCCGCTTAAATACTTAAGCGGAGAAATAAAATCCATTTAAGTAATTAAAAGCGGTTTATATTAACGGCAGTTTGTCTTTAGTAGGCTTTTAACGAATATTCATTAAAAGTTAATACCTTTCTGCCGACAAACATAAGTATAGGCAGTTAATTCTATTTTATTCCACTTTTAATAAAAATTATTCTTCCTCTTCTTCAGGAAGGTCAACGTTATGGTAAACGTTTTGAACGTCATCTAAATCTTCTAACGCATCAATCAATTTGTTAAACTTAACAAGTTCATCACCCTCTAAAGTAATTTTTGTTTGGGGAAGCATAGTGATTTGCGCTTCAAAGAAATTAAGACCTTTTTCTTCAAGATATTTTCTAACTGAAGAAAAAGCGGAAACAGAGGTATAAACAACGAAAGCATCGTCCTCCGCCTCAAAATCGTCCGCTCCTGCGTCAAGAACCATTTCCATAACCTCATCCTCGGAAAGCGCAGGCGTTTTTTCTACAACGATAAGACCTACCGTTGAAAAAGTAAAGGATACGCAACCTGAGTTTCCAAGCGAACCACCGTGTTTTCTCATAGCAGTTCTAACGTAATCTACCGTACGGTTTTTGTTGTCCGTTAAAGTTTTAATAATTACTGCACTACCTGCAGGGCCGTAACCCTCATAGGTAAGTTCCTCGTAATTGTCACCTGCAAGTTCACCAGAAGCCTTTGCAATACATCTTTTAATGTTATCGTTAGGCATATTAACCGCTTTTGCCTTAGCAATAGCGTCTGCAAGTTTACTATTAGTTTCAGGGTCGGGGTTAGATTTTGCAGCAACGGCAATTTCTCTTCCTACCTTAGTAAATATTTTTCCTTTAGCAGCATCAGTCTTTGCTTTTTTAGCAGCAATGTTGGCTGCGTGGCTATGTCCTGACATATTATTTCCTCTCTTTATTGTTTTTTGCCAAGTAAATACATTAATATCCCTGCAGAAACGGATGCGTTTAAACTTTCCATGCCGTTTTGCATAGGAATACTAACGGTGTAGTTAGCCAAATCCTTAAGTGTTTGACTAACACCCCTACCTTCGTTACCTATTACCAAGCAGAAGTTTTGTGGCAATTTTGCACTAAAAACGTCCTCCCCACCCATATCGGCAACTACTATGGGAAGGTCTATTTTATCAAGAAGGGTTTGTCTTTCTCCAACGTGAATTTTAACCTTAAAAATTCCGCTCATGCTCGACCTTACCGCTTTAGGCGAAAAGGGGTCGGCACAATTAAAGGCGTAAATATCGTTATAACCTGAAGCGGCTGCCGTTCTTATAATCGCACCAACGTTAGAAGGGTCTGCCACCTCGTCAAGAAATAAACATTTGCCCTTAGGTTTTTCCAAGTCAGATTGCGGTTTTTTAACTAACGCTAAAACACCTTGCGGAGTTACCTCCCCTGAAATTGACTTAAAAACGCCCTCCTCTACTAAATCAAATTCTTTTCCGTGCAAAAAGTCCCCCGCCTTTTCAAGGCAAGCGGGCGTAAGGAGAATACGGTGGATATCGCAATGGTTTTCCATTGCTTCTTTCACCATCTTCACACCTTCTACAAGATATAACCCTTCTCTATCACGGAACTTTTTATCGCTTAGAGATTTGCAAAGTTTTATTAACGAATTTTGTCTTGATAAAATCATTTAATCTAAATAAAGCCTATCTTAAAAAAGGTAGGCTTTAATAAAAATTACTTGCTTAATTTTTCCTTTGCGGTTTCACAAAGGGTTGCAAATGCTTTTTCGTCTGAAACGGCAATTTCAGCTAAAACCTTACGGTTAAGTTCAATGCCAGCATTTTTCAAACCGAACATAAATTTGCTGTAAGAAATACCGTTGATACGGCAAGCAGCGTTAATTCTTGCAATCCATAATGCTCTGAAATCACGTTTTTTCGCCTTTCTTCCAAAGTAGGAATAAAGTTGAGCCTTCATTACGGCTTCTCTAGCAACTCTGTATCTCTTGCTTCTGCCACCCCAGTAGCCCTTAGCAAGTTTTAAAATTTTTCTACGCTTTTTTACAGCGTTAACTCCTCTTTTAATACGCATAATCTTTTTCTCCTTGACTATTTATTGTAAATAAGCGTTTGAATGGTCTTTTCTTGCGTAGAATCTACGTAAGCACCTGCGCATAGGTTGTTCTTTCTCTTTCTGTCTTTCTTAGTAAGAATATGGTTCTTGCCAGAACAAGACCTTTTAATCTTACCGTTTGCGGTTACCTTAAATCTTTTTTTAGCCGCACTCTTGGTTTTCATTTTAGGCATAAATTTACCCTCCGTTAGTTTTTTTATTTACGCTTTCAAAGGAGCAAGCATCATCCAAATGTTTCTGCCCTCTGTTTGCGGTTTCTTTTCCATTATACCTTGCTCTTTAACAAGTTCAAAAAATCTTTCCATAACCCCAAGCCCAAGTTCGGAGTGAGCCATTTGACGGCCTCTCATTCTAATGGAAACTTTTACTTTATTGCCTGCAAGCAAGAATTTTTGGCAAGCCTTAGCTTTTACGTTAAGGTCACCCACGTCAATAGTCATAGAAAGCCAAACTTCTTTAATTTCTACAACTTTTTGATTTTTCTTTGCCTCTTTTGCACGTTTAGTTTGTTCAAAAACAAACTTTCCGTAGTTCATAATCTTACATACTGGAGGATTTGCAGTAGGTGAAATCTTTACTAAATCCAAACCCTTTTCGTCTGCAATACGTTGAGCCTCTGCAGAAGAAACAATTCCTAATTGAGCCCCGTCGTCTGCTATAAGACGAACCTCTCTATCACGAATTTCTTCGTTAATTTGATGTTCCTTTTTAATTGTTTTGTACCTCTCAATAATATTTCCCTTACGGGTTTTAACCCATAAAAAAACGGGTTGCTTTAAGAAAATTATAGCAACCCGAAAAATACTCGATAAACCTTTTGCCTTACGGCAAGCTCGTTGAAAGTATTGAGCCGAACAAACCATTTTCCGTCGGCGAGAAGGGTTACTTCTTCTTTAAGCCTAATCATTTTACACCATAAAAAATATTTTGTCAACGATTTTTAAGCGTATTTTTTAAATTTAATAGCGTAAAAATTTTAAGGTTTTTACGATTATATTTATCACAAAAGAAAGAAAAACCTATTCGTAAATAGAATAGGTTTTATTAATTAATTTTGATTGCCGTCGTTAAAATACAAAATTCCCATCGTGTTTGCACCGCAGTGACTTGCGATAGTTCCGCCTGCACGAGTTTTATAAATATTTTTAAACCCTGCTTCTTTTAACGCTTTTTCTGCATTTTCAATCATTTCGTCAGTTGCAGTAGTATAAGTTATAAACACCTTTTCTAAATCTGGCGTATTAAACTCTGCAAGCGTGTCGGAACAATATTTTTTTATTACCTTTTCCATTGAACCTTTATATTTCTTATCAGAAAGCATCTTACCGTCTTTAACAACAATTCTTGGTCTAATATGAAAAACGTTAGCGGCAAGTGCTGCAACTGAAGAACACCTTCCACCCATACGCAAATAATCAAGCCTTTCCACAACGAAACTTACTTGTAAACTTTCTGCACGCTTTTGAACGATTGACGCAATCTCCTTTGCCTCAACGCCCTCGTTTGCAAGTTCTCTAGCATAAAGAGCCAAAAGCCCAATACCCGTTGATAAACTTTTACTATCAACTGCGTATGCGTTTTCAATGTTTTCACACGCTCTAAAAGCGTTGCCACAAGAAGAGGTAATGCCACTTGATAAGCAAATATGCACAACCGCATCGTATTCACTTAATATTTTTTCAAAATATTCAGTATATTCAAATTCGTTTATAGCGTTAGTTTTAGGTAAAGTGCCGTGCTTATCAACGTAAGCAAACATTTCCTCTGTAGTTTTTTCACCGTCCTTAAACATCATATCCCCTAAAACAATATTATAAGGGATAACCTTAATATCATTATCGATTATTAAATCCTTACTTAAGTCGTTTGTAGATTCAACCGAAATTGCAATTTTCATAAAGTCCTCCGAAAAGCGATATCTTTTTGATTATATCATAAATTTAGAATTTTTCCAACGATTTAACCTAATATAATCAGTTTTTGGGTAAATTATAATAAAAATCTTTCAAATACTTGCTTTCTTTTTGTAGATAGTTTATTATATTTATATACTTATTTTTTAGGAGTTAACATGAACACTATTAACGGCGAAATTAAAACGAATACTATCTCCTTTACTGATTTTAAAAAGCACAACAACGAGATTATTTCTATTAAGGGCTATATACACCGCATTAGGGAAATGACGGGGTTTGCCTTCGTTATAATTAGAACGGAACGAGATTTAATTCAATGCGTTTACGCACCTGAATTTTCCGATTATAGGTGGGACGAAAATCTTAAGGAAGAGGCATGCGTTGAAATTAAGGGAAAGGTAGTTTCCTCTACTGACGCTAAAGGCAACGAAAGGTTTGAACTTCAAATACACGATATAAAAATTCTTTCTCTCCCAGCAGAGGCTCTTCCCATAGTAATTAACAAAAAGCAACTTGATAATATTCAAATGAGCACGATTTTAGACCTTCGCCCCATTGCTTTAAGAAACCCTAAAGAAAGGGCAATCTTTAAGGTGCAAGAAGGAATTGCAAGAGGATTTAGAGAATTTTTAAATAAAAACGGATTTACCGAAATTCGTTCCCCAAAAATCAACTTTGCAGGCGCAGAGGGTGGCACTAACGTATTTAAACTCGATTATTTTGGCAAGCAAGTTTACCTTGCACAAAGTCCCCAACTTTACAAACAAGCGTTAGTTGGCGTTTACGAAAGAGTTTTTGAAATTGCCCCCGTTTTCCGTGCAGAACATCACGATACTTCACGCCACTTAAACGAATATATTTCAATGGACTTTGAAATGGGCTTTATCAACGACTTTACCGATATTATGAATATGGAAACGGGCGCATTAAAGTACATCTTTAAACTCCTAAAGGAAGAATATTCTGAAGAACTTGAATTATTACATGCCCAAGTCCCTGAAATTACTGAAATTCCAGTTATTAAATTTATGGAGGCTAAAGAACTTTTAATGAAAAAGTTTAAATATCAACCCTCCGATATGAAGGACTTTGACCCACAAGAGGAAGAACTCCTCGGCAAGTATGCTAAAAAGGAGTTTAATAGCGATTTTATTTTCGTTACTCACTACCCCTCTAAAAAACGTCCCTTCTACACCATGGATGACCCTCAGGACCCCGAATATACCTTATCTTTTGACTTATTGTTTAGAGGCTTAGAGATTACCTCTGGCGGACAAAGAGTTCATGATTACAAAGCGCAAGTTGATAAAATGATTAAGTGTGGCATGAACCCTGAAGAATTTGAAACCTATCTCATGCTCCATAAATACGGTGCTCCCCCACACGGTGGCTTAGGTTTAGGTCTTGAAAGACTTACAATGCATCTTTTAGGCTTTAAAAACGTTAGAGAAGCAACCATGTTCCCAAGAGATATCAATAGGGTTACTCCGTAAACTAATTTGCACGTTAATTATAAAACGCATAAAAATAAGGATAACGAAATTCGTTATCCTTGTTTTTTGTTTTAAGATTAAACGTTTGTTGCCTCTAAAAACTCTCTCAACACCTCGTCTTGAAGTTTTTTAAGAATTTCCGGCGCGCCGTTTTTAACAGGTTTACCATCGACACTTTCAGCAGAAACACATAAATTACTTATTGAAGTAATTATAACCTCGTCTGCATTATAAAGGTCGTCTAATGTAAACGCCTCCTCCTTAACGGGAACACCCAGTTTATTACAAGCATTTATCAAGTGTTTTCTCGTTATACCTGGAAGTATTAAATTGTCAGTTGGAGCAGTGTAAAATGTTCCATCCTTAATTATGTGAACGTTACTATGTGAACACTCGGTAACCCTACCGTTTCTATGGAGAACAGCCTCTTCGCAACCAGCATCTTTCGCCTTTTGCGCGGTCAAAACGGAAGGAATTAAGTTTAAAGATTTAACGTTACAATAATAATAACGCAAATCTTCCGCCGTGATTAACTTGATTTTTTTATATACGTCGTTAATCTTTCCAGGTCTAATATTAACCATAATATTAGCCTTTTTCTCTCTATTATAAAGGTGATCTCTTTTTGGCTCTGTATATCTCGTTGCGTGGAAATATATAAAGTTGTCACCCGTATCCATTTTACCAACTAATTCCTTTAAGAGATTTTTAAACTCTTCTTTTTCATAAGGAATATTTATTTCTAATATCCTTGCGCTATTATAAAAACGGTCAACGTGTTCGTCTAATGGAAAAATAGCGTAGTTTCTACTATAAACAGCGTCATATACTCCATCACCAAAGAAATTTACTCTATCCCCCATAGGGATAGAAATATTTTCAAACTCATCACACACTCCATTATAATATCCTAAGTTTTTCATAATTTTACCACCGTAATGTTTCTTTTTTTTATTATACCACTTCTAATAATAAATTAAAAGCATTTTCAAAAGGAAATGCTATTAATTTATTATTAAATTTACGGATTTGCCCTTTTAGAAAATATACAACCACAATAATTTTGTCTATATAATTCGTAGTCCTTAGAAAGCTCTATCGAACGTTGATAACCGCCCCTTTTCTTAAAGTCAGACGGAAGATATATTGTTCCCGTATTTTTACTAATATTTAGTCCTATTTCGTTAATTATATTTGCGTTTTTTAATGGTGAAACGGTAAGAGTAGTTGCAAAATATTCAAAACCATTTTGCATGGCAAAATCAGCAGTTTTTCTAAGCCTTAGATGAAAGCATTTTTCGCACCGTTCCCCACCTTCTAACGAATCCTCAAAACCGACAATTTCTTTATAAAATTCCTTTGGGTCAAAATCTTCTATAACATAAGGTATTGAAAGGCTTTCACAAAGATGTTTTTGTTCTGTTGCTCTTTTAGAAAACTCCTCAACGCCATCTATATTAGGATTATAATAATAAACGGTAATATCAAAAAAGAGCATTAGTCTTTCTATACATGCAGTAGAACAAGGCGCACAACAAGAATGTAGTAACAATCTTGGCTTACCTTTTAAGCCTTTAATGGTTTGCATCATTAATTTGTCGTAATTAAGGTTGTTCATAAATTATCCTTATAAAAAGGTCAGACTTAGGTCTGACCATTAATAATATCTAATGCGTTGGTGTCAAAAACTTTTTTAGCGATGTCTACGCCATACTTTTTTTCAACAATTTTTCTGACTTCACCTATTCTTATAGGGCGGAAATCATGACAGTCGCTTGCAATAAAATCAACTAAATCGTGTTTAAGTAGTTTTTTTACTCTCTTAAGATAAGCCTTATTTTCTTTATTAACTAAGGAGGTTGCGTTAATTTGAATTAACCCACCTAAACTTTTTATCTCAAAAACGTCGTTAAAATTAAGGTATTCGTATCGTTCTACGTGCGCAACTATTGGGACAAAACCTCTCACTTTTGCAACATAAACCGCCTCTACAATATCTGATTTTTCAAAATAGTTAAATTCTAACAAAACATATTTGCTTCCGTTTAACGTTAAAAGTTCACCAGAGGTTAGAAGATTTAAAGCGTTCCTATCAAAGTAGATTTCTTGTCCTAAATAAAGGTTTATAGGAACGTCTTTCACGAGTGATTTAAATTGGTCAAAACTCTTTAGCAAATCTTCCTTAGTGCAAACATGCCTCCCCCGATAATGGGGCGTTAATATAGCGTCCGTTACACCGTTTGCGTAAAGGTCTTTAACCATTTTTATGGAATTTTCTACTGATTTACTACCGTCGTCAACAGCGGGTAATATATGAGTGTGAACATCAATCATAAACTACCTAATTAATTTTTAATCTTCCATATCTGAGTAAGAATAATATTTATAGTATGGATTATATTCTTTGTCTTTTTTCCTATCGTACATTGTAAATACTGAGCCCAACAACTTAATATCGTTCTTTCTAAGCAAGTTTATAGCTTCAACAACTTGACTCTTAGTAGTTTTACCATAAGCAATAACAAACAAAACACCGTCGGAAATTTTTGAAATATGAATATAATCGGAAACTTGCAATACGGGAGCGCAATCTAAAAGAACGTAGTCATATTCTTCTCTTAAATATTTAATAAGGTTTGCAAATTTTTCCGAAAGGAAGGTTATTGATGGGTTATAAATATCCGCACCTCTCGTAACGATATCTACATTTTTATATTTAGTAGATTTTATAATGTCGGCCATAGTGCAGACACCTTGCATGTATTCAGCAATACCCATTTCCTTTTCAAGTTCAAACAGTCTATGAAGTTTGGGTCGGTGAAAGTCAAGGTCAACAACGGCAACCTTTTTCTCTGTAGTTCCTAAACTTACCGCAAGGTTAGAAATTACCGTAGTCTTAGCTTCGTGAGAAAGAGAGGATTCTATTTGAATTACTTTGCAATTCCCATCAGCGTTCATATATAAAACGTTGTCTTTTAGCCTTGTATAACCAGTAGAACCTACGGCAGAAAAATCTTCTGAAATAATTATTTTGCTTTGAAAATCATTACGTCTTTTCTTTTTACGAAACAACATATACGCACCTTATCCTTTTTTTAACTATATATATTATGATAACATACAAAAGAAATAAAATCAACCCATAATTAAAAATTTAACTTTTTATGCTAATTTATTCGCTAAAAATAAAAACTACCGATGAAATTTTTCATCGGTAGTTAAGTTTTATATTAAATTTAACTTATCTTAGTGTGCGCCACTCCATATGCTATTTACTTTAAGACTTACGTTTATAGTAATGTCTGCCTCACCAAAGATTTCGGTATCAAACAAGTAGTCTGCATCAATAATAATTTCTACTTCGTTAACTACAACTTTCCAAGCCTTGATAACGTAATCGCTATTACTAATTTGAAGAGAACTAATTGCGGGAAGTTTTGCACCAAGAGATTCACAAGCGTTGATACTTACGCTATCAATCGTGCTAGCACCATCAAGAGTAATTTCTAAGGGGTTATCGTTTTTATCTTTAGCACCAAGCACAAAGTTAATGGTGTAAACGATTTGTTCCCAATTTGCGGTGTAAGACTTGTTGTTTGCACTACCAGAAGTAATAGTTACTTCTTTAACGGGAGTTTCAGAAGCACCTTCCGTCCAACCAAGGAATCTATAACCGGTCTTAACGGGGTTCTTTAAGGTAATATCTGCAGAGGTTGAATTATAGATAGTGGGATTTTCATCACCCTCAAGCATAGAACCACCAGCAATGTCGTAACTAATAGTAAAGGTTTGATTTGCGTCATTAACCCAAGTAGCAACTGCAGTATAATTTTCTGCAATCTTGTTGATTTGGCCGTTTACTAAGAGAACGCCTTCAACAGAGCCCTTTCTCCAACCGCTGAATAAGTAACCTGCTCTAACAGGAGTGGGAAGTTGCATTTCTGCATCATAAACGTATTGGATAGCCGTTTCCCCTTCCATAGTTGCAGGAGCGTTGGTAGTATCGTTTAAGTCAAAAGTTACGGTGTAGGTGTTAACTGCCCAAGATGCGTATAAATTAAAATCAGCAGTTTGTTTTAAGGTAGCACCATTTGCAACGTCTTCACCACTTATAGAGCCTAACTTCCAACCAAGGAAGGTGTAACCTGCTCTAACAGGAGTGGGAAGTTGCATTTCTTCATCATAAGTATATTCTTTAGTTGCTCCGCCCTCTAAGATTGCAGGAGAATCAACTGAATCGTTTAACTTAAAGGTTGCATTGTAAACGTTAGCAGTCCAAACTGCAGTTACGGTAGTATCTTCGGCAATAGCCTCAAGGTCCTTATCCCAAGAAAGAGTATAACCTACCTTTTCATATACGGGTGCTACGATTTCACTAGCCTTTTTAACCGTTTGAACTTCTTCACCTGAAACAAGAGTTCCGCCGTTACCGTTAAAGGTAACTTCAATAGCCTTTCCGCATCCGATTGCGAAAAGACTTGCAATTAAAAGAATTGCGCTAAGCAATAAGATAATCTTGGATTTTTTCATAATTTCTCCCATTTATCCTTTAATTTAATTTAATTACAATAATTATATATTATGCGACTTGTTTTGTCAATACCAAAATTAAAAAAAGTTTATATTTTATACAATTTACACCGAATGTCTTGACATTATTTTTAGAAGGGAGGAAAGCCCCTCGTTTACCTCTTCTTTTATAGCAACGTTATCCTCTCCTCGCTCCGACTGAAGTATCGCAATCTCCAGCCCTATTAGCTTGCGCTTTTCTTCCGTTAGAAGATTTTTTTTCAAGGTTTGTTCTATGGCTTTTTTAACGTTTGAATAGTCAAAACTCCCTATTTCTTTTTTTTCTTCTACTTTACTTGGCTTTATCGTTTGTGTAGGTTTTTCTTCACTTTGTAGAAGTTTTTCAAAGGAAAATAACACGCTATTTTCTTCCTTAACAAAGTTCTCTTCAAGTTTATTATCAACGCTTTCTTTTTTTACGTTTTCTTGTAAATTTTGCACTACCGCCTTTTGCTCAGGCGTCAAAACTATTTGCTTTTTTTCCTTTTTGGATATGAAAAATAAGGGCGACAAAGAAAAGAAAAAAAAGGATAAATTAAACAAGGTAAACGCTTGCCCCTCTTCTAAGATTGCACAACTAAACGCTTGCATTAAAATAATTGCTAAAGCACATATTATCGTCCCACGTCTTTTTTTTGTCGTGTACGCCTCTACTTTTATCGTTAAAACAAGGTTGACGATAAATATTGCCACGATTAAAAGAAAAGTTATCAAAAACCTCCAACCGCCGTCTAAAACGGAAAAAAAAGCAACAAAAAAATTACTAATAATATCTTTCATATAAAAAACCTCCCGCTGATTTTATACCTTTTTAGGTTAAAAAAAGCGGGAGATTTCATTTCTTTTTGTCGCTTATTGCACTAAAAGTCAATACTTTCGCCAGAAAAAACGTTAACGAGAGTTTTTTTAGTAACCTTTAGCCCTAAAACCTCTTCAACAGCAAGAGCATACAACTCTAATTGAGAAGAGTACTTTTTCTTTAAGGAGTTTGCGTTTAGCGTAGAATATTTATAGTCGATTATTTCGGCAGCGTCACCGTCAAGTGCAAGCAAGTCAATCACTCCTTGAACGAGAATTTTATCACCCGCCCTATTTAACACCTTTTCGCTATCGATTTTCGCAAGGAAGGGTTGTTCCCTATAGAGAGTTTTTCCTTTAACTCTATATGAAAAACTCATAACGGCGTTTTTTAGCCTTTCAAGATTAATCTTATCAACCTCTTCAGAGGATAGAACACCCACCTTTATAAGATTATCCACCTGATTAGTAAAATCAAAATGGTCGTTCAATAAATTAAAATCTAAATTCTCTAAAATTTTATGGGCAATTACACCTCTTTCTGCGCCCGTTTCCTCCCCTACGTTTATTACGTGAATAGGCGAAACTTCTTCCTTGACTTGGTTAACTGCTTTAGTTACCGAACATTTTATTGGAAGAGTAGTGCAATCTTCAAAGGGGTAAATGAACTCAAGATTTTTCCTAATTTTTTCTCTTTCTTTTTGGTCAACCGAACCAACCAACACCTTTCTCTTATCCTTTCTTTCTTCGGCCTTTTTATATAACGTTTCTACGTCAACTTCATTAGCCTCCATACTGAGAGGAAGATAATCTATAAACTTATCCGCACCGATAAAATAATTTCTTCTTATCTCCTTTTTGCTTTCAAAGGTTAAATGCATAGAGTAAGACGCTCTGGTTGTAGCAACGTAAAAAAGCCTTAAATCCTCTTTTATCTTTTCAATGCGCATTTTCTCTTTGAATAGCCCACGGAAAAGGTTTTCTTCAAAGACCTTGTTCACGTCGTCATAGTTTTTTAAGCACAACCCAAGTTGATAATCTTTTAACACTTCGTCACTTTGCGCACGTCGATTAGTCGCCTTTTCCAGTCCGCACACTATAACTACGGGAAACTCTAAACCCTTTGATGCGTGAATAGTCATAAGTTTTACACTGTCCCCACCTGCCGATGGTGAAACAAGAAAGTTTTTGGGTGATTTTTCTATTAAATTCAAAAACTCGTGTACGGTATAAGTTTTATCTTCAACTGCCTTGTTTAAGAAGAAACTAATACGTTTTAATTTTTCCTCTCCTTTGCCTTTTGCTACGATAAACTGCTCTAACGCCGATTCCTGAACAATTTTTTCTAATATCTTACCCGCACCCAAGAAGTCGGCTTGAAATCTCAAACGACAAACGTACCCGTCAAACTTTTTAAGTTTTTCTCCTATTTCTCCCGACATGTTTTCAAGAGCATACTTGTATGCGGAAAAGAAATTTCTCTCCCTTCTTTTTTCTAATTCTAACGCAGATAAATAGTCCTTATAAAAAATGGATATTCTAAGCAATTCCTCTTCAGTAAAATTACCAACGGGACTTTTCATAACGGAAACTAAGGGAATATCTTCCGCCATACAGTCTATCAATTTTAGCACGCTTATTAAAAGTTGAATTTCGGGATAAACTAAAACGTTTTCCGACACTTCTGAAGATACGGGAATATTCAACCTCAATAGCCCCGAAACAAGTGAAAACACGTAATCGTTATCCCTGTTTTTATTAAGAATAACTATATCGGAATAGGTAACGTATCTTTCTTTTTTTAGTTTAGTATCGTAAAACTTCTTAGTTAATTCCTCTCTTATAATCTTCTCTATAAGAAGAGCGATATTTGAAGGATAGTCCTCTTTATTAACGACTGCGTCATCTAATAAATCGTAAACCTTAGGAGCACACTCTTGCTTTTCGTTGTTTTCCTTGTTTAATAGATACAACGAGGTTTGCCCTACCGCATAATCGGGATAAATTCCTCCACCGATAAGTTTAGCAGTTGAATAATACTCCGTTCCATATAAACTTTCCGTCATGGAAAAAGAAAATATTTCGTTTACCGCATCAATCACTCCCTTTGAAGAACGGAAATTGTGATTAAGACGTACGGTTTTTTCCCCCGCAAGTTGCATTTTTCTTTCCTTTTCTTCAAATATTTCGGGACGACAACCCCTAAACCCGTAAATGCTTTGCTTAACGTCACCAACCATAAAAAGATTATCTACGGAAACTAAGGATAATATTTCCTCTTGCACTCCGTTAACGTCTTGATATTCGTCGGCAAAAACGTAGCGATATGTGTCGGTAACCGCACTACGAATTTCATCATCTTTTAGTATTTTAAGGGCAAAATGCTCTAAATCAGCAAAATCTAAAAGGTTTTCCTCCCTCTTTTTTAGGGAATAGGTTTTATCAAAAACTTCTACAACCCTAAATATCTTTTGCAAATGCGCTTTTATTTCTAAACCTTTTTTAGCATCTTCTTCGCTATTTGAAATGTGTTCGTTAACCCTCTTAAAAACTCCTTGCAACTTTAAGTAAACGCACTTTACTTCCTCTCTTAACGCCTTTTGCTCCTCATTTAACCCCCTACCGAATTGCAATGAAAGTTTATATCCTTCAAAATTTTTAAAGGCGTATAAATTCCCCGCGATTACAGTGTTAATATCATCTATTATTTTAGATAAAATAGCCTTTGCGTTTTCAAAATCAAGTCTTTTTGCAGTATTATATAGTTCATTTGAATATTGCAATAAGTTTTTTAACGTTATTAAAAGATAATTTTTATATTTTTCAGATGCGAGATTAACGTCGGAAAATATAGACAAGGCATTTTCAATGTATTCGTTTGGATTAGCGTCTACTTGTAAAAATTTATATGTATCGGTAATAAGAGATTTAAACGCCTTATCCGAACGATACTTTCCGTGTCTCTTGAGTAAATACAAAAAGTCAGCGTTTTGTTCTTTATATAGACTGGAAAAAACTTCGTCAATACTTTCTTTAATTAGAAGTTCTGCCTTACTTTCGTCGGCAACGCTAAAATCGGGCGAAACTTCTGCGGTAAAAAAATACTTTCTAATTAGTCTTGAACAAAAGGCGTGAATAGTGCATGTATCCGCCGTTTCCACCAACAAAACTTCCTCTGCAAGGTTAGGGTTTTTAGGAATTTTTTCTATCAAGGCTTTTTTTAGTTTTTCCTTCATTTCGAACGCAGCCGCCTCGGTAAAGGTAACGCACAAAACGTTTTTTACCGAAGTTTTCCCCTCCGAAATAAGTCTAATAAGCCTTTCAATCATAACAAAGGTCTTTCCACTACCTGCAGATGCGGAAATTAAGATATTGCCCTTTTCGTGATTTATAACGTCTAACTGCTCTTTCTTAAGTTCAGGCATTTTCTTCCCCTCCGTAAATTGCGTCAACTATGCTTTGTTCGGAAACTGAGCCTATTTCTCTTTCTCCACCCTCTTCAAAAAGGCAGGCAGACCTATACTTACACCACTCGCAAGCACCTTTAATGGGAGAGGCAATTATAGTTCCCTCGTTCATGTGCTTAACCGCCTTTTCGCTCATTTTTTCCGCATACTTAAGGTATGCAGAAAGAGTTTGCTCGCCAACCGCACCTTTAATCTCCCCATCTTTTACCGTTACTGGTAAATATTTTGAACAACCGTCTTGGTAAACGGAATTATCTTGCAATCTAATTACTTCTTCCTCGGCAAGAGTTTTGCCCTTTAGTATAGGCTCAACTTTGTTCTTTGCCGATTTATACTCATCCTCAACGTCATAATAATACACGCCCGCAAGTTTTTTATCTTTAACGGATAAAGCGTAAAGCCATAACTGAAGTTTCACCCCAGAGTATAGACCTTTATCACTATCATCAACCTTACCCGTCTTATAATCGATAACCCTAAAATAGTCACCAAAAGTATCAATTCTATCAATCTTACCGCCAAGTTTAACTTTGCCGTTTGCAAGAGCAATTTCAAACTTTTTCTCAAGGTTTTCCCTTTCCGCTTTAAATTTAGATTCTTTTAAGAATAGATAAGTGTTAAAACAATGTTTTTCGCACTCTTCTAAAGATAATAAAAGGTTGGTCTCCGTTTCGGGAGAAGATAAAAACTTTTGATAACGCTCTAAACTAAGCACCCTATCTTTGCACGATATAAAAAGGTTTTTCACGTCTTTTTCCTCTTTTATATTTGCTATTTCCCTAACGAAAAGATAGAAAATATCGTGCATTACGTTACCTACGGCAACTGAAGAAACTTCCCCTATCTCCCTTTCCTTAACGCCTAATGCGTGCCCCATAAAAGAACGGAAGGGACATTTATAAAACTCTTCTAAGGTAGTTGGACTTATGGAGGAATTAACTAAAACTTTAACGTTTTCTATTCTTTTTACCATTTCCCCGTTTGCGCTATCCAAAATAGTTTTAGATACGCCTTTATCGTCTACACTATGAAAAGATATTGCCTCGGTAATATCTCCCCTCTTCCACTCAGTAAAATCAGAACAGTCAACTGCAAAACTTTTAAGTGCCTGATTATAAGTTAAATATCTTTCCGTTTGTGGAAATTCTGAAAGAGTGAAATTGGTTTCAAAAAAGGCGATAATCTCACTCTTTAAATTTTTCTCCCCCTTTAGAGAAGAGGTGGGATATGAAAGATAAAGTTTATCTGTAAAGGAAGATAAAGAGGTAATTATTTCTTCCCTTACCCTATGATTAACAATTTTTATTTTGGGCTCAATAATAACCTTTAGCTGAGAAAGTTTATCAATTTCTCCGTCGGAAAGAAGTGCCGTATCCTCCTTGATTCCCGGCACGGAGGACGTTAAAGAACACACGAAGAGGTTTTCCGCCCTTGCTTGAGCGCACTCCTTAAATCCGCCAACGAACACGGCGTCGTTATACTGCGGTATTATAGAAAGTTTTAAGGCGTTTACACCACTTAAAAAGGTTGCCCTAAATTCACGCTTGTCCGTAAAATCACCCAAAATGCTTTGCATTTCTTTTAATATTTCTATAACTTTAGCATAAATTTGCTCGGTAACGGCACTTTCTTCAAAATTCCCGCACTCTTTTAACTGCGAGGAAAAAGTTTTTAGTTTTTCCTCAACGTTTAGCCTATTAAGGAATTTAATAACGTTAAACTCATTGCTTATATCGGCAAGTTTCTCTCTTAATCCCTCTATTACTTCAAAATTTTCCTCTTCTTTATTAAAGGTGAAAGGTCGCAAAAATTGTGAATAGTTTACGTTATATTTATAAACGTAATTTATAAACTCGTCGTTTGTTTGCTTATCAGAAGAAAAAAGCGGGTTTTTTATTAAAGAAAAAACCTTTTCCCTCTCAAAATTTTTGCTACAAATGTCAATATATGAAAAAATTAAGGTGATAAGGGGGTGATTATCCACTTTATAATCGGTGTCAATATAGTATGGCACTCCTAATAGATTGAAAGCCTTTTTAAGCGAAACTGTGTTTGCGGGAGTTGGCGTTGCCACGGTAAAATCTTTATACCTTTTGCCGTTAAGAACTTCCGCTTTAATTATGGAAACAATTCTTTCCGCCTCCTCGTCCTCAGAAGTCGCTAACAATAAAGAAATTTTATCAGTTTTAATCTTTTCCGATTTTTTTAACGGATTAAATAAATCGCTTATAATACGCTGACTTTCTAAACTTTTAGGAGCATTTTCGTTTATAATGCTAACCTCTTTACCCATCTCGAAACAAAGGCTTTCTAACCTTTTTACAGTTTCATTTACAAAAGCAAAAGCGTTTACACCATATGGAAGTATTGCCGTAACGGTTTTTGCTTTTTTTATTAGGCTTTTAATAGCGGTAAGATTTTGTATAGTAAATCTTGAATAACCCATCAAGTAAACGTTTGTATTTGCTAAATCGCCCATTTCTTCAATAACGCTTGGGAGACGGGAAAGTGCGGAACTTTGGTCCTCTATCTCGTTTTCGATAATATAATTTTCGTATGCGGAAAAGACAACCGCCACGTCCTCAAGTTTGTTTTTTAAAACGCCCAACGCCTCTTCACTCGCCCTTTTAATATCATTAGGCGTAACGTTTGCGCTCTTTAATTGAGCAATCAGTTCATAAAGGGCGGGAGCAATATCTCTACCACGATTTAACGTTTTTAGGCTAAGTTCTCCCAAAAGTTTTTTTACCACCATTGAAGAACCTTCTTTAGTTAACGTCCTTTTTTCTCCGCTATTTACACGCAAAAAATTACCGAAAGAATACACTTCAGTATTAAACGTCCCCGAAAGGGAAGAACAAATAGTTCCCTCAACCATTAGGGATGATTTCTCATCACAAAAAACTAAGTTTTTTTCGGCAAGCGTGTTTTTACCCTTTAGTTCTTTGCAAAGCAACTCGTATGCGTAATAATAAGAATCTGTTTGAATTATTTTAACCACGTTCTTATTATAACATAAAAGAAGTAGTATATAAAGTACTTTTTTAAAAACCTTTGATTAAGATTTTACAATTTTTCTATTTTATGGTATCATACTATAAGAAAATATTCCCTTTAGGCTTTTTTGCTTATGGGACAATTTATATCAATCGGAGAAAACAATGAAGAAAAGATTTTTTTCCATATTAGCACTTGCTCTCGTTTGCATTTTTAGCCTTTCGGCTTGTGACGGGTGCTTTTCCCTACAACCAATAAACTTCACCAATGCATTTAACGGCGGGAGTGGGCTAAACGTAGAAGATAACCCTAAAACTAATTACCAAGAAGTTTTAACTTATGACGTTGATTACTTTGAATCTTTTGACGGTTATTCAATAAACAACAAGCTTAAAGCCAACGAAAAGTTTAAGGTTAAGTTTGAAAACGGAAAATACGTTTCCACACTAAAAATACTTTCCTCTTTTGGTGATGCTAACGTGGAATTAGAAAGCGACATAATAGACTCTCTTGAAAACAATCAAATGCACGCTTACTACTTGCACACAGAGTTTTCTATTGACGTTACCTACGACATTGAAGGCAGAGACCCCTACACTCATACTGACACTATAGTTAGTGACGTGTATTTTTGCGACGTTTCGCTCTCTTATGCTCCCGTGTATTCAAAGACAACGGCAGATTACACCAACCTTTTTTGTGGAGAGGAAATTTATGCTGTAAGCGACAAAACTTTTAGCGAAGTAAAATATTCTAAAAACAGTTATACGGTAAGTTTTACCGCAAACGATAATGAAACAAAAGTTACCACCAACGATTACGAATATAAAACTATAATTGATAATGCACAACTATTATTTGCAATAAGGAACTTCCCCTTAGAACTTGAAAGCTCCGAATCTATGCCCGTTGTTGGCTATAACTTTGGAGAAGCAGTTTCTCTTGCCATAAACAAGGATACGACGAGCACGATAAGTTACCAAGAAAATCCACTTATTTACGGACTTTCAAATTATTCTGGAAACGTTGAAACCTCCCGCTATCGCTTTTATAGAAATAAAACTAACGAAACGGGCGTAATGCAAAACGTTTATATCCAAAACAACGTTGAAAACTCTGATATTGCTTATAAATCTTTATTAGTTCGATACGTTGAACCGTTATCAAGTGTTTACGGAAACGTGCTTTCCCTTGGCGCATTAGTTTACACGTTGAGAAACGTTCAAGTTGGTTAATATTAAAAAGTGTGCAAGACTTAATAGTAGCACACTTTTTTATTAAGAGATTTTTGTTAATGCATTAACAGAGCAATAAAAAACACCGATTTTCATCGGTGTTTTTTTATTATATATAATTAGTTGCCTTTAGTATTGGTTTTATAGTTAGCACCCTTTACGCTCCAAATTGCATCAAGTTCAGCAGTGAACACTAAGTTTTCACAATCTTCAAAAGCGGAAACGCCAAGTTCGGGAGCACCCGTTACTGCGGTAATATCTACAACTCTAAGTTCCATGCAATCATAGAAAGCATATGGATTAACCTTAGTAAGTGATGCGGAAAGCACTATTTTCTCAATAGTAGAACCCTTAAATGCTCTATTACCTATTTCCGTTACCGTTGCTGGTAAGGTAAGTTCTTTAATGCCTGAGTTTGCAAACGCATATCCGTTAATTTTTGAAAGGATTGAACCTTGGTCAAAAGTAAGCCCGTTTGCTAAATATGAACAACCTTCAAAAGCATAGTTATCAATAGTGGTTACAGATGCGGGAATATTTATCGACGCTAAATCTCTACAACCTTGGAAAGCGTACTTACCGATTGAGGTAATGTTTCCAACTAAGTTAACCCTTTCTACAAGAACAGTACCGGCAAAGCCGTACATAGGAATTTTATATTCACCAGCAGGTTTAATGGTTATTTCTGTTAAAGAACTTGGAATATAGTATGTTGCCGTTGCAGAGCCGTGATTAATAGTTATTGCCTCACCAAAAGCATACTCTTCCGTGCCGAATATAAATGCGAAAGCCCTTTCTTCATTAACCGACTTACCGTCAGCCTCGTCCGTCTCGTAAATATAGGAATCGGATAGAGCCGTTTTACCTACGAAAGGAAGAGTGATTTTGGAAAGTTTTTTCATCTTTTGGAAAGCCCCGCCAGCAATCTCAGTTACGGTATCGGGAACGATAATCTCTTCAAGCGTATCGTTTCCTGAGAAAGCGTTTTTAGCAATTCTACCAATAGTCTTTTCACCTGCAACTGCGCCTATATCTAAGGAAGTAACGTTTTCACCTTCATCTACGTAACCGTAAACAGTGTAAAACTCTTCCCCTGAATATTTCTTTACTAAAAGTCCCTTCTTGCCGTCGTTATCACCATTATCTCCGCACGCTACGAGCGAGAAGGCGGAAACAAGAATAAGAACTAAAGCCAAAAGTATATTTATGATTTTTTTCATAAAGCCCCTCGATTATAATTTATACCTACTTAGTTTATCATTTATCTTTCCTTTTGTCAATCAATAATTTTTATTAGCAAAACTTTTTTAACCGTTTTTTAATATTTTTATAAAAAACCAACGCTTAAAAATTTCTAAGCGTTGGCACTAAGATTAGATTATTACCTTTCCCTCAAAAAAGCTATAGAAAAAGCCGGATACGTCTTTCACTTGTTTTTCAAATTCCGAAACTAAACAATCGGGTGTAGCGTTAGTAAAAGCATAATTTCTATAATAATTTTTTATTGCCTTAAAAAATCTCTCATCACCAATTGTCGTGCGCAATTGGTCGTACATAACGCAAGGTTTAACGTAGGCAATATTTACGTATTCGTATTCTCCCGAATACTCATTTAAACTTCTCAGCATTGATGTGTCAACCTTACCAAAAAGTTTATCATATACCGAGCAAAAGGTCTTATACGTCTTTTCAGAAGAAGTTATTAACGTCCTCCTATCAAACCCGTATTCAGGGTGATTTTCGTAAAATAACACTACAAAATATTCGCTAAGCCCCTCGTCTAAAAATCCGTATTTTATTTCATTGTTACCCACTACTGTTTGCCACCATTGATGCGCCGTTTCGTGAACGATAACCTCTCCATAAGCAAGAGGCTCAAGCCCATCGCTTATCATCACGAGTGCGGGAAACTCCATACCCCCTTGCACGAACTCCGTTTGCACTACTGAATAAGTTTCGTAAGGATAATCCCCTATAGTTTGGCTAAAAAACTCCATGCTTTCTACTGCGTACTTTAAGGACTTTTCGGGAGTATTGTCTTGGTAAAAATAATAAATAATCTCAGTATCTTCTACCTTTTGGCTCACACACTCAAAGTCTTTAGAAAGAGTTAACGCAAAAGACCTTGCATTTTCTATAGCGTAAGTATTAAACAACTTTCCGTTTTTATTTGCACTTTTGGTAATTTTTCCACTACTTGCAACTACGTACTCTTCATCACAAGAAAAATTCACCACGTAATCGGCAACGTCGCTGAAGAAGGGGTCCCCGTTTGCGTAATAAACGCACTCATAAAACGCTCCGTCCTCAATTCCGCAAAGTATAGGATAAAAGTTAGCCAAGTTTATGCTCCTTTGCGTTATCCCAGTTCTAGAAACTACGTTGGCAAGAGTTAGTTTATATTCGATTATAACCATTGCTTTTTCTTCGGGAAAAACCTCGTCTAATAAATCGACTTCTAAAATATTACAATCTTCCCCCGTTATAGAAAAGGGAAGTTCTTTCCCTTTTTCGCAACTAACCTTTAATATCTCAATACCACCGTAGTTTAAGCCGTTATAATACGCCTTAGAAGTATATTGCGCCGATATTGGAGAATATTTTGCGCCCTGTCTAAAAGCGTTGGCAAACAAGTTGAATTTCAATTTAGAAAAGGCGTTTTCACTGTGATTATAAAACTCCACCTTTTCCGTTGCCGTTAAAAGGTTACCGTCAAGTTCACAAGTAATCTCATAAAAAGAGCGATTTTTCTCCGCCTTACAAGCGGTAAAAACGCTAAATATCGGCAGAATAAAAACAATTAACAATAAACTAATTTTTTTCATAAAAAAACTCCGAAAAATACTTAACTATAAAGTATTTTATTCGGAGTTTAATTATTTAATGATATTATTTTTCGTCTATCGTAAGATATTCTAAGGGATTAACGTTAACGCCGTCAAGCGTAACCTCAAAGTGTAGATGCGCTCCCTCTTTATATTCTTGTCTATTGCTTACTGAAACAGCACCAATCACGTCCCCTTGACTAACGCTTTGTCCAACCACTACGCTATCTCCATCTAAAAGGGAATTATAAACGGTTTTTAATCCGTCACCGTGATTAATAACGATAGTTACGCCTTCTAAAAGTGTTTTTTCCACACTCTCTACCGTGCCGTCATATACAGCAAGGACGGGGCTTCCCTCTTCCGCAAAAAAATCCATTGCCGTATGAGAAGAAAATCTACCTAACGTTTGGTTGAACACCATTGTTTCGCTATATTCTTTATAATTGTTGGTATCAACAGGCATTATAAATGAAATAACGTTTACAACAGGGGCAGACGGTACGTCTTCGGGATTATCAACGGGCTTGTCAACAGCACCGGGGTCTTGGACGTCCCCATTTGAGGGAATTTCGTCAACCGTCCCGTCATTAATGATAGGCGGTTTTTCTTGGGAAATGCTATCCTTTCCCTTATTGACGATAACTAGCGTCATTGATAACCCAACTGCAAGTATGCAAAAGGCAAGTACTATATAAACTGCGTTTCTTCTAAAAAATGTCGTAATTCTTCCATTAGTTCTTTTCATATTAAACCTCCAAAAATTTCATATAGATTATTAACTAAAAAAATTTTTTTATACCTTAAACTTAAAAACTGCCGTAAATTATAGGCAGACCGATTTTGATTCCCTTATTTCCTTGGAAAACCTGTATATTTATATCCTTTCCGTTTATCCTCTTTTGAAACTTAATCTCTTGTGAATAGCCGTAATAACTAATCCCCTCGTCAGTTTTCTCAACAAAAATCAGTTTTGCCTGGAAATCATCAAAAATTTCATATGCGTCTAACTCGCTATTTTCAATAAAAATTGCCTCACCAGTCTTGCAAACAATAGAGCTTGCCTTACGCTTGTCCACACTTACAATTTTTGCTTTTGACGAATTTGAAGATAAATAAACCTCGTAAACACCGCTATATTCATCAAAATAGGTTGAGGAGTTTATAATCGCCCCGAAAACTATCAACATCATTGATGAAATTATAATAATAAAGGCGTAAATTTTTTGCATAAAAAAACTCTCCTTGTTTTTCAAGAAGAGTTATTGACACATTTTAAATGTTTTATTCGTAAAAGGGTATTATAAAAATTCCGCCACACCACAATCTCTAACTAACGTCATACCGTTAAAGGTTTCAAAAAAGTCACCGCTGATTTTTATAAAGTCATCGTTTGGTGCAATTTTTTTTCCGCCAAGCGCAACGTAAGTTTTTTCCACTAAATCAAAAATGTTTAGGTAATTAAAAGTTTCGCTAAATAAAAGTTCCTTTACGATAGCGATTTCCTTTTGTTTTTCTTGGCAAAGTCTGCTTTGATAAATTAACCATTTAGAAAAATCTACTTCACTTGAACTCTCATATTTAGATAACGTTTCCGCCCTTTCAAGATAATCGGGCGCATCAACACCGTCAAATTCAGAAGAAAAAGCAAGCGTATAAATTTTTGCAATTCTCTTTGCGTAAAACAGTACGGAATTTCTATCACTGTGTAATTTAGCGCAAATGTCGGGTGCGCTATTTTTATAAAGACAACCAAGGGTAATAGCATCTGCAAGCCTAATTTTAATTGCGTTTTCTATTAAAGTTAAAAGATAGTCCTCTCTTTTTTCCGATAAAAGTGAATAGGTTTCTTCTACCGCACTTTTAATAATACTATATGCTGTTTTATTCGTGGGTGTTTGAGTGATTATCCCAAATATACGATAATCCACCAAGGAAATAAGTTTGCTCATTACAAAGGCAAACTCTTCTGCACACCCAACCTCGTCGTCAATTATACTTTCTACGTCAAGCAATATACGCCTATCAAAATCTAAGCGAAGTTTCTTCCTCTTCCCATTTTCCTCTACTTCAAAATAGGAGTTTAGGGTATTGTCAAAATTAAATTTATCTATAACGAATAAGGAATATAAATTTTTTTCCGTAGCAATTCTACCCGCAATATTAAAAAATTCGTTAGAAAAAGATATTATCATCCTTGCATTTTCAGGAACATCTATCATCTTTTCTAACGTAGGATTAGATATAACAACTACTTTTATACCCTTTTCCGTTAAAGCATCTTCAACAGGTTTTATTTTGGATAAATAATCCTTTTCGTCACATAAAAAAATTACCACGCCAAACGGAATAAGCTTAAAAACAATTTTTTTCACTGAAGATACGGTATTCCCAAAATAAAATTCCGTACTACCTACAACGGTAAAATTTTGTGAAGATATTTTGTTGAGGTTAGATACAATTTCTTTAACGTTTTTCATAGACCTTTATAAATAGTAAAACAAAAACAAAAAAAAGTCAAGGCGAAATTTTAAAAATGCGTGTTTTTGGCGTTTTTTTAACATTTTTTTGCAAAAAATGGCACTTTTTTTAAAAAAACCCTTGAAATTATATTATATTATGGTATAATAATAACATAAAACTATGGAGGTTTGAGGAAAATGAATAAGAAAGAATTAGTAAGAGCAATTGCAAACAAATGTGGCATTACACTAAAAGAGGCTGGTGAAGCGTTAGAGGGATGTATTGGCGCAATTACCGATAGCTTAAAAGCAGGTGAAAGCGTACAAATTTCTGGCTTTGGTACTTTTGAAGTTAAGTCTAAACCCGCTAGAGAAGGCATCAATCCTAAAACTGGCGAAAAAATTAAAATTGCCGCATCTAAAGCTCCCGCTTTCAAATTTGGTAAAGCATATAAAGATTTATTCTAATCTAAAATATTAAAACACCTTGCTACTTAGCAAGGTGTTTTTTTAATTAGAAGTAGATTATACTATTAAGTGCAACACCTATAACAAAAAAAAGCACGACTTTAAGTCGTGCTTTTAATATTGTTTTTATTTGTTAACTAAAATTAACCAAGAATTTTAGCAACAACGCCTGAACCTACGGTTCTTCCGCCTTCACGGATAGCGAAACGGAGACCTTCTTCCATAGCGATAGGAGTGATGAGTTCAACAGTCATTTCGATGTTGTCACCAGGCATAACCATTTCTACGCCTTCGGGAAGTTTGATAGAACCGGTAACGTCGGTAGTTCTGAAATAGAATTGAGGACGATAGTTGTTGAAGAAAGGAGTATGACGTCCACCTTCATCCTTGTTCAATACGTAAACTTGACCAACGAACTTGGTGTAAGGTTTAACTGAACCGGGTTTAGCAATAACTTGTCCTCTTTCGATTTCTTTCTTGTCAACACCACGGAGAAGAGCACCAACGTTGTCACCTGCTTGAGCAGAATCAAGAAGTTTTCTGAACATTTCAAGACCAGTAATAACAGTGTTCTTACTTTCTTCTTTTAAGCCAACGATTTCAGCAGGATCGTTAACGTGTGCAACACCTCTTTCTACTCTACCAGTAGCAACGGTACCACGACCAGAAATGGTGAATACGTCTTCTACAGGGAGAAGGAAGGGTTTAGCTTCGTCTCTTTCGGGGTTAGGAATGTAACTATCTACGCTATCCATAAGTTCGAAGATAGGAGCACATTCTGCACTTGCTTTGATTTCATCAGCAGAGTGGTCAGCTTGAGCATATTCTAATGCTTTAAGAGCAGAACCCTTGATGATGGGGGTATCGTCTCCAGGGAAACCATATTCAGAGAGAAGTTCTCTAATTTCCATTTCAACGAGCTCTAAAAGTTCAGGATCGTCAAGTTGGTCACATTTGTTCATGAATACTACGATATAGGGAACGCCTACTTGACGAGCAAGAAGGATGTGTTCTCTAGTTTGGGGCATAGGACCGTCGGTAGCAGCAACAACTAAGATTGCGCCGTCCATTTGAGCAGCACCGGTGATCATGTTCTTAACGTAGTCAGCGTGTCCGGGGCAGTCAACGTGTGCATAGTGACGGTTTTCAGTTTGATATTCAACGTGTGAAGTGTTAATCGTGATACCACGAGCCTTTTCTTCAGGTGCCTTATCGATTTCATCATATCTCATTTTTTGAGCGTTACCGAGTGAAGATAAGGTCATAGTGATAGCTGCAGTAAGAGTAGTCTTACCGTGGTCAACGTGACCGATGGTACCGATGTTAATATGCGGTTTGCTTCTGTCAAATTTAGCCTTTGCCATTATTTTTTCCTCCAAAATTTCAAATTGATAATGTTTTTTAATTTTTTTATTAAATATAGGTTTATTTTACAATAAAAAAGTACAATTGTCAAGAATAAATTTACTAATTATGCTTTTTTACCGATTATCTTTTCCGCTACTGACTTAGGTACTTCTGCGTAGTGGCTGAACTGCATTGTGTAGTTACCTCTACCCTGCGTTCTACTTCTTAAATCAGTTGCATATCCGAACATTTCGGAAAGCGGAATATGTGCGTCGATAACCTTAACACCGTTTCTATCTTCAGTTCCTTGGATAATACCACGACGAGCGGTTACGTTACCCATAAGGTCACCAAAATAATTGTCGGGAGTTACGATTTCTACTTTCATCATAGGTTCTAAAAGAACACTCTTTGCTTTTGCAAGACCATCTTTAAGAGCCATAGAACCAGCAATTTTGAACGCCATTTCTGAAGAGTCAACGTCGTGATAACTTCCGTCGTAAACGGTTACCTTAAAGTCAACAACTTCGTAGCCTGCTAAGATACCGTTTCTTGCAGCTTCTTGAATACCTTTGTTAACAGGTTGAATAAACTCTTTTGGAATAGAACCACCAACGGTTTCGTCAATAAATTCATATCCTTTACCTGCTTCTTGAGGCTCTAAACGAATCTTACAGTGACCGTATTGACCGTGACCACCACTTTGACGAACGAACTTACCTTCAGCTTCAACAGCTTGACGGATGGTTTCTTTATAAGCAACTTGTGGCTTACCAACGTTTGCCTCTACTCTGAATTCACGGAGCAATCTATCAACGATAATTTCAAGGTGTAATTCACCCATACCTGCGATAATAGTTTGTGCAGTATCGGGGTCGGTATAAGTTTTGAAAGAGGGGTCTTCTTCAGCAAGTTTTGCAAGAGCAAAGCCCATCTTTTCTTGACCAGCCTTGGTTTTTGGCTCAATTGCAATTTGAATAACGGGGTCTGGGAATTCCATCTTTTCTAAAATGATGGGTTTATTTTCATCACAAAGAGTATCACCAGTGGTGGTATCCTTAAGACCTACGATTGCGCAAATTTCACCAGCAGTAACTTCTTCAACCTCTTCTCTGTGGTTAGCGTGCATACGGAGAATACGACCAATTCTTTCCTTCTTACCCTTTACACTGTTGTAAATGTAGGAACCAGTTTTAAGCGTACCTGAATATGCTCTAAAGAATGCTAACTTACCAACGAATGGGTCAGTCATAATCTTAAATGCAAGACCGCAGAAAGGTTCTTCTACGTCAGGCTCTCTCTTAACTTCCGCATCGGTATCTGGGTCAGTACCAAAAGTAGTGCCAACGTCTATTGGGCTTGGTAAGTAATCAACGATTGCGTCGAGAACGTTTTGAACTCCCTTGTTTCTATAAGAAGAACCACAAAGTACGGGAGTAACTTTCATTGCGAGAGTTGCAACACGTAAGCCCTTTTTGATTTCTTCAATAGAAAGGTCGCCCTCTTCAAAGAACTTTTCCATTAAAGCATCGTCTGATTCAGCAGCGAGTTCAACGATTTTTTCTCTGTACTCTTCTACCATATCAACCATATCTGCAGGAACATCGGTAACTTCAATTTCCTTACCCATGTCATCAAGATAAATGAATGCTTGTCTGGTAATAATATCAATTACACCCTTAAAGGTGTCTTCTTTACCGATTGGTAAAGTGATTGGGAGAGCGTTGGTGTGAAGTCTTTCATGCATCATATCGATTGCACCAAAGAAGTTTGCACCATTAACGTCCATTTTGTTAACGTATGCGATACGGGGAACTTTATACTTATCAGCTTGTCTCCATACCGTTTCACTTTGAGGTTCAACACCACCCTTTGCACAGAAGGTTGCAACAGCACCGTCTAATACACGGAGTGATCTTTCAACTTCGATAGTGAAGTCAACGTGTCCGGGAGTATCGATAATGTTAATTCTGTGATCTTTCCAGAAACAGGTTGTAGCAGCACTCGTGATGGTAATACCACGTTCTTGTTCTTGCGCCATCCAGTCCATGGTTGCGCCACCGTCGTGAGTTTCACCTACTTTGTGAACCTTACCGGTGTAAAACAAAATTCTTTCGGTAGTGGTGGTTTTACCAGCGTCAATGTGTGCCATTATGCCTATGTTTCTAGTGGTTGTTAAATCAATTTTCTTAGACATAATTTCTCTCCCAAATTAGAATCTGTAATGAGCGAAAGCCTTATTAGCTTCAGCCATTCTATGAGTATCTTCCTTCTTCTTAACTGCGCTTCCGGTGTTGTTGAATGCATCAACGAGTTCACCAGCAAGACGAGCGCTCATTTCTCTTTCGCCTCTCTTTCTTGCTGCTGCAACTAACCAACGGATTGCGAGCGTTTGTCTTCTGTCAGCACGGATTTCGATAGGTACTTGATAGTTAGCACCACCTACTCTTCTTGCTTTAACTTCAACCATAGGCATAATATTGCCTAATGCTTGAACGAACATTTCTTTAGGCTCTTGTCCAACTTTTTCGCTAGCTTGAGCGAAAGCATCGTAAACAATGCCTTGTGCTATTCCTTTCTTGCCGTCCAACATAACTTGGTTGATGAGTTTAGTTACAACCTTGTCATTATACACGGGATCTGGCAAAACGTCTCTTTTAGCGAGATTGCCTCTTCTTGGCATAATTTGAATCCTCCTTTAATATTTTTGCGTTTTCACGCATTAAGGGTAAACCCTTAGTTTTAGTACAGCTATCACTTGCCCTAACTTAGGGTAGCGAATCTTCTGCCTTTTGGCATACTGCCTACCAAATCGGGTTATATTTTCCGAATTTTCCGATTATAAGTAGGTGTACCGTAATAATTCTAAATACTTAAAACTATTTAGGTCTTTTTGCGCCGTATAAAGATCTTGACTGTCTACGTTTTGCAACGCCAGCAGTATCTAATGCGCCACGTATGATATGATATCTTACGCCGGGAAGGTCTTTAACTCTTCCGCCACGAATAAGTACCGAGCTGTGTTCCTGAAGATTGTGACCTTCTCCGGGAATATATACGATACCTTCCGCCTTGTTAGTAAGTCTTACTCTGGCAATTTTACGAAGTGCTGAGTTAGGCTTTTTAGGGGTAGTCGTGGTTACGGTAAGACAAACGCCTCTTCTTTGAGGACATTCCTCAAGAGCCGGGGATTTACTCTTATAAGTAATTTTCTTTCTACCCTGTCTGATTAACTGTTGAATTGTTGGCATAGTACTCCTCCTTTAATTTTTTCGGTTATTCGGAAAACGGATTCGGAACCGTTTTTGAAACGTTTTTGTGGTTGAATATTATATATCCACCGATTTATTATTTTATCATTTTCGGCGCAAATAGTCAATTAAAATTTACTCTTTTTACACTTTGCGCCGAAATTTTTACCATTTATTCGGCTGATTCAGTTTGTCTTTGAATTACCGTTTGGGGTGAAACGTTTTTATAGTCTCTTATACCCGTACCTGCGGGGATAAGTTTACCTATAATAACGTTTTCTTTTAAGCCGATAAGCGGGTCAACTTTATTCTTGATTGCAGCCTCGGTAAGAACTCTTGCCGTTTCTTGGAATGACGCTGCGGAAAGGAAACTATCCTTAGCGAGCGCAGCCTTGGTAATACCGAGAAGAATTCTCTTACCAACGGGGGGACGCTTACCGTTTTCAAGTGCGTTAACCGTTTCTTCTTCAAACTTGTAGAGGTCAAGTTTTTCACCAGGAAGAATTTCCGTATCTCCAGGATTTTCGACTTGAACTTTTTTCATCATTTGACGAACGATAATTTCAACGTGTTTATCGTTGATATCAACACCTTGTGAACGATATACGCTTTGAATTTCACGAAGAATATAGTCTTGAACGCCTTTCGGACCTTTGGTCTTTAAGATATCTTGTGGGAATACTGAACCGTTGGTCAAAATTGAACCGGGTTCTACCCTCTCACCGTCTTTAACGATTACGCCCGTTCCAAAGGGAACAACGTAGTCTTTGTTTTCGCCGTCGTCCGTCTTAACGATAACGTGGATAATCTTATCCTTTTCTTCGATAGAAACGATACCGCTTTCCATACAAACGATTGCTGCGTGTTTTGGCTTTCTTGCCTCAAACAACTCTTCAACTCTTGGCAAACCTTGAGTGATGTCACCCGTACTTGCGATACCACCAGTGTGGAAGGTACGCATGGTAAGTTGAGTACCAGGTTCACCGATAGATTGAGCGGCAATAATACCAACTGCCTCACCAACTTGAACGGGGTTGTTGTTGGACATGTTTTTACCGTAACACTTAGCACAAACACCAGTTTTAGACTTACAAGTAAAGATACTTCTGATTTCCACTTCCTCAATGCCTGCTTTAACGATTTCATCAGCCATATCTTCGGAAATCATTTCGTTTGCGTTTACCATAACTTCGCCCGTTTTGGGGTTAATTACGTCGCTAACTACAAATCTTCCTGCAATTCTATCCTTTAATCCTTCGATAACTTCGCCCTTAGTGCCGGTGATTGCACGAACTTTAACACCCTTAGGCTTTTCACCAAGTTCAGCAAAACAGTCGTCCTCTTTAATGATAACTTCTTGCGAAACGTCAACTAAACGACGGGTTAAATAACCGGAGTCAGCCGTCTTAAGAGCCGTATCGGCAAGACCTTTACGTCCACCGTGAGATGAAATAAAGTATTCGAGAACGGAAAGTCCTTCACGGAAACAAGATTTAACGGGAACTTCAATAGTTTTACCGTTCGGGTCAGTCATAAGACCACGCATACCTGCAAGCTGTTTAATTTGGTCTTTTGAACCACGGGCACCTGAATTTGCCATCATTAAGATGGGGTTGAATTCGTCAAGTGAATCCATAAGCTTATCGGTAACGTCGTCAGTTGCTTTTTTCCAGATAGAAACTACCTTTTTGTATCTTTCGTCATCAGTGATAAAGCCCTTTTTGAAGAGGTTTTCAACCTTTAATACGTGTTGTTCAGCCTCTCTTAAAATAGTTGCTTTATCCTTAGGCATATGCATATCGAATACGCTGGTGGTGATTGCGCCAACGGTTGAATACTTAAATCCTAAAGCCTTTACCCTATCAAGAACGTCTGCAGCGCAACTTGCACCGTGTCGCTTAAAGCAAGCGCCAACGATTTTTTGAAGGTCTTTCTTACCTACGAGTTTATCGATTTCGTATTTTAAGAGGTCTTCCTTAGTTTCTCTTGAAACGAATCCAAGGTCTTGAGGGATTGCTTCGTTAAAGATGATTTTACCAACTGAAGTCTTAACTCTTCCTGAGATTTTTTCACCGTTGGCTTCCATTTCACGTCTAACGATAATTTCGTCTTGCAATCCGATTTTTCCCGTTTGATATGCCATGATTGCCTCTTCGGGTGAAGAGTAAGAAACGGTATACTCGGGAACGCCGTACAATACACCCTTATCGTCTTGTCTACCCTTTTCATTATATCTTTCGCCTATTTTGTGGCGGAGAAGAGTAAGGTAGTATGAACCCATAACCATATCTTGAGTAGGACTCATAACGGGCTTACCATCAGAAAGTTTTAAGATGTTGTTAGATGCAAGCATTAAGAATCTTGCTTCTGCTTGAGCTTCTACTGAAAGAGGTACGTGAACAGCCATTTGGTCACCGTCGAAGTCGGCGTTGAACGCACCACAAACGAGCGGGTGAAGTTTAATTGCTCTACCTTCGATAAGAACGGGCTCAAATGCTTGGATTGAAAGTCTGTGAAGGGTAGGCGCACGGTTTAATAATACGGGGTGATCCTTAATAACGTCCTCAAGAACGTCCCACACAACCGTCTTTGCCTTTTCTACAGTACGTTTTGCGTTTTTAATATTGTGGCAGATGTTGTTTTCAACAAGCTTTTTCATAACGAAAGGCTTGAAGAGTTCGATTGCCATTTCCTTAGGTAAACCACATTGATAGAGTTTAAGTTCAGGACCAACTACGATAACTGAACGACCGGAATAGTCTACACGTTTACCAAGAAGGTTTTGACGGAATCTACCTTGTTTACCACGGAGCATACCGGAAAGAGATTTAAGTTCTCTATTTCCCGCACCGCTGATAGCCTTGCCCCTTCTACCGTTGTCGATAAGTGCGTCAACAGCCTCTTGGAGCATACGCTTTTCGTTTCTTATAATAATCTCGGGAGCACCGAGTTCCATAAGTTTTTTAAGTCTGTTATTTCTATTAATAACTCTTCTATAAAGGTCGTTGAGGTCGGAGGTTGCAAACCTACCACCGTCAAGTTGAACCATAGGACGGAGTTCGGGAGGAATAACGGGAAGAACGTCTAAAATCATCCATTCAGGACGGTTTCCGCTTTTTCTGAAAGATTCGATAATTTCGATACGTTTTACCGCACGAATTCTTCTTTGACCGGAAACGTTTTCCTCAATGATTTTCTTAGCTTCTGCGCTTTCCTTTTCGATATCGATAGCCATTAAAAGTTCTTTAATAGCCTCTGCGCCCATACCCGTTTTGAAAGCACCGTAGCCGTACTTTTCTTCAAGTTCAATCTTTTCCCTATCGTTGATAACTTGCTTATAAGAAAGTTCTTCAACGTTACCAGGGTCTAACACGATATGACTTGCAAAATAGAGTACTTGCTCCAACGCTTTGGGGCTAATATCAAGCATCAAGCCGATTCTTGAGGGAACGCCCTTAAAATACCAAATGTGTGAAACGGGTGCGGCAAGTTCAATGTGTCCCATACGGTCACGACGAACTTTAGATTTAGTAACTTCTACGCCACACTTGTCACAAATTACGCCTTTATAACGGATACGTTTATACTTTCCGCAATGGCACTCCCAGTCTTTGGTTGGTCCAAAAATTCTTTCACAGAAAAGACCGCCCATTTCTGGTTTTTGAGTTCTATAGTTAATGGTTTCAGGCTTGGTAACCTCACCATAAGACCACTCTCTAATTTTTTCGGGAGATGCAACTCCTATCTGTATTGAATCAAAATTGTTAAGTTCAAACATTTATTTCTCCCTCCTTATTCTTCGTCAAACACTTCGATATCGTCTAAATCGTCTAAATCGTCGAGGTCGCTTGCATCAGGAATAGTAGTATCAATCTCGTCGTCCTCGTCCTCAAACATATCTTTAGCGTTAAACTCAAAGTCATCAAGGTCAACCTCTTCAGTTCCCTCAAATACAGTTTCACCAATATCTTCTGCATTGATATCTTCAATAGAAACTTCTTCTTTATTATCTCTTTCTCTGAACGCAGGAAGGTCGTCAATATCACTTTCGATAAGGTCCTTGATAGCAAGTTCTTCTTTGTTTTCGGTAAGAACTTTCATATCTAAAGCAAGTGACTGTAATTCCTTTAAGAGCACCTTAAATGCTTCAGGAATACCAGGTTCTGAGATGTTAGTTCCCTTAACGATAGATTCGTAAGTTTTAACACGGCCTACGATATCGTCAGACTTAACGGTAAGAATTTCTTGTAAAATGTGTGCAGCACCGTATGCTTCGAGTGCCCAAATTTCCATTTCACCGAATCTCTGTCCACCGAACTGTGCTTTACCACCCAAAGGTTGTTGGGTAACTAAACTGTAAGGACCGGTTGACCTTGCGTGAATCTTATCGTCAACGAGGTGGTGAAGTTTAATCATGTACATTTGACCTACGGTAACCCTATTTTCAAAAGGTTCACCCGTTCTTCCGTCGTAAAGTTGAATCTTACCGTCTACCTCGCCGTCGGGGTTAACTATATTGTTGTCTTTAAGTAATTCTTTAATGTCGCTTTCAGACGCACCGTCGAATACGGGCGTTGCAATCTTCCAGCCGAGTTGCTTACAAACTAAACCTAAGTGCACCTCTAATACCTGTCCGATATTCATACGTGAAGGAACGCCGAGGGGGTTAAGTACGATTTGTAAGGGAGTACCGTCTGCCATAAAGGGCATATCAGATTCGGGGAGTATTCTCGAAATAACACCCTTGTTTCCGTGACGGCCTGCCATCTTATCACCGATGGAGATTTTACGCTTTTGGGCAATGTAAACTCTAACGAGTTTATTTACTCCTGGGGGAAGTTCGTCTTTATTTGCTCTCGTAAAGATTTTAACGTCTACTACGATACCGCCTTCACCATGAGGAACTTTAAGTGAAGTATCTCTAACTTCTCTTGCCTTTTCACCGAAGATTGCTCTAAGTAGTCTTTCTTCAGGAGTAAGTTCCGTTTCGCCCTTAGGCGTAACCTTACCAACGAGAATATCGCCACTGTTAACTTCCGCACCGATTCTAACGATACCGTCTTCATCAAGGTCCTTAAGTGCGTCGTCACCAACGTTAGGAATATCTCTGGTAATTTCTTCTTCACCAAGTCTAGTATCTCTTGCTTCAATTTCGTGCTCTTCAATATGGATAGTAGTGAACATATCTTCACGCACGAGTTTTTCGGAAAGAAGTATAGCGTCCTCGTAGTTGTAGCCTTCCCAACTCATAAAGCCAACCATAATGTTGCGACCTAAAGCAAGTTCGCCGTTTCTGGTGGAAGGACCGTCAGCTAAGGTTTGACCCTTTTCAATCTTCTCCCCTTTATCTACGATAGGTCTTTGATTGAGGCAAGTGCCTTGGTTACTTCTTTCAAACTTTTTAAGTTTATATTCTCTATCTAAACCGTTTTCTTCAGTAACAACGATTTTATCACTTGCAACACTCTTAACAACGCCAGCCTCCTTAGCGTTTACCATAACGCCGGAGTCGTAAGCGATACGTCTTTCAATACCCGTAGCAACTATTGCGTTTTCAGGGCAAAGTAGAGGAACTGCTTGACGTTGCATGTTTGAACCCATGAGGGCACGGTTGGTATCGTCGTTTTCCAAGAAAGGAATAAGTGCAGCAGCAACGGAGATAAGTTGCTTGGGAGAAACGTCCATATAGTCCATCTTCTCTTGAGCGTCTTCCGTGATAGCCTCTTTGAAACGGCAAGATACACGTTCGTTAACGAAATACTTGTTATCAATTAACGGTTCGTTAGCTTGTGCAACGATATACTTATCTTCTTCATCTGCAGTAAGATAATCAACGTGTTCAGTAACCTCAGTAATAATTTTACCGTCCTCTCCAAGGGTATGAATAACCTTTCTATAAGGAGATTCTATAAAACCAAATTCGTTTACTTGTGCGTACGCTGCAAGTGAAGAAATAAGACCGATGTTTTGTCCTTCAGGCGTTTCGATAGGACAAATTCTTCCGTAGTGAGAGTGGTGAACGTCACGCACTTCAAAGGTTGCCCTATCTCTGTTAAGACCACCAGGTCCTAATGCAGAAAGTTTTCTCTTGTGAGTAAGTTCCGCAATGGGGTTAGTTTGGTCCATAAATTGTGATAATTGTGAAGAACCGAAGAATTCCTTTATAGCAGAACTTACGGGGCGAACGTTGATAAGACCTTCGGGAGAAACGTCCTTTTGGTCTTGTGTTGCCATTCTCTCTTTAATAACTCTTTCAAGTCTTGCAATACCGATACGGAATTGATTTTGTAAAAGTTCACCAACAGAACGAACACGACGATTTCCTAAGTGGTCGATATTGTCGATTGAATTAAGCCCTTCAATTAAGTCTAAGTTTACTGAAACTGACGCAACGATATCGTCAACCGTAACGTGCTTATGGTTAAGTTTATCAAGAACGGGACGAATATCCTTTTTCTCTTCAGCAGTTAAAGGAGTTTCCGTTCCTCTTTCCATAATATTCCAGAAAGAAAGACAAGCACGAACAAACTTGTTTCTCGTTTCCGTTGCTTTTTCTTCATTCTTTCTATCTTCGGGCTTTTCTTCGCCTACGGGAATATTTTTGTCTTCTAAATAGAAGAGTGCATTAATTTCCTTTTTTAAAGTATCAGCAGTTGCCTCTACACCGCTTTCTTTTGCAATAGACGCAACCTTTTTAGAAAACTCTAAAGAAGGATTATAAACGAAATCAAGAAGCCCGAAATATCTGGGGTCAACACCAGTAACGTCCTTAAAGCCAACTACGTTATTTGCAATCATCTTGTGCTTTTTACCGTTAACGTCTGCATAGAATACGTTAACGCCAGCATTTTGGATATCTTCTGCTAAAGACTTAGAGATAACTTGTCCTGCGGTAGCTAAAACTTCACCGTCGGCACTAATAACGTCCTCATACGCTTTTAAGCCAACGATTCTTTCGCCTAAACGAAGGCGTTTGTTAAATTTATATCTACCAACTTTTGCAAGGTCATATCTTCTTGCGTCAAAGAAAAGATTTTTAAGATGTTGTTTTACCGCTTCTTCGGTAGGAATTTCACCGGGACGTAAACGACGGTAAAGTTCAATTAAACCTTCACTTTCCGATTTAGCAACATCCTTTTCAGCAGTTGCCTTAATCATTTGGTTGCCATCGAAAAGTTCGTTAAGTGCGTCGTCAGTACCAAAGCCAAGTGCTCTCAATAAAACGGTACCGGTAAGTTTTCTCGTACGGTCAACGTGAACCCAAAGTATACCTTGAGAATCTTGTTCAAATTCAAGCCATGCACCCCTTGAAGGGATAACGGTCGTATCATAAATATTTTTTCCGGATTTGTCTACTTGCTTACCGTTATAAACGCCGGGTGAACGAACGAGTTGAGAAACGATAACACGTTCTGCACCGTTAATGATGAACGCACCGTTCTCCGTCATAAGCGGGAAGTCGCCCATAAACACTTCTTTGTCAAGAACTTCGTCCGTAACCTTATTTATAAGCCTTACTTTAACTCTTAAAGGGAGAGCGTAAGTAGCATCCCTTTCTCTACACTCTTTTTCGTCGTACTTGGGTGAACCTGAAAGTGTATGGTCCAAAAAGTACAATTCAAAACGGTCTGAATAGTCGGTAATGGGAGAAAAATCTTCCAAAACTTCGCCTATACCCTCACGGATAAAAGCATCGTAGGAGTCCTTTTGGATTTTGACAAGGTAAGGAAGTTCAATCGCATCTTTGATTTTAGAGAACGATTTTCTCTTTACTTTGCCACATGTGGTTTCCGATAATACTCTCGTCATTAAAACACGCTCCTTAAATTAAAAAATATCTTTTTACACTGTTTACAAAAACTATTTTTTGTTGTATAATTGAATTTGTAAACTAATTAAAGGTTAAAAATCAAACTTTATTTGCTAAATTCTTGCGTTTTCAACTCTTTTTTTCCATCAAAAACCCGCAAAAAGGCGATAAATATCGATAATAACCTATCATAATGCATTTTATAATGTTACCGCATTATGTCAAGATTGTCAAGTGTTTTATAAAACATTTTAAAATTATTTTTTTATATCCCTAAAATCGGCGTTTTTCGACACCGTTTTAGCAAAAAGAGTAGTTATGAGAATAGATAAGTTTTTAAAAGTATCAAGAATATTAAAACGTAGAACTCTTGCCCAAGAGGCGGCTTCTAGCGGGAGAATTTCCGTGAACGGTAGAGTAGTAAAACCTTCTTATCAAGTCAAAATTGGCGATATAGTCGAGGTTGGGTTTGTTAGTGGAGCGGTGAAGTTTAGAATTCTTGACGTAAAAGATACGGTTAAAAAAGAGCAAGTAGATAGTCTTTACGAAATTCTTGGAGAATAAAAATGAACGTTACATTAATTCTTGCCTGCGCAGGCGAAGGTAAGCGTGCAGGTTTTCAAAAAAACAAACTACTTATAGACGCCGGAGGTTGCACTGTTTTACAAAAAACACTTTCGGTATTTATAAAGTCAGGGTTAATAAACCAGTATATCGTTACTTTATCTGAAAGGGATATTAACGAAGTTTCCCCCACCCTACCAAGCGGTGTAGAAGTTGTCCTTGGCGGAAAAACGAGAACTGACTCGGTAAAAAATGCCCTAATAAAAGCCACTGGCGACGTAGTGTTGATTCACGACGGAGCAAGACCTTTTGTAACCTTAAAAATGATAAAAGATTGTATTGACACGGCAGTAACTTTTGGAAGTGCCGTACCAATAATTCCAGTTAGAGATACAATTTGTTCATCTGAAAGTAATAAAATAGTAGATTACTTAGGTAAAAGCGGGTTATACGCTGTTCAAACGCCTCAAGGTTTTGACAGAATAAAACTTTTAGATGCATATAATAATTGCAACAAAACCTATAATGACGATGGGGAGGTTTACTCTTCCCTTTACGGAAAGGTAAGCACCTACGACGGCGACAATGAAAACGTTAAACTCACCTTTTCAGAAGATTTTACTTTACTTAACACTCTTCCACTATGTAAGGTTGGAAACGGGTTTGATTGCCATAGGTTAGTGGAAAACCGCAAGTTGATTTTAGGTGGGATTGAATTGCCCCACGATAAAGGACTTTTAGGACATTCAGATGCAGACGTTTTAACTCACGCAATAATGGACGCAATGCTTTCCGCATGTGCGCTTAGAGATATAGGCTACCACTTCCCCGATACTGACGAAAGGTATAAAGGAGCAAACAGCATAGACCTATTAAAAAGGGTAATAGAACTTTGTAAAGGCGTAGGTTATAAAATTAAAAGTCTTTCTGCGGTGATAATGGCACAAAAGCCTAAACTTTTACCGCATATCCCAACTATTAGTAAAAATCTTTCCGACGTATTAAACATTGATATAGCCGAAATAGGAATAGGCGCAACCACCTTAGAGGGGCTTGGTTTCGTGGGTAGAGAAGAGGGAATTTGCGTTTCCGCAACCTGCGTTATGGTGGAAACAAATGAATAATAATAAAAAAACCGTTATAGTAACGGGTGCGTCGGGTGGAATGGGAAAAGCCGTTTGCGCCCTTCTTTCAAAAAATTACAACGTTTTCGCCTTGGACGTAAAAGAAACGGACATTAAAGAGGTAAACTATATATATTGTGACGTTACGAACGAAGAGTCGGTGCGTACCGCCTTTAATAAAATTAGCGAGTTGACTGAAGAAGTTTATTCCATCGTGCATACAGCGGGAATTTACAACCTTGATTCTTTGCTTGAAATAGAAGAAGAAAATTTTATTAAAATTTTTAACGTAAATCTTTTCGGAGCGTATAGAATTAACAAAACCTTTCTTCCCCTATTAAAAAAAGGCGGTAGAATAATTATAGTTTCAAGTGAACTTGCACCCCTTGACCCCTTGCCATTTACGGGATTATATGCAATCACTAAAACTGCGCTTGAAAATTACGCCCACTCCTTAAGAGTGGAGTTATCCCTTTTAGGAATATCCCTCTCTGTTGTAAGACCGGGAGCGGTTAAAACGGATATGATAGGCATTTCCACCACTGCACTTGAAAGGTTTTGTAAACGCACTAAACTGTACCCCGTTAATGCAAAAAGATTTAAAAAGATTGTAGATTCGGTGGAAAACAAAACCATTTCCCCATCAAAGATAGCAATAAAGATAGAAAAAGCGTTAAAAGTTAAAAAGCCTAAACTTACTTATAATATAAACAGAAACTTTTTATTAAGGCTTTTATCAAGTTTACCAAAAAAACTGCAGGTTGCTATCTTAAGAAAAATACTAAAGTAAAAGGACTTAAAGCCATGAAATCACACGTAAAAATTTTAATTGCATTTTTACTTAACTTATTCTTTTCTATATTTGAATTTATAGGTGGAATTATAACGGGTAGCGTATCTATTGCATCTGATGCCGTCCACGACTTAGGGGACGCTATCGGTATAGGCACTTCTTTCTTTTTAGAAAGAAAAAGTAAAAAACGTCCCGACGAAAAGCATAGTTACGGATACGCAAGGTACTCAGTATTAGGTAGCGTGATAACTACGGGAATTTTAATCGTTGGCTCTATCATAGTAGTTTATAACGCAGTTATAAAAATATTAAACCCTACCATTATAAATTATGACGGTATGATTATCTTTGCGGTGATTGGAGTGGCAGTAAACTTTCTTGCAGCCTTCTTTACCCATGAAAAAGAATCGCTCAACCAAAAAGCCGTTAACCTACATATGCTTGAGGACGTTTTGGGTTGGATAATAGTATTAGTTGGCGCAGTAGTTATGAAGTTTACCGACTTTGCCCTTTTAGACCCTATTTTGTCTATAGGTGTTGCAATATTTATTTTTATAAACGCAATATCTACCTTGAAAGAGGCTATAGACGTGTTTCTTGAAAAAACTCCAAACGGTATTTGCGTTAAAGAAATTGTTAATCACCTAAACGAAATCGACGGAGTTTTAAACGTTCACCATGTTCACGTTTGGAGTATGGACGGGCAAAATAATTTTGCCACGCTACACGTAGTTACTAACGGTGATACGGCTAAATTAAAACACCTTATAAAAGAAGAACTTATAGAACACGGTATCACCCACTCCACGATAGAATTTGAAAGTGAAGATGAAGAATGTAACGATTTAGAATGTAATCCTATCACCGTGAGCCAAGGTCATTGCCACCACCATCACCACCACGGACATAAGCACGAGCATTGCAACCATAATCACGAACATAATCACAAAGAACACGACCACCATTGTTAAAAACGTTATCAAACTCGCAAGCAAATAACTTAAAAACTCGACTATTCACATAGCCGAGTTTTTTATTTGAAATATCACTTGATAAAAATATTTATATGTGTTATACTAATTATGCTACAAAGTTTAATAATTCCCTTAATGGGCATACTTTTCGGTAAAAGCGTATGTCTGGTTTTTTATCTAAAAATTCCATTGAGGGTAAAACTTTGTAGCAAAAGTCTGGGCTACGTTTTTCAGTGCGTGGTTTTGACTGCGCACTTTTTTATTAAAGGAAGATTGATAATGAAGAAAAGAGACGAAGAAAAAAATTTGAAAAAATTTCTTCTTGACCTTATTAGAGGTTCACAAGACGAAAAAAACTGCACCCTTGAATCGGCGATGGTTTTAATGGAACTCGCCGAATGTAGTTTGGTGTTTTCCCTTAACGATAAACAAAAAAAATTATATAAGGAATTCGTAAAAAAAAGGGAACTTTTTTATAAAATAGCAAAAGAAAAATATAATATAGATATTTAATCAACAAAAAAGCACGATAAAATATCGTGCTTTTCTCATCTCAGTTAGTTAAATTGCTTAACGTAATTACCCTGCTTTTAGTCTTGGTCGGGTTCTAAACTCATTGCCTCGTCAGCAAGTTCGTCCTCTTCTAAAACTCTGCAAAACTCTTCAAACACTTCGTCTAAAAGACCGTCGTCCTCTACAGGGATAAGTTCTGCAGTATCTTCGTCGTCCCCTGCAACCTCAAAAATAACAAGGTCGTCTTCAGACATACCTTCAATCTCTTCAGCAGGCTCAAAAGCAGAATAGATTTTGCCCTTATATTCAATAGTGCCTACAAAGAAGAATTTTATTTTTCTTCCATCGTCAGTAGAAAGTTCTACGATATCCTCATCCATACAACCGCAATCGCAATCGTGTTCGCCACAATCACAAGTCTTAGTTTCGTCGTGTTCGCATCCACAAGTACATTTTTCTTTCTTTTCCATAATTTATCTCCTTTTATTTTGCATTTTTATTTATTTCGTTTAGGTAACTTTGAAGTATAGTTGCAGCAGCAAGACTATCTACAACGCTCTTGCGTTCTTCCCTACTCTTGCCTTGAGAAATTAAAATCTCCTCCGCCTCACAGGTTGAACACCTCTCGTCCACCGTGATTATTTCTATCCTTAAAATTTCCTTTAACTTTTCTATAAAGTAAAGTGCTTTCTGCGTTTGAATTGACGGCGTTCCGTCAAAATTAACGGGAAGCCCACATACCATTTTGGTAACACATTTTTCCTTTGCGATTGCAGAAATTTTATCAAGGTCTGTTTTTAAGTTTTTTCTAAAAAGGGTGGATACAGGAAGTGAATAAGAGTTAAAGGGGTCTGAAACGGCAATTCCTATTCTTTTATCACCTATATCTAAACACAAATATCTTTCCACATAGATATTATACCACGGCTTTAGGTTTTTTTCAATAGAAAAGGGGTGGATTTTTCACCCCTTTTTTTATTGTGATTTCTTTTTAGGTTTGCTCATTTCGGCAACCTTTTTCTTAACCGTTTCTTGTCCTTCCTTAACGGCTTGTCTTGCCTTAACTGAATTAGTAACCAAAACTGCACCGCCAAGCATACCGAGAACGATTCCCGTTAAAAACTTTTCGTCCATAATATCCCCCTTATAGGATTATTATGTGAAAGTATTTATTTTATTATACCCTTTTACGCTTTTTTAGAAAGATAATCCTCAATAGCCTTTTTTATTCCCTCTTCGGCTAATACGGAACAGTGCAATTTTTGGGCAGGTAGCCCACCAAGTGTTTCCACAACCTTTTTGTTGGTGATTTTTAACGCCTCTTCAATAGTTAAACCCTTAACCATTTCAGTAGCGGTTGAACTCGTTGCAATAGCAGCGGTGCAACCGAAAGTCTTAAACTTAGCGTCAACGATAACGTCGTTTTCTATCTTTAATGAAATTTGCATGATGTCACCGCAACTTGCGTTACCAACAGTGCCAACACCGTCTGCATTTTCAATCTCACCAACGTTTTTAGGGTTTCTAAAAGCCTCTATTACTTTTTCGTTATACATTTTTTATTTCTCCTTCCTTTGCGTTAAATAAAGGGGACATTTCCCTTAATTTATTTACTGAATTTTTAAGTTCTTCTACTGCGTAGTCAATCTCCTCTACCGTATTGTGTTTTCCGAAAGAAAACCTTATAGAGCCGTGAGCAAGTGCTTCCGGAACTCCTAAAGAGAGCAAAACGTGAGAAGGTTCAAGTGACCCTGACGAACAAGCAGAACCAGACGAAACGGCAATCCCCGCAAGGTCTAAACAGAAAAGTATTGACTCTCCCTCGATATAATCAAAGGAAAAATCTGCGTTTGCAGGAAGTCTTTTGCTTCCGTCCTTAGGTCCGTTAAGTTTAACAAAAGGTATTTCGTTAGAAACTCTTTGTATAAACCTATCTCTTAGAGAGGAAACGTATTTAGCGTTTTCTTCCATCTCTGCGTTAGCAATCTTAAACGCCTCGTAAAACCCTACTATGCCTGCAACGTTGGTAGTTCCGCCCCTTTTGGTACGCTCTTGATGTCCACCCGTAACAATACTTTCAAGTTTCAAGCCGTTCCTAATATAGAGTGCGCCCACGCCTTTAGGTCCGTAAATTTTATGAGAACTCATACTCATTAAATCTACGCCAAGTTCCTTAACGTCTATTTTAAGCACTCCCGCCGCCTGCACTGCATCAGTAAAGCAAACTGCTCCAACCGAGTGAGCGATTTGGGCAATTTCTTTAATAGGTTCTATCGTTCCCACTTCGTTATTAGCAAGCATACAGCCGATAAAAATCGTATCCTTTCTAACGATACTCTTTAGATGCTCAAGGTCAATAAACCCCTCGCTATCTACTCGCATATAACTTATTTCAAAGCCTTCCTTTTTTAATTCCTTTGCCGTGGAAAGCATTGCTGCATGTTCTATAGGGCTAATTATTAAATGTTTTCCCTTTTCCTTATGCGCTCTAGCAACACCCCTAAGCGCCCAGTTATCAGCCTCCGTACCACCCGAAGTAAAATAAACTTCATTAGGCTTTGCACCGATAATTTTAGCAATTCCGTCTCTCGCCTCGTCAACGGCTTTTACCGCCTCACGCCCAAAAACGTGTTGGCTATTTGCATTGCCGAAAACTTCACTAAAATAAGGAATCATTTTTTCTAAAACTTTTTTATCTACGGGCGTTGTTGCCGCATGGTCAAAATATATAGGTGTTTTTACCATTATCTTAATTCTCCGTCTATCATTTGTTTTAAGGTCATAGAGTCAAGCAAGTCGTTAATTCCCTCATAGAGTTTTTTCCACACCCCACTCGTTGGACAACACTTGCATTTTCCATCTTTACTTACGCACTCTATAATCTCCATATCGTCCTCTAAAGCCCTAACGATTTCACCTATCGTAATATCTTTTGGCTCTCTTGCAAGAAAATATCCTCCGCTAACCCCTCTCGTGGCGCAAACGATATTTCTCTTAGATAGCATCCTCATAATTTTTTCAAGATATTTCCCTGAAACGGCTATCATATTTTCCAAAGTCGTTGCGGAAATTTGCCTATCATTATAGTTTTTAGCAAGAATATTGCAAGCCAACAAACCGTAATGAGTTTTAGAAGAAAGTTTCATTATTCACCCAACGTAATAAATTGCAACCTTTTTGGTTGCAATTATAGTATAATGTTTTTTTTAATATTAGTCAAACAAAAAAAGGTAGTAAAAAAATAATTTTTTTCATTTTGCTTTTTACTGTTTTTTACCTTTTAATGAATTAATTCTTTTTGCCCAGACGATAAGAAATATTCTGCCACGGCGTTAGTTTTTTCCTCTCCGTAGAGCAGTTTTCTAAGTTTAGCGTTTTTATCTTTAATTACACTGAGTTCTTCTCTTAATAGAGCGTTTTCTTTTTTTAATTCAATAAATGTTCTTTCAAACAAAGAATTAATTTCCTTTTTAAGCCTTGCAACCTGCATTTCGTTAAATTTGGGTTTAGCGGAGCGTTTAAAAAGCGCTAAATCCATATCACTTGCTCCCTTTATGTTAGAAACTATTTCCTTTACTAAACTGGGGCTCGTTTTTAGCAAACTTCTAAATTTGTTTTGATATCGAAGGGCAAGTTTTTCCTCTCCTAACGCCAAATCCTTGACCGCCTTTCTAACGGAAAAACCGTCCATTTTCTTTTTTATAATTTGCGTTAGTAAAGCCCTTTCTTGACATGGCAAAAATTCCACCCTTTCTTCTACAGTTATAGGCTTTCCATCTAAGTACTTTTCACAAAACGCCTTATCCGATAAAGAAAGTTTTGAAATGGTATAGTAAAGATTTCTAATAGTTCCCTTTGCCTTACCAGAATATCTTGCGTACTTTTCAAAAAGGCAAGATAGACTTTCACCCTTTTTATCTTTTAAAAAGTCAATGAGTGCTAAAACGTCCTCTTTTTTAAATCCGTATAAGTTTTCCATACATGTCATCTCCCGAATTTTCTTTATACGGTTATTGACATAATAAAGTTACTTTATACATAAAATTTTATAAATGTATTATTATTTTTCCTCCACCCATCCAGCGGTAATAAAACTAAACGGAATATTTTACGGGCAGATTTTTAACACTGTCAAGTATATAGATATTGAGTCGCCCTCTTGCTTTGTTGAGATATGTCCCGTAAATTCTTTACAGTCACCAATAGGTTTTTTCGTTGACGATAAAACCTTATCCTCTCCTCCCCCTTTTCTTTCGGTAACGGATATGAAGGGCGGATATTTAGTAAAGTACACGCCAAAAGCGGAAAAAAAAGATTTTAATATTATTTCTCAAGCAAAATTTCCAAACGCCCTCGTTACACTTTTTACTGAAAATGGATTTAAGATTTCCATTGAAACGGCTTACGGAATATATACGGAAAATTTTGTTTTTCCTTTCGAGCGTGCGGAAATTTTACCCTTTTATAACGATAGTAATTATATTTTAACTGTTTTATACGGCGAGAAAGTATTTATTAACGTATACTCAATAAAGGAGTGCACCACTAATTGCCTATCCTTTTCGGCATCGGAATTTAGCTTAGAAGATTATACGGCAACTACTTTCTTCCCCGATATGGCAAAACACGTTCTAACCGAAAAACTTACGCTTGATAAGGAGGTAAAAAAGGAAAAAATCTCCTTAAAAGCGCAAAAGAAACTTTCCGTTTACGATATAAATGAAATGTTAGTCCCCTACGCAATGCTTGAAGAATTGTTAGTTGGCGGAAACGTTAAACCCTATTTAAGTGATACCGTCTTAGAAAACGCAGATAAACTCCCCTCCTTCTTCGGTGAGTATATAGGGATTATGCCACCACCCTTTTTTAGAGAAGAAAAAGAAGTTGGGTTAATTTATAAACAAACGGAAAATAAGTATTGCGTAGAATATTTTACCTTTACCTATCAAGACAAAAAAATTTCGGGCATAAAAAAGATATAAAAAATCGCTTAAATGTATTTTTAAGCGATTTTTATTATAATTATTTATTGTTGTAAATTACTTCTACACCATCGTATGTCTTAAGACCTTTAACGGCATATTGGTCACCACCAATTACTTGATCAAAAGGAATTAATTCCATATCATGTACAGTGCAAACACTATGGTCATAATCAGCAGCAATTCCATCATATGAATATCCTGCTTCCACACGTTTTGCTCTAGCACCTTCAGCACGGCAATAATGATAGTTTGCCCATTCACCATAAGTAACGGTTACGTTGGTACAGGTAATATTGTATTTGCTAGTATCGGGATAGTTTGCTCCGTCAATAGTAGTAGTTTTAGCACAACGACCGATTAACATACCGCACATACGATAATTGTAATAGTCGTAAGAAGCAGTACAATCGTTATAAGCGTCTATACGACAAGCAATATCAACGTTTTCAAAATTATAGGTTGCACCTGGTTCTGCTTGTCCAACTATACCACCAATAGAACTATCAAAAGAGCCCCAAAGTCCAGCAAGAACGCAATCTTCTGCAATGGTAATATCTTTGAAAGTATAGTTACCTGCACCTGACCAACCGATAATACCACCATTGCCGTTATTATAGGTCGCAGAAATACTGTTTTTAATGGTAATGTTTTCAAATACGCAAATACCCGTAGCGCTTCCTGCTACAAAAGACGTGTCACCACCTTCGATATAACTTTCAGAACCTTCAATAGTTAAATTCTTGATTGTAGCGTTGTTTACGTTACCAAATAATCCGTAAGAACCGTACACGCCCCACATATAACCAAGGTCCCAACCGTTTTGATAAAGATTAAAAATGGTGTGTCCGTTACCGTCAAACGTACCTTCAAACGTTCCATTTTTAGAGTGATCTCCAATAGGTCTAAAGGTTACAGGGTCTCCGTCTGCAGTTGCAGAAGTATCTTCACAGTAAAGGTCAATATCGCTTGCAAGCGTAAAAGTTACACCGTCAAAAGTGGTGTCTCCAGAACATAGTTCAGCAAGTCCACCAATTTGTTCAGCGGTTGTAAAGGTATATTCAGTTTTAGGGGCTTCGGGATTATACCAAGAAGTATCAATTCCGCCCTCCCACTTTGATATAGGTTTAACCAAAACTTCAGAGAAATGCTTTGTAGAATAAGCGATAACACCGTTAGCACCTACAGTTGTCGAAACAACAAATTTGCCGTCGTGATAAATTGCAACGGTTTCCTTTTCTTCAAATACTTTTTGGGCGGGAAGAGTTACCGTAACTTCTTCATTTACACCAAGTGCTTCTAAATCAATAACATCGCCATTTTGGTCAATAAGTTCAATTGCTTCAAAATAAAGTTCATCAGCCTTTTTAATTGGTTCGGTATGTACTATAGCAATTTGCGTTACTTCAGTTGGAAGAGCATTAATTATTCCTGTTGGAACTTCTGCCTTAACTGCATTTTCGCCCTTTGTTTCTAAAACAGTTGCTTCAGTATTAGAACTATCCTTTTCAACGTAAGGTGATACGTTTGGATATTCTGCAAGTGAATCGAAACTATTGCCATTACCATCTTTTTCAAATGAATATTGGGTTGCAACTAATTCAATACCTACTACTAACTTTAAGTCAGCATATTGATTATCATCAGCGCCTTGTTTCCAAGAAATAGTTACTTTATAGTTTGCTTCTTCGTTTGCGTGAAGATTGTTTTCAACAACGTAACCTTCGCTAAAAACTGCTTCGTAACTTGCATCACCTTCAACCTTTATAGTTAATTTGTCTGCAAGAGTCTTGTCCTTTTCGTTTGCAGTCTTTGCTATTGCTTTAACTCTAAATTCATACTTTAATGCAAGTGAACCTTCGTTTGCAATACGGAATGCTTCAATAGATTCTGCACCTGGTTCCCAAAGAATTTGTCCACCGTTTTCGTCTACGAATAATTTGGTTGCACCTTTAACCTTTTCTTCAGTTAAATTGTTTGAAGTATGATAAAGTTCAACGTCTAAGTTGCCAGTTTTAATAATGTTATTAGTGTTGGTTACAGAATCGGTAAACCAAGCAAAGGTTGTACCAAAAAGCATAGCAACAGATAATAACATGGCAATAATACTTGTAATTACTGCACTTTTCATTTTTGCTTGTTTTTTCATTTACACTTCTCCTTTTAAAAAATTGATAGGGCTTAGCGATAATAAGAACATATGATAAGGGAAGCCAAGCCCTACCAAAAAAAACTACCCCCCCCCCCTAAAAAAGTTAAAACTTTTTTAGGGGGAGAAAGTAGAATTTTTATATAATTTTGTTTTAATTCTCTTACAATTACTTTTTCGCTATCAAGATTTGTAGCATTCTATGCACTAATAGATTATTTTGCAAAGGTGCAGTTTTCAAAAGAAACTTCTGCCTGTGATTTGTCAACCGTATAGCCTGCTTCAAAAGTACAGCCGATAAATTCAGTAGTTGCATAAGGACGGCAGTATGCATATCCGTTACCTTCACCAAAATTGCAATCAATAAACTTAGCATTACCAAGGGTTTTTGCAAAACTAGTCCAACCGTTGAAAGTACAGTTAGTTGCTACAAGACCTTGATAAAGACCTTGGTCACAACTGATAGTATAGATAGTACCATCAATAATAACGTTTTCAAGAACTACTGTTTCGCTGTGAGTGCTATTGTGGTTAATAAAGATACCACGGAAAGATCCGGTAACTTTAATATTTTTAATAATGCCTCCGGTGGTGTTTATACCACTATCCCAAGTGCCACCTGCACCCTTTATGTCAAGAGTATAGCCGTTACCATCGATAGTTTGACCGTTTTTAACGTTAATGCCCGTTTTACCATAAGCGTTGCTCATGTTTGCAGGATTAATTTCGATATCGTTTGCAAAAAGAACTCCATTATTATTTTCTAATGCTTCCACAAGTTGGTCTGCAGTATAAACAACAACTAAACCATTTACAAACAACTTTCCTGTTCCATTTGTAAGATATGACTTACCAGTAAAGGTGTTGTTTTTAAGGTCAACTTCCATATTGGTTGATAACGTACCAGTGAATTCGCAGTTAGCAAGAGTTACGGTAGTACCGTTTTCATTGTGCCATACACCAGCAATACCACCAATTTCTTCTGCTTCATCTGCTTCTTGTGCGTTAGTAATCTTTACGTCACCACTGCATTTAACGTTTTCAAACTTGTTACCATAGTGAGCGATACCAGTAATACCACCAACGTCGGTAGTAGAACCGATAACGTCAATGTTAGAAGTAACGTTAGAGAAAACGTGTCCGCCTTCACCCATAAAACCAATAACGCCACCTACGTATGTACGATATGCAACGCCATTTTCAACAGAGTTAGCGTTTACGTAAGAAGTTTCATCAACGTCAACCGTAATGTTTTCCCAGTTAGCGTATGCGTTTTTACCACCTACACCACCAACGTATGCCATACCATCAACTTCTACGTGACCTTTTACGGTTACGTTAGTAAACTTTGAAGTATATGGAGTACCAGCAACAACACCAACGTTTAGACGACCTGCAACCTTAGCGTTTTCAACAGTTAAATTTTTGATTTCGCCGTTAGTAGTAAAGCCGAATAAACCAACGTTGCTTACACCGTTTTTAACACAGTTTAAGTTGCTGATAGTGTGATTTTGACCATCAAAAATGCCTTGGAAACTCTTGCTTGAGTTACCGATAGGAGTCCATTCTACACCAGCAAGGTCAATATCGTTAACTAAAGCAACGGTCTTTCTGCTAAAAGTTTCCCCAGCATTTACTCTATTTTGGAAATCAACAAGTTGATTATAGTTTCCAATTTCATATCTGCCGTTAATTGAAACCATTTCTTCAGCGTCCTTAACTTTAATTTCACAGAAATGTTCAACTTCATAAACAACATCACCGTTAGCGTTTACGTAACCAGTAGTAGTTTTTACACCATCGTGGTAAACATCTACAGGTTCGCCTTCATTAAACGCCCCGCCAACAGGAAGAGTTACTTCAACTTCTTCACCAAGGTTAAGTGCATCTAAATCGATAACTTTGCCGTTTTGGTCAAATAATTCAACAGATTCAAAAGAAACCACTTTGTTGTTAACGTCAATTTGTGGCTTAGTGGTAGCAACCTTCATTTCAGTTACGCCACTTTCTTTAAGTTTGTTTAATAAAGCAGCAGGTACTTCAACTGAAACAGGGCTTTCACTAATAGTAGTTAAGGTTTCGCTTTCGGTAGCATTTTCAGGAAGAACAAAATCTTCTGATGGGAAAGCATATTTGGTTTCAATAAAGGTTGCGCCTAAATCGTAATCGCTTCCGTTAAATCCGTCCTTTTCTACGGTAGTTTGGGTTGCAACTAAATCAATTGCTAAAACCATGCTTAAACCACCAACAACGTTATATTCGTTGTCGATTGCACTTGGGGTCCAGTCAATACCAATCCAGTAATCAACTGATTCGCCTGCAAGTAAGGTGCCTTCAATAACGTAACCGTCTTTAAAGGTTCCTACGTAATTTACTCCGTTTTCAGGAGCGCAAGGCGTTCCATTTTCGTTATATTCGAATTGAATTGCTTCTAATCCTAATATATCAGATAACTTTTTGCCGTCTGCACTTACAGTTTCGAAAGCAGATTTTACTCTAAATTCATACTTTAATGCAAGTGAACCCATATTCTTAATACGGAAAGTTTCGCCTGCTTGTGCACCTGGTTCCCAAAGGATTTGTTCGCCATCTTTGTTTAAGAATAACTTAGTGTCTCCCTTAACTTCTTCTCCGTTTGCTTCAACGTAACCGAAGCCAATAGGCAATGCATCCACGCAGTTGCAGTGCCAGAGTTCAACGTCCAAGTTGCCTGACTTAATAATGTTATTGGTGTTGGTTACAGAATCAGTAAACCAAGCAAAAGTAGTACCAAATAACGTTGTTACAGACAACACCATTGCAATAACGCTTGCAATGATAGCGCTTTTTAACGATTTTTTGTTAGCCATAATTAAACCTCCTTGAAATTTTTTTGTGTTGACTAACACATAAAACGGTTACCCGTATTATTTATATTTGTAAAAATTTTCACTTCTTTTTTTATGAAAAGTAATGTTCGCTTAAGTTTTATTTTTCAGTTTGTAAACTTGCCCCGAACACACTCTCCCATTCTTGAGATTCTTCCTTCGGTGTTTCTAACGAACCCGAATATGATTGCAACTTCATTTCACATATAGGGCAAACTAAAATCCCTTCGGGAATAATTGCTCCACATATAATACATCTATTTTCGTTTTCCATTTCCTCTCTCGTCCTTCCTGTACGCTTATGGTTAACACACTTATTGTATCCTCTATCCCTTAATAAATTTTAGGCTAATCTTTTTGCTTTCGTAAAAGACTTACACAATTTACCGCCTGAGTGGTTATTAAAATTGCAAATGGCAAAAATATTAATAAGAAGTATCCTATAGGCTTTTTAGAAAACACTATAAAATTGCCTACTCCTTTAATTTTTCCCGTATATTTGCCTAAAACTTCCGTTGCAAGTGCTTCGTCGTCCACACCCGTAGTAGTTCCGTAAGTTACAAACGCTCTATCCCCGTTTACGTCTTGAGTAATTCTTCTAATCTTATGGGTAACTGTTTGCCCGTAACTTTTTACTGACTTTGAAATAAAGGTAATAATATCCCCTTCTTTTAAATCAGCCTCGTCAACCGACTTGCAAATCACCAAGTCGCCCGCCGAAAAATCAGTTGCAGACATAGAATCCGTTCTTGCTATATAAAATTTGTGTCCAAAAATTTCGTATCCGTTATTATTTGAAGAACTTACTAATACTACGGTAACAACCGTACTGAGTAGCGCACCAACGATTATTATCCAAGAAAACACATCCTTAATAACTGATAAAACTTTTTTTGCCTTTTTCTTATTCACTTACTTTCCTCTAATTAAAAACCTTGTCGGGATTGTTTTTAGATTGAACGGCATCTACCTTTATATTAAAACTAAAGTTTGCGCTCTTATCATTAACGCTATTATCATCACTTAAAAAAACAACAACTAATATATCTGCTTTTTCTCCCTTTTTAAGTTCTTCATCACAAACTACTGCGTTTTTAGCATTAAAATCTGTTGCCATCCCTTCAAAGCAAACGTTCCCGTTGAGCATAACGCAGAGTTGAATATCATCCTTTAGTTCACCCTCCATATCTATTAAATAAAACCTATAATAAACTGAACCTTTTCCCGTGTTTTCAATAGAAGCATGTTTAGACCACGTTTCTCCTGGCGATAAAATAGTAGAGCTTTCCATTAAAGATTTTCCGTCATTAAAGCTAATTTCCACTTTATTGGCACGAAAAAAACCCACTCTATTTAACGAACAAGAGAAAATAATAATTGCAGTAATGGTTAATATTGCTGTAATAAATATAGGGGCTGTTTTTTTATTGAATATTTGATTTATTGTTTTCTTAAAATCCATTTTTTACACTGCCCTGCGAGTTTTCATTTTATTGTTAAGCCTTAGTGCAAAACTTCCAAATTTGTTCTTTAACAAAATCATTTAATATAAAACTACCATTTTGGTAGTTGGTACTACATTTTACTACCAAAATGTTACTATGTCAAATGAATTAGGGGAAATTATGAAAATATTTTTAGGAAAAAATCTGAAAGAACTACGCATAGAGCGTGGTTTAACACAAAAACAAGTTGCGGACGCATTGGAAATTAACAGTGTAACCTATCTTCATTATGAAAAAGACCAAAGAGAACCACCATTGACGTTGCTTGCAGATATGGCGGTTTTTTTTGATGTTTCTGTTGATTTTCTATTAGGATTAACTTCCTATTAAATTATTTAAAATAAAAAACGCCCAACTATAGATTATTATTGGGCGAATTAAATTATGCCTTTTTTAACTATTAATAAAGCCATCAATCAAAATTTTTGATTGATGGCTTAACTATATTATATAATGTTTATAAATAAATTAACTAAGTAATATAAAACAGGGATAGTAAATATGGACAATATGGTCGTTCCTAAAGTAAATATTACTGCACTTTCAGTATCGCCATTATATCTATCGGAAAATGCTGTCGCAAGCCCTGCGGTGGGCATTGCAAATGCAATAAACATTGCCTCTATCATAAACGCCTTATCAAAACTTATCACAAAAGAAACTAAGTACGTTACTATAACTGCCAAAATGGGTACTAAAACAAGTTTAACTGCCGACACCCAATATAGTTTTTCAGAAGAAAACAACACGCTGAATTTAATTCCGCCCATTTTCATACCTAAAATAAGCATAGAAACAGGTGTTACTAAGTTTTTGAAGTGGTCGGAGAAGGTTTTAATTTCCACAACCGCAGTTGCAACACCCGTAAGATTTAATACTATACCAACTACAAAACCTATAAGTACGGGGTTTAGTAAAATGCTTTTTATATTTATAGTGTTTTTATCTGCCGATACAAGATAAATACCTAAAGTGTAAAGCATAACGTTTGTAATAATGTTTATTACTACAAGATAGGCAAAAACAGTTGGATTAACACCGATTGCAAGCGCTAAAGGCAATCCTAGGAAACCGTTGTTAGAGAAAATTTGTGCAAAACGCATTATTCCCCTTTTCTTTATTTCAAATTCCTCGTCCGTCTTGCTAACCTTTTTAGTTAAAAATAAACTTAAGAAAAAACAAATAAAAATAACAGCGGAACTGAGAACAGCACTCATTATAAGTCCAAAAACAGTGTCCTTAGTAAACTCAATCCCAAGAGTGCCTGATATGATTAAGAAAGGCATACCAACAGTCATTAAAAGTTTTGATAATACGCCCGATTGTTCTCCTTTTAACGCCTTACTTTTTACAAGAATATATCCCGGTACTGCAAGTAGCACGAACAAAAGAACGTTTTTAAACATAGGTAAAAAAGCGTCCATAACTATTCCTTAAAAAATTATTTCATAAAAGCGTACATAACTGCTTTTATAGTGTGAAGTCTATTTTCTGCTTGGTCAAAAACTATTGACCTTTCGCTACTAAATACACTGTCGGCAACCTCGATACCCTCTAAGCCATACTTTTCGAAAATTTCCTTACCGACCGTTGTTTCCAAATCATGAAAAGCAGGTAAACAATGCATAAATACCGACGTGCTTTTAGTTTTTGCCATAACCTCGTCAGTAACCTTAAAGGGAAGAAGGTCTTTAATTCTCTTTTCCCATTTTTCCTCAGGCTCACCCATAGAAACCCAAACGTCTGTATAAACGACGTCGGCATCCTTAAGCGCCTCGTCAAGATCGTCGGTAAAGGTAAGGGTTGCACCAGTATCTTTAGCAATTTCATAACAAGTGTCCCTTAAAGACTTTTCAGGATAATATTCTTCGGGCGCGCACGCAACAAAATGCATGCCCATTTTTGCGCATCCTACCATTAGTGAGTTGCCCATATTATATCTCGCATCACCCATATAAACAAGTTTAATTCCTTTAAGTTTACCAAACTTTTCCTTTATGGTTAAAAAGTCCGCTAAAATTTGCGTAGGGTGAAATTCGTTAGTAAGTCCGTTAAACACGGGAACGCCCGAATATTGCGCGAGAGCCTCCACTCTTTCTTGTCCAAAGCCTCTATATTCTATACCGTCAAACATTCTACCTAAAACTGCTGCGGTATCGGCAATACTTTCCTTTTTACCTATTTGAGATGCTTGTGGGTCTAAATATACAGCGTTCATACCTAAATCGTTACACGCTACCTCAAAAGCACATCTCGTTCTGGTAGAGTTTTTTTCAAATATTAAGGCAACGTTTTTACCGGTTAAAACACGGTGCAAAACTCCCTCTTTTTTTTCTTTTTTTAATTTTGCTGATATATCTATCAATTCAGATATCTCTTGACTACTAAAATCAAGAAGTTTTAGAAAACTTGTTTTTCCGTGAAAGGACATTTTTTCTTCTCCCTAAATTTAAATAATATCAAAAACAGCCACTTAAGTCTAAGAAGCTGTTTTGTCTTTCCCTATTTTACGCTTATAGAAGCAAGTTTTAATGAAGGCAATCCGCTCGTAAGTTTTACAGGAACTTGAATCACGTGCGCATCGTAGATTTTAAGATGTTGAGATTTTGAGTCGGTCTTGAAAAGGTTATCAATTTCGTCAGCGTCATAATCATCTGCCAAAGTGATATTAAATGTTAAACCGTAATTTTCATTCGCCTTGGTTTCATCATAAGTACCGGTGTAATATACTTGATATTCAACGTATCTTTCAGATTCAGAGAAAATTGCCTCAAAAGTCTCATAAGTTTTTTGGATAACTTCATCTTCTAAATCCATTTTACCAAATATGCAAATCTCTCCTTGATATAGGGTGCTTACTTGCGTAGGAAGAACCCACGTTGCCCTACCAGAGTTTCTTGCCTCAGAAGAAATGGACATACCCTCGTCACAAGCGTAGTAACTTCTCCAAATACCAACGTAACCTTTTGAATATTCAAGGTCAGAACCGGTAACACCGTTAGATTCAAACTCACCCTTAATTTCAGGAGCAACCGTTTGAACGATTTCACCATTTTCGTTATACTTAAGGTCACCAATCATATATTGGTTGGTGTTTGCCGATTTGAATTTATAAACAACTGCGTCGTTATAAAAACCGTCGTTAACGTTTTTAATAACGCTGTCTACCGTTTCCTGCGCAAGATGACGATAAAGGTCAATAGTTAAAGTAATTTCCCCATCTTCATACATCTTTGAGTTTTGGTAATCATATGCTTGAAATTTTACTTCTAAAGTAACGATATCTTTACATGCGGTAAAACAAAAAGCCGAAATAACCATCATCATAACCGCAAGGATATTAATAAATATCTTTTTAATTTTCATATTTCACTCCGAATAATTTTCTACTTTATTATTTTACTAATTATTTCCTAACTTGTCAATAAATTATTTATCTTTTACTATTAACAATTAAATTTTAAAACAAAAAAAACCCGATAATCGGGTTTTTTTGATTTTTAGTTTGAAATTATTCAGCAACAGCGGTAGCGCCAGCTTCCTTAAATTTAGCAAGCATAGCATCAGCTTCTTCTTTGGTTGCGTTTTCCTTAATAACTTTGCCGTTTTCAGCAAGAGCCTTAGATTCAACAAGACCTAAGCCGGTAACTTCCTTAATAACTTTGATAACGCCAATCTTGTTTGCGCCAACTTCTTTAAGAACTACCTTGAATTCAGTCTTTTCTTCAGCAGCGGGAGCAGCCTCAGCGGGAGCAGCAGCAACTGCAACAGATGCAGCAGCACTTACACCAAATTCTTCTTCTATAGCTTTAACGAGTTCGTTAAGTTCCATAACGGTCATGCCTTTAATTTCTTCTAACATTTTTTGAATATCTGCCATTTTTCTTTCCTCCTAATAATGACTAATTTTTAATTTGATTTGTTTACGATTAAACGTTTTTTTCTGCAACTTGATTAAGCGCAATAGCGAGTGCTCTCGGAACACCAAGTAACGCACTTGCGAGCATAGCGTAGAGTTGTTGTTTTGATGGGATTGATGCAAGAGCCTTAACTCCGTTTTCATCCAATCTCTTTTCTTCAAAATATGCACTCTTAACGCTAACCTTTTCGTTATATTTTTTAACGGCATCCATAGTAACTTTTGCAGCACTAGTTTCGTCCGCACCGAACGCTACTGACGTTGGGCCATTAAGGTCTTCGTCGAAATCTTTAATTCCAAGGTCATTAAACGCACGTCTAACGAGAGTGTTTTTCAAAACTTTGTATTCTACGTTGTTTTTTCTAAATTCTCTTCTGAGTTCGGTATCTTCTGCAACGGATAATCCACTGAATTTAACCAAAACTACAGACTTTGAATCTTGAATTTTTTGTTTAATTTCTTCTACAACTACTTTCTTTGCTTCTTGATTTACTGACATTTTGCTACCTCCTTTTAAGAATTAAAAAGCCCTCGTACACCAAAAACGGAATACAAGGGCATAATAAATTTAGCCTTTAATATCTCGCCTCGGTTGGTTTTACCTTTTGGTAAATTAACACCTACTGTCTTGGGCTATTAAGTTTTTAACGAATTGATTATATCACCCAAAAGCGATATTGTCAACTAAATTTTAGCGTTAATTTTTACGCCGGGGCCCATGGTGCTTGCAAGTGATACGCTCTTAACGTAAGTACCTTTTGCAGCAGCAGGTTTTGCTTTAACGATTGCTTCCATAAGTGCTTGGTAGTTTTCTTTGATTTTTTCTTCGCCGAAACTCTTTTTACCAATGGGGCAGTGAATAATAGCAGTTTTATCAAGTCTATATTCAACCTTACCTGCTTTAGTATCCTTAATTGCCTTAGCAACGTCCATAGTAACGGTACCTGACTTGGGGTTAGGCATTAAGCCTTTAGGTCCTAAGATTTTACCAATACGACCAACTAAACCCATCATGTCAGGAGTAGTAATAATTACGTCGTAATCAAACCAGTTTTCCGTTTGAATTTTTTGAATCATTTCTTCAGCACCAACGAAGTCTGCACCTGCAGCCTTTGCTTGGTCAGCCTTTTCGCCCTTAGCAAGAACTAAAACTTTAACGTCTTTACCAGTTCCGTTGGGAAGAACGATAACGCCTCTAACTTGTTGGTCTGCTTGCTTGGGGTCAACACCCAAACGAACGTGAAGTTCAATAGTTTCATCAAACTTTGCTTTAGCGGTTTCTAATACCACCTTAACCGCTTCGTCAATTTCGTAAAGTTTGTTGCTTTCGATAGTTTTTGCACTATCAATATATTTTTTTCCGTGTTTCATTTAATTTACCTCCCGTGGTACGTGCGGGGTTACCCCCTCCCACTTCTATACTAATCTACTACTTCTACACCCATACTTCTTGCAGTACCAGCAATCATGCTAGCAGCCGCTTCTAAAGTGTTAGCGTTAAGGTCGGGCATCTTTAATTTTGCAATTTCTTCTACCTGAGCCTTGGTAATCTTTGCAACCTTGGTCTTGTTAGGAGCAGCACTTGCACTCTCAATACCGCAAGCCTTCTTAATAAGAACGGGTGCTGGCGGAGTTTTCAAAACGAAAGTGAAAGAACGGTCCTGATAAATGGTCATAACAACCGGTATAATAAGGCCTGCCTGATCCTGAGTTTTAGCATTGAATTCCTTGGTAAATCCGGGAATATTGATTCCGTGTGGACCTAAGGTTGAACCAACGGGTGGACCGGGGGTTGCCTTGCCTGCGGGCAATTGAAGTTTTACGATTGCTGTAACTTTCTTAGCCATAATAAATTTCCTCCATGAGTGGTAATACCGTTGCGCCAGTGTAAAAATTTAACCGCAACTCCCACATTTTATACTTTCGGCTTTTGCCGTTTAGTAACTAAATTAATATTAATTTTCAGATTCTTCTATTGAATTGTTGATTTTTTTAACTTGAACGAAGTCTACCTCAACGTCCGTCGCTCTACCGAACATCTCAACGTTAACCTTTGCCTTTTGCGCTTGCTCGTTAATAGAAAGCACCTTGCCGGCAAAACCTTCTAAAGGACCGTTAAGAATAGTAACGGTATCGCCAACGACGAAGTCTACCTCGCCTTTGTAGGTTTCAAGACCGTTTCTTTCAACTTCCTCTTGAGTCAAAGGAAGAGGTCTACCTTGAGGACCTACGAAACCCGTTACGCCACGGGTGTTGGTAACTAAATACCATATGTCGTTTGAATAAATCATCTTTAAGAAAACGTAGCAAGGGAACTTTCTTCTTTCAACAATCTTTTTCTTACCGTTAGCCTTTTCTTCTAAAGTCTCTTCGGTAGGAATTTGAATTTCAAAGATGTTTTCTTGCAAGTTGTTGTTTTCAATGAGTTTTTCCAAACTGTCCTTCACCATTGCTTCGTAACCGGAGTATGTGTGAATAACGTACCATCTAGCTTGTTCTACAGACATTTTTAGCCCCCGAAATTACCATTAAAAAGCCTTACGAGTTCGGTTAAACCCGTATCAAAAGCGGTGATAACGATAAGGAAAATAAGAACGACAACTAAAACCACGCCAGTTTGTTTTACAACCTTACCAAACGTGGGCCACGAAACTTTTTTAAGTTCAGAAAATACGTCCTTAATCTTAGAACCTACTCTCTTAAAAAAGCCCGGTTTACCGCTCTTTTTCTTTACCTTTTTAACGTTGTTTTGCTGTTTAGCATTTTCGCTATTTTCTGCGAAATTACCAAGTGCAGCGTTAGTCTTTTTTGCCATAACTTAAACCTCTAAAAAAATTCCCAACGGGAAATAAGGAAACACTTAAATTATTTTGCTTCCTTATGAGTGGTATGCTTTTTGCAGAATTTGCAATACTTTTGCATTTCAAGTCTTTCGGTATCGTTCTTTTTGTTTTTGAACGTATCGTAGTTTCTTTGTTTACATTCCGTGCAAGTTAAAGTTATTTTATTTCTGTTGCCCTTTGCAGCCATTTTAGCACCTTCCGAACATGAAAAAATTAACACCCCGTACTCGAAGTGCTAATGTATTTTATCAAATAACGCAAACTATGTCAAGTTTTTTTATGTGTTTTTTGCGATTTTAAACTTTTTTTCATAAGATAATTTTTGGTGGTTAATATTTAGTATTTTTAGGTGAATTTTACCACCATATATTGTTGTTTTATAAACCTACACGCTTACCAACCGATAAGTTAAGTTCTCCTTCTTCAATCAATTTTTTAATTTTTTCTTGCGAAAGAGTGTAAACCTTTTTTTCTCCGTCGTATAGGTCTACTTCGTTTATAGCGTCAACGTCTAATATGGATAAAAGTTTTTTTACCGTTACACTTTTTTCTATAGCGATTTTTTTAACTACAACGCCTTTTTTGAGTTTTTTTACGCTTACACCGTTATAAATCCTAACGTAGCCCATATCACTTTCACGGTTAATTGCTCCACTAAAAATAAATAAGGCAAAAAACAATATGGAAAAATTAACCTTATTAAATACGGTTAAAACAAAAAGCCCTAAAAATAAAATGGCAAAAACAACACCCAAACATTTGCAAACCTTTTGCGCCCTTTCTTTGCCAATTTTTAAGGATAAAAATGCGGATAAGACCCTACCCCCGTCTAAAGGGTAAGCGGGAATACAGTTAATAAGCGCCATAGAAAGGCATGACTCCACCGCCAAATCGGTATAAGCGTACGTTTCTGGAAACATCCACCAAAAGGCAATAAAAAATACAGCAACGGCAAGGTTTATCATTGGCCCTGCAATGGCAATGGATATCTCGTCCTTAAAATCTAAATCAGATAAATCCCCTGTAACCACTGCACCAAAGGGCATAAGCGTAATTTTGTTAAGCCTATACCCTTTTTCCCCCGCCACTATGGAATGCCCGAGTTCGTGAACTACGGCAGTTACGGTGCATACGATAAAGATAAATATTCTACCCGTAAAAGCATAGTAAAGTCCAAGAAGATAGAATAACGGATGTATTTTTAATTTTATACCGCCCATATAACGGTTCCGTCCACCACCTCGTAACCAGTAATAACCGCACCGTCAATACCTAAAAAGCAAAAACTCGTTTCAAAGTCTTTCATATATCCAACGGGGATATTAGAATAAACCGTGTCCCCCTCCGCTTGATACAAATAAGTTAGCCCCTCTATACGAGTGGAAAAGTTTTCACTGTGCGCAATTTCTACGGTAAAACTGCCATCCTCGTTACTCGTAACCATAGAGATTACACCGTTACAAGGAGAATATACGCTACCCTCACCACTAACGGTTAAGATTCCGTCGTCGGAAAGGATTAGTTCTTCGTCAAACGCCAAAACGGGCACGAAGGAATTAAACTCTCTAAGGTCTGCACTTACAGTTTGAGCGGGAGAAAATAAACTCTTCATAAACACGTTAAGCCCACTGTTGGCATTTAGCACGTTGGTTAGCGCAATAACGCCTATCAATAATACCACCAACGCAAGTTGAACGCCTATCACGGAAAACTTAAAAGGCTTTTTCACCTTTTTGCTTACCGTTGCCGTGCTTGTTTCCTCTATAATAGCCTCTTGCTCCTTTTCTAATAGAGAGTCAGCAACCGGCAATAGACCGTTTTCATCAGTTTCGCTAGCGGATTCAACCGTCTCTGAATTAATTTTATCTAAAAGTTCCTGCTTAACAACCTCAGGGCTTAAGTCCTTTCTTTTTTTAACCTTTTTCTTTTTAATAGGTTTAACGGTGATAGTGCTTGAACTAACTGGAAGTTCCAACATTGAAGCATATTGTAATTTTTCGTTCATAGTTTTACTCCTTTTTCTTTATCACTAAAACTATATGAGAAAAAAAATAAAGGTATGCTTTATAGAAACAAACTTTTAGTAGTGTTTTTTGTTATAAAATAACGTTTTTTAGAGATTAAGCATAATTGACAAGGCTTATCAAGTCTGATATAATAACAATAAGGAGAAAAAATGCTAACACTTTTCTTGTATATTTTAGAAAAACTTGAATTAGACAACTTGTCTTTGGCTTTACTTGTGTTTTTTGGTTTTGCTATAATTATCCTTTGGAGCGTTTTAATAGCAAAGTACGTGCACAAAAAAGCTTACGAAAAGCATTGGAATCACCCATTTTGGCACGCAATGGTCGCCTTTTTCTTCTGCCTATTAGGGTTTGCTGGATTGCCTTCTTTTTGGTTAGTAGATGCCTACACAAAAACCAAACCACCCCAAAAATGGCTATGTAAACATTGTAACTCTTCAAACGAATCAACTACGTCCGTATGCTCTTCTTGTGGAAAATCAAGATTTTTTAGCAATAACACCACCGAAGATAAGAAATAGTAATAAAACAATAAAAAAGCAAGCGAAATTTTCGCTTGCTTTTTATTTATTTTTGTAAAAACTTTTTCATTAACTCTTCGCCACTTTCGATAAACACGCCTGAATTTTTAGCATTTTCTTCAGTATAAGAGGGTTGGCCATTTTTCAAGTCGTTACTCCTATAAAGAATATATGGCACGGGGTCACTTACGTGGGTCATTATATTTAAGGGAGTTGGGTGGTCAGGAAGAATTAATATAGAATATTCTTCACCCTTTTTATCAAGTTCTCTCTTAATATATCCAACCACTTCTTTATCGATTTGCTCTATTGAGAAAATCTTTTTGTCGGTATCGCCGTGGTGTCCGCACTCGTCCGGTGCTTCCATATGAATATAGCAAAAATCCGCACCGCCCTCTAACGCTTTTAAGCAAGCATCCGCCTTTCCTTTAAAGTTGGTGTCATAATTACCAGTTGCGCCTTTTACCTCAATAACGTCCATACCCGACAACTTACCTATACCCTTTAGTAAGTCGACAGCAGAAATCATTGCGCCTTTTACGCCAAACTTTTCCTCGTAGTTTTCTAAGACAGGTTTCGTGCCTTCACCCCAAAACCAAAGGGAATTTGCGGGGTTTTTACCCTTTTTAATTCTTTCTACGTTTATCGGGTGACTTTTTAGTAGGTCGTAAGATTTTTTCATAATCTCTAAATGAGAAAGCCCTACTTCACTTTTTGGCAAATATTCTTTAATCTTTTTTCCAGTAATATCATGCGGAGGCGTGAAGTCGCCAGCAAGAATTCCGTTATCAACAACCAAACAGTGACGATAACTTATACCTGCGTATAATTTAACCTTTTCATTATTTATTTGTTTTGCTAAGTATTCTATAAGTTCTTTTGCCTCTTCGGTGGAAATCTCTCCCCCCGAATAGTCTATCATAGTTTTTTCACTATACTCTTCTTCATCAGACACGGTAACGAGGTTTGCTCTAAGCGTTACGTCAGTATCCTTTAAGGAAATACCGATACTTGCCGCCTCTAAAGGTGACCTTCCCGTATAGCACTTTTTAACGTCATACCCCAAAACGGAGAGGTTAGCAACGTCTGACCCCGGTTTCATCCCGATAGGCACAGTTCTACATAGCCCTATCTCCGAAAGGGCACAAAGCTTATCAATATTTTCTTTTCTTGCAAGTTCAAGTGGCGTTTTGCCGTTAAGACATTTTTGCGGATAATCCGCCATGCCATCACCTAAAATCACAACGTATTTCATAAACTGCTCCAATTTATCGGCTTTTTGCCTTTTTGTATTAAGTATTCGTTTGCCTTTATAAAATGCCCACACCCGAAAAATCCGTTATACGCAGACAATGGGCTTGGATGCACTGTTTCTAATATTAAATGTTTATCCCTATCAATTAGGACTTTTTTACTTCTTGCGTTTGCCCCCCAAAGAAGAAAAACGACACCCTCACAATTTTCTGAAATCTTTTTAATGATAGCGTCGGTAAACTCTTCCCAGCCTTTGCCCTTATGAGAGTTTGCCAAATGCTCCCTCACCGTTAGGACGGTGTTTAGTAATAAAACGCCTTGCTTTGCCCACCCCGTAAGGTCACCGTGAGGGGGCATTATATCACCCGTTTCACTTTCTATTTCCTTATATATGTTTACGAGCGAGGGTGGGATTTTTTCTCCCTTTGGCACGGAAAAGGATAGCCCCATTGCTTGACCTTTCTCGTGATAAGGGTCTTGCCCTAAAATCACCACCTTAACGTCCTTAAACGAAGTGTTTTTCATACTGTTAAAGATATTATACATATCGGGATAAATAGTTTTAGTAGCGTATTCTTCTTTTAAAAACTCTCTTAAATTTTGATAGTAAGAAGAAGAAAACTCTCCCTTTAATATCTCATCCCACTCTTTAGTTATCTTAATCATTTTAAACATTATATCATTTTGATTTGACAAATGCAATATTTTTATATATACTGAAAAACACTTATGGATATTTTAGATATTATTTTTATTGGCGTAGCACTTTCCATGGACGCTTGCGCCCTCACTATTGCAAACTGCGTGGAACAAGGCAACTCACTAACTAAAAAACAAGCATGGTCAATGCCAATTTTGTTTGCCATCTTCCAAGGCGTAATGCCTTTAATTGGGTACTTAATCGGCTCGCTCTTTTACGAATACATAGGCTCTTACGGAAAGTATTTAACGGCAGCCATCTTCTTTGCTTTAGGCTTAAAGATGATTTTGGACGTAATTAAGGAAAAAAGGCAAGGGAATAATGAAGAAGATGATTGCGCAAGGGCAAAAGCAAAAAACCTTACGTTAGGTGTAGTAACAATTCAAGCACTTGCAACAAGCCTTGATGCGTTAGTCGTTGGCATAACACTTAACAAATACGCACTACCTCCTTTCGTTTCAGTAGTGGTTATTGCAGTTGTAACCTTTGCTCTCGTTTCCCTTTCCCTTTTACTCGGAAAATCACTCGGCAAAGTTTTGGGCAAGTATTCTAACTACGTTGCAATAGTAATTATACTTTTACTTGCGGTTAAAAATTTAATATTCTAAAAAAATAAGAAGATAGCGAAAAGTCGCTATCTTTTCTATTATCTTACGTTTTTTGAACCTTTGCTCGTTAAAGATGATATTATCCCTGAATCAAAGGTTTTTTTAATGCAGGAATTTTTATTAAAGGAAAGCATTGCAAATTCTATCATTTCCGATAGCATATTCTTAAACTCCATCGTGCTTTTACAGAACAAATAATATGCAAGCGAGCCGGGCACAGTATTTATCTCGTTTACGTAAACGGTATTATTGTGCACGAAATAGTCAATTCTAATAACTCCCGAAAACTCCAACTCACGGTAAATTTTTGCCGTGAATTTTTTTATTTTATCGGAAATCTCTTTATCTATCTTGGCTGGAAACTCCCTAAGTCCGCCACGATATTTATCATCAAAAGTTAAAACTTCTGTTTTGCCCACGGGTTTTTCGCACTCAGAAACAACCAATTTTCCGTCTGCGTCCTTAAAACAAGCGCAGTTAATTTCGGTAAAATTTGTTAACGCGGGCTCTATAATAACACTTTCACTATAGTTTAACGCATAGTTAACGGCATGTTCAAGTTCCTGCCTATCGCAAGCCTTAGTTATCCCTATACTCGAGCCACCGGTGCAAGGCTTAACTATTAAAGGATACCCTAATCTTTCTGCCGAAACCGCACATATCACGTCAGAAGCGGTAACTGATGGTAAAGCGGGAACGTCTAACCCCCTTAATGCTATTTTTGTTACGCTTTTGTTCATACACAAGGAAGAGCCAAGCGTGTCTGGAGAGGCTAAGGGAATTTTGCAAAGTTTTAGCAAAGAAGAAATACAGCCGTCCTCCCCACGTTCGCCGTGCATACAGTTAATAGCAACGGAAAGAACAACTAAACTTTTTAATCTTTTCTTATTTATTTGATAAAGTTTGTTTTCACCTAAAACTAAGGTTACCCTTTTCATTTTTTTGTAGTCTAAATTCTTAAAACTATCTGGGTCGAAAAGATTATCCCCCGTATAAAAATCCCCCTCTTTACTCACGTAAATAGGAATTACTTTATACTTTTTATCAATGGAATTAAGTGTTAGCACACCCGTAATAATTGATATGTCGTGCTCTATGGATTCTCCACCAAAAAAAACCGCTACGTTTTTCATTAAAAAAACACCTCCGCTTTTATTTTCTTGCTTTGGTGCTTTTATTTTTTATCCTAAATTAACTGTAGTTATCGGGAAGGTCGTTTTCAAATAGAACTATATCCCCCTCTTTAACTATACTATTCAAATACTCATTACCTTTGTTAAGGGTTTTAAAGAAAGAAACCTTTTCCCTTTCCATACCGCCGTCCAAAAGTCCGCTAATTAGCATTTCCGCATTGTGATTGCCTATTACAATAACTAAGTCAGCGTGTTTTGCTAAAAGCCTACCCATTTCAAAGTTTGCTTGGTTTTCCCTTTTGCCAAGTTCAACAAGCCCCGGTGTAAGAACGATTTTTCTTCCCTCGAAAGTATCTAAAACTTCCATAGACGCTTTCACGCCGTCCTCGTTTGCATTGTAACTATCGTCAATAATCACTATATTCTTATTGTTAGGAATAAGTTCTAAACGGTGACCAACCGACTGCAATCTACCAATTCCAAGCGCAATTTCTTCTGCGGTAAGACCTAATTCCTTTGCAACGGAAGATGCAAGGCAAATATTATCTATACTATGCTTTCCAAGTAAAATGGTGCTACACTTAACCGGCTCTTCCCCTTTTACGTTTAATACGAAAGTAGTGCCTTTTGAAGTAACCTTAACGTCACTTGCAAAAACCGTTTCCCCTTTTTCACCGTCACCCCCAGCCAAAACTTTTTTGCCGTTAAACCTTTCAAAAAGTTCCACCGCACCCTCGTTTTCAGAAGAGAAAAAACCCTTTCCTTCCTTAGGAAGCCCCTCAAACAACTCAAACTTAGTGTCTTTAATGTTTTCTAAACTCTTAAACGTTTCAAGGTGCTGATTATTTATTCCCGTTAAAACCCCAAAGGTGGGTTTAACAATTTTAACTAACTCTTTTATATCACCTTTGGCTCTTGCGCCCATTTCGGCAATAAAAACGTCGTGTGTGCTATCTAAATTTTTCACCGCCCAACTCATACCGAGAGGAGTATTGTAAGACGCAGGCGTGGATAAAACCCTATACTTAACGGATAATATACCCTTTAAGATTTCCTTAACGCTGGTTTTACCATAACTACCAGTAATACCAATCTTAACAACGTCGTGTCTATCTAATTTTTTAGTAGTTATTGCGTAATATCTTCGCCTAATAATCTCCTCAAACGGCTCGTTTATAGCGTAAGCAACTATCAATAATACCGGCGTTAGTAACGGCGTTAAACATAACACGGAATATCTTAAGAGATAAACTATATCGTTTTTAATAACCGAAGATAGATAATTAACCAACAATATTAAGCCAAACGAAAAGGCGGTTAAAACTAAAGCGTAAGTTATACAAAGCCTAACTAATCTTCTCGTTTTTCTTAAGGGAACTTTTGCGTTAACCTCACTTTCCGTTTTGATATAAACAGTACCGAAAAGTATATATGCGCTCAACCCTATAAACGAAACGATGTCCACGTTAAAAGCAGAAGAAAAACAAATGTTTAAAACGCAAAAAAACATAAATGCAAGCATGCTTAAAAGCATAAGCCTAGCAAGATAAATTTTCTTACCCGAATTTATCCACTTAAAATATCTACTGCCGTGATAACCGCTTTGTTGTAGCACGAGCAAGAATTTAAGTGAAGAAAAATACATTATTAACGCATTTGCCAAACTTAAAGAAATGAAAATTATTAAGTTTTGATTACTAAAAAACCCTAAAGTTCCCATCATTTTTAGGAGAGTAAAAACTCCTCAACCTCCATATTAAAAGCAAAGGGCCTATCTATAAAAGAAAAATGCCCTGCATTTTCAATAAATATAAGTTTGCTATTTTTTATGCCCTTATTAAGCCTTTTCGCAAAGTAGATAGGTGTTTCCTTATCCTTTTTGCCGTTTATAATAAGCGTTTGATTTTCTATTTTATTTAGACAGTAATCTAAATGTTCGTTAACTATCTTTATAAAACTTTCCCTCATCACGCTATTTAACGCAATATAGTCTTTTGAATAAAATGAGGTAAGTTTATCTCTCGGCACGAAGATTTTGAGTAGATTAAACACCCTTTTTTTAACGCTCTTTTTTATCGTGCTTTTTGGTTTTAGCCCCGCCGCCCCCGTCAAGACGATTTTGTCAAAAAAATCTTGATTATAGTAAGCGCATTTAATTGCTATTCTTCCGCCAAACGAGTGCGCAATACAAGAGGGCTTTTTTATATTGTTTTTATAAAAATATTCTCTTAAATCCTCTATGTAATCGTCTAAACAATAGGGATACGGCATATCAACGTTGCAACCAAACCCCCTAAGGTCGGGAGCAAAAACTTCAAAATTTTTCTCGAAATATTTTATTTGATTACAAAAACTATTTCCGTTTGAAAGATAGCCGTGTAAAAAAACTAATTGTCTACTTTCTTTAGTATTAAAATCAGATGGATTAAAAATACTAAAACTCCTTTACAAAAATTACGGCGTTTTCACCGTTAGAATAATATTTCTTTCTTACGTTAATCTTCTTAAAGCCACTTTTTAGATATAAGTTTATTGCAGGAATATTGCTTTCCCTAACCTCTAAAAAGACCTTATTTATACCGTCGTTTTTAACCATTTCAACGGCGGAGTTTACAATTTCAAAACCTATTCCGCTCTTTCTGAACTCAGGTAAAACGAACACTTCTTCAATATCCGCAGTATCTATCGCCTTGTCAAAAGTTACAAAAGCAATATCTTTTTGAGAGTTAGATAGAATAACCCCTCCAAACCTACCGGTTGATAGAGCGGATAAATACATTTCCTCCGTCCACCCGTCGATAAACCCATAATCTTTTGCGGAAACTAAAAAGGGTACGTCTTTATCCGACAATTTGCGAACAATCACTTTCGCCCCTCCTCCGCTTGACTTTTTCTAACGTATAGTGGAACTAAATTATCTAAATTACTATCAATAAGATGCTTTTTATCTTCAATCGCAGTCGTTAATCCAGAAAGCGGATTGACCGTTTTAACTAATAATCCGTCAATTTCCTTTTCTGCAACTATTTGATATTCATCTGATAGAGAGATAATTTTTTCTTTCATAAGATAGCAAGGAGGCAAGTAAATTTTTCCATCTTGATAACCGCAAGCGTAAAACCCGCCGTGCCCAGCGTCAATAACAGCTAAAACCTTGCCGTTGCTAATATTATATGCAAGGGTATCAAAAGCAGTCACCTCTAAAAAAGGAAGCCCCTTAGCAAAACAAAGAGCCTTAACGGTGGAAACGCCTATTCTTATTCCTGTAAAAGACCCAGCCCCCGTTACGCAGGCAATAAAATCGGCAGAAGACAAGTTAAAGTTTGCCTCTTCTATAAGTTTTTCCACTTCCACCATAACTTTATCAGAATGCTTTATCCCACACTCACTATCAAAAGTGGAAAAAATCTCTCCGTCTTTACACAAAACGATTATTAAATTTTTACTACTCGTATCTATTGCTAAGTAATTCAAAAGGTAATCCTTCTTTCCTTTTCGGATATTTTTTCTATAGTAACTCTTTTAACGTTTTTTGGCAAAATTACTTCAACGTTTTCTGCCCACTCGAAAATGCAAATGTTATCTTTGTTAAAATAATCGTTTAAGCCTAAAAGTTCCGCCTCTTCCCCTGAAGAGAGCCTATAAAAATCGTAATGATAAATATAATCACCGTAGATATTGAGGTAAGCGTAAGTTGGGCTAGTTACTCCGTAAAGCCCAAAAAATTCACAAATCCCTTTGGTAAAGGCAGTTTTACCTGCACCAAGGTCACCCTCTAACCTAACGGTGTCCCCCGTTTTTAACGTTTTAGCAAACTCTTTTGCTATTTCTATAGTTTGCTTTTCACTACTTGAAATTGCTACACCATTTTCTTCCATTTTAATCTTTTCATCAATATCTTTAATATTTTTTTTCGTTTCCCATTTTAGCGCTTTTGACAGAGGCTTGTACGTAAAGTAAGTTAAAATAGCACACATGATACACCTTAGTGCATTAAAGGGTAGCACGGCAAGTGGAAGATAATAGGATAAGAAGTTTTCCGCCGTAACGTTTGGATAAAGGGATACGACCATTCCAACTATACTCTCCATTCCATACAACTTTGAATAAAATGGAATAATAATAAACGCATTTGCAAAAAGGGATATTACTATCGCAGAGAGCATTCCTATTAATAGCGATAAAATAGCACCTTTTCTACTTCTATTAAGCCTATAAAACACAGTTGCTGGTAAAACGTTGGCAAGCCCTATCAAAATATCAGCAAGTTCACCGACGCACGCTGTACCAGAAAAAGGCATTTTAAGTAAACATTTAGCAATTATAATAATTACGCCCGCCGTAGGTCCAAGTGAAAAACCACCTAAAAGAGCTGGCAAATCAGAAAAGTGCATTTCTAAAAAGAATGGAAAAACAAAAGGCATGGGAAATTTTGCAATCATATATAGCACGAAAGATGCGCTAGTTAGCATAGCCATAACCGCTATATTTTTAGTAGTAAAAAGTTCTTTAATTCCAAAAAGTTCCGAAAAACTCATTTTCCCTTTCGAATTATTAAGTTGCGCCATAAAAATATACCCCTTCTTAAATATTCAAAGGGGCGTAAAAATAAAATACAAGCATAAAAAAGCCGTAACTCTTTTCCCATCCGGACTATAACCGTCGGTTTCGGAATTACACCGAATCTGCCAAAAACTTGGCTCGCAGACTTTACTGCCGATGGGGAATTTCACCCCGCCCCAAAGATTTATTTTATTGTAATATTTTTTTTATAATTTGTAAAGCGTTTTATTTAATATTTACTAAACGCCCTACCTTTATATTTATTCGTTTGATAAAATAATTTATTTTTTGCCAAATAGTTATAATATACCCTTGCCTTTTTATGCTACCCTTAATAAAAAGGAGGTGTTTATGAACTTTCCGTCGTATATTGCCGGACCGTTTTTTATGGCGTTAGGTTTTCTACTTTGTTCCGTTTTAGTTGTTGGAACTAAAAGCGTTATATTTTTTATTAAGGAAAAAATAAAGCAAAAATTCTACCCCACCGCTAAAAATGAAACGCCAAAAGTCAAAACGCTTTCAAGTAAAAAAAGGAATAAACCGAGCGAACAAAAAAGCATTTCCTTAAACACCGAGGATATTGACCGTATTTATTTTAGGAAAAGTTCTTAATAATTTTAATCTTCAAACCTTTCGATATTTTCTTCGCTACCCCAAAGTTTTTCAAGGTGATAAAAAAGCCTCGTTTCATCATTAAAAATATGAACGATAACGTCTCCGTAATCAACAACCGCCCAACGTCCGTCCTTTACACCTTCACGACGAGTTGGCATAACGCCTAACTTATCCATTTCCTCTTCAACGTATTCTGCAAGTGCACGTGTTTGAGTAGTAGACCTACCACTTGCAACGATAAAATAATCGGCTAACGAAGATTTATCTCTAACGTCAATTCTAATAATATCTTGTCCCTTTTTATCACTTAAAACCTTACAAATTTTTGCACTAAATTCTTTTGAATCCATAATTATCTCCTTTAATTGTTCTCTTTTATATAATAATCGTAAGCGGAAATAGTTTCCGAATAGATATATTGCTTTTTATTTAATAAATGAACCATTTCCTCTTTCAAGCACTCTATAAAGCACTTATTAAAATCCAATTCAAATATTTCTCTAAGCCGTTCTACCCCCTCGTATGAACGGTTTTTTTCCACCATATCGGCAACGAATAAGAGTTTACCAAGGGTACTCATATTTGCCTTACCTGAGGTGTGATAACGAATTGCATCAATTATTTCCTCATTGGAAATTTTTAGATGTTTTTCCGTTATATACGCCCCCAAAAAGGCATGAACTACGGGTGACGGCACTCCATCTGGAAGTTTAAATCCCTTTACCGACTTATAGTCTATATATTTTGCACAGTCGTGCAGTATACATGCGGTAATAACGTCGTCCTTATCAAGCCCCAACTCTTTAACCTTAGTTAGTGCACTCACTGTAACTTCCGCCGTGTGTATAAGCCTTTTTAAGGGAAGAGTTTTTTTAACGTAATCAAAAATTCTACCCCCACGATATAATTGCTTTTCTTGTATATATTCTTCCACCTTTTCGCTTACTAAACCGTTTAATGGAAGAGAAAGCGCAGAATATATCCTTATTCTCGTAGAAGAAAGATTTTCGCCTGAATATATTAAGTTGACGTAATCTTTATTAAAAGTTTTATTAAAAAACTCCCTCTCTTCCTCTTCGTCGTACAAAAAGCCCTCTCTATGAAATACGGCAAGAGTAGCGGAGGCTAATATTCTTTCGGGGAACTTCCACGTCTTAAAATCCTTTAACATATCCCCGCCCACCAAAAAGAACAATTCGTCGTTTGGATACACGCTCTTAAAATGTTCTACCGTAAGATATGAATAACTCGTTCCACCATTTTTTATTTCAAAATCGCTAACCTCCACCTTTTCTTCCTCTAAAAAGCAGAGTTTAAGCATATTTATTCTATCCTCACCACTTGCAAGTTCCGTTTTTTTATGTGGTGGAATATTTGTAGGAACGATGATTAGTTTATCTAAATTAAGTTCTTCAATTGCACGTTTAACAAGATTTTTATGCTCTAAATGCACGGGGTTAAACGTTCCGCCGAATATGGCAACTTTTTTCATACTTTTATTATTACATATTTTTTACATAAAATCAAGGCTTTTATTAGTTTACTCCTTGAATAAAAGAGATAGATTTTGGCAATAAAATATTTACTTATGAAAAATTATCTTCCCGTAATATCCGACACGGTTTTTTGTAGTCTTGCCGTAAATATAGTTTTAAGGTTTGTTTTTTCGCTTTTTTTAAATAGCACTCTCTCCTTAATTTTATCCGTTACTATATCTTTAATACTCGGCTTAATGTTTTTTACGATTTTTAAGAAAAAAAGTGGCAAAAACAACCTAAAAAAAGAAGAGGAAAAACAATTAAAAGAAACTCTAATACGCCTTTCCTTTATGAAAAAAAGCAGTCAACTTAAACTTTTCGAGAGGGCGTTTAATAAACTTAACGTAAAGACGGAAATAATAAACGGACGAATACGTCTACCTCAGTTTGGTGCAATTATATTTTTGTGTTTTGATTTCGACTGCATCAAAAAATCGGAATTTATTAAGTTTTGCAATCTACTTAACGGAGACGAAATAGGTGTGGTTTTTTCCGCCGATTTTAGCAGTGAAATAAAGGAGTTTTCCTTAAATTTTGACGGAAAAATTAAACTTTTTGACGGAAGAGAAGTATATAACTTGTTAAAAAAGGCGTCCACTTTACCAGAAAATGAAGTATACTTTTTCAAAGAAAGGGAGAAAAAATGGGATTTTTCACTACTTTTCAATAAAAAAAGAGCCAAAAACTACTTCTTTTTCGGAGTAATTTTTATGCTCTATTCCTTTATCGTGCCTATAAAAATTTATTATATAATCGTCGGCTCGTTATTTTTAATTTTCTCCTTAGCTGTTAAACTATTTGGCAGAGAGGAGAAAAATAACGCTTAAAATTCAATATGCTCTACTTTGTCCGACAAACTTCTACGATAGAAAACCAACTTTCTGCCAGTTGCACAAACAAACTCGGCAAAAAGAAGTTTAGCAATTTCTTCTCCCGCTTCTCTCGGCTCAAGTCCTGAATTTTCCAAAACGGTAACTTTAATTAGTTCTCTCTTTTCAATAGTTTTATCAAGGCTTTCAATTAAACTTTCAGTAACTCCAGACTTTCCTACTTGAGTTACCGGCTCAATTCTTTGCGCTAAACTACGCAACGTGCTTCTTTGTTTTGAAGTTAACATATCTCTCTCCTTAATCTACAAATTCAAACTCTTCTCCACCTATATTAATGGTGGATTTTTCATTTGCGCCCATTTTTCTTAGTTCGGCAATAATTCCCCTATCTTTTAATACCTTGTGAAGATAAGCAAGGGAGTTCATATCGTCCATAACAACGTTTCTCTTTAACACGTCAACGAGAGTACCCACCACGAAGAAGGTTTCACCCTCTTTAAATATATCGTATTCAAGCCTTTCTGGTTTAACGTAATTAAATTCCTCAAATTCCATAGGCGCAACTGGTGGAAGTTTTTCTAACACTTCATAAACCGCCTTTTTAAGGTCGTCAAGCCCCTCGCCCGTTTGCGCAGAAATGCAAACGATTTTTTTACCCCTTACTTTCTTTTTAAACTCTTTAATATTTTCCTCCACACCAAAATAATCACACTTATTTAATGCGATAATTTGGGGAAGGCGAGAGAGTTCTTTGCTGTAAGACTTAAGTTCTAAATTAATCTTTTTATAATCCTCAACGGGCTTTCTTTCTTCCGAACCGGAAACGTCAACCACGTGAACGAGCATTCTCGTCCTTTCAATATGTCTTAAAAACTCAGTCCCTAAGCCTAAACCTTGGCTTGCGCCCTCGATAAGGCCGGGGATATCTGCAACTAAAAACTGATTACCGTAATACTCTGCAACGCCAAGATTTGGAGAGAGTGTGGTAAAGTGGTAGTTTGCAATCTTAGGTCTTGCCTTGGTAATTTTACTAAGCAAGGTAGATTTACCTACGTTAGGAAAACCTAAAAGCCCAACGTCTGCAATAGTTTTTAATTCTAAAACGACCTGCTTAGTCTCCGTTTTTTCACCCGTTTGAGAAAAATGAGGAGCGTGCCTACGAGAGTTGGCAAATTTAGCGTTACCCTTTCCTCCGTCGCCCCCTTTGAGAACAACCTTAGTTTGTCCATCGGTAAACATATCGGCAATAATGCCCCCCGTCTGCCTATCCTTAATAACGGTGCCGAGAGGAACTTTTAATATTAAATCGCTACCCGCTCTTCCGTAACATTTGTTTGAACCACCAGGCGTGCCGTTTTCAGCAACGTATTTAGTTTTATAATAATAATCCGCAAGACTGGAAAGATGTTGGTCGGCAACAAATATTATATCTCCGCCTTTTCCGCCGTCGCCCCCGTCAGGCCCACCGCAAACCTTTCCCTTATAATGAACGAAGGAAGTAATCCCGCTTCCGCCGTCCCCTGCCTTTATTGTTACTATCGCTCTATCTATAAACATATTTCACCTTTTAATCTTTTTTTCGCACAAATCCTTAATAGGACAAGCCTCACAATCGGGTTTTTGTGCCTTGCAATAACTTCTCCCAAGATATATTAGATAATGATGCGCCTTCGACCAGTCACCCTCGTCTATAATCTTCATAAGGTCGTATTCCGTTTTCAAAACGTTATTAGCCTTTGCGAGCCCTATACGGTTACTAACTCTAAAAACGTGAGTATCCACAGCAATAGCATTCCCCTTAAATGCAACGCTATACACAACGTTTGCCGTCTTTCTCCCCACACCTGCTAAAGTCATGAGTTCCTCTCTACTACTCGGAACATTGCCGTTAAACTTTTTGATTATATCCCTACTCGCCTCTAAAATGTGCTTTGCTTTACTTTTATATAACCCGCAAGAAAATATAAGCCTTCCTAACCCCTCTTCAGTTAAAGTTAACATCTTTTCGGGGGTAGAATAATTTTTAAAAAGTTCCTTAGTTATTTTGTTAACACGCTCGTCCGTGCATTGCGCTGATAATATTACCGCAACCAAAAGTTCAAACGGTGTGGAAAAATTAAGCGCAGGCTTATCGGAAAAATTTTTGCCAAGCGTATCTATAATTTGTTTAGCAACTTCCCTTTTCATTTTCTTACCCTATTTATCTTAACACACAAAGGGTATTTTTTACAAGCATTTTAATTAAATACTTCTTACAAGCATCTTCCCTCCCACCATTTTAACCTTAAATATGCCCGCAAAGGACGGAAGCGAAGTCATCCTAACCGCCTTTTTTGCAATTTCTAACAAATTAACGGAAACTCTAACGGATAATCCGCAACCTACTCCCGCATCTTTTGGTGTGTTTATGATTTCTGACTTAATTCTATTACTATCTAAAAAACTGTGAAACTTTATCGTGTGAGCCCTCGAACGGAAGGCTATTACTATATACTCCATATACCTTTCTCCTTTGCATAAAAAGGCTTTAATCCTTATATAATATACTATTATTTTTCCATCATTTTTGTTAAATTAAAAGGAGTGTATATGATATATTTGGACAATGCCGCAACGGGCGGTTTTAAACCGAGAGCCGTTACCGAAACTGCACAAACGGTTATTAAATATCTTTCGGCAAATCCTGGGAGAAGCGGACACCACTTATCCGTTACAGGCGCGAAATTAGTGTATTCTTGTAGAGAAAATTTATCTAGGTTTTTTTGCTGTGGTGAAGATAGGGTTGTGTTCACTAAAAATTGCACGGAAGCATTAAATTTAGCAATTTTTGGAACGCTTCAAAAGGGCAAAAAAGTTATAACTACCGTTTACGAACACAATTCCGTTTTGCGTCCTTTATATTATTTGCAAAACGCAGGGTTTATAAACTTAGAAATCGTTCGCCCCTCCGCTCTAAGGGACGTTGCTGACGAAATAGAAGAGAAAATTGATAATGACACATATTTAATAGTTTGCACGGCGGTTAGTAACGTTACCGGAGAAGTTTTGCCTATTAGAAAAATAGGTAAAATTGCAAAAAAACACGGCGTTTTGTTTTTAGTAGACGGCGCACAGGGTGGCGGACATATTCCTATATCTCTAAAACAAGACGAGATTTCTATGCTTGCCCTTGCGGGGCATAAGGGGCTATATGGAATTATGGGGAGCGGTGCGCTTTTGTTTAGCGACGACGTGGAAATTAACCCCCTTTCCTTTGGCGGAACGGGTATTGATTCCTTTTCAAAAACAATGCCCCTAAATTATCCCGAGCGCTTAGAGGCAGGCACTCTAAACTTGCCTGCAATAGCCTGCTTGAACGAGGGGGTGAAATACGTTTCTGAACACCTAAAGCACTTTTCCGAACAAACGGAAAAAAACACTGAAAAGATTATTTCCCGTCTTTCTGAAATAAAGGGTGTAAAACTCTTTTCCTCTCCTAACCCCGCAGGAATTGTTTCTTTTGAAATTAAGGATAAGGAAAGTAGCGCAGTTGCCGATATCTTAAGTCGTGAATACGATATTGCGGTGAGAGGCGGTTTCCATTGCGCACCGCTTGTCCACAAATTTTACGGCACGGATAAAGGCGGGTTAGTTAGAGTCAGTATTGCCGTTCAAAACAGTACACACGAACTTTCCCGCCTTATCGATGCAGTAGATAAAATTAGTAAAATTTAAATTCTTTTTAAGTCACTTACTATTTTAGAAAGCATTTTTCTTTGCTTATCATCAAGCATAGGATATAACATATTATAAAAGCCATCAATTTCCGAGTTAGATAAAGTTCCTGCCCTTTTTCTCTTTTTTGCCTCTTCAAAAACCGACTTGATTAGTTCTTGCTGGCTTTTTCCATCAAACTGCTTTGCCATTTTAGTAACCATATCTATAACGTTTTGATTACCCTTAAAAGTTTCTTCTCCGCCCCCGTCTTTTTTGATAAAATCGTTAAAATCTTGCATAACTTACTCCTAAATCTTTTAGCGAAAATTCGCCTTTATACATATAGTATATTAACGGAAGTAAAATTATGATATTAGAGTTTTTGTTAAATTATTTTCTTACTGAATTTAAAGAGGGCGAGTTTAAGCCTTTATACGATTTGCTTAGCGCAAATAATTTTGATATATTTTCCACCTTAAAAAGTGCTAAACCTCAAGATTTTGCTCCTCTCATTAAATTGTTTATGCGAGGAAAATCGGAAAATATAAACACCCCCGAAAGCCTTTCTTTCGAGGCTGTAACTCCCATTAAAAATTTTGCAGATGAAAATATAATTTCCACCTTAAATACATATTTTAGCAATTCTAATTAGATAAAATTTCAATCGCTCTAATTATGGCGTTTTCATCTTTTACTTGATTTAGAGGGTTGTTTTGAACTATTCCTTTGCCGTGAATACACGTTTCTTTGTCCGGCCAATAAATTCTTGCCGTAGTAAGTTTTAGCGCACCGCCCGACAAAAGCGGATAGGTGCTTTGCATAATGCCCTTTCCATAGGTGGAATAATCGCCTCTTTCGGTATTATAAGTTATGAGTAGATTATCATAAGAAAAGTTTGCGTCTTTATAGCATAGCATTGCTCCTATTAAACACTCTGAAGCAGACGCTGTGCCCTCGTTAGCAAGTACGACTACGTTTTTAAGCCTATCATCAAAATTATTGCCTTTAGTGTAGTAACTTGAAGAGCCCTTTCTTTCCTCAACCTCGGTAACGAGGTTTTTGTTGTTTCCACCATTATTAATAAAGTAGGAGGCAACGTCCATTAAAATATCTAAATATCCACCGCCATTTCCACGTAAATCAAAAATTAATTTACTTTTACCGCTCGAATAGAAGTAGGAAAAAGCCTCCTTTAACTGTTCTACGCAATCGCCCTCAAACGCCCTAAACACCATCAATGCGGTATCTGAAGGCAAGTTTTCCATTTTTTCATCCTTAAAAAATCTTTTTTGGGGCTTTTCTTCTCCTTCGGAAACAAATCTTAGAGAAGTTTCGTTATCATAATAATAAACGTAGGAGCACACGTACTTTCTCTTAGTAATAGTAAAAGATTTTTCTAAAAAATCCCCCTCTCTTTTTACCACCAACTCAACCTCGTTACCCTCCTCTATAGCAGAAAAGAAATTAACAACGTCGTCAGTGGTGGAAAAATTGTAAAATTCCTCATCAGAAGTTAATTTTGCCCTCAAAACTTGGTCGCCCTTTTTTATTCCGGCATTTTCCGCAGGGGAATTACCGTACACGTTAAAAATTATTGGAGCGTTCGCATAAAAAGATATCCCTATGCCTGAATATTGCCCCTTGCCCTCAGTGTTTTTTTCCTTATATTCTTTGTCGGTAAAATAATTAGCGTAATCGTCGTTTTTTAATATTGCGTTAACAAAATCCTTTGCAACGGAATCGGCATCAAAATCTAAGTCGTTACCGTAAGGGTCTTTTGCCACCATATTCATTAAACTAAGAATATCGCCAAGTTTTCTCACAGAGGCGGGTTGCAATAAATAATGGGTAAAAAATCCGCTCGTAAAACAAATTACGAGCGAAAAAATTATAAGTACTATTTTAAGACCTTTTTTATTTTTATTTTCCTTCATTATCTTCTACCTTGCTTAAATAAAACTGTTATAAGCCTAAAAGTAACGGCATCAGAAAACCTTCTTATATCCAGCCCCGTTTGACGCTCTATCTTATCTAATCTATAAGTTAGAGTATTTCTATGGAGGAATAGTTTTCTTGACGTTTCCGAAACGTTTAAGTTATTTTCTAAAAAAACCTCTGCCGTTTGAATCATTTCCTTATCGGTAAAAATATCCTCCGCATCGGAGTCTAAGAGCAATTCTAAATATTCGTTCCTTCTCGTCTTTGGAAGGTCCTCTATAATCTTAGTGAAAACGTATTCTTTATACGAATGCACGTTTCCGCTTAAATTAACGTAATCTTTCATTCTATAAGCCGATAACGCTTGAGAAAAAGAGGTATGAATATTTTCTATAGAGGAAACGGCCGCACCTAAAGTGATATAAACGTGCATACCCGTCTCTTCCAAAATAGATTGATACAAAAATTCCGCATATTCGTTAAAGGAACGATACTCGGTTTCTTCCTCACCAAAAAATTTAACAACTCCCACTTGATTATCGTCTAAAGTTACGGCAATATCCGTTTCATCGGGTGCATAGGCGGTGGCTAAAGCCACAACCTCTTCTGCCCTATCTTTGTCACATACGATAAGCATTGCTGAAGCAGATGTATTTCCTTTAAGACCGTATTTTCTCGAATACTTTTCTATTTGATATAATCCAACGTCACCCGTCAAAAGAGAACGATAAAATTCTTCCCTACTGCCTATTTTTCCTTTGTATGATGCATTTTCAGAAAGTTCGCTAATTAAATATGCGTAATTTTTGTAGATACTCCCTACACCGTCAAGTCTTGCGATATAAGTTCTTTCTCTAAATCTAAACCTAAAAAGTGATTGATTAGTTAAGGTGTCTGAATATATAATCTTAAAGTCTGTGTTTGCTGCGTTACCCTTGTTTACTCCGAAGAGATATTCTCCCCTCTCGTCGTAAACGGTAATTTTAACACCTAAATTTCTTTCTATTTCTTCTATAAATAGTTTAACTTCTGTTTCCATTTTTTCTTCCTTAAAGTTATTCTCATATATTTTACCCTAAATTTTGTTTTTTTTCAATACTAAATTTAGATTTTTAACGTTATCAGCCCTTTTTTTATATGAGTTTTTGAAAAATTTTACAAAATAAAAGAAAAATCGGATAATTTCTTATCCGATTTTGTATTTTATTTTTGAATTATACTTCTTCAGAAGGAGTTTCTTCGCTTTCTTCTTCTGCGATTTCTTCTTCAACAACTTCTTCTACTTTAATTCTTTGAGAAAGACCGATTTTATTTAAGAAGCTATTCTTCTTTTCGAGTTTAGCGGCAATCTTTGCAGCTTCCGCTTCTTCTGCAAGAACAAGTTCTTCAGCTTTAATTCTATCTTCTTCAATTCTTCTTGCTTGCATTGCTTCAATTTCAGCCTTACCGTCTTCAGTACGAGCAAGGATGGTAATTTCAGTCGCTTTATCGAAGAGGTGACATCTTGCCATATCGAGTACGATTTCAATTTCGTCATCAGCCTTAGCTTCCGTACGGCTATCAACCTTAGCAATAAGGTTTGCTTTAACTTCAATGATATCGTCGCCATCTTCAACGTCACTAGTTTTGCAGTAAAGAAGTGTTTCTGCGCCTAAGCCTTCAACGAACTCTACGTCAACTTTAATAGTGCTTTCGTTTGAGTTTTTAATAGCCTCTTCATCACAGTCAATATTTTCAGGACGAATACCGAAAATAATTTCCTTGCCGGTGTTGAGATAATCGTCAAGATTACAAATAAGTGCAACTTTTTCCTTAGGAAGAAGAACTTTATCGTTACCAAATTCAACGTAAACTTTGTTCTTAGTTCCAGTTAAGGTTGCGTTAAAGAAGTTCATTTGAGGAGTACCGATAAAGCCTGCTACGAATTGGTTAATAGGATAATCGTAAAGGTTTAAGGGTTCGTCAACTTGTTGCATAAAACCATCTTTCATAACTACGATTCTCGTACCCATGGTCATAGCCTCAACTTGGTCGTGGGTAACGTAGATAAAGGTGGTAGCAAGTCTATTGTGAAGTTTAGTAATTTCCGTTCTCATTTGAGCACGAAGTTTAGCATCTAAGTTAGATAAAGGTTCGTCCAAAAGGAATACCTTAGGTTCACGAACGATTGCACGGCCTAACGCAACACGTTGTCTTTGACCACCAGAAAGAGCCTTAGGCTTTCTGGAAAGGTACATTTCAATACCAAGAATTCTTGCTGCTTCTTTAACTCTTGCATCAATTTCTTCCTTGGGCATTTTTCTAAGTTTAAGACCGAACGCCATATTATCGTAAACGCTCATATGAGGATAAAGCGCATAGTTTTGGAAAACCATTGCAATATCTCTATCTTTAGGAGCAATATTGTTTACTAATAAACCGTCGATATAAAGTTCACCGTCAGTGATTTCTTCAAGACCTGCAATCATACGAAGGGTGGTTGACTTACCACAACCTGAAGGTCCTACGAATACGATAAATTCTTTGTCTTCGATATCAAGACAGAAGTCGGTTACCGCAGTTACACCAGAAGGATATACTTTGTAGATGTTTTTAAGATTTAAGCTTGACATAATTTCCTCCACTTGTCATTGTGTTTTCTCTTTTCTCTAAATATTATATACTTTTTCTCTTGCTTTTACAATTTAATTTTGCACCAACATAATCATACTTATTGTATATTTTGCACAAACTAATCGAGCTCGTCTAAAGTGAGTTCAAAAGCGGGAGCAAATTCTTTCAAATAATAAACCACTTCCTGCCTTTTTGACGACTTTAGTTCCGACTCAATTATCTTTTTTGCTTTCTTAAATTCTGCATTGCCCGCCTTTATTTCCTCTATACATTTTATATATGCGGCAATTCTATCTGCATACTTTACAAGTTTGTATTCTTCCGTATCAGTATCAGGCAAAATGTATTCTTGATATTTATCCTTAAGGTTTTCAGGGAGCATATTTAGTATTCTTTCGCAAGCGTTTGCTTCTAAATCTTTATATGCAGACTTGATTTCAGGATTGAAATATTTAATAGGCGTGGGTAAATCTCCGGTGATTACTTCACCCACCTCGTGATATTGAGCAATTAAAACTGCCTTATTAACGTCTATATCCTTATTAAAGTTTTCCTTTGCAATAAGGGCAAGCGCGTGAGTAATAACTGCTACTTGTTGACTGTGTTCCATAATATTTTCGTCGCACACCGAACGCATTAAAGACCATCTTTTAATGTATTTCATGCGGTTTAGATATGCAAAAAACTTAAACATAGCGTTTCTCCTTAAACTTTTGGGAAATTTATTTTAGCACAAAATTTTGCTTGACGCAAGGATTTTTTTATGCTATCATAAACTCAACAAATTAATTATTCGCTATGGGTGCCGTTTGGCTGAGATTATACCATTGAATCCGCAAGGTAATGCTTGAAGGAAAATGCTTTATAGTAGTCGATTAACACCCAAGTTTGGGTGTTTTTTTATTGCATAGCGAAAAAAGGAGGTTTTTATGTTACTCAATTTACTCACTTCTGAAAAAATCTATTTTTCAGACACTTTAGAGCCTATTTCGCTATGGCTTACCGTAGGCTTTATTTTAGCAATACTCTTATCCATCGTGGTATGTTTTTTTATGAGCAAGGATAAAGTGGCAGAGGTTGCTAAATGCGGGCTCGTTGCTTTCATTTTTTTCTCATTAGTGCTCGGCGCCACGTTGCTAATTGCCGAAATTACGAAAAAATATGATTTGGCTTATCTTGAAAACAACTGGGTAAGCAAGGACGTTATTACCCACGTTCTTCTTCCACTTCTTATTTGTATATCTTTTAGCCTTATTGGCGGAATTGTTTTATTTATTCTCTCTAAAAAGGACTGTAAAGCAAAAAAGGCTTTCTCCATAGTTTTCGGCGTGGTTTTAACCCTTTTAATCGTTACAACTTTAATTCTAACCTATTTGCACTATACAAATAATATTGTTGGGGACGGATATTACACTTCGCCAGAAAGCGGTTTTAATTCCACTTTCTTATATCTCTTAAGTGGAATATTAATTGTTTTTCTTGTAGCCACTTCAATGATAGTCGGCAGAAAAAACAAAACGCCTTTTACTTCTAAAAGTATTGCTTTTGCAGGCATTTGTTTAGCCCTCTCCTTTACCCTTTCTTTTATTAAATTTGAGGTTGCTTGGGTGCAAGGCGGGTCGGTAACTTTAATTTCCTTTTTACCCATTTGTCTTTTCTCCTATCTTTACGGAATGAAAAAAGGTTTGCTCGTTGGTGTGATATACGGGCTATTACAAGCAGTTCAAGACCCTTTTATCGTACACCCCGCACAGTTCTTGTTGGATTACCCTATTGCTTTTTCAGCAATTGCAATAAGCGGTCTATTAACAGACTTAAACGTATTAAACAATAAGCCGAGAATAAAGTTTAGCATAGGCGCAATTTTAACGGGAATTTTTAGATACGTTTCCCACACCATTTCAGGTGTTTTCGCTTTTGGCGCATATGCTATTGACGAAGGCGCAGCAAACTTTCTAACCTACAGCGCAGTTTATAACACCTACGTCTTTTTCGATATTGCGCTTGTAATAGTTGCAGGATTTATAATCCTTTCTTCAAAAGCATTTAGAAAAGAACTTGATAAAATGATAGTTCCTATCAACTAAAATCTTTAATAACTAAAACTCAAAAGGCATAGTTGCATTACCAACTATGCCTTTTTATTAGATTAGATAGATTTTTTAACGCTTTAGGCGTTTAGAAACAAGTGTGAGTAGGCTCGCAATCAGTTTTTGGACGAGATTGACCTCGTTGGTCATCGAGGTCAAAAATGATTGCAGTAAACGACCTCACACGCCGTTTATAAGCGCCTAAAAATTCAAAAAGCAATTAACCAAGTTAACTGCTTCCTGAATAATATATGATAAGGGGGAAAATGATGAGTTATTTTATCGCCTTTGGGCTTTGCGCCTTTCGACAATAATACTATACAATATTAAAAAAATTTTGTAAAGCGTTTTAGCACGATTTTTGAAAAAATTTTTCACATTTTCGCATTTTTTTGCGAATTTATGTTAAGAATTAACACTTTTTGTAAGCGTATATCATTTAGTATAAAAAGCACCCAGCAATACACTGAGTGCTTATATAACGTTACGATAAAACAAAACTACTAATCGCAAGATAGTATTAAAGCCCTATTCGCACGGCAAGTAATAAAAATGCAACGGATATAACGAACAGTAGTAATTGAAATAGCCCCGTTCTCTTAAGCCAGCTTATAAAACTTACGTTTGACAGACTTAAGCCCACAACGAGTGTTCCGCACGTTGGATACAAAACGTTAGTATACCCATCACCAAATAAAAAGGCTAATATTATAACGTTTGCGCTAATCCCCGGCAAGGGCGACAAGGTTAATAGCGGTATTAAAAGAAGTGCTTTCGCAAGCGAACCTGGAATAAAAAACTCAAATATAAGAATTATTAAATACAATAAAATTACTGAAACGTAGGGCGATTGTCCACACATAAAATTATAGCAGTAATAAAAAGTAGTATGTAAAATATTTCCCCTTTCGGCAATATATTTAACGCTAAACGCAAGTAAGATTATTACGATTGAAGGGGACAAATCTTTCGCACCAGACAAAAATGCTTTGAGCGTTTCCATAATAGAACCCAAACATTTTTTACCTATAACGAACGTGCCAACCACAAAGGCTAATGCCATAAACACCATTCCTAAGCCTAAATCCGCAAGAATCGGCACAACAGAAGAAACAACTATAACAAGCAATGCACCTAAAAATAGCGCGCCCGCCATTTTCGCTTTTTTAGAATATTCTTTTCTTAACTCTTCCGATAAATGCTCAAAATTCTGTTCGCCTACTGCTCCAGAATTTAATTTTTCGTCTTTTTTTGCCATATAAGTTAAATATAGGCAAGTAAAAACGTATAATACAACAAATATTATAGAGCGAAACCAAAGCCCATCTAAAATCGTAACTCCTGCAAGGTTAGAAGCAATGCCTACCGTAAAGGGATTAAACATAGCAGTAGTAAAACCAACACCGGTAGTAATCAATATTAAACTAACGGCTTGCTCCTTGCTCCACCCCATTGCCTTTGCCATAGCCAAGAAAATGGGAAAAAGTATCAAAAGTTCTTCTTGAAGTCCAAAGCATGATGCTAATAACATCATTATAAGGGTAATAACCCATATCAACAAGTATCTTTTTTCGTAGAACTTGTCAACAATAACGTGAACGATGGCAACCAATAAGCCTGCCTTATCAAGCACCTTAAACGTTCCACCCAAAACTAATAAAACGGCTATAATTTGAATAATATTAAAATTGCCAGAGCCGAATAAAAGTGCTTCTATGGGGGCGGTAAGCCAACGCCAAACGGGCAGAGTAGTAGTACTTTTTATAAATGCAAAAGAATCCGGGATAATGTTTCCGTTTTCATCCATTAAATACTGCCCTGCGGGAACTACAAAAGTTAAAATTCCCACAAAAACCATAATACTTAATAAAATCGAGCATATAGTAATAAAACTTTTAAGTCCAAATTTAAGGTCGGAATTTAATTCCTTTTCATTGTTGCTCATCTTTATTTTTCTCCTTTGGTGTAAAAATCAAATCAACTAATTTCTTTTTATAAATCATAGATAAAATAACTATAGTTATTATAACAAGTAGAATTATATAAGAAACTATTGGCGAAGATGAAGTAGTTATTTTAACGCCCGCCCAAAGCGTGATAATTATATCTGGGATAGGTCCAAAAAAGGTAATGAGAGCGTACTTCCACCATTTCATACCGCTATCTGCAGCGACCATATGAATTACTAAGAAGGGCACGAAGGGTGCTAAATATGCCAAGAACAAAAAGTAGTAAATACTCCTTTTGCTATTTTTTATTTTTTCCTCCATTAAACGGTGTTCTTCTTTTTTCTTTTTAGAACTTAAAGCCAAGGTGCTTTTTGTTAATAAAAAGGCTAATTGACTTGCCATAAAAATAGAAAGGGAAACGTGAATTAAGCCTCCCCAAAGCCCATAACTGATGGCAGAGGCAAGTTGTATCGGCACGGAGGATAAAACCGGAAAGAAAAAACAAGCAATCATTACAATGCTCATAGCAATAACACCCGTTATTCCAAGGGACAACAGGTATTCTTTAACGACCACCGTACCTGATGAAACTTGATTAAATAAATAAGTTATAGTGCTCCAGTTAAATATTGAGAATATGATAACCGCTATTAAAATTAGCGTGGTAAACGTTATTATTAACCTTTCTTTTTTATTGCTCATATTCATAAACCTCGGCACTAACCTTCTTCCAATCGACGTCGTGTAAATTATGAATTTCCTCAGCCGAAATCATCCACTTTGCAACTTGTTTTTCATCTTGCAAAAGTTTAAAATTGAAGTATTGGTTTTTATAATATAAATCCAAATCATATTGTAACGACATAGTTAACGAGTAAACGTGTTCCGGTTCAAAGAACATATTTACGCTCTCCCCGTCGTAAATACCATCATAGGTAAGTCCTTTATTCGTTAAAGTTAAAACACCTTCTCCGTGAAAAAGTAATGAATATTTATTATCCAACTTTTTAACGTTAATGTTGCCAATTTTAACCCTTGTTGAAAGTTTAAATTCGTCACTTAGAATTTCTTTTGCAATAACTTTTCTTTGCCATTTATACCACTCGTCAACGTCTTTAAAAGGCAAGTTACCGTTAACGCTACTTATCTCGTAATATTCGTTCATTTTAATGGAAAAATTGCAATTAGCACACGTCATAAGGTCATTATTCGTTGAAAAACAATGCTCGCTTTGACAGTTAGGGCATTTAAAAATTATATTATCTAACCCGTAAACGTTAGGTTTTTTCCCTATGAACGCTATTTTTTCGCCTCTAAATTCTTCAAATTCGTTGTACTTAAATCTTTCTAAAAGAGCATTATGTAATTCTTCTTTTGAAAGATTTTTACAATCTTCACTATCAAACAGTTTATCAAAGGTCACTGTTATTTTGCCTTTTTTAACGTCTGTCGAATAACGTGTTCTTGAAAAATAAGAACCTTTAATCGTAACCAAAACCACAGGAAGTTTGGTTTTTTTAACAAACCCCATAGTGGCGGGATTTATTGGATGCGTTGAACCTGACGTAGATTGAATCCCTTCTGGGAAAATGGCTAAACTTCCGCCATTTTTAATCCCTTGTAACATTTGCCTTGTTGCTTGCACGTCAGGTTGATATAACATTTTTGCGATAACACCCAAACGCTTAAGCAATTTAAAAATATATTTATTAAATACGTTTTGATACCCACATAAAATATGCGTGTTTAAATTTTCGACTCCAGCAAAGAAATAAATGTAGTCAAGGCTCGACTTGTGTTGGCACAAAAATATAACCTGACTGTTTTTCATCTTTAGGTAATCTTCAGTATAAACGAATTCAACGTTGCGCCTTTTAGCAATGCGCTTAAAGACAAACTGAACCATATGCGCAATTAGGGGATTTGGCTTTTTAATTTTTCTGTTTATAAACTCTTTATGATAATCTTTTTCCTTCATACGTCTTTTTCAAATATAAATATTTGAAACCTCTTTATGTACTCCTTATAAGTGTATCATATTTGGTCGAAAATTGCAAGCACACATTTATAGACAATAAAAAAAGCACCCTGCGAAATTGCAAAGTGCTTTATTTTTTACTTCTAATTGTCTATATTAAACTTTAGAATTATTCACCCTTGAAAGGTAATAAATCAACCAATCTTGCTCTTTTAATTGCTTTTGCAAGAACTCTTTGGTGTTTTGCACAAGTGCCGGTCATACGGCGGGGTAAAATTTTACCACCTTCTGCAACGTATTTTTTTAAGGTGTTGATATCTTTATAGTCAATAGCGTCTGCTTTTGCTTGACAGAAAGCGCAAACCTTTTTACGGGGAATTCTTTTAACAAATTTTTTACCCTGTTCCTTAGCAGTAGGTTGAGCCTGTTCTGCAGTTTCGGGTACTACGTTGGTAATTTCTTCCATTTTATACTCCTTTTAGTTTACGACTCGTATTAGAAAGGAAGTTGATTGTCGTCCATCACTTCCAACTGAGGGCGAACTCTGCTTGAAGAAGAAACGGTTGCTTCCGCCTCACCTTCTCCCTGCGCACTCTTAGGGGTTAAAAATTCAACTTCGTTAGCAATAACGTCGGTAACGTTTCTCTTAATACCGTCCTTATCTTCGTAAGAACGAGTTTGTAAACTACCAACAATTGCAACCTTGTTGCCTTTTTTTAGATATCTTCCGCAATTTTCCGCTCTTCCACGCCAAACCGTTATATTAAAGAAATCGGTTTCACGGTTGCCTTCACTGTTTGCGTAATCTCTGGATACAGCGATGGAAAATCTGCACACTGCTATTCCGTTGGGGGTTTCCGTGAGTTCAGGGTCACGGGTTAAATTTCCAACTAGGATAACTTTATTCATAAATATTTCTCCTTATCTTTTGGTGATTAATCTTCTGATTACGCCATCAGTAATGCCAACGATACGCTTTAATTCTTGAACGAGCGTCTTTTCCGCTTCGAAACTCATTAAAACGTAATAGCCTTCAGATTTGTAGTTGATGGGATATTGCAATTTCTTTAATCCCCAACGTTCGGTCTTTTCTACAACACCGCCGTTGCTTGCAACTAAATCCTCAAACTTCTTTACGAGCGAATCTTTTACATCGTCTGCAAGAGATGCGTCGATAATATAGAGCATTTCGTATTTCGTCATAATTTTTTACCTCCCGGACTTATTCGGCTTGACTTTAATCAAGCAAGGTTATTATATAGCGCATTACGCCACGCTATCATTATTGCATATAATAACAAATTTTGCGCCCCTTGTCAATCATTTTAACGGTTTTTTGCCGTATTTTCTGCCATTTTAAGCAGTTTTTCCCTTTTGTTCTGAGATGGGTTTTTTATGCAGTAATCGCGCAACATCTTTAGCACTTCCCCAAGTTTCCTTTCCTCTACTCCTATCCCCAACAAATCTTTTGCGGAAATTGCTAAATCCTTTATTGTGAAAGGCGTGCCATCCGTTTTCATTATACCTATTAAATCCGTAAGCCTTTTTAGGAAATTATTAGGAACAGTTAGGTCCTTTAACGCCATAAAATCCGCTTTTTTAATTTTTATCAATTTATCTAATCGGTCGACATTGTCAGCAATAAACAACCTAAGTTTTTCCTCCCGCATCTCATCTACGGGCAACATATGGTATTTAATTAGGTATTTTACTTCTTCTTTTTCTTTGTTGGAGGCTTTTAAGCGGTTTAGAATTTCTTGGGCTATCCTCTCCCCCTCTTTAGAGTGAAGATAAAAATTACCATCCCTATTAAAACAATACGGTTTACCAACGTCATGTAAAAGGGCGGAAAGCCTTATATCGCTATCAGCATACAAAACTGTTCTTAAAGAATGTTCTAAAACGTCGTATTTATGATATTTAAGGGGTTGAGCCATCCCTTTGCCTATCCAAAGTTCTGGTAGAATTATTTCTAAAACACCAATTTCTTCTAAAATTTTTAGTCCGTTATAATGCCCCTTTTTATCAGAAAAAGCGTGTTTTTTATCCGAATTTAATATTTTATTAAGTTCTACAAAAATACGCTCTGGAGAAATATCTTTTATTTTATCAGCATTTTTCCTTGCCCCGTCTAAGGTGTTTTTATCGGGCGTAAAGTTAAGTTCCCCAGTAAATCTTGCAAGGCGCATCAACCTTAACCCGTCGTGAGAAAAAACTTCCTTTGCGCTTTTTACCGTTTTTAGGGTTTTATTTTTTATATCAAAAATACCGTTAAGCGGGTCAAGAAATTGCCCGTTCTTAATATCAAAGTAAACCGCATTGCAAGTAAAATCACGGCGAAGAGCATCTTCTAAAATATCGCTTGTTGGCACGGTTAAGTCGGGAATATGCTCCCCACCTTTACCATAAATGTCCTTTCTAAAACAGGTATATTCATATTTGCTTTCCCCGTCATATAAAACCGCCGTACCGGTCCTTCTATAGATAGCAACAATTTCTATACCTACCGTTTGCGCGGAAGAAACAACCTCTTCTAACGAGCAAGGAGAACACAAATCAACGTCTAAGGAGTTGCTTTTATCTATTAAGTAATCTCTAACCATACCACCAACGGCATAAAGGGGTTTATCAAGTTTTTTGCTTAGCGCAATTATTTCGGGAGAAAACCTTTCTTTCATACAAATATTATACCATAAAACCTTGAATTTTAGATAAATTTGTAGTAAAATTTAATTAAAGAGGTAATAAAATGTTAGATTTCATCGTAAACCCTACGGCAGGCGGAAAAAAGGGCAAGAAAATAATGAAAATTATTCACGCTCTCACTAAACGCTTAGAAAAAGAAAACGTAGACTACACTATACATATAGTTAAGGAATTAAAGGGTTCGAGAAGTAAAACTGAAGAACTTATAAAAAATGGCGCAACGGATATAATTTCAGTTGGAGGTGATGGCACTTTACACGAAATTATCAACGGTTTTTCAAACTTTGAAAAAGTTAACCTCGGAATAATTCCCTGCGGAACGGGGAACGACTTTGCCCGCGCAATAAATTTGCCTAAAAATCCTATTCAGGCATTAGAACTAATCTTGCACAATAAACCTCAATATACCGACTATATGCAAATGCCCACAGTTAGAGGCTTAAATATTATTGGAACGGGAATTGACGTTGACGTGCTTAAACGATACAACGCCTTAAAAAAGAAAAATAAGTTCGGCTACACTAAATGCCTTATTAAGACGTTAATTGATTTCGAATATACTAATTTTACCGTGGAAATTGACGGAGAGAAAACCTCTTTCCGTTCGTTTATAGCAGGCGTTTGCAACGGTTATAGATTTGGTGGAGGGATACCTATTTGCCCCATTGCATCCGTAACTGATAATGTACTTGATTTTATTGCCGTTAAAGAGATACCTCGTATTAAAATTATAGGCGCGTTCCTTAAACTAAAGGCAGGTAAAATCTTAAAACTTAAACAATCTATTTATAAAAAAATTAAGGAGATTAAAATAACCTCAGATAAACTCTTCACAGTTAACGTTGACGGTGAACTTTACGAGAATATCCCCTTTGAAGTTAAAATTGTTTCTAACACGTTAAAAATTTATAGATAATAAATAAAAAATCGGCTTAAAATAAAAGCCGATTTTTTATTTAATTAGCAAACTTCTTCGCCCTCTAAGAACACCTTTTTAACATTAACTTCGTCGTCAATTAAAATAAGGTTGGGTTTTTTACCTACTTCGATACTGCCGTAAAACTCGTCAATACCTAAAACTTTCGCAGGGTTTAATGACGCAAACCTAATTGCGTGACATAGCCCGTAACCAGTGTGGCGCATCATATTTTTAACCGCTTTATCAAGTGTTAAACGGCTACCCGAAACGTAACCTTGATAATCATAGTTAATATCAGGTCCGTAAGGAATACCTTCCTCTTCATTATTTTTATAATCGCCACTCTTAGCCATAGAGTCGGTAATTAAAATCATACGTTCAACGCCCTTAGTTTTAACGATTAGTTTAATAAGGTCAGGAACAACGTGAATACCCGTGTAATCACAAATGATTTCCGCATACATTTCGGGGGTGTAATAGGTATATTCGTCACACCCAGCACCCATAGTGCCTTGAGCAAGCCCCTTAACCTTACCTGCATCTTGAGTGTGCGTTTGTAAAGTTATGCCGTACTTTCTAACCTTTCTAACCTGCTCTGCCGTTGCCCTTGAATGTCCTAACGCAAAAACAGCGTTGGGATATTTTTTTCTAACGTAGGATAGGAATACTTCTATATTTTGTCTTGCAGGGTCAATAGCCCAAATTTTAACAAAATCGCCAATTTCATCAACTAAAGGCTTAAACGCCTCTTCGGTGATATCGCCGTTCCATTTGATAAACTTAAAGTTGCTACCTCTACCCGACATATAAGGGCCTTCCATATATATGCCGTGTATAATTTTACCCGCGCCCTCTTTAGATGCATCTTTAATTTTTTTTGCACCCTCAATCATTTGCTCCGCCGTCATATCGTAATAGATAGTGGGAAGAACGGTTGTTTGACCGTGTTTTAAGAAATATTCCGCACACTTTAACGGCTCTTTAACGAACAAATCGTGTTCAGAACCATGATTGTGAATATCGATAAGACCTGGGGCGGTATAAAGCCCCTTAGCGTCGATAATTTCCGTTCCCTCGGGGATTTCCACCTGATCTTTAGGTCCAAAGTTTATGATTTTTTCTCCGTCAAAGAGGATAACGGCATCAAAAACGATACCGTCCTCCAAAACGAGTTTTGTGTTTATAATGGCTTTCATAAATTTTCCTTATAAAAATAATTAAATTAAATCCTTTGCGGTCATACCATAGAACCAGTGCTTAATGGGAGTTGCCTGTGCTTCTGCAAGGTAGCACACACCTTTACCAAGACGTGCGATAGAAGATGGGCAATCTTTAGAGATTTCCCCGTAAAGTTCCATACGAGAAACCATCTTTTGCCAACCGTTAGGCGTAGCACCGTCGTGAACGATACAACGTTCTTTTGCGTTAACTACGTCGTATGGTCCAATGGTGGCAGCACGAGGAGGAACTGCCCATAAGTCACCGGCAGCACCAACTTGAGGCATAAGTGAATCCTCACAAACGGTAATTAAACTTGGAGTAACAAGGCCAGATTTAATTTTAATAAAGTCCTCTAAAGTATCTGCCATACCTTCGTGTTCTGGTAGACCTGGGTCGATAAACGCCATGTGTCCCGGCCAACCGGTTGCAGAATAAATAATATCTGCGCCACCTTCATCTTCAATCATCTTTGAATATACGCCGTATTTTGCATTTTCGTTATTGAAAGTATGCCATTGTTCTACCTTAGGACGTAAATCTTCACGGATGTTGCCGTAGAAGTTATGCATAAATGAATATCCTAAACCAGGAGCATATGTTGTGGGACAAACGTTACCGTCTTCATCAGCAAATTCGTCCATAGCAAATGCATGAACGTTTCTCATATTAATACCAAACTTGTTAATCATTTCAACTAAAGAGAGATATCTTCTTACCCAAGGGTTAGGACAAATCATAACGAGTTTTTTATCTTCTAAATCACTCTTTAAAATACGGTAGAACATATCCATAACTGCGCAGTAACCAGGGTCTATAACTACTTTAACTTGGTAACCGTGTTCGTTAGTGTATTCCATATCCTCTCTTTTGATGTTGCGAAGTCTTTCATACTCTTCTAAGGGAAGATTAGCGTTGGGCAACCCCTTAGCAGGTCTAAACTTAAAACCATCGTAAATTGACATAATATTTTTCTCCTTTTTTGTTTTATACATTAATTTTTAAATTTTTTATCGTATTTTAAGAATTTTTCTTGGTATTTATCCAAAAGTTCAGGCTCAGGGGAAACAACAGTTCCATCCCAAGAAAAGGTAACAAATTTCCCTTCCACTCCCTTTCTTGCAAGTGAATATGCGCCAAAGCAACACCTATCCGCTTGGTTAGAAATGTAAACTTCCTTACCCAAAACGTTAGCTAAAATCTGCATCCACGGAGCGCTTCTTACTGCGCCTCCTGCAATAATGATTTTATCCTCTTTCATACCGCACTTTCTAAACCTTGAAACGATTTCCTTTATTTCAAAGGCAACGCCCTCCATAGTGGCTTTAATAATATCAAACTTATTAAAGCGGAAAACAGCGTTTTCAATAGAGAAAGTTAGTGGCACTGCACCTCTATACCCACCGCTACCAGAAACGAAAGGATATACGAGCAAATCCTTTTCAAAAGGACGTTTGGGAAGTTCTTCGTTTAAGTCCTCGTAAGACACGGAGAACAAATTTCTCTCCCAATCGATAACCACCCCCGAAGACACTGCAGATGCAAACACACCGTAGCCACCTACTGGGTGATTACAAGACGCAAACTTTTCCTCACCAAGTTCATATTTGTCACTATTCCCAAAAACTACCCAAGTAGTGCCTGAGGAAATAAGCAAATCATTGCCATCAAAATATCTTGAACCTATATTAGCGGCGTATTGGTCGTGTGCACCGCAAACGACCAATGCACTCTTATTAAGCCCCATTTCTTTAGCAACGTCGGGTAAAATTTCTCCTATTATCTCACCCGCTTCGATTAATTCAGGGAAATATTCTTTGGAAAGCCCGATAGCGCTTAAGAGTTCTTCGTCGTATGCACGGTTTTTAACGCTATATGCACCCATCATTGCTGCAGAAGAATAATCGATAACCTTTCTACCCGTTAGTTTATAGTAAATATAATCAGAGGTAGACAAAATAATTTTAGTTTTATCTAAAATTTCTGGGATATTTTTTCTTGCCCAAAGAATTTTTGCAGGCATTGACCCAGGAGATAAACTACTACCTATTTTTTTATAAAAATAATCTTCTGGGAAACGTGCCTTTAATTCTTCCGATTCTTTATCGGCACGCTTATCCATCCAAGTATATGCGTTCGTTAGAGGGATTACGTTGCCATCTTCGTCAACGTCGGCAAGGAAGAAACTACCACCTTGCGCCGAAACGGAAAGAGAAACTATTTCGTATTCTCCGCCCGCCATAGCCTCTTTAACACTGCCATAAACTGCGTTAACCCAATCTTCGGGGTTTTGTTCAAACGCACGGTCAAAAGGAGAAATGAGCCCGTAGTTAGCGTATCCTCTACCAAGCACGTTATTGTTTTCATCAAAGAGCATAGATTTAGTCCCCGTAGTACCGAGGTCTATACCAAGATAAGCCTTTTTCATTTTCTCTCCCATTAAAATTTAATCCCGTAAAGTTTAACTGCGTTATCACACATTATATCTTCAACTTGTTCTTTCGTAAGGGCGAGGTCAGTTGCCGCCTTTTTAAACCCTCTCAAAATTTCGTAGGTAAAGTTTGTGATATTTTCCTCATCCGATTCTCTCATGTGTGGGTCTTTGTGAACTAAATCACCGTATAGCCCACGTGGAACTACGTTATAGTAAAAACCGTTTTCGGTAACCCTATACATACGCATTTTTGCAATAGGCATATCAGTGCCAAACATTACCCTCTTAGTCCCAAAAGTTTCTATACACTCTCTAATAATATCACCGTTAGTATTAGCAGAGAAATCAAAAAGCATATTCTTTGTATCTTTTAGCCTTATAAAAGCGTCACCAACGTCCTCTTTAGCGTATGCCCTACCAATATGCGCAACGATTAATTTAACGTTAGGATATTTTTGCTCTATATCTAAAAGGGTGTCAAGATTAGATTTATTTTTAAATCTATCGTCCTTTGAAATATGTAAAATTACCTTCCAGCCGTATTTATCCGCAACTTTTAAGTGTGATTCGGGGAGGAAATCGTAGATATCCGCATCGGACGACTTAACCCCCTCTCTGCAACCGCCAAGGTAGGGTTTTAAACCTTGAAATCCACCCGATAAAACCTGTTCTTCAATAAAGTCAGGCGTCATTTCATATTTGGTCCAAAACAAGGTAGGATAACCCGTTTTTTCACCTACTTGTCTTGCGTAGGCGTTGTGTTCCATGCATCTTTTTACCGAGTTGCCAAATATTACGGGAACAACCTTTTTGCCAGGGAATAAATCTAAATAGGTTTGCTCTAAGTCCTCAATATAGCAATCGCCCGCAACGAGATTTGACCATTTTTGGGGAAATTTACTCCTATCAAACTCGTCGTCCTCAACTCTCCAACAGTGAGCGTGAGAGTCAACGATTTTATCGGGAAGAAAGTCCTTTAATTCTTCGTTATAAACCTTTTTATCGTAATCGGTTAATTTAAAACCAAACATACAAAACTCCAAAACATATTTATTCTATTATATTGTAACATCTACCGTGAAAATATAAAATAATAAAAATATATATTTACATATTAAAAAGCAAGATTTTTCAAAAAACATATTAAAAAACAAGAAAATCACGGAGGCGTTGCCTCCGTGATTTAATTTTTGTTAGTATTTTTACTTAAACACTATTATGCGTTTACTGCAGGAAGAGTGTTCCATACAGGAACTTCACCCTCAATTACCGTCCAGTAATTAGAGGAGAATGAACTGTAATCATTTGCAGCAGCCTTCATATCAGCCATGGTCTTATAACCCTTAATTTCTGGGTTATTGGTAAAGAACGTACCTGTGCCCATTTCGTATGAAGCGCCCCCGGTGCTCTTGCCCCACATCATACCGTTACATACAAGGTATGTGTTAGAAATGTTAGCGAGACCTGCAAATGCAGTCGTAGCTTGATTTGATTGAGCAAATAATAAATTAGAAGTACTATACTCATCAAAAACATAGTTAACAATAACGTTAGACCAAGTCTTAAATCCTAAAGCTACTGAGCTTGCGTCTTTAGCGTTATAAAATAATGCAAAACTTGCAGTAGGTGCTAAAGTAATGTAAACGTTGCTAATCTCTGACTTGTTGTTTTCATCTGAATACACAGTAGTGTTCTTAACAAAGAGAAGTCCTTTGTTAGCATCAACACTTGGAGTTGTGGAAACGTTAGTACCATCATAGAATAGAACACCATTGATTGCAAAGTTCTTTAACACGGTGTTAAGTCCACAAGATTCACCAAACATGCCCCATTGATAAGCGCCAGATTTTTCCATAATAACGTTGTTTAAGGTGTGTCCACGTCCATCAAAGGTTGCATTAAAGCAAGCAACACCACTTCCTTTTTTACCGCCAAACATTTCTGCGTTAGTAATTTCAGTTCCGCCGTTGTTAGCGTCGAAATAAAGGTCTTCACCCAAAATGAAGTAACCAGTAAGTTCAGCAACACTGTCACCACTTGAGGCTAAACCAAAGGTAGTAGCCATTTTTGCTCTTGATGAGGGAGTGTTGAAGAAAATTTCCGTGCAAACAACAACGTTAGTTAATTCGTATATGTCACCATTTTGAAGTTCAACTCTAAAGGTGTAAGCGTTTTCAGGACCTACTTGAGTAAGGTTAGCGGTATCAATCACGCCGTCAGCATAGATAGAAGCACCTTCGTAAACAATTTCTTTAATATCTGCACTTTCAAGAGGAGTTCCTTCAAAGTAAATTGTGTTGTTTGCCTTTGAAACAAGAATTTCTTGAGAAATAGAAGTTACGCTTCTCGTATCAACGTTAAAGGTGATAGAACCGATAACGGTTTCATTGTAACTTACGTTAACAACAACTGAACCAGTACCAGCACCGATAGTAACAACGTTACCAGAAATAGAAACTAATTCAGATTCTTCTACCTTAGCAAGAATAGCGTCAACTATCTCACCGTTGTAGTAAGCAACAACCTTATACTCTTCATTCTTATTAACGAAAGTAGAGGAGGTAACGTTTTCATCGCTGCTGTCTAATAAAACAACGTCAGTGTAACAGGTCTTCCAAGCGGGGAGTCCGTCAGCATCAATTAGCCAATAATCACTTGAGAAACTATTGTAATTATATTCAGCTTCAACCATAGCCTTTCTTGCATCTGCAAGGGTAGGATAGGTGTTAGTACCCCTATAGTATTTAAGGTTACCGTCAGCACTTGTAGCGTTAGCAGAGTCACCATTTGCTAAGAAATAGGTATCTGCAACGTTACCAGATAAGGTAGCATTCTTGGTATGGAAGATACCATTTTTTCTATCTGTAAGTTCAGAGTCAAACTCTTGTTCAACGATAACGTTTGACATGTTCCAAGCACCAACACCTTCTTTTACGTTGTAAACGAAGATGGTATTATTTACTTTATTATTATCAACGTATCTATAGATATAAACGTTTTCCATAGTAACGTTGGTGTCGGCAGTTGATTTACCAAATAAAATACCTGAGTAATCGTTTAATGCTGAAATACCCTTAATAGCAAAATTCTTTAATGTTGCAGTACCAGCAATACCACCAAACATACCTTGTATTTTAGCCGTAGTTACGTTAAATAAAGTATATCCACGACCGTTAAAAATACCGTTAAAGGTAGCATCTTCTACTGCTTCGAATTGTTCGGCAGAATCATCACCATCAAAGTAGAGGTCCTCGATAAGTGCGTATGCACCAGTGTTTGAAGCACCCTTTTCACCACCAATAGCCTTAACAAAAGCGGCTCTTGATTCTTCAGTATTTTCAAAGTATTCAGTATATAATACAACGTTATTGAAACTATATTTGTTATCAACCGCACTTACGGTAAGAACAAATGAGGTGTCGTAAGCAACGTCAAGAACTTCAAAGTCCCAAGCACCGTCAACGTAAACAGCTTTGCCATTGTATGAAATAGATTCTATTTCAATATTTTCAATCTCTGCGCCCTTTTCGTCTTGAACGCCTTTGAGATAGAGTTTGCCAGAGGTTTCGCTGAGAAGAATTTCTTCATTAACAGCAACCGCTTCTCTTTCGTCAACTGAAACGGCAAAGGTCTTAGAATAATTTCCATCTAAAGTTGCAATTGTAACGTTAGCAGAGAAGTATCCGCCAGCAACGGTAATTTGGTTGCCGTTAACGATAACGTTTTCGCTATCAGAAGTAACAACTGAAGCAATTTCACCGTCTACGCCAAGAACACCAAGAGTGTAAACACCGCTTGCAGAAATAGATTCAACTGGTTGAGATTCAGAATCGAGAACGTAAGCAACTTTTGCTAAATTTGCCCAACAAAGTTGTCCGTCAACCACAGACCAGAAACCACTGTTAACAAAATCTTCGGTTTTGGTGATAGCAGACATTGCAGAAACGCTATTAAATACGTTATTTCCGTTTGCTGCAGGGAAGCCACATTTACGACCAAACTTACCGCCAACAAAGTAGGTGTTAGTAATGGTATCGCCATCTCTAACCGTGGTAGGATATTTAGCGATATCGCCATGATCTACTTCATCATTGCCGTTCATAACGTAGTCATACTTTTGAGCTTCTTCGTTCCATTCAACTTCATAGTAAAATCCTTGTGAAGCAAACATAGACGTTGTTTTGCTAAGACCACCGTCAGTTACAACGTTGTTGAAGGTAAGAATACCAGTAGCATAGGTTTTTTCTTCAACCGTCTTACCAGTTTCGTTATAGTTTTCAATATAATTTACACCAGTTTCAACAGCAGAATAGAAGAAAATTCCATAATTTTCTCCATTTTGGGAACCAGTTCTCTTTACGTAAACGTTTTCAACGGTTATTCTTGAAGTTGCAGTTTCCGCACTGTAGAAGAACATGCTATAAGGCGAGAAAGCAGTATCGTATGATGCTGAAGCGGTCTTAAATCTACCCGTTCCGTTGATAGCAACGTTTTTAACGGTTGCACCATCACCAGCAAAACCAAACATACCACCTTCACAGTTAGAGAAGTAAATAACGTTATTTAAGGTATAACCTCTACCATCAAAAGTGCCTCTAAAAATGTTGCTAATTGTGTCGTTGTTTGCAAACGCCTCATCAGTATAAGGCTCGTTATCTTTATTCGTTGAACTAAAGGTTAAACTTTCGGCAAGAGCATAATAACCTTCTACTACTTTTTGCTTGTAGTATTTGTTGCTAGTGGATTTAGCATCACCAGCGGAGAACAATCTTGCCATTTCCTTTCTTGATTCAGGAGTATTTTCAAAAACTTTATCGTAAACTTCTGCGTTAGCGATAGCAAACAAGTTAGAAGTTTCGTTAGCGAGAACTAATAAGAACTTATCACCAACCTCTTTGCCTGCGAGCGCAAGGTCTAAAGTGCCGTCCTCTTTAAGAACGTCTACACCGTCAACGAAAGCAGAAGTGATTACTTTATCGGTAGTATCAATCCTATTGAGGTACATTTTACCTTCAGCATTGATAGCAATAGAATCAACACTTTCTTCAGCGTAAGCAAAAGAGTGACGGGAAGCATTAATATTAATACCATCCTCAACATCTACAGTAGTAATAGTGGTCATACCTAAAGAAGCAAGTTCAGCAACCGTCTTAGTAGAGTAAGCAGCCATATGTTGACCATCTTGATACATAAACATTTCAGCGTTATCACCAACAATGAACGCAACGGTGTTTTCAGTGAACGCCTTAGCGTCCCCACCGAAATTGCCCTCAGCGTCTAAGGTAACAACGTAATCGGTAACTTGAGAATTGTATTGATACTTATCCTTAAAGTCGAAAGGCGTATCTTCGCCAGCAGCCTCAACAGCAGCAGCAACAGCAAACAACATACGAGCAGAAGAAACTTCGCCGTAAATTGCGTTTGCAGAATTAAATTCGCCTTCGTAAACTGTATAGAAAGGTCTAACAACCCAAGGCATAGCGATTAATTGTTTTTTGTATTCGCTTAAAGTAATAACGTCACCAGGTTGGCTTGCCATTTCTTCTTCATACATAGCGTCGGTATCAAGAATTAATTCAGCGTTATAAACGTAATAATCTTCGTCAAGACTTTCAAACACACCATCTGTGTTAGAAATAACAACTGAACCCGTATCAGCAGTAAGCTCGTCTAAGTTGCCGTTAGCGAGCCCAAAAACGCCACCGAAAGCAATAGTTTTACCAGCATTTTCAGGCAAATTCTTTAACGTGTCGAAATCTTGCTTTTTAAGCTTGATTTGGTAGTTGATGCCAAGGTCATTTCCATCACCAGCGAAGTAAATGCTTGCACCTTCTGTTGCGGCAAAATCAACACTTCCGTCCGCCTTAGCAAGTAGTGAACCTGCAAAGAAGAAAGAAAGTGACATCATGCACGCCATCGCTAAGACTAAAAATAATCTTAATGACTTTCTCATGTGGTTTCCTCCTGTACTCAAATTATGCCAAAAAAACTAGGCATGAGTTAGATTTTTATAAGGTATAAGCCTTATCGCCCGCCCTTTTATAGAAAAAGATGCATTAGATAAGAGTATACGCTCCTTTGTATAATATATTTTATCATTGCGCAAATATTAACGCAATAAAAAAATGCTATTTATTCATATTAAAATGCTATATTTGAATATTTAATACAATAATATTATAGTTAAAAAAAGCAAAAATATGAATTGGCAAGAAAACAAGTAAAATAGGCAAAAAAACAAGGACTTTACGCTCGATAAAAATAAAAAATCACGGAGGAAATCCTCCGTGATTTAATTTTGTTTTTATCTAACCGATAAAGGATTATTCAGCAGTGGTTTGAAGAGATTTCCAAGCAGGAAGACCATCCGCACCAATTTCCCAACAACCGTTACCAGCCTCACCAGTAAAGTTAGAGTAATCGTTGTTTGCGTTATCCTCAAACATAGCATCCGTATTCATATACCACTTTAGACCTACGTAACTCTTAGGAATACTGTCCGTACCAACAGACGGTCTACCGTTGATTACAAAGTAAGTATTGCTAAACGATACAGCCTCTTCCTTTGTGGTCGGCATAACCCCAGTGCTCTTACCAAGCAAGTTTGCGTAGGAAGTAACAGAATTTAAATCAGTACCTACTTCATATATAATAACTACGTTACTCCAAGTCTTAAAGCCAACAGTAGCGGTTGAAGAACCATCTTGTGCTGTAAGATTATAGAAGAGCGATGGGAAATTTTTACCATTACTATTCATCTTAACATTTATATAAACGTTACTAATCTCGCTCTTATGAGATTCCGCAACTACAGCAGAAGGATAGTAGAAGAAGAATGCAATATTAGAAGATTGAGGCGCGTCATATATCTCACCACTAAGGTAGAATTTAACCCCGTTAATAGCAAAATTCTTTAACACCGCATTAGGTCCAGAATATGTTCCAAACATGAGTCCTGCATGAGAAGTACCTTGAGCATCAAGGATAACATTATTTAGGGTGTGTCCACGTCCATCAAAGGTTGCATCAAACGTTATAACACCACTATAATTTTGTCTTCCACCGAACATTTCGTTTCTAAGAATTGGTGTTGTTCCAGGCGTAGCCTTTGAAGGATCCTTCAAGTTATACTCGTTGAAATATAAGTCTTCTGCAAGTGCGTAGTATCCGGTTAGGTCTCCCTTAACTGTTTTAAGGGTTTTTGTTGAACCATCCTCTAACGTAACCGTATATGATGTTGCGTTTGAACTAGTTCCAGCACCGAACTTGGTAGCCATTCTTGCTCTTCCGTAAGGAGTATTGTCAAATACGTCCGTACAAACGATAACGTTATCGATAAACTCGTACTTATCTTCGCCAGCCATAATGGTTAATGAGTACTTGTTAGCATCGCCTATTTCAGTGAAGTCAGCAGTAGCAATTACGCCGTTTGCAAAGATTTCTTTTTCTCCGAAAATAACGCTCGTTATATCTTCAAACTTAAGAGTCTCGCCAATATTCGTTCCGTTTAGGTAGAGTTTTCCATCAAACTTAGAAAGGAGAGCTTCTCCTGTAACTTCATTAGCAGTTTTGGTGTTTATAGTGATAACAAAAGTTACTTCTCCTCCTGCCCAAGTTACAGTAACGTTTGCAGTGCAGTTAAGATTTGCGTCGATTAAAAGTTGGTTACCACTAACCGTTATGCCTTCGTTAAGGTCGCTTACGATAGTGTATTCACTCACGTCTGCATACACGCCACCACCAACTAACTTAATGTAAAGGGCCTCTTCGACGTTGGTGTAGTTGATTTCAGTGCCGTCTACAACGCTGTCACCAAGAGTTACCTCTACGTGGTAAGCAGTGTCAATATAAATGATGAATGAGGACACAACACCGTCATCACAGGTTACGGTAATTTCAGCAGAGCCTTCTTTTCCTGCAACAGCCTTGATTACGCCGTTACCAATACTTACCATCTCGCTTGACGTTGAAAGAATGATACCTTCGGTAATTTCTTCTTCCCCGTCATACACTTTAACGGTAAACTCGTCATCTACGTTGTCGGTTGCAATATCTTCACCTTCAACTACTGAGCCACCCTTTAATACTGAAAGTGTGTACGCCGTGTCAACTTTAACAATGAAAGTATCTACCACATTACCGTTGTATGTTACGACAATTTCAGAAGTGCCTTTTTTGTTTCCTAAAACGGTAAAGGTATTACCAGTAGCTGAAACAACTGGGTTTTCACCTACAACTTCAATTTCTGCAGGCTCACCGTTAACCTTAACAGTGTAGGTTGCACCAGTTTCATATAAAGTCTCAGAGAGGTTTACAGCTTCTTCGTTATTATTATAAACAGTTGCCCAAACGGAGCAAGACTTCCATCTAGGAGCACCGTCCGCACCAATTTCCCAATATTTGCTATCAAATTCACCTGACTTGTAATCTTCATCAGCAACCATAGTGCCTCTTGCTTGTGCAAGAGTTTCATTATTTTGAAGAAGTTTTAACTTGCCATCGATAGACGTTGCCGTATAACCTGAACCAGTAGACAAGAGGTACGCATTGGTAAACGTTCCATTAATACCCGAAGCAGCTCTATAACCTTTGAATAATGGAGCATTTTTATTTTCTACACCATCCTCAAAGTCAACTTCTGCAAAAAGATTATTAACGGTCCAAGTTCCATAAGCATCTTCATTATTATATATAATAAGTGATGCCCTAGAGTATCCAGTGGAATATTTAGCATTGAAATATACGTTTTCAATAACCACGTTAGAATCTGCATTTACTAATGTAAACAATACAGAGCCATAGCCGTCTGAGAAAGTTATGCCGTTGATAGCAACGTTTTTAATGGTTACGTCACCAGCAAGACCAAACATAGCCGCGCCAGAGTCTCCACAGTAATAGTTGCTCATAGTATACCCTCTACCGTCAAATATACCAGAGAAGGTGCTTTCTGATTTTATTACCTTAAAGGAACAATCGCTTAAGTCAATATTTTCTGCAAGCGCGTAAATTCCAGTAACTTCAGAAGCGCTAAAGACAGTGGGCATGCTTGATGCATTTTCGTTATCGAATACACCGTCGTATACCTTTACGTTAGTTAAAAGGTATTTTCCATCATTAGTATCAATGCTAATAATATAGTTTACAGGGCGTCCTTCTTTTCCGTCAGTAATACTTAACTTACTTGTGTCTATCTTGCCGTCAGCAAAGATAGAAGAAGAGGTATCGTCTTCATTTACAAGAGCGACATCATTGATAGTAGCATCCTTTAAGCCAGCTAAATCGGTATTATTAAAGTATAATTTACCATCAAGTTTAGAAAGAAGAATTTCTTCTGTATTAACAGCAGTTTCTCTCGTATCAACCTCGAAAGTGTAGGTTGCAATAGTATTACCCTCATAAGATACGGTTACAATCGCAGTGCCTTTAACGTTATTCTTAACAGAAATTGCGTTATTGGTTACTTCTACAACTTTATCACCAGTTATATCAAACGATAAATCACTTGTCTTGTCAACTCCGTTTTCAGTAAGAGTAATTGCAAAGCTCTCTGCAGTTGTTGAAGTTTTGGTTGCAGAACTTACGTTTTCTCCGTTAATAGCAACGATAGTGCTACAAGTATTCCATACAGGAATTCCGTCAGAAATTGTCCAGTAATCAGACGAGAAGTTGTTATAGTTTTCGTTCCCTTTAGGCATTTTAGCAACGGAAGAATACGTGTAAATTCCACCGTAAGATTCTTGTTTTCCTTCTTCTGCAGGCGTATACTGACCCCATGGCCTACCATTGATAATTAAGTAGGTGTCAGAAATTTGTGCATCGTATGCGCCTTCTGCAATCATACCAGTAACAGAACTGCTTTGACGCCTAATATAGAGTGATGCGTAGGTAGCATTCTTATTAATATTGAAGTTGATTATGGTGTTTGAAATTTTGTTGAAACCGAACGAATCAGTATGACCGTCAGAGAACAATGCCATTTCTCTTGCACCAGCATTAGTACCTCTTCCACCCATTTCAATATTAACGTAAACGTTGCTCATTTCACTGGTATTACCCTCCGCGTTAGAAACAGCACTGGGTTTTTGAGCAAACAAAGCCGAAACATAGCAATTATTGGTGTCGGTAATAATATTTTGACTTGTTGTTTCATCAAGAACCAAGAATTTAGCACCGTTAATAGCAAAATTCATCAACTTAGCATTTACGCCCATTTCCATGCCGAAAATACCGTAGTTGTAGAAATTATTACCATCCTTATTTCGTGAGTTGTCTAAGATTATGTTGTTTAACGAGTGACCACGACCATCAAAAGTTGCATTAAAGGTGTTAACACCGTAGCTATTACCATCATCATCTTCGTTTCTACCGCCAAATGCGATATCAACCCAACCTTCAGCAGGCTCTTCACCACCGTAGAAGGTAATATCTTCTGCCAACGCATAGTAACCGGTAAGGGTACCTCTCTTAAAATTATCATTATTATCATTATCATCGGAGGTAGCTGCATCACGTTTATAAGAGGTGTTAGAAGTACCAAGTGTTGCAGTCATATCCTTTTTAGATTCAAGAGTGTTTTCAAATGCTTTGGTTACATAAAGAGAAGTACCATCGTATAAAGTTTCACCAACCTTGATTACAAGTTCAACTTCAGAACCAATAGCTTCGGTAATTTCTTTAACGTCAACATTCTTTCCGTCTTTTGAAACGAGTAAACCGTTGTAGAACACACCGTCAATACTTTCGTTTTCAAGACCGGTGTTGTTGAGATACATCTTTCTATCTGCAGTTATAATAGGTTGTTTTCCCTCAATTGAAGCAAGCTCCATCCCTTCAAAACCAGTATAGGTCGCAGTATATGCAACAACCTCACGTTCAGCACTAATACCGTAAAGAGTGATAGCGTCGCCTTCTTTATATTTGCCAAGGTGTGCGCCCATAGTTAAGGAAGAGTCACCATTTCTTGCAACTACTTCACCACTGCTTTCTAAAATATAGGTGTCGTATGCGTCGTCCCCTTTGAGCACTATATTTGTTTCACCAAACGCATTTATAGTATAATCACCTTCTACGGGGTCAATTTCTCCGTTAAGATAGGTAGAGGTAAAGTACGCATATGAATCTGCTTCTAATACGGTGTTCCCTTTCTCGCCCTTATTATATTCGTTTATTTCCGCTATCGCTACGTGGAGCATGGAACGAGAATCCCCTGCATCACCATATGCAACTTTTTCTTCACCATTTGCAGTGATAGTCTTATACCAAGGTCTAATGCAAAGCTCTTGTAAGTACATTTTGTTAAGCTCTGATTGTTGATCTTCGTAGAAGACTTTTTTTGATTTAGTTACATTTTTGTATTCTACGGGGTTTGAATAGGGGATTTTTACGCGAGTCGTAATTTCCTCATTTTCTTCCTCGACACTTGGCTCTTCCATGTATCCGAGATCAGGATATTTTTTACCAAATACTCTATCTAAGTTGTACATTAAAGTATAGGTATATTGCATATTGCCATTTACTACTTCGGGTGCACTGGTCTTTACCGGTATCTCTTGCTTAGCCTTGTATTCGCCACCCTCTATTGAACCGATTTCCACGCCTAAATGCACTGCTCCATTTTCACCTGCTTGATTAGCAAGCGTTTGGTATCCTTCCTCAGGAATTTGCACGGTAAACCTTATGCCGGTATCGTTTATATCACCTTTTTCGGGAACGTATACCTCTGCACCAGGAAGCACGGTCAATCCTACTTCTTCAGTTGCGTTGGTTTCTGCCTTGATAAAGGTTAACCCCGCAAAGAAAAAGCACATTGCCATTGCAAAAGCCATTATTACTATTGATAATGTTTTAGCTGTTTTCTTCATTCTGCTCCTCCTTAATTAACCTCGTTAAGCCAATCTAAGCTAAAGTCTCCACCATCTTGCACCGATACCGCTAATACGTCCTGCTCTGAGGTTTCAATAAGAAAAAGTAAAGGTTTTTCATATTTTTTCATAAAATATCTCCTTTTCTTGTTCTTTTTTTCTTTTTGTTTTTAAGTCCATAATATACCCTTTGCTTTTACACGCGCTTATATAATGTTTATAGTGTGCCTTTTGCACATATCTACGCACGGCTTTTTGCTCTTTTTTTCCCTTTTTTTACCATTTTTGGCTTATTTGAGGGCAATTTGGGTATACTATACTTTTTTGTATACTTAATTCTATTATAATTGAAAAAATAAGTCAACAAAAAAATGCCACTAAAAAATATTAAAATGCTATTTTTAGTTTTTCTTAAACGACGTTTTTTCTCTTATTTAGTGGCTTTTTGTAATATATTGATTTTTTATATGTTTTTTTATATTTTTCCCTTTTTATGCTCTTTTTGATGAAATTTAAAGCCCCGTCGATTTATTCGAAGGGGCTTTTCTAACTTTATTTACTTATTTTATCCAAGGTTTTGTTCGTACACGGATAATTCCGCTTTAAGCATACGTTTTACTTGTCTTATCTTCCAAGCAATTCTCTTGGGACTTGCAACGTATCCCATAGACGGCTCGTATCCGATAGATGAATCCTTTTCTGCATATTCTATGCTCTCTTCAGCGTTTTCAATTTCTCTTTCAGCGATTTTCCTAATTTTTGCGGTAATCTTATTAATTTTGCCTTTTGTTTCCGCAACCATAAGTTTATGCTTTAATATATAAAACTCGTATGCGTTTTTACACGTTATAAACATACATTTCATATATTTTATCGTATTTATTAGCCTTAAAAGTTCTTCGTTTGGATTAGTTATCGCCTCCAACTCAGCAATTACGCCTTTTAGCCTTTCAATATTTTTTGTGTGGAGTTTTATATCGCTCTTTACTCGCATTGAAAAGGGTGCAAATCTACCTAAATCTAATGGGTGTAAGGTGTTAAAGCAAATTCTAAGCCCGAAAAGTAAATTTTCTTCTTCCTTTGGCTTTAAGTCCTCAGTCAAACATAAGGGGTACGCCGTTCCTATACGCATAGGTCCATATTGCATTTCGTCCGTAGGAGGATAGTTTTCTATTACCTCCGTCATCTTGCGCATAACTTCTCTTACCTTTTCGGCGTTAGCACCAAAACGCTCCCTCATTGCCGTTAGCAAACACTCGTCGGTATTATAATTTCTCTTATCGTCTGTTATTGTAAAAGCGTAATACTCAAACCTACTGATAAAGGACGGAGTAAATCCGTAGTGATGGCACTCCATAACTCCTTTGAGATTATAATCTTCCCTGCACTTTAGCATTGCCTCGTATCTTTTTTTCCATTGTTCGGGAATATATTCTACGGGCAACATACCAAAGTCCCACGTTCTTCCACCAGAGTTGCTCATAGTGTAAAGTTTTATGCCACGTTTTTTAGCCGCCTCTGCCTCACTAATGAAATATTTACCCGGCCCTGCAACCGCCAACGAATAATCACAACCCATAACGTTGGTTTTACCAAGTTTATACTTTTCAAACATTTCAAAGGTTACAAGTAGACTTATATCGGTAGGAAGTTTCTCAATTAAACGTATTCTCGCCTCTTTATTAACGTATCCCCAGTTATACGTCCAAAAAACAATCTCTGCGTCAGGCTTAGCTTTCCTTATACTCTTTTTTATTAATTCAAGCCAATCGGGATAATCTTCACATGGCCACCAACCGGGGGTTGGTTTATCCCCTTTCATATTATCTTCGTTTAAAAAATGGTGGTGGCGAGGCTCTACGTTGGGGTCAATACTCGGAAATTCTACCGATTCACCAACGAAAATCATACCCTTAAAACCGTTGTGCGCTTTGAAAAAATCGGTATACACCTTTTCGTAAACCTCTTGCGCGTTTTCCGCATAGGGTGAAACGAAATTCATAAAATTGCAATAAGCATAGGTGTCTAAACCAAAACTTTTTGCCCTTGCAATAGTGTCGTTAAAATCGTAATCACCAACACGGTTTTTATTTATACCTTTACAAAATAAAATTATAGAATCTACACCCTCTTTTACTAAGTTAAGTAAATACTCGTCGGGAAAAATATCAAGACCGTACGAAGAGTGTACCATTCTCGGTGAAAAGGCAGGTTTGTTTTTGTACTCTCCCTTATTTAAATACAAACAACCCTTTCTCTTTAATGCTTTTTCTATATCGTAAAGGGCTTGAGTTTGCCCCCTTTCGTCGTTTCCATTTATTACTATCTTTCCGTCACTAACGGTGATAGCCCTACCCTTAAACTCGGCAAAATCACCAAGCCCTTCTTTATCGGTTATAAACTCAATAGTGATAGCCGATTCAGGCATAACTTCTTCAACGCCACCTTCAATTTTTAAGAAGGTTAAAAACTCCTCCGTGGCTTTTTTTAACACTTCACCCTCTACTCCGTTAAAGACTACGCCACCTTTTAAGCTTATTTCTCCTAAACCTATTTCCCTATCAGTGATTAACGCTCCCTCGTCGTAAAGTTTAGTAAGCCTTGCTCTAAAATCATATTCTTTTTCATTAATAAGTCCCATAATTATCTCCATTAAACTTTTTATAAAAGTTTACAATTATAATAACATTATTTACTAACTCCGTCAAGATTTTTAACATTTTCCTTTGATGCTTTTTATTGACTTTTAACATTTTAATAAAAAATCTTGCTTTTTACTAAAAAATATGATAACATTTTATCAAGTATCAACGTTTTTACTAACATTTTTTTAATTTGGAGGATTTATGGCGGAATATATCACCGTTGAACATTCCATACATTACGCTGCAAATGATTATAGTGGAAAGATTATCGATTTTGATGAACTTACTCCTATTTTTATCGGCTATAAGCAAAACAAGCCGTGCGAGAAAAAGCCCAAAACTACTTCAAAACGTTTTTGCTACGTGGTACATATCCTTGCCGAAGGTGAGTGTTCTTTTACTGAAAGTGGCAACGTTCACCAAGTAAAAAAGGGGGACGTTTTTATCGCAAAACCGCACGTTCCCATTTCCTACGCATTTAACGGTGAGTCTACATCTTCTTACGCCTGGATAGGCTTTTACGGAAATTATGCAAAAAAATTGGACGACGTGGCAACCGTTCATCACCTTTCTACCGATTATTTTTCACAAATAGTAAGGCTTTTGTCGAGAACGGGCTCGGTGTACGCAGAACCAGTTGCCGAAATTCTTTTCAATATTTTAACTGAGATTTTTAATTCAGATAAAAACCGTAACCTATCGGAAATTAGGGCTTATTTAGACAAGAATTATATGGAGCCCATCACTATCGATGCTCTTGCAAAGCAGTTTTCTTATAACCGCACCTATCTTAGCCAACTTTTTAAGAAACAATACGGTTACTCATTAAAAGAATATTTAACCAACAAACGCCTCACCGAAGCACTTAGGCTTATTTTAGACGGTAAAAATATTTCCGACGTTTCGTATATGGTTGGTTATAATAACCCTTATAATTTTTCCAACTCCTTTAAGGCAAAGTACGGAGTTTCTCCAAACAAGTATCTTAAAAAGGATAGTTTTATAAAAAAATAATTCTATACATTATATATTATATATAGTAATCTAAAAAGTCTTAAACGCAAAAACTCGACTTAATATCTAAGTCGAGTTTTTTATTGTTTAGTTTGTTTTTAGGATTGAATTGCTGAGTATATACTTACGTGGATAGTGTAAACGCTTCTTTGAAGAACGGGAACACTTGCGCACAACGAGTAGCAAAGGTTAAGTTCATCACAAAGGTAAGCAACATTTCTCATTCCGCCAGCGATATCCTCCGTGTTAATAATGTGTTCATCTTTTGCACCGGGAATAAAATTAGTTTTCCTCCATTCCTGACTCATAAACGCGGCACTACTTGAACAGTGGAAGGAGTTACCACTCTTCTCATCGTTTTGATAAATAATACTTGCTCCTCTTGTTAAGCCAAAGTAAGTAGGCCATCTATCAGAATATCTACCGGTGTTGTTTATTGACATTCCTTTAGTGTATCCATAAAAATCACTATCAGAAACAACGTGGTCACCTGCAGAATAGATTGTTTTTCCAGAGGAATCTTTTATATCTTCGGTAACTCTTAGCAATACACGGTACATTTCACCGGGGAACAACTTGAGTTCTCCAGTAGCCTCGTCGTAAATAGTCTCTTTTGTTCCATCACCGTCAATATCCTTAACGAATCTGAAATATTGTTTACCATCTACTTCATACACTTCTCTTTCAAGAGCAGTGTGAACAGTATTCTTGCTTGCAAGCGCATTAGCATCGTCAATTTCATTTCCTGTAAAGTCATAAATTACAGGTTCAACGTGGGTTGAACGAGCAACCACGTCTGTTGATGGAACGCTTGGAGACTTATATTCACCGTTGTAGTAAATTCCGGTATCTTTAATAACTTGTTCAAACTTAGCAACGTATTCCGCTCTATTTGCAATAACGGCGGGGTCATTTAAGTAATAACGAGTAATCATCATTAAGGGTGAATACCATTCGCTATCTATCATACCTTTAATTCTACAGAATTTGGCATATTTTATGCGGGCTGTTCTATCATCTAAATTAGCGCACCCCCACTCGCCTGTTTCGGTATTATAAGTGATATATTGTTTATATTCTTCTTTTAACAAGTCGAATGCTTTTTTATAGTGATCGTAAAGTTTAATTAGGTTACCAATATCCCAATATTCACCGTACATACCAGCAATATTTGAATAGTCGTCACTATTACCTACCGAATATATACTGTAATTTTCATCCTCCACAAAGTCTTTGTGTTTCGTATAATTTGATTTTAAGTAAACCGCCCTTGCAGACATTTGCGCGGTAAGAGTAAACGCAGAACGCATTTCAGTTATAACGTTTTCGTGGATAAAGGTGTTGTCAAACCACTTGTTCATCAACTCGTTAAGGTAATCTTCCTTTGCCTTGTAGTCTTCTAAGTGATCACCCGTTTCCCACATTTGCTTAGCGTTTACGTAAGCTTTCAAGTTGCCATAAGCGGTAACTGCTTTACTTTCTGCGTCGCCCGCATAGAAGTATACACTTTCCGCACCAATTCCGTTTAAGAAGGAAAGCATATCTGCGTCCATAAGGTTTGCAGAGTAATAAGGGAATGTCGTATGCTTTGAATCTTGAGTGTTTATCCAGAGATACATCTTAGTTCCTCCTGATAAATCGCCCCACTTAGTCATATGATCTCTGGCTGCAGTGCTTTCATTATCGCTATTATTTATTTGCTTATAAATAGAGTCTGTTCCGTTGTAGATTGCTTGTAGGATACCGTCCCCACCAGCATAAATCTCGTCATAAGTGTAATTTCCACTTCCGTCCGGCTTAGGAATGTTTTTAAGCACATCTGCAGAAGTTACAAGGTATACACCCGTAGAAAAATTAGTGCCAACACGCATTTTAACGCTATCGTCAATAGCCACATACTTACCGTTTTCCAACTTAACGGGAGCAGGTCTATCTCTTGTAGTTGCCGTATCCACAGACTTTGTAGTATAAGCAAAAATGTTTATGGTTATAGGTCTTGTGTACTCTTCGATAGTATTTACGTTCAAGGCATTCTCTATAAGATTACCATTACTATCGTATTTGTTCCACCAGAACTTAATTTCGTTAGAATCTTCAGTAAGAGTGTCTCCGTACGCAGGATTTAACCAAGATATAACGTAATCCTTATCAACACTCATCCAAGCATCTAATAAAGCGGTAACGTCGTTTGTAAATTGAATTACCGAGCCTGACATAGTGCCGTATTTAATAAATTCCGTTACGCAGTAGCCACATTCACAGTGTGTAGTGCCGTCCATAACAGTTATCGAACCAAAGTCTTTTAACTTACCCGTTTTCGTGTGGTCAACGTATTTTAAGTTGTTTATAAATTTCTTGGCAGATTCCGCTACCATTAACCTATATTCAGCAGTATTGCCGTGCGCGTTAAAACAAGGTTGCATTTTGTTTGGAATATCATCCCCTAAAGACACTTTTGCTCTATTATCTGATTCTTTAACAGATGGGTTAATTATAACTTTTCCTGCACATTCAACACCATCATATTTTTGAGTGCATGCTTTTCCCTTGTTTGCGTTGGTATATCCATCATAAAAGCAGGTGTCACACGCATAGGGATTATTGGTTATAGCGTATTCTTTTACGATTTGTCCTGTACAGCCTGCAGTTTCGGTACAAGGTCTATTTTCTCTTATAAAGAGCGAAGGGTCATCAGTCTCCTTTAATAATTCCTCAGCCAACGCTTCTCTATTTTGCTTAATTTGTTCATCTTGGTCGTCCCCAGGGTACACCGCTTTAACTTTTTCATCTATGGTTTTATAATAGTATTGATGCCACTCGTGCGTTTGGTTACATTCATTGCACTTGTAAACCATATCGTCACCAAACCAATCGGGATGGTCTTTAAGATTGTTCATTATTGGGAAGTGGTAGTTTGCATTATGCCAGATTTCTGACTTTGCAGTCTCAAACTTCTTTCCAGCACAAGAGTGTTTCTCTTCACCTTTAACGCAAGTGTTATAGTTTGCGACACACGTAGTTGGCGCTGTAAAACTAACGGTTAGTTTTGCACAATCGTAACAAACGTACACGCTAGCATCTTTATACCCATCAAAGGTTGCAGTTGTGTCAGTAAAGGTTGGGTTTTCTGCCTCACAACTTGACTCCTTACAAACAGTAGGCGTCGTCGATGAAAATTGAACGTGTCCGCAAGACCCTTTCCATCTCCTATTTGCAATACCTATACTTGGGTCTGCTTTTGCAATGGTTAAATAATCTTCGTATATAATCGAGTAAACTGATAAGAAGTCTTGGCTTTGTGTTCCGTTTAGAGCAAACGCTCTTATAATCGGCTCTTCGTCGCTACTAAAAGTTCCGTAACTTGCCGTCCTTCTATTAATATCAGGGATATATTTATCAAACTTTCCGCCCTCAATCTTAATAGATTCTCCCTCTTTTAAAGTGGTTGCCAAATCGTCGTGATTAAACGATAAGGTGTCTATATTGTATTTCTGATCTGGGAATGTTTCAGGTTTATCCATCTCGTCAATCTTATTAGAAACCGCATCTGGTAGAACACCGGTAACTACAAAATTAAAATAATCTTCCGCAAACCTAAATACTGCGGTACCATTACCGTCACCTTCACGGTAATTTACAGTTTCATCTCCACCGTAAAGGAACACGCAGTTACCTTTAGTTGCGATAACGTATCCACCGTTAAGCATTTCCTGCCTATCGTATTCTAAACCAACGTTCTTAAAGAAGGTGTTATTAACACCGATACATATGTAGTTCCCATCAAGCGTTGCCGACTTTAAAAAGGAATTTTCTTTGTCAGCGCCTTCGTTATACTGTACAATCCCCGGAACACCAGTAACTCTCTCGAAAATTTCCACCATGTATCGTGCAGGAATGTAAGAGTTATTTCCTACAGAAGAAAGTATTCTATAATCCGACTTGAGATTGCCGTATTCGTCTTTATAAACCAACTCAAGGTTATAAGTGGTGTCTTTAGAAACAACGGCGTAAGAAGAAGTTCCGTTGTTACCGAAAACGGAAACGGTTATTCCGTCGGAAACGTTAACCTTGTCCCAGTTAATGTGTCCCGCAATATCTATTTCTGTCGCTTTTGAAACGAAAAGGTCAGTTTTTACCGCATCTAAATATACTCTTCCACTAACGGGTTTCTCAAAAGTTACAACGGTGTCCCTGTTAGTAAGGGGTTGAACCTCTTCTTCTCTCGTTACTTTTCCAACGTAACGCTCAAGAGCAGTCTTTGCATCTTGGTCATCTCCGTAGTCTTCCGCAAGTAAAGCAAGAGTTGCAACTACGCCCATAGAACGAGTAGTATCTTTTCTATTTGCGTATATCTTTTTACTCTCTGTGTCGTTTTCGTAATTGATTATTACGTACGCTTTAGCCGTTAAATCAACCTTGGCACACTCCTTTGCTTGGCTTGAAGAGAGGTTTCCATAGTTTATTACGCCATAGAAGGTGGCATACCCGTTAACAAACTCAAGTTCTTTTGTGTACACGTCCGTCGCAGGCGTAAAACCTAAAGGACCTATATCCGTAGCAAAAGTTAGCGAACCATTATCACCAGCCTCGTTTTTCAAGGTATCGTAATACTCTTTGCTAATCATGGTGGTAAAACGCATTCCGCAACCACTATACATGTTTACTTCTGCCCCATCAAGCATATAGAACTCATTTTGGGTTGGCTCAACAACTTCCGCCTTAGCCGAAAACACTCCTAAGAAACTTGCAGTAAAGGATAAAAACACCAAACAAAGTGTAGAAAGGAGCGCTAATAAAGTTTTTCTTAAATCACAACTTTTTTTCATAACCATCTCCTTAATTAACCTTCATTAAGCCAGTCCAAACTAAAGTCTCCACCTTCTACACCACCCCAAGATGGTTGAAAGGAAACATCTAAAACGTCCGCTTTGCTAATCTCGACTATTTCAATTTCAGGTTTAACGTATTTTTTATTCTCCACAACGTTACCCTCCTTAATTTTTCCATATTTTCTTAACTCGCTATATAATATATTATATTATATAAAAAATAGATAGACCCATTTATTGTACCATATATTTTCTTTTTTTGCACGCATTTTTTTAATTTAAAAATTTTTATTTTTTTATTTCTTCGTCCTTTTTCCATTTTTCTCGTTATTTTAATAAAAAAAAACATTTTGCTTGACTTTATTCCTTTGTTATTATACAATCAAATAAAGAAAAAATTAAAGGAATATATAGCATGAAAAAAATTAGAACGCCTTTCTTTGAAATCGGAACTAAAAACTACATCTATGGGGATGACGTTTTGGCTTTAGCAAAAAAAGCAGACGAACTTGCTGAAAAGTATGATATTGACGTGCTTTTAACCACCCCTTACGCAGACATTAGAAGAGTTGCCGAAAACACTAAAAACATTATCATTATCGCTCCTTATATGGACACCATTTACCCAGGCAGAGGTATGGCTTGTGTTCTTCCCGAAAGTTTAAAGGCTGCGGGTGCACACGGAGTAGTTGTAAACCACTGCGAAAAACCTATGTCTCTCCCCCAAATTAAGGACACTATTAAAAGAGCAAGAGAACTTGATTTTATCGTATTTGCTTGCGCAGACACTACTGCTGAAGCACAAGCACTCGCTCATTTGAAGCCCGACATTATTAATCCCGAACCCTCCGAACTTATCGGTGGCGGTGGCGGTGGGGTTTCCGATATGGGATTTGTTAAAGACACCATTGACGCTATTAAGGCTATCGACCCTGATATTTACGTTGAACAAGCCGCAGGCATTACTAACGGTCAACAAGTTTACGACTTTATTATGGCTGGTAGTGAGGGCGCAGGTGCAGCGTCTGGCATTTGCAACGCTGAAAAACCTTTCGAAGTTATGGAAGAAATGATTGCCGCTACAAGAAAGGCTAAAGATGACCTTGAAAAAATGAAAAAATAAGGAGAAAATTATGATTTACAAAAATAAACTTTCCGTTATGTCTAACGACAAAACCGTTACCTTTCACGACGTTACTAAAGAAGTTAAAGAAACGGTTGCTAAATCTGGCATTAAAAACGGTATCGTTGTAATTTATTCACACCACACCACTTGTTCCGTTATTACGCAAGAGTGCGCTTTCGATATGTCTATGACCGGACTTGAAACTCTTCAACAAGATTTAGTTGACGTTTTTGAAAAGGTTTGCCCCACTTGTAGAAGAGAAGGCATTTACCTCCACCCCGGCCCTAAGGCGTTAAAGTTTGCTGAAGAACACGGCGAAGATGCAAGAGGTTGTCACAACACCGAAGCACACCTCATTTCTTCCATTATAGGTAGGAGCGTTACCGCCGTTATCGACGAAGGCGAGGTTGACCTTGGCGAGTTCGGTTTCGTACACTTTATTGACTGGGATAAAACCCGTGGCAGAAAGAGAAGCGTTCAAATTATGGTTATCGGCGAATAGTTAGATTTTTACTAATAAAACGCAAAAAGCGAAAGATTGTTTCTTTCGCTTTTTCTTATGTGTTTTTTGCTTTTCTTAATTAAAATTTTTAAGGTGCTTTTTCCCTTTTTATTCTCCTTTAAGTTCTCCACTCATAAGGTTTTTAATCTCGTCTTTTGGGTTTTTCCCATCAAAGATTACGTTATAAATTGCTGTGATAATAGGTGCGTAAATGCCGTTGTTTTTAGCAACTTTATACGCTATTTCAAGAGCGTAAACCCCCTCGACCGTCTTTACGTTAGTGGCGTTAAAATTGTCTAAAGAGGTAGAGCCGATAACGTATCCCGCAGTGTAATTTCTTGAAGTTTTTGAAGAACAAGTAAGCATTAAATCACCTATCCCCGCCAAACCAAAACAAGTTTCTTCCTTTCCTCCAAAGTGCTTTACAAACCTTTTGATTTCGGTAATTCCTCTCGTGATTAGCGCAGACCTCGTGTTAACCTTATACCCTAATCCGTCGGCAATGCCTGAAGCAAGTGCAATTATATTTTTTAGTGACGAACAGTATTCTGCTCCTACAGTATCGGGGTTTGTATACACCCTAAAATACTCGTTACTAAAGATTTTTTGAACGATTTTCGCACTATCTTCACTCTCCGCTGAAGCAGTGATTGCGGTAAATTGTTTTTGGGCAACCTCTTCGGCAAAAGACGGACCGAGCAAGGAAACAACGTTTTTTCTTGTAAAAATTGGCAGGGTTTTTCTTATAGTTTCTCCAAGCGTTCCGCCCGTTTCTTTATCAAAGCCTTTTGCAAGGTTTACCATTATCGTCTGCTCGTTTATAAAGGGCACAAGTTTTTTTGCCGTTTCCTTTATTGCAAACGAAGGAACGGCAAACACCACTATATCCGCACCTTGAACTGCCTCTTCGAAAGAAAGCGTCGCTTTTACTTTGCCGTTAACCTTAAAATTTTTACCCAAATATTTTTCGTTTGTGTGCTTAGCGTTTATCTCTTCAATCTCCTCACTAACCACACCGTAAATTTTCACCTTGTGATTTGCATCTGCAAGCATGCTTGCAATAACTGTTCCCCACGCACCCGAACCTAATACGGCTACGTTTTTAGTGCTTTTCTCTTTCATATCCTATCTCCTTAAAAAAGCAATAATGCTTAAGTTGTTTGCTTTTTATTTGCCAAGCCTTTTGCCAAATCTTTCAACTCTTCCTCTGCTTTTACCAGTGCTTTCAACTTTGAATAGAGTGTCTCTCCATCCTTATTGAGTTTTATGCCTTGAGGCGTTCTTGTTAAAATTTTAATTCCAAGTTCATCCTCAAGTGAATCCGCCATATGCGAAAATGCAGACGGCGTATAAGAAAATTCCTCCGCCGCCTTTGATAAACTTTTGTATTTTATCGCCGATAAAATTGCTTTTATTTTTGTCGTATCCATATCTTTGTCCTATGAATATTTTTCATAGCCTTATTATAAATCTCTGCTTCTCAATTGTCAACGATTATGATAATATTTATGCAAATGACGTATCAATTTCATTATAACTGCTTTAGAAATTTGTCAATTATTTGATAATTTCTATATCAAAATTTTTACCCTTTTACTTATTGACAATACAGTAGTATTAAACTATAATATATTTAAATAAAATTTATTATCTTTCACCACGGAGGAATTTGTTATGAAAAGCATGGAAAAAATATGGGATACTTTAGGAGAAATTTTAGCAGTAATTTTAGTTGTTGCTTACGCCGTTTTAATACTAAACGCAACCTTACAATTTATAACTAACGAAACTGTTTTATTTATTCTTGACATCTTGCGTAACTACGGCACGCTTGCACTTATCGGTGTTGTTGGCATGGAAGCAATGTGCAAAAGATGTCTTGCATTAAAAATCGTTTTCTTTGTGTTCTGCTCCGTTATCGTAGTATTCTTATTCTTCCCAGCAACTTACGATAACTTTATAGGTACGCTTGTTCGTTAATTGTTTTTACAACTAAAAAATGCTCGCTAATTGCGAGCATTTTTCTTTTGCTTATAATTTGATGAATAGGAATATCAACACCGCAAGGTGAATAATTATTCCAATTACGTTAACAAAAGTGAAATACCAGTGCTCTTTTGTGGTTTTGTGCCTAAACTTTTTCATTGCAAGAAAACCACCTATCGCACCACCGATTAAGGATAACGTTAATAACGTACCCTCTTTAACTCTCCACTTGCCCTTTTTTGCCTTGCGCTTATCCACACCGTAGCACATAAAAGTGATAAGCGAAAGCAAAAGTAAATAGCCAAGATATATTAATATTATTATAGTTTTATCATCCATTTTCATCTCCCCCTTTTTCCGTTTTTAAATTAACCTTTCTGCGTTTTTTTACACAGTCAGTTAAAAGATATTCAATTTGACCATTTATTGAGCGAAACTCGTCCTCCGCCCACTTAGCCAACTCGTTAAAAAGTTTTTCGGAAACTCTTAGGGGAATTTGCTTTTTTCCCTTGTCGTTCATTTTATTAATATATACTTCCTGAACTTACTATGGGTTGAGCGTCCTTATTACCACAAAGAACAACTAAAAGATTGCTTACCATTTGCGCCTTTCTCTCTTCATCAAGATTAACTATATCCTTTTCAGAAAGTTTAGAAAGCGCCATTTCTACCATACCAACTGCACCGTCTACAATCATTTTTCTTGCATCAATAATTGCAGATGCTTGTTGACGCTGAAGCATTACCGCCGCAATTTCTGGTGCGTATGCAAGATAAGTAATTCTTGCCTCTATAACTTCAATACCTGCGTTTTCTACACGGCTTTGAATTTCCTCTTTGATTCTTGAGGCAACAATTTCGCTTGAACCTCTTAAACTTCCCTCGTCCGCAACGCCGTCACCCGTAGTGTCAACTCCTTGCGCCACGTCATAAGGATAAATTCTAACGATATTTCTTAATGCGCTATCACATTGCAATGAAAGATATTCTTTATAGTTATCTACGTTAAATACCGCTTTTGCGGTGTCAACCACCTTCCAAATTACTGCTATGCCGATTTCTACGGGGTTGCCAAGACAATCGTTTACCTTTTGACGAGAATTGCTTAAAGTCATAACCTTTAAGGAAATTTTATTATTAACCTTTGCACCGAACACAAATTCGCCAGATGCGTTTAATTTAAACGGTGTGGTTTCTTCTCCTCCGCTAACGTCACCACTTTGATTAAGTTTCGTTCTCGCAGCGGGATTAACTGACCCACAGAAAGGATTAACGTAATAAAAACCGTCCCCTTTAAGCGTTCCGATATATTTTCCAAAAAGGGTTAAAACTAACGCCTCTTGCGGTTTTAAAATCTTTAATCCCATATATGGAATCCAGCCAACACATAACCAAATACCACCAACTACCATTAAACCATTGCCTATTTCTACAGAAATGAAAAAGTCGCCCTCAATAGCAATTGCGCCAATAACGAATATTGCAATGCCTAACAAATATAAAAGGGAAGTTAAAATTAACACTTTCATTCCGTTTTTCTTCTTGCCTAAAATCTTTTCTTGCATATTATGCTCCTTTCCACCTAAGTGGTTTATTGATATCATAATGATATCATAACAATTTACCAATGTCAACAGCATCTTATGAAGAAATTTTAAAAAAAGTTAATGGCGTTGCTATATTGCAACGCCATTATTATTTGTTTTAAATTTAGTTTGCCTTTCTTGCGTAAGATGGAAGAAGTTTTGGTGATAATTCCTTAGCCTCTATACCAGCCTCTTTGAGTTCGTTATTAAAATCCTTAACGTGGCTTAAGGTTAATTTGCCAACTTTAACGTCTTTAACCCTTTCGGACGCATACTTACCTGCGTTTCTACCAAACACGATAATGTCTAATAATGAATTACCCATCAAACGGTTTCTACCGTGGATTCCTCCAACAGCCTCGCCCGCAACGAATAGGTTAGGAACTTCCGATTCGCCGTTAGCAGAAATATCGATACCACCGTTTTGATAGTGGAGTGTGGGATAAACTAAAATAGGCTCTTTTCTAATGTCAATACCGTACTTACCGAACATACGGAGCATTGCGGGAATTCTCTTTTCGATAGTTCCTTCACCACCGATAATGTCAATCATAGGAGTGTCAAGCCATACGCCTTCTCCGTCGGTAGTTTCTATACCTAAATCTCTCTTTTTGCATTCTCTAATGATAGTAGATGCAGTAACGTCTCTCGTTTCTAAGGAATAAACGAAAGCCTCGCCCTCTTTATTAACGAGTTGAGCACCTAAAGAACGAACCTTTTCGGTAACGAGTGCACCGAAAATTTGCGTAGGCTCTGCAACACCCGTTGGGTGATATTGAAGAGTATCTGCATATAGAAGTTTTGCGCCCGCTCTATAAGCAAGAACAAGTCCGTCAGCAGTTGCGCCGTAGTGGTTAGAGGTTGGGAAACCTTGATAATGAAGTCTACCTGCGCCACCCGTTGCAATGACAACCGTCAATGCCTTAGCAATTAGAATTTCCTTAGTTTCCATATTGAGAAGAACTGCGCCCGCAGCCTTTCCCTCTTCGTCCTTAATAATTTCGATAGCAGAAGTAAAATCTACTACGGGAATATTTCTATTGAGAACTTCGTCACGAAGAGTTCTCATAATTTCCGCACCCGAATAGTCCTTACAAGCGTGCATTCTTTTTCTTGACGTACCGCCACCGTGGGTGGTAATCATATTTCCGTCCTTGTCTTTATCGAACATAACGCCAAGGTCATTGAGCCACTTGATTGCAGAGGGGGCTTCGTTAACGAGTTTATGTAAAAGTTCCGGTTTAGCAGCAAAGTGACCGCCACCAAAAGCATCTAAATAGTGAATTGAAGGACTGTCGTTTTCTTTATCCGCTGCTTGGATACCGCCTTCAGCCATCATAGTGTTAGCGTCACCAATACGGAGTTTAGTTACCATCATAACGTTTGCGCCGTTAGCGTGTGCCGTTATTGCTGCAGACGAACCTGCTCCGCCACCACCGATAACTAAAACGTCAACGTCATAGTCGGGATTACTTAAATCAATTTCCATATCGGAAATTCTTGATTTTCCTTGTAAAAGGTCTGCTAATTCGTGTAAAACTTTTTGTCCCTTGTTAGGTCCTACTTTTAATTCTTCGTATGCAGAATCAATATAATCGGGGTGGTTTTCTTTTAACACCGCAGTCTTTTCATCAGCAGACATACGGGGGAATAATTTTTCTAATCTTTCCTTTCTACTCTCTTCAACTTTCTTCATTGAAATAAGTTGTTCTTCGGTATACTTATACATTTTTTCTCCCCCTATTTTTCTATCTCTCTACTGTTGTAGAGTTCTTTCATTTCTTCAATGGGCTTGTTCATAATGTCTTCTAAAAGTTTAACGTGTTCGCCCTTTTCAATTTCGTCCACTCTCTTAAGAAGATGTGCCGTTTCAGGAGCAATATACTTGCCGTAAAGCCTTCTTGCAAGTTCGGCAACTTGAGGATGAGAAATTCCTGCGGGGCAACGTGCAGAGCACACTCCACACATTACGCAGTCAAAACTCTCTTCTGCGCACTTCTCATATTCGCCACGTTGAGCGTAAGCAATGTATTGCATAACCTTTAAATCCTGAGTGCAACTCTTAGTGCAAGCATTACAACCTATGCAAGAATAGATTTCTGGATAAAGTTGCATCATTATTTGTTCACTTGGTTTAATCTTTTCCACGTCGTAAACTTTTTTAACGAGAGGAAAGAAAGGAAGAGTTGCAACGTACATATCTTCTTCTACTTGTTGTTGACAAGCAAGGCAAGTTTTTAGTTCTTGCTTTCCTTTAATACGGTAAATAGTTGCACAAGCACCACAAAATCCGTTACGGCAACCGCAACCACGAACAAGTTCGTAGCCTGCGTATTCCATTGCCTTCATAATTGTTAAACTCTCCGGAACTTGGTATTTCTTTCCGAAGAAATAAACGTTAACCATATTAGCCATAAATTTCTCCTTTTATTAGTATTCATCGGGAAGTTCGTCAAGTTCGGTCATTCTAAATACAGGACCGTCTTTACACACGAACTTATCGCCTACGTTACATCTTCCGCATTTGCCTACACCACACTTCATACGAAGTTCTAACGTGGTGTACACTCTGTCTTTTTCAAAGCCAAGTTCAAGTAAGCCTGCTAAAGTAAACTTAATCATAATGGGCGGACCGCATAAAACAGCCGTCATATTTGGGTCAAGCCCGATTTCCTTTACGTACGAAGGAACGAAACCAACGTGTCCATCCCATCCTTCTTGTTCTCTATCGATAGTAAGATAAACTTCAAAATCTTTTTCGTTCATCCACTCAGTCTTTATTTCTTCAATATCAACAAGGTCGTCCTTACTTCTTGCGCCGTAAACTATAACTACCTTGCCATAGTTTTCTCTATAATGACGGACATAGTTGATTACACTCCTTAAAGGAGCAAGCCCTATACCACCAGCAATGAAAAGCAAGTCTTTTCCCTTGAAATCTTCTTCAACGGGGAAGTTTCTACCATACGGTCCACGCACGGTTACCTGCGCCCCCACTTCAAGAGAGTGAATAACTTCGGTAACACAACCGCACTTTTTAATGGAAAATTCCATATATTCTTCGTTTGTTGGAGAGGAAGTGATAGAAAACATACTTTCGCCAACGCCTGGGATTGAAACCATTGCGCATTGACCGGGCATATGCTTAAACAACTTTTTACCGTCAGTTCCAACAACCCTAAAGGTTTTAACGTCCTCAGTATCTTTGCGGATATCTGTAATTACGCCAACTTTGGGAATTAATACTTCATTAGTCATTTTCTTTACCCCCGAGTTTTTTTACAACTTTAACTATATTTAAGCGTTGCGGACATTTATTTACACATCTTCCACAACCTACGCAAGAATATAAACCACCGTTTTGTGATGGATAATAAACTAACTTGTGCATAAATCTTTGACGGAATCTTTGCATTTGAGTATTTCTACTGTTCCCGTGTGCCATAAGAGTAAAGTCAGAATACATACAAGAGTCCCAACAACGATATCTAACTACTCCCTTATGCGTCTTGAAATCTCTAATATCGAAACATTGACAAGTAGGACAAACAAAGGTGCAAGTTCCACAACCTAAGCAAGCCTCACTCATTTTAGTCCAAGCAGGGTCGTTAAACAAGTCGTTTAAGTTTTCCGGCTTAAACCTACTTAAGTCTAAATCCTTAAAGGGTAGTTTTTCTAAAATTTCCTTAGTCGCTTTTGCTTGTTTTTCCACTTCCTCTTCGCCACCGAGAACTAAAAACTCTTTAATAGTTTCAGTTAACGCCTTGCCCTTTTCGGTAATCGGCTCCCAGTAGAGATATTCATCGTCAAGATAAGTTGCAACGTCACCTTGCGGTTTAGTTGGGTCAATGCCGAAAGCATTACAGAAACAACTCTCTTCGGGACGTGAACAAGATAGCGTAACCACGATTCCCTTTTCCCTTCTATTTTGATAGAAGGTGTCAACTGGGTCGGCTAAGAAAACGTTATCCAAAACTTCAATCGCCTTGTAGTCGCAAGCCTTTACTCCAAAGATAACGAAAGGTTTTCTTTCGTCAAAGTTTTCTCTTGGGTCAATAACTTCAATGTTGCCACCGTCGTTTTTAAACTTTACGATATTTTCCGTTTGAGGAAAAAAGGCTGACTTTGGAGATTTAACCGTTTTAAGAGTTTCAAGAGAAACTTCCTTTCCCTCTCCCCAAACGTGGAAATTTACTTCCCCCGCCTTTTTTATGGGAATATAAAGCCCCATAGTTTCGTTGATTTTAGAATATAATTTTTCTAAGTTATTTTTAGCAATCTTATACATTATTTCTTCTCCCCGCCAACCACTTCGTTAGGCTCTGCGTCCGCCTCGGTGTAAGAAGTTAAAGGCGTTTTCCCCTCTGCAGTTTCACCTGCTTGGAATTCGCCGTAGTTCTCGTTAATATCTTTAATAAATTTTCTATTAAGAAGGTGTAAGGGAATATTTTGCGGACAAACTCTACTACACTCACCACAGTCGGTACAACGACCAGAAACGTGGAAAGCCCTTATAATATGGAAAAGTTGCTCTTCAAACTTATCGTCGTTTGCCTTTGCAGAAATTCCTGACGCTGGATTGTCAAAAACGCATTTAATGCAAGAACAAGCGGGACAAACGTTTCTACAAGCATTACAACGAATACATTTTTGTAATTGACTGCGCCAGAAAGCAAACCTTTCCTCTTCCGTCATATTTTCTAATTCACTAACTTGAGAAAATCTATCAAGTGGTTCTGTTGAACGTTCGTTAATAATTATTTCCTCGTCTTTAACTTGATGCGTTTTTGCACAAACTAAACACTTTTCTAAACCCACTTCGGGTTTTGCAATAGAAACTTCATCCCCGTAAAGGGTTTTTACGGTAATCTCTTTTGCAGTTTCGTCAATATCCGTTATTCCAGATATGCCTTTTGCTTTAATCTTTTCAATATCAACTTTGCCAAGACACTCTATTGCAATAACTAAAACGTTTTCTCTATTTACTCTGTGCTCTTTAACGAGTTGGTTAAAACTATAGGTGTCGCAAGGCTTTAGAAATACCGCCGTCTTGCCTTCCTTTTTGCTTTCGTTAATGAGATATTTTGAAAGGTTTGCACCACAAAAACAGTTGTAAACGAAATTATTTAGCGATTCAACCGTTTCAAAAGTTGCCGGAGAGGGGTCGTGATAAAACTCACCCTTAGTCCAACCGATAACACGCTTAACCTCACCGCTTGCGAGTAATTCTTTAGCACGTGCGATTATTTTTTGTTCTACTTCGTACATAACTATTCTCCTTCCTTAACTCTTAAGTCGGTAAGTTTTTTATTTTCACCAAGGGCGGTTACTTGCTTAACAAAGTCGTTCATAACTGCGGAAAATTTTGCACCCTCCGCTGCAGAAACCCACTCAACCCTCGTTCTTTCCTTTTCAATACCCATATAGTTAAAGAAACTAAACAAGGTTGCCATTCTTCTTCTCGTATAATAGTTGCCCGTTACGTAGTGACAATCCCCTGGGTGACATCCACAAAGAATAACACCGTCCGCCCCTTGTTGGAACGCCTTTAATATAAAGGAGGGGTTTACTCTACAAGAACAAGGCACTCTTATAATCTTCACGTTTGCGGGGTAAGAAAGTCTGCTTGACCCTGCGAGGTCAGCACCCGCATACGAACACCAGTTGCAACAAAAAGCAACGATATTAGGCACGAACTCTTTCTTTTCGTTATTTATCTCTTGCATATTGCTTCAACCTCCGTCATAATTTGCTTTGAAGAAAATCCGCTTAAATCCATTGCGCCTGAAGGACAAGTTACGGTACATGCGCCACAACCTTGGCAAACTGCTGGGTTAACGCTTGCTACACGCCTTACTTCCGTCTTTCCTCCGCCTAAACGGAATTCTTTTTCAACGTAAGTAATAGCACCGTAAGCACAAACGTTTGCACATTGTGAACAACCGTTACAAGCCATTTCGTTAGCACTTGCCACACAAGGGTTAGTCTTTAAGTGGTCTTTTGCTAAAAGTCCTATAACTTTTGCAGCACAAGCAGATGCACCTGAAACGGTTTCTGGAATATCTTTAGGTCCTTGACAAACACCCGCCAAATATACGCCGGCAGTAGGACTTTCTACGGGGCGAAGTTTGGGGTGCGCTTCCGTTAAGAAGTTATTTGTGTCAATACTTGCAGTAAGCAACGTTGCGATTTTTCTAACCGAAGGTTCAGGTTCAATCGCAGTTGCCAAAACAACTAAATCGGAAGGAATAATAATTTGCTCGTTATCTAAAAGGTTAGAACCTTGAACCATAAGTTTGCCGTTTTCGTTGTATACTTTGCCAACCATACCTTTGATATAGTCAACGTTGTATTGTTCAACGGCTCTCCTATAAAATTCGTCGTAATTCTTACCGGGAGTTCTTACGTCAATATAGAAAACGTGAACTTCCGTATCGGGATACTTTTCCCTAATAAGCATTGCGTGTTTTGCCGTATACATACAACAAATTTTTGAACAGTACGGCTTTCCGCAACCCGAAGTATCTCTAGAACCCACACATTGAATAAAGGTTATTACTTTGGGGTGAGTTAAATCAGAAGGTCTAAGTAGCACACCGTTAGTAGGACCTGCGGCGTTCATAAGTCTTTCTAATTCAAGAGAAGTAATAACGTCTTTATTTTCGCTATAGCCGTATTCGTTAAAGGCGTCAAGATTAATGGGCTTAAATCCCGTTGCAACGACTATCGCTCCGTATTGCCTTTCAATAAACTCGTCCTTTTGTTCGTAGTTAATTGCTCCTGCGCCACACACTTTTTGACAAAGTCCACACTTGCCCGTTTTTAATTTGATACACTGTTCCGCATCAATAACTGCAACGTTTGGAATTGCTTGTGCAAAAGGAATATATACTGCAGGACGGTTATTTAAGTTCATATTAAATGCATTTAAACCCTTTTTAGATGGGCATTTTTCCATACATACTTTACAACCGGTGCATTTCGTTTCGTCAACAAATCTTGCTTTCTTTCTAATTTTAACGTTAAAGTTTCCAACGAAACCTTTAACCTCTTCCACTTCAGAATATGACAAGATGTCAATCTTTTCGTGCTGTGCACAATCAACCATCTTAGGCGTTAAAATACAAGCAGAACAGTCAAGCGTTGGGAAAGTTTTGTCTATCTGCGCCATTCTTCCACCGATAGTAGGCTCTTTCTCTACGATATCTACTTGATAACCTGCATCTGCAATATCTAATGCCGCTTGAATACCGGCAATACCACCGCCGATAACCAACGCTCTTTTTACTACGGGACTTTCGCCTGCCGTTAATGGTGCGTTGAGTTTAACTTTAGCAATAGCCGTGCGCACCAATATTAAGGCTTTTTCCGTAGCCTCGTCTATATCTTTATGTATCCACGAACATTGTTCACGAATATTAGCAACCTCAACCATATATGGGTTAAGCCCAGCACCTTCCGCCGCCTTTCTAAAAGTGGCCTCGTGCATTCTGGGAGAACAAGACCCTACTACGATACCGGTGAGGTTATGTTCCTTTATTGCGTTTTTTATGAGTTGTTGTCCGTTTTCCGAACACATATATTGATAATCTTCTGCGTAAACTACGCCGGACTCTAACTTACTAAGTTCGGCAACCTTTTTTACGTCTACCGTTTGAGCAATATTACTGCCACAATGGCAAATAAAAACACCTATTCTTTGCATTTTTTCACTCTCTTTATCACTTGTTATATTTTCTATATGCGCTAACTAATAATTGTTGCGGTAAGTTCTCGTCTACTATACAGGGAATATCCTCGGCTTTAATTCCGTTTCCTTCCTTTTCTCCTGCAACGTAATTTCTAACCGCCTCGATTACTCCTTGAGGAGCAACACCTCTTGGACAACGCTCCACGCAAGCCATACAAGATAAACAGTTCCAAATAGCCTTGCTTTCTAAAAGTTTATCTACCTTTCCGCTCGCAAGATAACTAACGAACTGGTGAGGCTTTATATCCATATCTTGATATGCAGGGCAACGTCCGGAACACTTTCCGCATTTCATACATTTTTTTGCATCCGTTTTGGAAACGAGTATAAGATTTTCTAAAATTAATTTCTTATCCATTATTTCACCCCCAAAGCCTCAGCAAGTAATTCCGTAAAATACCTTACGGGCATATCGCCGTTCTTTTGTAAGTTATATAAACACAAGGGGCATGCAGTAATAATTTCTTCCGCACCCTTTTCCCTTGCACTCTTCAGAACCCTGTTACTGCTTTTTTTAGACAATTCCTCGTTCTTTAATGAAACGTAAGCACCACAACACTCGTTTCTCATAGGATAAGTTACGGGCGTTCCACCTATCGCCTTTATAAAATCCTCTAAAATGGTGGGGTTTTCAGGATTGTCAAACGCCATTACTGAACTTGGGCGAAGTAATAAACAGCCGTAGTATGCCCCTATCTTTTTATTGATGGGATTTACCACCTTGCTTTTAATAACGTCAAACCCGATTTCATTTTTCAAGAATTCAAGATAATGAATAACTTCCGTTTCGCCACCGTAAGGAGTTTCAAGCGCCATGTAGTTGTTGGCCTTCAACTTTAAATTTTCGTCGCTTTTCATATCCTCGTTAACTCTCTTGATAACGTTATGACAAGCCGAACAAAGGGTTAAAAGTTTGCCTCCATTTTCTTTGGCATAGTTTAACGTTCTTATCGCAGATAATTTTGTAGCAACTTCGTTACTGCCCGTTTGGTATACGCCTCCGCAACATTGCCATTCTGGAATTTCTTCAAGCGTAACGCCCAAAGCCTCCATTGACAAACGAGCGTACTTATCCAATTCCTTTGCTTTAGTTTTTAAGGTGCAACCGGGATAATAATTAATTTTCATAAGCCGTCCTTTTTCTTCTTTTTTGAGTATTTTTCAGAAATTAAAAAAACGAATCCTAACAATCCTAATTTTAGGCTTGCTCCGACACGTTTCTAAATCTCTGCATCAATTTCATTTTTGAAAATTTTTCCTTAAAGTTATTTCACTTTTCCCACTATAAATTAAATTTATTTTATCATAAATTTTAAATCTTGGCAAACGTTTATATTAAGAAATATTTTCCTTTTTACATATACTTTATATTTTTTATATAATAAAAAAATAAACCCGAGATTTTTCTCGGATTTATTTACCCTTTATTTATACTTTTTTAGCCGATTAAACCTATCATAAGGTTGCACGCAAGAACTATTAGAACGAGAGCGATAGGATAAGTAGATGCATAAGCCGATGCAACGTCCTCTGTTTCCGCAGTATTTATAAGCGTTCCTAAAGCGGGAGTAGAAGTCATACCGCCTGTGATTGAACCAAGGTTGTTTAAGAGTGGGAGTTTTAACACTTTCTTGCCAAGAATAAAGCCTACAATCATAGGAACAACAGTCATAACTGCGCCACCTAAAAGACCCCAAACTACTATCATACCACCGCCAGCTTTTGCCACTTGGGTTACTAAGGAAACGCCACCGTCTACACCTGCACCGATTAAGAACAACATAAGACCTAACTCTCTTAAAACTTTAGCAGACGCCGTGGGAACTTGTAATGAAAGTTTACCAATTCTACCAAAATGTCCAAAAACTAAGCACATAATTAAAACGCCACCGGTAGTGCCAAGAGAGAAGCACGCTCCTGTAAAACCTGCACCGGTAAGAGGGATTTTAATTCCGCCAACGATAAGTCCTGAAACGATTGCAATTGCAATAGCCGTTAAACCAAAATCGTCACAAGTAAAGAGTTTTCTTTCCGCCTTTTCTTCGGTAGATGCCATAACTTCAGGCTTAAGCAAACTTCTTTCGTAATTCATATCCGCTTTTAAGAATTTAGGCATAAGTTGAACGAACAATACTACACCGATAACCCCGAAAGGATATGCGATTGCGTGTCCTAAAGTTACTAAACCTTGAGCCTCTCCCGCAACTTCTAACGCAGCGGAATATCCGGGGGTAGAAGTTAAAGCACCTGAAAGCACGCCCGCAGAGAAGGGTGCGCCAATTCCAGGGATTAGAGCAAAACCAACAGCAACGGCAGCACCTGATAAAATTATAACCACACCCATTAAGATATAGGTTTTAACGTTTTTAGCCAAGTCCTTAAAAAATCTTGGACCTGCTATAAAACCAACTGAGCCAACAAACATTACTAAACCAACGTTTTGTATAACAGTTTTATAGTATTTTACGTTTGAAACGTTTTCGTCCAAGTGAAAAGCCCCGATGACGGGAAGTTCTTCTGGAATTAAAGTGCATAAGAAACCAAACAAAATTGCCACCAAAAATACACCCGCAGTACCAAGCGAAACGCCCTTAATAGTAATTCTTCCAAGCAAGTAGCCTAAGGTGGTTACTATAAATAAACCAGCAAGTAAAGCATTAATGCTGTAAATCTTTTTCACCTCAATCCCTTGTTCCAAATTGTTTATTGCGCTATATACCGCCCAAGCAACAACACCCGCAACGATTACAATAGCCAAAATAAGCCAAACAAGTTTAAGACTTTTTTTGTTTTGTTCCATTGTTAACTCCTTATAAAGTTTAAAATAAATTTATTTCGTGCCTAATTATATCACTCTAAATTTTCTTTTGCAACAAAATTTACTACGTATAACCTTATTTATTCCTTTTTTTATAGAAAAAAAACGGGCACAATCCCGTTTTTAAGTTTTTATTAAGTTACAACCTCTTTTTTAGGTCGTCCGACTTTTTTCTTGCTCCACGCAAGAAACTAAAAGTATAACTAATATTGGCAAAAAGGGGTCCATCGTTGCAGCTTGGTCCATCATTCCACTGAGTTCCACCATTACTACTGATGCAAAAACGAATATTCTTTCCCTATTAAATCCTTTACACAGCAAACTGTACTTGTTTGCGTAAAACACAATCATTATTAGCGTTCCCACAATACCAGTACAGCAAAGCCACTGCAAGAAGGTGTTGTGCGCTAAAATAAGCTTAAAATCTCCCCTTAAAGAGGGTATAACCTCGTCATAGAAAAATCCGTAACCGAAGATTGGGTGTTCGCAAAATCTTTCTAAACAAAACGCCCACAAGGTATCTCTTCCCGAAAGACCTTGTTTTCCCGTAAACGCTCTAATGATAGAATCTTTCACCGGCTCTGAAAAAATCATAACCAACCCAACTATAAGCCCCGCCAACATAAAGGTTGCAACTATAATAACCTTATTTTTTGATTTAAAAAAGAGCATAATAGTAAAAACTACGTCTACAATAGCGGTAAGCAGCATACCCATTCTACATCTTGAAAAAACCACAAACACCGTCAACACTAAAACGAGTGTAAAATAAAGATAATCGTACTTGCTTTCAAAAGCAAGAGTAAAGCAGGCTATTATTCCAAGAGTAACGAAAAGTACTGCGGTGTTTAAACCTATTGCGCTAAAAAACACTGCAAGCTCATCTAATAAATTCGTTTTCGTTATCTGAACACCGACGATAATTGCACCGACAACGAATAATTTTTGGAAGTACTCTTTTAAATTCTTAGTGTAGTTAACGCTTATAAAATAAAATATAGTAATAGCAAGGCAAAAACCAAAAATTGTTGCCATGCGCACGAAATTAAACCTACCTATTATCCCAGACAGCAAAAATGCCACGAAAGAGAATAAAAGCCCCACGAGAAACCTTCCACGCTTTATAGTTTTCCTGTCCTTAATAAGTCTATAAATTACGTAGCCTAAAAGAAATGAAACCGCTCCTCCCGCGCCAATAAAATATACGGTATAATTAGTATTCGTAAGAATATCCGGTATAAAAAAGGCAACGAAAAAAAGCGGAGTAAAAATATTTTTCTTATCTTCACAAAAAAGAAGAACTAATACAAATGCAAGGCAAAAAACTGAAACCACTAATGCGGTTAATTTAAAAGCCCAACAACAAAACCCAAAAGCAAGCAAAACGGGCGTAAAATAAAAAGACCCGAGCGCAGAAGATATTGCGTTTATTAACTTGTTATCCTTGAGGTTAACCATAAATAATTCCTTGAAAAGGGGACTTACAACGATTTATAAAAGTAATCGTTAACCCACTCATTATATACTTTAACGCAATTCTTGTCAACATTATTGCTTGCTTTTCCCTATCCTATATGCTAAAATAATGGTATGGTTAGAATTTGGGCAAAAGTTATTAAAGAAGACAAAATAATTAAACAATGCATTTATGAAAAAATTTCCGAGTTGGATTATTCGGAATTTTCCACGTACGTAAGGGAAATTTGTGAAAAATTAGATTGCCCTACGCCGATTATTATCAAAACGCATTTGTTTAACTATGCAAAGTACAATAACGTAAAATTTAAAAAAGACGATTTTGTAGAAGAGATATTTTTTGATAAATTAGTATTAGAAAACGCTCTTTTATAATTTCGTGTATAAAAACCCTCCTTCTTCTCACAATAGAGGTTAGGAGGAAAATATGAGAATAACTACTACTTTATCGTTTTTACTCGTAATCGTTGGTGCTCTCGTTTGGTTTATGATTGGTATTTTCGATTTTAACCTCGTTGCCTTTATTTTTGGTAGCGGTATGAGCGCCGTGGTTTCCCGAATAATCTACTCTTTAGTAGGAATTGCGGGACTTTGGTTGATATTCTATTGGATAGTTTATAGACCTTTTAGAGCAATCGACTAAAACAAAAAATGCGGTTTGTTTATGACAGACCGCATTTTACTTTTAAAATTTTATTAACCTAAAAAGTCGGGATTTTTTACTATAGCTTTTTCTAAACCGAAGTAAGCAAGCGAGCCTAAGCCGTAAACGGCAACCGCTTGTCCCAAAAATATTAAAAGCGATTGAAACAGATAAAAATATTCCAACTGCCCGTAGCAATAATACCAAATTAGCGGAAGAAAAAATGCGTTTAATAGCACGGGGAAACTTCCGCCAAGGGCAACCCTTAAATGCTTATTTTTAATAAATTTACCTATCAAATAAGTTAAAATTGCCGAAACGAGGGTAACTATTGCTCCTGCAAAAACTTCTATTAATGCACAACCGCTAATTAAATTTACTAAAATACACCCTATAAAAAGCGCAACACACGTTTCGGGAAAAAACAAGGGTAATAGCGTCATTGCTTCGCCAAAACGTACTTGTATCGCACCCGACGCAAGGGGTAGAACGACAACAGATAGCGCAACGTATAAGGACGTGACTATCCCTGCCCTTGCAATTTTTTTTGTGGTTATTCTTTTCATAACAAAGCCCCCTTTTCCACCGAAAAGAGGGCTAATAGTCCTTTTTCGGTTGTTTTAGAAGTGTTTTCCGAAAACCTTCGTTTAAGTTGCCTTTATTATACTCTAAAAGAAAACTTTTTGCAAGCGTTTTATCCTTCTAAAATTTGTTTTGCCTTTGCAAAATTAACTCTTACTGAAATTCTCTGTTCCTCCTTTGCCGCCTCCACCCTTTCGTAATCAAGTTCGGTTAAAAGGAAAAATACTGAAATTTGGTCGTCAATACTTTCTTTTAAGTTGTTTTTTATAACCGTCCTCGTTCCTTTTGACACGCTTTCAGTGATAGCGGTTGCGTAAAGTTTTACAAGTGCTTTTTCCTGCATCAATATATCGTTTAGCGTATCTTCTTCATTTAACGTAATCTCTCTTTTAAAATCTCTCATAATTTCTCCTTACAACAACGAATATAGGCTTAAAAACCTTTTTTTGTGGCGTTCTGCTAAAATTTCAAAATCTTTTTTTAGTTTTTCATTTACCGTTATTTTTGAATTTAGTTGAGCCTTTTTAAATAATAATTCCTCCCCTTTTAACAGGTCGGATATTATTGCAACTTCTTTTACCGTGGGGTAACTTTTAGAATTTTCCATAAAAACCTCCTTTTTTTTGTTTTTTACCATTTTGGTCGCCTTTTATTCTATTCTTGAAGAAAATAAGTCATAAAAATTATTCTTGCGATATATAATTTATTAACTATCGTTTACGGCTAAGGAGGATTGTATGTCGTTTGAACCTGTTTTTGAAAATATTGCGCTTACCGAAAAAATCGGTGCGTTCACCGAAAGAATAAAAGCCGAGTGCAAAACAAACCTTTCTACTGAAGGTATAAAAAAGATTATATTTCTTTCCGCAACCCCCTATCTTTCAAACACCGAGTGCGTTGACGGCGGTGTGAAATTTATGGGCAAAGTTCACTTTTTCGTTTGCTACGAACAAGAGGACGGAGAGGTTAAAAAACACGAGTGTTATTCCGATTTTGAAGGGATTATAAAAATAAATTCTTCGATGGAAAATTGCAGGGCAAAAGTAGAACTTAAAAACGACAAAACGGAAGCAAATCTTTCAGGAATTACTCTAAGTTTAATTTGTAACATAGAGGCCAAAACCACCCTCAAAGAAAAGAAAGATTTTCCCTTCGTTTGTGGTGGAGAGGGTATGTTTTGCGATTCAAAAGAGGAAACTCGTTTAAGAAGTCTTGGTGAAAAAAGCACCGTTTATCCCGTCGAAGAGGAGTTTGAACTTCCCTACTGCATTAAGGAGGTTTTATCGCAAAAAGCGGTGGCTACCGTTTCGTCTTGTATGTGCGGAGTAGGAACGATTATCGTAGACGGAGAAGTTAATATCTCTCAAATACTCTTGCAATCGGGAGAAAAAAGAGATATAATAAAGGAAACGAGAGTTATCCCTTTCCGTGCCGAAATAGAGTGTGACGACGCAATGCCCGCTAACGTTGCGACGGCTTACCTCACGGAAAAATCCTTTAGAACGGACGTTACCGTTGACGAGGAACAAAATAAAAGCGTAGTTAGTTGTAGTGTTTTGTTAACGCTATCTGGGGAGGCTTTTGCTTTAGAAGAAATTCAAGTGGTTAAGGACGCTTTTTCCCTTTCAAACGAGTTGGAGTTGCTAAGAGAAAAAACCCCGCTTGAAAAGAATAAAGAACAAAAAATTATATGTGAGCGTGTTGCAGTTAAAACGGAGTTTGAAGAACTCCCCGTAGGCGCAGTTTTCTGCTTTATCACTAACGAAAAGGCGGAAATCGTTTCTACAAAAAGGGTGGACGACGGATTGTTGATTACCGGTACACTATCGGCAACGGCAATTTTTAAGGATACGGAAAACTTGCTTTTTGCAAGAAAAATGGAAACGCCTTTTGAAACTAATCTCCCCCTTAACGACTGTTGTTACGAACTAAACGCAACAATTAAAAAAGCAGAACACAAAGTTCTCTCTCTATCAAGTGGAGAACTCGTTGCGGAAATTTGCTTTGACCTTGTTTTAACCGACTGCTCGGAACTTTTACTCGTTAAAGAAATTAAGTGCGGTTTAGAAAAGAACGTTGTGGACTGTGCGTTAAGCGTTTACATACCTATGCAAGGCGAAACACTTTTTCCCTTAGCAAAAAGGTTGAACGTTAACCCCACGGAATTGGTATTAACTAATAAAGAATTGCAATTTCCCCTTTCGGGAGATGAAAGAATAGTAGTTTATAGGCAAAAATAATTTTATGAAAAGCAAAAGAAAAATAGGCGCAAAACTTAATTTAACCTTAGATATTATTGAGCAAAAAGGAAACTTCCACCAACTTAAATCATTAGTGGTGGAACTTTCCATTTGCGATTTTATTTGTGTTAAAAGTAGAAATGACGATAAAATTATCCTAAGAATTAAAGGGGCAAATCTTCCTTTAGATGAAAGAAATAACGCTTATAAGACGGCGCTATGTTTTAAGGAACGCTTTAACACTAAGGGTGTTGATATTTTTATAAAGAAGAAAATTCCTTTGGGTGGTGGTCTTGGCGGTTCTTCCGCAGACTCTGCCGGCGTGCTTTTAGCAATGAAGGAAATTTTTAAAGTAGATGACGATTTAAAAGAACTTTCCGCCCTTTTAGGGAGTGACGTATATTATATGCTTTCGGGAAAATCCGCTCTAATGCAAGGCAAAGGTGAAGAAATCACCAAGATAGAAACTAACAAAAAACTATACTTTCTACTTTGCCCGTGTGAAAAAGAGTGCCTTGCTAAAAATTCCTATGCTGAATACGATAGACAAGGACTTTTATATCCTTTCTGCACGGACAAGGCTATAGACTACTATAAAAAGGGGGATTATAATTCTCTTCTTAGGGTTATGAAAAACGACCTTTTGCCGGCATCTATAAAGTTAGTTCCCGAAATTAAAGAGAATATGAAAATATTGTTTAGATGCGGTAACGCATATATGACGGGAAGTGGCGCAACCACTTTCTCCGTGTTTGAAAGTAAAAAGGAGCGTAACTTTTGGTATAGAAGGCTAAAAAAATACTTGCCTTTAATAAAAGCCCACTCAGTAATAAAATAATTTAAGAAAAAAAGAAAAATCTTCAGCAAGTCTGGAGATTTTTTTACGTATAAAAATTAAAATACACGGCAATAAAGAAAGGGTAATTTATTCTTTAACCAAAAAGGAGAAAAAATATGAAAACCCTTTGCATAAGTTTTTTAACTTGCGCCATAATACTTTTATCGGTTATCGGAATTTTTCCCGCTAAGGAAAATCAAAACACCGAATACCTTAGGATACATATCCGTGCAAACTCCAACCTCGAAAGCGACCAAGAAGTTAAATATCTCGTTAAGGAAAAGTTAGTTTATTACTTAACTCCCCTGCTTGCCGAGTGTAAGACTAAGGAAAACGCCGAAATAGAACTTAAAAAACAACTTGAAAACATTGAACGACTTACCGATAAAGTTTTAATTGAAAGGGGCTATTCCTATAAAAGTAAGGCTATTTTAAGAGAGGAGTTGTTTCCTACGAGAACATACGATAATCTAACTCTTCAAAGCGGTTTTTACGACGCTTTGATAGTAGAGTTGGGCGACGGCAAGGGAGATAATTGGTGGTGTGTAGTTTACCCACCCCTTTGCTTTGTTGAAAGCGGACACGGATACGTTTACAAAAGCAAGATTGCAGAAATTATAAAGGACTTTTTTACAAGTTAAGGAGAAATTTTTTATGAAAAAACATCTAAAAACGTTATTGATTATAATGGTTGCGTTGGTGATGTGCGTTGGTATAACGAGCGTTGTTTCTTCGCCCTCTATCCCAACGGCTTATGCAGCAACCTACAAGCAAGGTAGCACCGGTAGCACGGTTAAAACTATTCAGCAAAAACTTAAAAACTGGGGTTACTACAAAGGTTCGGTAGACGGCATTTTCGGTTCTAAAACCAAAGAGGCTGTTAAATACTTTCAAAGAAAGAACGGACTTACTGCCGACGGTATAGTTGGCAACAAAACTCTTTCAGCACTTGGAATTAGCGGTGGAAGTTCTTCTTCTGCAACGTCAAGTTATTCCGACGCAGACGTAACTCTACTTGCAAGGCTAATCTATGGCGAGGCAAGAGGAGAAAGTTATACGGGACAGGTTGCCGTTGGCGCAGTAGTTATGAATAGAATAAGAAGTTCTTCCTTCCCTAACACTATGTCGGGAGTTATTTATCAAAAGTATGCTTTTACCGCCGTTGCGGATGGACAAATAAATTTAACGCCTAACGCCACTGCAAGAAAGGCGGCTGTCGACGCAATGAACGGTTGGGACCCATCTTATGGAGCAATTTACTATTATAACCCCGCCACGGCGACGAGCAGTTGGATTTTTTCAAGGCAAACTACCGTAACTATCGGAAACCACGTTTTTGCGAAATAAGGAGGATTTATGGAAGAAAAGAAAAATAACGCCGTTGAAAAGGTGGAAAATGCTATAAGCGGTGAAAATTCACCCCAAGAAGATAATTCATCCCGCCCTGATGAAAAAGAAAGCCTTTCCGCCCTTAGAGAAAAACGTAGAATTGAAAAGGATAAACTTTCCGCTCTTAAATTTAGAGAAAGAGTTAGACTAAAAGAGCAAAAACTCTTAAAAAACAAAGAAGAAAAGGAAAGAGAGCACCGACTAAAAGCACTTTCTATCAAGGCAAGAAACGAAGAAAGAGAAAAAAGAGCGTTAGATAGAAAAAGACGCAGAGATAAAAATGCAGGAAAAGGAGGCTACATCGCCGCTATAATTTCCTTAGGGATTGCAACTTTAATTCTATCTTCAGTGCTTACCTTTACCTTTTTGATGCCCACCGAAAGCGACAACCAACTTGAGGCAAGTTATCAACGTTCCTTTTACGACGTGGTAGAACAAGTTAATAATATGGACTTAAATTTGTCTAAGACGCTTGCAACGAAAGACTCTGCTTCTATGCAAGGTTATCTTATGGATTTAGCAATAAATAGCGAACTCGCAGAAAGTAATATTCAGCAACTTCCCCTAAAGGACGAAAACAAATATTACACGGCAAAACTTATAAATCAAATAGGTGACTATGCTAAATATCTTAACAAAAAACTTGCAAACGGTGAAAAGTTGTCTAAGGAAGAACTTTCCACTCTCAGTAGGCTTTATAATGCAAACCTTTCATTAAAGGACACTCTTTATAAATCCCTTTCTAATATGGATAAAGATTTTACCTTTTCCTCTTTAGAAAACGAGAGCGACAACTTCTTTTTGCAAAACCTTGGTGAACTTCAAAACCTTTCGGTTGAATACCCCGAACTTATTTACGACGGACCTTTCTCCGACGGTGTTGACAGAAAAGAAATAAAGGGGCTTCCCCTTAGCGAAACTAACGAGGCAGGCGCACAGGACGAGTTTGTTAAAATTTTCGGAAATTACGGTCTTTCAGACGTTGCCGTGCAAGGCGAAACGCAAGGCACTATTGGGTGCTTTAACGTCACTGCCCAAGTTAACGACGATAACCTCTTTGCACAAATTTCAAAAAGGGGCGGAAAACTAATAATGTTTGAATACGCAGGAAGTTGTCAAGAAGTAAACTATCTTGAAGATAGCGCAAGAGAAGAGGCAGAAAACTTCTTAACCTCGCAATCTATCAGCAATATGAAAGCGGTATGGTGCAACCTCGACAACAACGTTTACACCTTTAACTTTGCCTATGAAAACGACGGCATAATCTTTTATTCAGACCTAATTAAAATAAGAGTGTGTGCCGAAACTAAAATGGTAATAGGTTTTGAGGCAACGAGTTATTACACCAACCACACCGAAAGACTTGTGCCCACCGCCACAATTTCAGAAAACAAGGCAAAAGAGTTCGTTTTTGAAGAATTGGTAATTCAAAATAGCCGATTAGCACTTATACCTATTGGCACTTCTTCAGAAAAACTTTGTTACGAGTTTGAATGCGAAAGGGACGGGCAAACCTTTTACGTTTATATAGACGCAACTAACGGTAAACAAGTGGAGATGTTTAAGGTTGTTGAATCTTCGGATGGTAAACTATTAGCATAAAACATTAAAAAACGCATTATTTTGAAAAATAATGCGTTTTTATTTTCGTTTATTTCTTTAATTTTCCTTCTTTACACGTTCTCCCGTTACAGCGTCTTGAAACATCATCCAAAACCCCTCTCCCTGTAAATCAAAGATGGAAATAGGTACGAAAGAACAATAATCTTTTAACCCCTCTGGAGGAGTTGGTGCATAACTTCCCGGAACACCGTAACAAATATATTTTACTTCCCCCTCCTCTTCAACACTTCCTACGGTATAATATTTGTTTTCAGAGTAGTAAATTTTACAAAACCTACCGCCTGGCAAAGTTTTTGATAGAGAGTTATCTTTTGGAAATTTTGAAAATAGTTCCTCTAACTCTCCCTTTGCCGAGAGGTAATACGGATGCTCTCTCGAATAACTGACGCCTTTTTTAACACCTTTTTCATCTTTAGGGCAGTCACACTCGAATTTCCCCTTTTCCTCTTCTTCTTCGCACTCGTTATGCTGATTAGAATTTTCATTTCCGTTAACATCTTTATTCCACTCTTCAATTATTCGCATTTTATTTTCAATATTTTCTTCTATTGTATAATAATTTTCCGTAGCAACCGCCTCGTCGTCGTAAGAAGCCGTTTGACTAAAAGAGCAATCCTTTTCAAGGGCAAAACTAAAAGCGTCCGTCAGTCCGCCTTCTTCCACCCCGCCCTCCTCAGAGGCAAAAGCCACCAAGCAGTTTTCGTGTGCATTTGGTTTTTTATAAACGGCAAATATCCCTACTGAAAAATAGGAAAAGGGGGTGTTTATGGAAAAATTTTTAACGTGACAAGAGGGCTTGTTTCCCAAACTAAAAAACTCTATCGGACAATTCTGAAAAAGTACGGCGCAATAATATTCCCCCTCCGTTATACCCTTAAAATTTAATAGCGAAAGGGAAAGGGCGCAATCTCCGTCCTCGTGCTCTAACCTAACTATTCCACTAACCTCTCCGTCTTTTAAGGAAAAACCCTTGTTCGCTTGTTTTAAGATTAAAATTTTTTTATAAAAATTCATATTTTCTTTCCGCACACTTTCATTATTATAAAATATATATGTTTTTGCCTAAAATTTAAGAAGTCTTTTTGCAAAATTTACTCGACACTTGTCGAAAATAAATTTTTTCTTTTTTACAAAATTTACTGAAAAAGCAATTTACAATATATAAATTTTTTGCTATAATGTATAATGACGGAGAAAAAGGATTTTTTGGAAAATGCTAAATTTTGCACTTTATAAAGTGTCCTTTCATTGCGTTTATATAGTTCAAAGACCTTAGATTATAATAAACCTAAGAATAAAGGAATTATTCAACCACACCTTATCTAAACTAACCGTTTTAGATTTTTATAAATTCATATTATACATGATTTATTAATCCTTTGAGAGTCTGATTAACGTGGTTAAAATCATGAAAAAATACAAATACTTTTTATAAGGAGAAACAACATGACAAACAACAAAAAAGTTCTTGATTTTATCGAGTACGCAAAAAAACTTTGTAAGCCCGATTCCATCGTTTGGGTTGACGGTAGCGAAGAGCAACTTGAAGCGTTTAGAGCGCAAGCAGTTGAAGAAAAGATTTTAATCAAGCTAAATCAGGAAAAACTTCCCGGCTGTTACCTTCACCGCACGACCATTAACGACGTTGCGAGAGTAGAAGGTAGAACCTTTATTTGTTCTAAGAAAAAAGAAGACTCTTCTCCCATCAACAACTGGATGGAAACGAGCGAGGCTTTAACCCTTTTAGAAGGTTTATACGACGGTTGTATGAAAGGCAGAACTATGTACGTTATCCCCTATTCTATGGGCGCGGTAGGCAGCAAGTTCTCTAAAATCGGTATCGAACTTACCGACTCTATTTACGTTGTGTTAAATATGGCTATTATGACCAGAATCGGTGCTAAAGTTTTAGAGGCTTTAGGTGACGGAGATTTCGTTAAGGGATTACACTCTTACGCAGAACTTTCTGAAGAAAAGAGATATATTATGCACTTCCCCGAAGAAAACCTTATTATGTCAATCAACTCTAACTACGGCGGAAACGTTTTATTAGGCAAAAAGTGTTTTGCACTTCGTATTGCATCATACCTTGGTAAAACTGAAGGTTGGATGGCAGAACACATGTTAATTCTCGGCATCCAAAAGGGTGATGAAGAACCCAAGTACGTTGCCGCTGCTTTCCCCTCTGCTTGCGGAAAAACCAACCTTGCAATGCTTATACCTCCGGAAATTTACAAAGACAAAGGTTATAAATGCTGGTGTGTAGGTGACGATATTGCTTGGCTTAGAGTAGGTGAAGACGGTAGACTTTGGGCTGTAAACCCCGAAAACGGTTTCTTTGGCGTTGCACCCGGAACTAATATGAAATCCAACCCCAACGCATTGCTTTCTACTATGAAAAACACTATTTTCACCAACGTTGTTGAAAATCTTGACGACGGCACTGTTTGGTGGGAAGGTTTAGACAATAATCCTCCTAAGAACGCTATCAACTGGAAAGGCGAAAAGTGGGATTACACCAAGTTTGATAAAAAAGATAAGTCAACTTGTGGCGCACACCCCAACTCAAGATTTACCGCACCAGTTGCAAACTGTCCATGTCTTTCCGACCAATTTGAAGCACCCAACGGTGTTCCGATTTCCGCAATTATTTTTGGTGGAAGAAGAGCAAAAACCGCTCCTCTCGTATACCAAAGCAAGGACTGGAATAACGGTGTATTCGTAGGTTCTATTATGGCAAGTGAAACTACCGCTGCCGCTACCGGTGCTGTTGGCGTTGTAAGACGTGACCCTATGGCTATGCGTCCTTTCGTTGGTTACAATATGGGCGATTACTTTACACACTGGATTGAAATGGGTAAAAACACCCCCAACCAACCCAAAATCTTTAACGTAAACTGGTTTAGAACTGATGACGAAGGCAACTTTATGTGGCCGGGCTTTGGCGACAACCTCCGTGTGTTAGACTGGATTTTAGACCGTTGCGAGGGCAAGGTTGATGCAGAGGAAACTGCAATCGGTTTCGTGCCAAACGCAAAAGATATCAATATCTCTGGTCTTGAGGACGTTTCTGTTGAAACTATCGAAAAACTTCTTGAAATCGACAAGGACGGTTGGTTAAAAGAAACTGAAGGTATCAAAGAATTCTATGGCGAATTAACAAGAGTTCCCGAAGAACTTTACAATGAACTTAACAAATTAAAAGAAAACCTTAAATAAATTAAAGTAAAGCCGTGATTATCTTCACGGCTTTCTTTTTTGTGACAACAAAAAATTCCTATGCACTTTGCATGGGAATTTTTCTATCTTAAATTATTTTTCAATTAGGTTAACTATAAACTTATCTAAAACGGGGTTTACACCAACACAACCGTCTAAACAAGAAAGGGTTGTTAACACCACTTCACCTTTGCCATATTTTTTTGCGCCCGCAATCAATCTATGGGCTTTGTGTAAGTTATATTTGGGGTCAGGTGTGTTCATATATTGATAAAGCACTTCTTCTGCGCCCTCCCAAAGGAACTTAAACCATGCCGTTAAGTCTTGATAACCCATCTTTGCGTTGTAGAAGTTTTGGAAATCAAGTTCTGAAAATTCTTCGGTAAACTTATTTTCTTTGTTTCTGTAAATGAGATTATTTGCGGCAACCTCCTCTTCCAACGTGTGAATCTTAAATATTACGTCCTCATCAAATATTCTAAGAGATTTGTTGGTTACTATTATAAGCCTTGCGCCGTTTATAACTTTTTCTTCTAACTCTTCTTTATTTTCAGCATAATAGTCGTCGTCGGCAAAAATAACCTTTTGATTTTCTTCTCCTTGACAAACGTTATTTACACTTTGCACCCTTTCTCCAAGAATTAAAGGCTTATTATTTGCAGGTTTTACGGAATTTTTAACTTGGTATATAACCTCGTCAAAAGTTTCTTCCTCTCGGTTTACCATCTTGCAAACAACCTTAATCTCTCCTGTAAATCCTTTAGGTATTTTAGTTACTACTTCACCCATATAGATAGAGGAAACGGCGTTTGCAACTCCATTAACTTTGTAACTCTCCTTCTCCTCTCCGTTAAAATACACGCTAACGTATGCGGTAACTTCTTTCTCTTCACACAAGTCGTTAAGTGCATAAATTTCCGTTTCAACACTACTTCCCTCGTACACGACGTACTTATCACGCCTTAAACTTACTCTAACGGGTACGTTAGCCTCTTTAAATGAATAGTATGCAGGCTTGGGTATTCTATCAACGTCAACTAACGTTTTTGTCCAACCGCAAGGCCAAGCGTCAATCAAGAGGTGTACGGCAGTACTTTCAATGTAATCAACTCTTCTTCTTAGGAAATGAACGTATTGTTTTGTTGCAACTCTTTGCCACTCACGGCTTTTTTCTATCCACTCTTTTGCCGTATTAAGCTCAGGGAAGAAATTTCCGTGCAGACGGTAACATTGTTGTTTTGCTATTGGCACGGGCGACCAAGCATCGTTTTCGTTTTCAGGATACCAGTCTTTTGGGCAATATTTTTTCATAAGTTCGTAACGGTCAAGCCCGTCAACACCAAATTCTCCGCACCCCGTCATCCAGTCTGGACGAATAGGCGGAATATATCCTTTTTGTAATTTTCCACTCGGCATACCGTGTGAAACGTACCAATAGGTATAGCAGTGGAAATCACTTATTCCGTGCGTGTTTTCTACGGGAGCGTAGTCGCCCTCGTTATATTTTATAACACGTTTTGGATTATAAATTTCTACAACCTCTTTTGCAGAGTTAAAGAACTTTTCTATTTCAAATCTTGAAAGATTATACTGTTCTTTTCCCCAAGCCGTTTTATCAAGTGTTTCGTTACAGAAAGTTTCTACGACAACTGAAGGGTGATTTCTCGTTAGAAGTTCCATTTCCCTAACTTGTTTTAAAGCCTCGCCTACGGCACTCGGCTTGAGGTAACTAAACAATGGGAAATCGCTTTGACAAAGCATGCCAAGCATATCAAAATAGGTATATATCTCGTCAAATACTGGACGTTGCGTCATACGATAGAAATTAAGTCCCGCAACTTTAGCAATTAAAATATCATCTATAAGTTGGTCATAGTCGCCACGGATAACGCACAACGGTAAGTGCCCCATTTCGTTCGTTCCACGGAGAATAATTCTTTCGTTGTTAAAATAGAACGCCCCCTTTGGCGTGCTATTTTCGTCCATAAAGAACTTTCTCATACCAAAATGAGTTTGTTTTTCCGAAATAACGTTACCCTCTTCGTCGGTAAGCGTTACCGTTACGGCGTAAAGATAGGGGTTTTCCTTTGTCCATAGACGGAAATTATCAAGTTTGATTTTATGAGTTAAATAGTTTTCGTCCACCGTAAAGGGGTCAGTTTTTCCCTCTTCCCCGTCAACAATCAATTCCTTAAAGTTTCTACCCTCAACAGAGTAGAAAACTTTATATTTAAGCGTTTTATACGCATAAGTAAACACGGTGGTGTTTATGGTGATTTCACCGCTATCAATATCGGTATCTACGAAAATATCGGTAATTCTGCTTGCATTTACTTCAGATAATTTTACCTTACCATAAATTCCCGCTCCTGCAGGACAGTGATGCCAACCAAGCATAGGCTCGTCGTAACCAAAATGAGTTGCTCCGTAAATTTTATCGCCGTAATGCGCTACACCGTCAACGGTGCAAGCAGTAGTAGTAACGTCGTTTTTAACAACAACTAAAAGGGTGTTTTTACCGTCTAATAAATAGTCCGTTGCGTTTAGCGAGAAAGGCGCAAAAAAGCCAACGTGCCTACCAAGCAAACGCCCGTTAATATAAACTTCCGCAATATAATCAACTGCCTCAAAGTCTAAAATATAGAATTTGTTTTCTTTTTTATCAACGTTAATTTCCGTTCTATAAAAAGCGTTCCATCTTCCATCTGGTCCAACGTAGTGAGGAATTTTAACCTCTTCCCAAACTCCTTTTCCACCTAAAACTGCAGAAAAATCTTTTTTGTCCTCTTCCGTTTCCTTTCTATATTGAAAGTCTACGAGATACTTCTCACTTTTTTCCACCTTTCTTGCGTAATTTTCAAGATATGGGAGATAATACTTCTTCAACTCTTCCTTTTCTCTTAAAAATTCCTTATACGCAATTTCTTCGTTAAATTTAGGCGAAATAAGGGAAAATTTTTCCTTAGTTGGAGCAAGTTCAAAATGATTAATTTCAGGGGGTAGAATTTCCTTAAGGCGCTTAACTTCGCCCGTCATCTTCTTTCCGCCTGCCGCTATTTGAATAAACCTATCCTTTTCTTGATTGTTAATTATTTTTTTCATAACGCTCACCTTAATTAATTTAGTATATTATATAAAAAAAATCAAGCGGTGTCAATAGTTTTGGCTTGCCATAGCCTTTTGTATAAGTGTATTAGTAAATAAAAATGCGCACTTACCGTGCGCATTAATTTGTTTTGGTTTTCCTTATTTTGACATTGAAGGACGAATTACCGCATAACGATTGTAAGCAAAAATAGTTACTAAAACGTGAGAACTTTCGTATTGAGAATCTGTCATAGTAACAAGTTTAGCCTCACTATTCTTTTTACTCATGCAAGAAACTATTTCCATACCGCCAACGTACACGTAAGCAACTTGGTCTTCAGTCTCTGAGTCGTTCTCAGCAATGATTACGTCACCAACTGAAAGATTGTTAGTGGTTATAAGTCTTATAATATCCTTGTTTGTATATAGTCTTTTTAATTCAAGGTCTCTTTGTCCGCCGTACATATCGGGAGCAACCATTGAAGCAATAGCCGTATCCTTGAGCGCATAGCCTTCAGCCTCAATCACGTCATCTAAAGCAGAACTTACCTTGTCGTAATCAAAAAGCGTAACGCCTAATGCGTCCTTATAAAGTTGTTCTAACATATCAATGGGGTTATCAAAGGTTTTACCTTGTGATGCGTATTCCTTTGCTTTAGACGCAACAGCGCTAAGGTCAGCAGAAGAAAATTTAGAAACGGAATTTTTGATTGTTGCTTGGCTAATTCCGTTAACAGTAGTTTTATCACTAACGATAACTGAGCCTACCGCAGCGGTAGATTTAACCTTTGCCGTCCAAGAAACCTCAACCGTCTCACCTGCTTTAATATTCTTCTTAAAGGTAACGGTTTGTCCGTCACAAGAAGCACCACGACCGGATACGAATTCAAGATTTTCATCTAAAACGTCTTTAATTTCAACGTTCTTATAACCTAAATCTCTGTGGTTTTTAATAGTCAAAGTATAAGTAATTTCGTCACCAATAGCCAAAGAAGTATTTACGCCAACACTTGAAGTTTTTTCCGCATCAAGCCCTTTAGAAAGCATTCTTGCCTTAGTTTCTTCGGTAACACCCTCAGCCCTTACAACAGGTCTAAGAATACAGAATCCATGATATCCCTGCTTAAACATATATCTTTCGCTATTCTTGTAGAAGAATACGTCAACGCCGTCTATGCCAACCGTGCCTGCTATTTCTTTACTACCTTCGTGGCTATTTTCAGGTCTATCTTCATCCCGCCTAAAATCTTTACCCGTAGAATGTAAAAATAGATCGTTACCAACGTATATCATTGCGTGTCCAGAAGCATCATCGGTCTTACGATAGGTCACAACGTCACCGGGTTGAAGCAATGCTTTTGCTTCAGCCATAGCCGCATCTCTTTCTGCAGGTTTCTTGTTTTCATAATCGCCTTCAAGCAACCAAACACCAACAACGTCAGCATTGTCGCGGTTTCCTTTTGCATAATCCATATAATTTTTTGTATTAGGTGACTTTTCTGTCGTTTCATAAGGCAAAATGTTAATGCCAAGAGCCTCGTAAATTACTGCGTTTACGTATGAAGAACAATCAAGGAAAATCATATGTTGAGAAGTTGCCTCTTCTGGAGATGGGTTGATGTTTCTTCTTCCCATAGTTTGGCAGTAGTTTTGTTGCAAACCTTGACGATAGTATGCGTAAGCAACTTCTACTATAGCATCTTGGGCAGTATATACTGCGTCTTTCTCAGCGTCAGCATACTCACCACCGCAAGCGGAAAGGGGGATTACAGACACAGAAAATATTAACGCTAAAAATACTAATAATAGTTTTTTCATAAATTTTCTCCTCTTATCTTTCTACTGTATATATTTTAGCATTTTTTACTATATTTCTTCTACCATTAAGTCGTGGGCAATTTTTATGGGCATACCCAATTTTTTAACGTTTTTGTCTACGAGTTTTTGAGAGTTTTCTCTATCAAATATTATTTCTCTGCCGTGGTGAGTAAAGCACAAACTTTTAACATTTTTAGTTGATGCGTAATCAATAACGTCTTGCAATTTGTGGTGACCCGTTTCGTGAATTAAATAGTCGCATCCGTCACCGATAAGTTCGTCTAACTCATATGGCTTTTTAACGTCACCGGAGAAAACTATTTTCTTTCCCTCCGCCTCAATTGAAAAGGAGAAAGAGTGCCAGCCGTTTGCGCCATCCTCCCCTAAGTGTTTGTTATGTAGTGCGGTCACTTTAACGTTTTCGTCCTCAAAAATAACCCCGTCTGAAATCCCGTTATATTCAAGATTATATTGCGTTATGGGAGAGTTGCCGTTGTTTAGCAAACATACTGCACAATCAAGAATTTCTTTTTTAGGAATAAAAACTTTTAAGGTGTTGTTAGAAATCAAATTTAAACCCTTTTTTATAACAAGTTTCTTCATTACGTGTAAAAGGTTTGCAAGCCCACCCGTGTGGTCTATGTGGGTGTGAGAAATAAATAAGGCTTTCGTATTCATTACGTTTATTCCCGAAGTGTGGGCGTAAAAGCCACAATTTTCCCCTGCCTCAAACCAATAATTTACACCGTTTACCTCTATCACGAGAGAACTATGATGCATATCAATAGTTGGTGCTGCACCGGAACATGTTCCTAAATATTTTACAGTTATCATATTGTCCCCCTTCTTAAAAATAATTTTACCATAACGCAGTTATAAAGTCAACAAAAGCCCGCTTGCTTAAGCGGGCTTTTAAATTTATTTGTTATTATTTTCCTCCATTGAAGGACGAATTACTGCATACCTATCGTAATTAAAGATTGTTACGAGCCTATGGCTTGCATCGTCCTTTGTACCACTCATAGTAAGTGTTATGCAGGTATCGGTAGTAGTCGAAACGTTGGTTTCGTTAGTATAAGCAACCAAAGTATCTTCTCCAACGAAAACATAAATTATGTACACTATATTACCAGTCATTGTCCACGCGCCACCAACATATTTCCTAACGTCAAACTCCGCAATAATTACGTCGCCAATACTTAGGTTATATTGCTCCATCATACGGATAACTTCTTTATCTCTAACATATGCATTTGACATAGAACGTCCACCATAAAGACCGGGGGCAACGAGTTTAGCAATCTCCGTATCCTTTAACACGTCTGCATTAGTATCTAAAATGTCGTCTAAAGCACTTCCAACTGTAGTGTAGTCGGGAAGTATTACGCCAACTGCCTCACTGTAAAGTTCTTCTACAAAATCCATTGCGTTAGTAAAGGTTTTTGCGTTGGTAGCAAACTCTTTTGCCTTATCCGCAACAGCAGTAAGTTCTGCGGTAGTTAAACCTGCAACGGAGTTTACGATTTTCGCTTGAACAATTCCAGCAACGGTAGTTTGTTCACTTCTGATAATAGTGCCTGCGGAAGCATTTGCATTTACTTTTACCTTGAATGAAATGGTAACTACTTTATAAGAAGGAACGTCTACGTTAAAGGTTAAAATGCCGTTTTCAAATTTATATCCTGCGGGAGCAGAAACGAGAGTTACGTTGTTATCTAAAACTTCTTTAACTTCAATACCCGTGTAGTTTTCTAAAGAGTGATTTTTAATTGTTATAGTATAAGTTAATTCTTGACCTTTTTGAACGGAAGAATTTCCCCCCACATCAAGAGTTTTTTCTGCATCTAAGCCACGATATTGCATACGAATTTCCGTTTTATCAGTAATCTTAGCACCAACTCTATTTAATGGACGAATTAAACTAATACTTGTCATTTTAGTTTTGTCGCCTAAGAGATATCTTTCAATATCTTCATTCGTATCATATAATAAGTCATAGGTATATAAAAATCCAACCGTTCCCTCAGTTCCTTCATATCCCCATGTCCAGTCGTGTCCTTGAGATGCAGTAAATGTATCTCCCTCTTTAAGATCAGATTTTTTTATTTCAGCCTCATAGTAATAATCCCTACCTTGACTGTGTATCCACAAGCCGTCACCAATATATAGCATAATGTGCCCCGCTCCGCCAGGTTTACGGTAGTTAAGAACGTCACCCACTTGAAGTGCTTCGTCAAGTTGTTTTGCAACAACGGCTTTTTCTTGCGCCGCATCGTAATCTGCTCTAACAAAATGTTTGATAACGTCGGGATTGCCTTTATTTTCCGATGCATAGCTTGCTATTCTACCCGTCTGCGGATAACTATTAGGTATAGTAGTGCCATTAATAGCCTCATCTGGAATTATGTTTATACCAAGAGATTCGTAAATAACTGCGTTTGCAAAACTACTGCAATCTAAATAAGTTTGATGTTTTGCCGTTGCATCTTCGGGTGTTGCGTTAACGTTGCGTCTTGAGTTTTTCTGGTCATACTGAAATTGATTATGTTGGTGATAATAAGATAATGCAACTTCTCTAATTTTATCTTGCTCGGTAAGCTCCGTCGTTTCCTTTACGGGGATTTCGTTAAACCAGTCCTCGTTTAGAATAACCAATTGAGCAGAAGTAGAATCTCCTCCCGTGTATAATGCGTACAAATCAGTCTCTTTCATATAGCCTTGACCCTTATATGAAGCGGAAGAGTTAGTGTAAACGTATTCCCCGCCAAAATAATCAAGCCAATCTGCACCGATGTTTTTCGACATAATATTATTACGAAGGGTTACCCGTCTGCCTTGGTTGCCCCCTACCTTTAAGTTGTTCCAGGATTGTGCTGCAGTGTTTGCAGTAAGCACTGCGTCCATAACTTTATCACTTGCACCCATATATTTACAAGTGTAAAGAACACCCGTTATATGAACGAATTTATAAACTTCAGAAGTCTTACCAAGATGGGTTTTCCAATTTTTGTAGTTTGGCAACTCTACTGCATCGTCAAAGGTAAACTCTACTTTATTACCGCTTGAAAGAATAGTTTCCTCAATATTTGTGGCATTTTCTGTAGAAAAATCAAGATATCTTTTTGTTGCAAACTCCGAGTCGGTGGTTTCCTTTACAGTTGCTTTAATTTGAACTAAATCACCATATCTATAGCCGTAACCGTTATTTAAATTACCATACTTAACGTTTCTAACAGCAATAACGTCGTCCGTTTCAATGTCTTTAATTAACATTTCTTTGCTAGCCGAAGGGCCTTCGTCTGAAACACCAACATAATATGCTGTTACTGTGAGAACGTCACCAACGCTTGCATCCTTACGAGCCTGTGCAACTGTGTCTCCCGATAAAGTTACAAACACGCTTGTCTTAAACGTGCCGTTTTGCGCCTCGTACGTTATATTAAGTTCGTTTAATCCAAACACTAACGCTTTATCTTCTATGGTCACCAAGGAAGTAATGTCTGCGGTAGAAGCGTCTATACCTTTTGCAGTTACAACCAAACCGGTTTTATCAAAAGTTTCTCCAATTTTGTAACTAACCTTGTTGGGTTTTGTGGTTACGCTTATTGATTCAACCTTAACTCTTTCAATAACTTGCTCGTCAACGTAACCACATGCGGATAACAAACAGTTGCGGTGCATACTGCCCTCTTTTATTATAGACGCAGGAATATCCACAATCCAAGTACCGTAAAGGTGGTTATGCGCTTCTTCCCTTACTTCTCCACACTCAGAACACGTATAAATTATTTTCGTTTTGTCTGTGCTTAATACTCCCTCACCGTATTTGTGGTTAACAGGTTCCTCTTTTTGATATTCGCACATAGAACAAGTATATATAATTTTAGACCTGTCGCTATTTAACTCTCCATCATTAAAGTCGTGGTCCGCTTCGTCAATCTTTTCTTCGTGACCACAGGAAGCGTCCTTCCAGTGCTTTTCTGCCGAATACGACCATGTGTCATTAAAAGTATGCTCGTGTCCACATGCTATTGCAGAAATAGACAATATTACGCATGCCATTGCAAGCAATACTATTTTTAAAGCTTTTCTCATCGTTTTCTCCTATTTTCTTTTTCAAAAATGATTTTTGAATTTTAATTGTATCATAATTTGTCTTTTTTGTAAATGTTTTTTGCGTAAAAAAACCTCTCTCGTGCCCACAAGAATAAGCACGTATAAAACAACACTAAAAACAAGCCCTCTCCCATTGCATCGTACGTGTAGGCTGCAACTACGATAGTTCTACTATCTCTTATAACGATATATCGCACATCTTACCATTTATAAATATATCATTTAGAAAACAGGAAGAAAACTTAATTTCTTCCTGTTCCGCCTTTTTCGCTTATTCTTTTAGAATTAAAACTTTATTATGCTTTGAAGCGTATAAAATTTTACTTTTGCTGACATTTTGTAACGCTCCCTCTTGCCACTTTTTAGCCTTTTTGTCGGCGTTTCGGCGACGGCTTGTGCGTGTATATCTATTTTTTCACCCTCTTTTCGTCCATAATACTTTTTAGTATTTTCCTGCTATTTTGCTTTAACTTTTAACAACATTCCGTTTTTTATAGAAGCAGTCATACTTTTTCCACCCATTGAAACAAAAAACTCATCGCCTACCTTATCAAAACTTAGTGGGAAAACGTCGTAATTAAACGTTTTAATTTCCTTAAGCGAACCGTCTTCCATCGTTTCGCTTTCATATATGGTAATTTTGTATTTTCCTCCGATATTAGTGGTGTGGTAGGTTAAAAGATAGCACTTTCCGTCCCTAACAATAGCGTCTGCTACAACTTCGTTGTTTGGCATTACACATTTCTTAAAGGCACTGTATTCCGATAGGTCTGTTACCTCGTATAATGCACCCGCCACGATATAGAACTTATCCTTAAATTCAAACTTTGAAGTCCAAATATTATATGTGTTTGCCGATCGTGGAATATTTGTTTCGTCGTTTATACACACCATTTTTCCATTTGAATATTTATAAATATCATATTTGCCTAAATATATGAGGTAACAATATAATTCGCCTTTATAAATAAAAAGTTCGTAAGTTCTCGCATAGGTGCCTCCTTGCGTAGACTTAGAAAAATCAAGCCTCTTGTTGTCTTTGTAAAACCAAACGTTAACGTAATTAAGTTCGTCTTCAGTGTAAACTAAGGGGGAATACTCATGATTAGGTCCTAACCCAACGAAAATTTTACCGTCGTATCCTATCATGTCAAAAGAGTGAATTGCCTTTGGAACTCTTCCGTTTTTTCTCCACCCCTTTTCCGATAAAACGTAAAAGTTTCCGTAATCCCAGCTACCAATCGGGTCAATTCCAGGCGCCATAAGTTTTCCGTCAATCTCGATAAAACGTTGAATGGCAACGTCGCTGGTAACAAATTCCTTTTCCCACCTCGTTTCTTGCACGTTGTAAGACCATATTCCTACTGCGCTTCCGTTGTTATCGTAGTCACCACATCCACGGTAAATCTTGCCGTTATAATAATGTGTATCCCAACCGCAGTTCCTAGTATCCTTTTCGGAATATTCTAATAGAGTGGGAATACCAAGTTCTACAACGTCCTTCGTCATATCGGCAAAAACCGTACGACAAAGTGAACAAACGTTATATTTATCACGAATATGCGCCCTTTTTTCTCCGTACTCAAACGTTTCCGTACCTTTTTTACCACACTTGCACGAGTAAAAACACCTTGCTTTTCTAAGACAATCAGAACTACTTGCAAGATATTCAGTTCTTATAACTTCTTGGTTAAATGCATGTACGTGCTCTTTTTCACACCCAAACAAACTAAAAGGCAAAATAAAAAGAACGGACAAAAGCATCGCCAACGTCTTAAAACAACGTTTTTTCACTTTTTATGCTCCTATAGGGTCTAAACCTCCACCATCCTCGTGGTTATATTTAGAAATTTCTACTTTTTTCACTATACATTATACCCCCTAACCCCAACGGTGTCAATAAGTATTTAAATCACCCATCATGAATAAAACCCTAAAGTTTTACGATTGTCAATAAACGATTAATATCTTGTTCAAAGTTAATCGAGCAAACCCAATGGGTTTAGCAATCCATTAGGATTGCAAAAAGAAAACACACTCGTTTGAGTGTGTTTCTCTTTTTTGGTGAGCCAATCGTTAATTATCCGAACACTTTCGCCATTTTCAAAAACGGCTTTGGGTTTGTCGTTAAGTTATAAAATCGTTTGCTATAATATAATATTTTTTAACCTTAAATCTATCGCTTTCAACTCTTTCCCGCGATATTGTTTTTTTAAAAAATTTTTCATTATCTTCAAAAATTAAAAATACGTTACTTTTGGTAATGTCTTTTAATCTTTTTAATGAATTATTTAAATCTTTTTTATCATCGTAAATAACTTTATTAAAGTATTTAGCCAAATCTAATTCCTTTAATATATATTCGGCTCGGTTTTTATCTGCACTTGTCCATAGATAGCAATTTTCTTTATCTTGATTTTGCAATATCTTTAATATTTCTTCGTTAACGACTACTCTATATTTTAGCCACTTTTGAGTAAAATAGTTTTGCTTCTCGGTTATTAGTTTTTTACTAGGCACTTGGTTTAAGTTCTGTCGTGTTAGTCGTTTATTCGTTTTAATCCTACTTTGTCCATTTTGCTCTAAAGCATAATTATAAGCGTCGTTATTTAAGTTTTTGGTCAAAACCAACGTATCGTCTAAATCTACAACGTAAACCAATTATAATTCCTCAATTTCTTTTTGCGATACAATTTTTTCACCTTGCATAACGTAGTCTTTATTTAACCCAAACGTTGAATCGTTAGAATCGCTTTCTCTATACATAACAAGCCTTTTTTTGCCGTATTCTTCGGATTTTTCAAAAGCATGGCGAGAACCACTATCGCCTTCGCCTTTCCTAAAACTTGCAATTAAAACGACGGCTTTTGAATATAGTGCTTGTAACCTATCACGTTCAATAAATCTTTTAACGCTTTCGTATCTATCTTTAGTCTCGCTAATATATTCGCTTATAATAAGCCCGCCTTTATCTACAATTTTATTTGCTAAATCTATATTTTCTTTAGGATAAATATTTTCTATGGTTGATGGAAGAAAAGCAATCGTTTTTGCATTATTTTTAACACTTTCACTATGCGCAACCATATCACAACCTTTTGCAAGACCACTAACGATATTGTAGCCTTTTTCAGTTAAACTTTTAACAACCTTTTGTTCTCTTTCTATTATTTCGTTAGTAGGTGTTAAAACACCAATTACTGCAATATTTTTATCGAAATCTTTAAGCAAGGTTATATCGCCTTTATATGCAAAGAAATACGGCTTTTCGCTATTTTTAAGTTTAACATTTGTGTTAGGGAATTTTTCATCAAATACACTTATAACGTTTAAGTCTTTTTCTTTAAGTTCTTGTCTTACGGTTTCTATGTCACAAGAAAAAGTATTTATATAATCCTTATTATAAAACGCTTTCCAAAAGTGAGCGTTGGATTTTATAACGCCCGTTTTTATTAAATTGTAAAGTTTTAATGAAATATTTGAGTCCATAATCTTTACCTTGTTTTTGCAGTTACGTATAGTATAACACTTTTTGCGCCTAAATCAAATAGATACCCGATACAATCTTCAATAACGTTAACACCTTCCGTGTAAATATCGTCAACTAAAATATGGTTTTACTTTGGTTATATCACGCAAAAATCTCATAATCAAGGTTTACTGACACTCAAAAAACTCTAAAAATAGCAAAACAGCAAGGGTTTTTCTTGCTGTTTTACATTTTAATAATTATTTTTTTAATCTAAAAACAAAGGCGAACCCGTCTCCTAAAGGAAACGGGTTCGTCTTTACTTTGTTTGGTGAGCCAATTTGAGCGTAAAACGAACAAGGATATAAACAATAATGGTTTTTAGCCATCAATCTACGGTATAAGCATAAGCTTCATATGAAATCCCTTCAGTTAAAGATTTTGGAGATGATAACGTCAAATCGACATGTCGGGTTGAACCATACCCATCACTCATATCTGGCATCTTAAATGTAATATTATAAATTGGACTTGACGCACCAGATTGCTTAATACCTATACCAAATAAAATCTTATTATTAAAATATTTAACAGTTGTTAACGATACAAGTTTTATACGGCAACCTATGATTTGATTTTCTTGATTTAAATTAATAGATTCCAATGTGCAGTTCACATATCCTGACTTGTTTGTGGCGCTTATTACGCGTGCACTTGTTCCAAGAGCACTACAGATAACTTTTGATAATAAAAAAGACTCCGTGTAAGAATCATTGCAAACAATACAAGTATATTTTCTTTCACCCTCAATTGTATCGGTTGCGTTTTTGATTATATTTTTCTTGTAATCGTGATTATCAGTCTTCTCTATACTTTCATTATAGACATTAGTACAAATTACACAAGTATAAGTTCTTATCCCTTTTTCTTTACAAGTAGGTTGCTTTGTAATGCTACTTGTAAAATGATGACTTCCACTACTTGGAACATCCTCTGTATAGGAATGGTTGCAAATCGTACAAGTAAAAGTTTTTATTCCAGCCTTTCCGCAAGTTGATTCTTTTGTGATCAATCCTATATAATTATGTTCGCAAGGAGTAGTTTTTCCACAAGACAAAAGAGAAGTAAAACACAATAAAGCCAAAATTAATAACATTGCACTTTTTAAAAAATTTTTCATAGTTATATGTTTCCTTTAGTTATCTCTAATTTGCTTACCTAGTTCAGTTATACAATATTTTATATCGCCAATATCGTTTGTTCCACATTGTACAATATACCCTAATTCCAATGCTTTATCTATTTCAGTTTCACTTTTTATTGAATTAAGAAGATTTTTTCTTGTCCAAATGTCATTATTCCCAAATAGCAACAACACTCTATTCCATTCGTTATTCATCATTAAAACTCCTTTTTTCTATTTACATCTATATTTTACTAGATGTTTTGTCTAGTGTCAAGACATTTTGTCTAGTTTTTGGGTAAAATGTTATTATGGATAAAAAGTTTTGTTGTAATTTAAGGGAGGCAAGAAAGTCTTGTTGTCTAACTCAAAAGCAAGTAGCAACAGCATTAAACGTTGTTGAAAGTTGCTATGCAAATTGGGAACAAGGCAGAACGGAACCTAACGTTGAAATGCTTAGAAAACTAGGTGAAATTCTTAATACAAGCATTGACGATTTAATTAATGGATAAAACGGCTTACATATAAATAAGCCGTTTCTATTTTTATAAGAAAAAACCTAAAACGTTGTGTTCGTTTTAGGTTTTGATTGGTGACCCCTACGGGTTTTCTGCCCCTTGTTAAGGGGAAGGCAAACGATAGTTTGCGAGGGGTTTGCCGTCCGCGGCTAGCGAGCGAGCCCATCTGGGTTCGGCAATCCGTTAGGATTGCAAAAAGAAAACACACTCGTTTGAGTGTGTTTCTCTTTTTGGTGACCCCTACGGGAATCGAACCTCAACGGCAAAAAATTAACCCCAAAAAACACAAGAAATTTACAAGAAAAAACGGCTCTTTCATTTTGCTGACACTTCGTGACACTACCTCTTACCACTTTTTCAGCCTTTTTTGACGGCGTTTCTGCGGTTGCTGTACTTTAAATTGCTAAGTTGATTTAATCTAATTAAACCTTATTTCATAAGGGTAAACTTTTTTCAAGTATGAAAAAAGTGTTACTACAAGGGTTTTTTTGAGAAAAACCCCCGACCCTGTCGGGGTAACCCGGAAAAACTCCAAAAAAAAACAAATTTTTCGTATAGTAAAATAGACCTCCACGCCCTGGGGTTTTCAAAAAAATTTTTTTTAATATACAGTTCCGGAACTGTATATTTTTTGTGTTAACGTTGCGCACGTTAGCGCAATGTTGTGTAAACTAAAATTTAAAAGAAAAAGCCTAAACTCTCTAATTTAGAGAGCCTTAAGCTTTATTTTAAGCATTTCTGCGACGGTGTAAATATTTTTAGAAACCGTACTAACAAAGGCAAACGATAGAGCTTCTTCGCTCGCAAAACGTCTCACGTCTCGCATAAACGTTTCAAAGGGCATAGAGAGCCTTTGCTCTATTTCCGCTTTTTGATATGTATTTATTGCACTGAACTGTGTAAGAACGTTTTCCATCCAAGCGTCGCTTTTTTCCTTTGACTTGCGGTCCTCTTCTTCCTTGCGCTTACGCTCCTGCTGTAATAGTTTTTCTTTTATATCAACTCTTTCCGGTCTTTTAATAGCCCTTTGTTCAATAAGGTTGTTTTCCATAATAAAATTGAACCGTCTGGGGTCAAGAAGGTCAATCCCTCCGCCAGGAAACGTAAAGAACGCATATTTCCCGTTTGGCATAGTTCCATCGTAGATAAAGCGCCAAAGAGAAGCCTTTCTTTTTTTGACGTTATAAAACCTAAAAACGTATTCAACGTTTTCTTCAGGCAAATACTCCTGGTATTTTTTTCTTTTTTTCATTTTTTTCTCTCCTTTTTGTTATGTTTTGTATGGCACACTACAAATTTTCCTGCAGTAACGTTTGTATCACGTGATACAATTCTTTTAACGTTCCTATATTTTCCCTGTGATAAATACATTTAGTGTCGTA
>JAZONF010000012.1:0-22625 GCA_045654365.1 Christensenellaceae bacterium | reverse complement strand
TATAGCATTTATATGTTGTTTTTGATATAATACCGGCATAAGTCGTAGCCTTTGGCTACGCTAATTTAAACATTAGGAGGTCAGAAAATGACAAAATACGTTTATCAATTTTCAGAAGGTAACGGTAAACAAAGAGAACTTCTTGGTGGTAAAGGTGCTAACTTAGCAGAAATGACTAATTTAGGAATGCCTGTGCCTCAAGGATTCACAGTTACAACTGAAGCTTGTACTCGTTACTATGATGATGGAAAAGAAATTGCTCCTGAAATCGTTGACGAAGTATTTGCAAATCTTACAAAACTAGAAGAACTTTCTGGTAAAAAATTCGGAAGTGTTGAAAACCCACTTCTAGTATCTGTTCGTTCTGGTGCTAGAGCATCTATGCCAGGTATGATGGATACAATCCTTAACCTAGGATTAAATGACGAAGTTGTTGAAGGCTTTGCTGCTTTAACAAACAACCCTCGTTTCGCTTACGACTCTTATCGTCGTTTCGTTCAAATGTTTTCAGACGTAGTTATGGAAGTGCCAAAGAGCTACTTTGAGAAAATAATTGATGAAATGAAAGAAACTAAGGGTGTTAAGCTAGATACTGAACTTGATGCAAACGATATGAAAGAACTTGTTGTTCGTTTCAAAGCTTGCTACAGAGAAGCTAAGGGAGAAGAATTCCCTACTGAACCTAAAGTACAATTATTAGAAGCTATAAAAGCTGTATTTAGATCATGGGACAACCCAAGAGCTATCTACTACAGAAGAATGAATGATATCCCTTCATCATGGGGAACAGCAGTAAACGTTCAAATGATGGTATTTGGAAACATGGGAGAAACTTCTGGTACTGGTGTTGCATTTACTCGTAACCCCGCTACCGGTGAAAAGGGTCTTATGGGCGAATTCTTAATGAACGCTCAAGGTGAAGACGTTGTTGCTGGTGTTAGAACACCAATGCCTATTTCTCAAATGGCGGAAGTTCTTCCTGACGTTTATGAGCAATTCTTAAAAATTTGCAATACTTTAGAAAATCACTATAAAGATATGCAAGATATGGAATTTACCATTGAAAAAGGTAAACTCTATATGCTTCAAACCAGAAACGGTAAGAGAACTGCTGCGGCTGCTATCAGAATCGCTTGTGACCTTATCGACGAAGGTATGATTACTGAAGAACAAGCACTTTTACAAATCGACGCTAAGACGCTCGATATGTTATTACACCCCACTTTCGACGTTGCTGCATTAAAGAAAGCAGACAAAGAAAACGTTGTTGGTAAGGGTATTGCCGCTTCTCCCGGTGCTGCTGCAGGTACTATCGTGTTCACTCCCGAAGATGCAGTTGAAAAGGGTAAAAATGGTGAAAAAGTTATTCTCGTTCGTTTAGAAACTTCTCCTGAAGATATTGAAGGTATGAAGTATGCTCAAGGCATCTTAACCGTACGTGGCGGACAAACTTCTCACGCAGCCGTTGTTGCTCGTGGTATGGGTACTTGTTGCGTATCTGGTTGTGGTGACATTAAAATGCACGAAGAAGAAAAATACTTTGAACTTGCAGGCAAAATCTTCCGTGAAGGTGATGAACTTTCATTAGACGGTTCTACTGGTAATATCTACGATATCGCTATCAAAACCGTTCCTGCTGATCCCAACAGTGGTTACTTCGGCAGAATTATGAAACTTGCTGACAAATACAAGGCTCTTGGTGTTAGAACTAACGCTGACACCCCTGAAGATGCTGAAAGAGCTGCAGAACTTGGCGCACAAGGTATTGGTCTTTGCCGTACCGAGCATATGTTCTTCGGACCTGGTAGAATTGACAAATTCCGTGAAATGATTTGTTCAGAAACGGCTGAAGAAAGAAAGGCTGCTTTGGATAAGATTGAACCTATGCAACAAGCAGACTTTGAAGGTTTAATGGAAGCACTTAAAGGTTACCCCGTAACTATTCGTTTCTTAGACCCACCGCTTCACGAATTCGTTCCTACTGAAGAGGCTGAAATTAAGGCTTTAGCAGATGCACAAGGTAAAACCGTTGCTGACATTAAGGCTATCATTTCTTCACTCCACGAAACCAACCCCATGATGGGACACAGAGGTTGTCGTTTAGCAGTTACCTATCCTGAAATTGCTGAAATGCAAACTAAGGCTGTTATTAAGGCTGCTATCGCAGTTTCTAAGCGTCACCCCGATTGGAACGTAGTTCCCGAAATTATGATTCCTTTAGTTGGCGAAGTTAAAGAACTTGCTTTCGTTAAAAAGACGGTTGTTGAAACTGCTGACGCTGTTATTAAAGAAGCAGGCGTTGAACTCGAATACGAAGTTGGTACTATGATTGAAATTCCAAGAGCAGCATTAACTGCTGATGAAATTGCAAAAGAGGCTGAATTCTTCTGTTTCGGTACTAACGACTTAACCCAAATGACCTTTGGTTTCTCTCGTGACGACGCTGGTAAATTCTTACCCTCTTACTACGGTGCTAAGATTTACGAATCTGACCCATTTGCAAGACTTGACGCTACCGGCGTTGGTAAACTTATGGATATGGCTGTTAAGATGGGTAAAGCGGAAAGAAGCGATATTCACTGCGGTATCTGTGGTGAACACGGTGGTGACCCATCATCTATCGAATTCTGCCACGCTATCGGTCTTGATTACGTATCTTGCTCACCATTTAGAGTTCCGATTGCAAGACTTGCTGCAGCACAGGCAAACATCAAAAAGCCTAGATAGTTTAGGTGATTAATCTAATTAAAAACGCTCTCTAACGAGAGCGTTTTTTGTTTTACCATAAAATAGAGAATACAAACAAATTTTTACTTGCAATTAGTTTAGTTAAAAGGTATAATGTTATAAAGATATTAAAATTTAAGAAATTTAACGGAAGTGAAAAATGAAATATTTATTAAGACTTACAATAGTTCCATTGGTGTATTTGGCGTGCTTTGCTTTTAGTACGGTGGCGATTGCCAGCATAGACGGTTTTAATGCGTTAGTAAAAAGTTTAATAAGCGCAGTGTTTTTGCTTTTATATATTGTCTTAGTTGCTGCGGTTATGATAAAAGAGGGGCAAGATGCTTATGGCGTTTTACTTTCTAACAATTCTCAAAGAAGATACATGATTGAAACGGGCAAGGTCGTTGATTTTAATGCGGCTAAAGAATACAAGGCTTGGAAAGGGTTTGTTGTTGGACTTATTTGTTGTATACCCTTAGTTGTAATGGTGCTTTTACACACAATATCCTTCCCGAGGGGAAATATAAGCAGAGTTTCCATTATTTGTGAAATGATGTATGGTGTTTTCTATTCTATTGGTAGAACTTATCAACACACTAACGAAACCGGGTTTTTTATTGGCGCAATTGTGATTGTTTTTGCTCTTTCTATAATGAACGGCGTGCCATATATGATTGGGGCAAGACACCGCAGATTACAACAAGAGAAAATTAAAAAAATGAACGAAGAACTTCACGGAGAACGCAAGTGAGAATAATCGGAGGAATATATAAAGGTAGAAAACTTGCCGAGTTTAAGGGAGGAAATGTTAGGCCTACATCTGATTTTGCAAGGGAAAGCCTTTTTAATATTTTGCGTGACCGCATAGAGGGTAGTTGTTTTTTAGATGCTTTTTCAGGCACGGGGGCGGTAGGGATTGAAGCGCTTTCTCGTGGTGCTAAATTGGTTGCCTTTAACGACTTAAGTAAGGAAAGCGTTAATATAATTAAGCAAAATTTATTAAAAGTATCTTTGCCCCCAAATGCAAAAGTAAGTTTAGGAGATGCGCTCTATCTAATGAAAAAAAGCGCAGAGGAATTCGATATTATATTTTTAGACCCACCCTATAATGCACAAATAACTAACGAAGCGTTGCTTTGTGCGGAAGTTGCCCTTAAAAGGGGAGGCGTAGTCGTTTTGGAAGATGAAAAATATTTTGAAGGGGAAGTATCGGGACTAAATTATTACGATAAGAGAAAGTATGGAAGAGCGCACTTTTCATTTTTCAAAAAAGAGGAAGAATAAATGAAAACTTGTCTATTTGCCGGCACTTTTGACCCCGTTACAAAAGGGCACTACGATACGGTTAGAAAACTTAACGAGAAATACGATAAAGTTATCGTTGCGATAGGTGTAAATCCCAAAAAAGCTCCCTACTTTAGCTTAGAAGAGAGGTTAGCTTTTTTAAGGAGTGCTTTTAAGGATTGTCCTTTCGTTATGGTGGATAGTTACACTTCGCTCACTGTTGAATATATGAAAAAACAAGGGGTAAAAGTGTTAGTTAGAGGTATTAGAAACGCACAAGATTTCGAGTATGAAAAGGAAAACGAAAGACTGTCTAAAGGTATTTATCCCGAACTTATAACCGAATACGTCAACGCAGACCAAGGGGAGGAAAATTTAAGTTCAACTTTCGTTAGAAATTTAATAAGAGAGGATAAAGATTTTTCCCCTTTCGTTCCTTTAAGCGCATACCCTTTAATTAAAAAAGCCATAGAGAAAAGATGAAGGAAAAAATTAAATTCAAAACCGCAGAAACAAACTTTGAAAAAAGGTGAGGTGCGGTTTTTATTTTTGCGGTTTTTAATGGAGATATGCATTGCATTATTATTGATAAACCGGAAAAACCAATCAAGAATGAGCCTGTGCAAAAAGTTAATCTACTTATCGGTATGCTTGCTAAAATCTTAAAACCTTTAGTCGTTTCAAAAAGGGCAAAAACAACGCCCTTGGCCAAATATGTATTGCCCAATAATCGAGATAAGAGTTTTATAGGTAAATTAAATACTCCGAGAGTATATAAAATTTCAGTAAGGAGATAAAAAAGTGTAATAAATCCTCCTACGAAAAGTGCAGAGTTTACGGCGGAGGTTATACTTTCTGATATAACGTTATCAGACTGTTTAACACAAAATTGCTTACGAGTTAGCACATATTCTTTTTTATAATTTGAAAAAATTAATCCTACAATAATAGAGGAGAGTAAATGCCCTAAGTATAAGAAAGCACCTAATTTAACGCTATTAAAACAAAGTCCGCCGACAACGTTAATAACGAAAGAGGGAGAGGAGGTTGCGCAAAGGCAGGAGGCTCTTTCCGCTTCTGTGTCGGAAATGAGGTTTTGTTTTTTAAATTCAGCAATCATTATACTGCCTATAGGATAGCCGGAAACAACTCCCATTAGGTAGGCGTATCCACACGCACCGCTAACGTTAAAAACCTTTTCGAAAAAGGGCGAGATAAGTTTTGCCACCTTGCCTGCTCCCTTTGTTAGAGTAAGTAACGAAGTTAAAAATAGGTAGGGGAAAAGAGAGGGAAATAGTGTTAGATAATATGTTTTTATACCTTCTAACGTAAGCGTGGTAAACTTATCGTTTACAATAAGTAAAAAAACAAAGAATATAATGGTGGAAAATACAATAATATCTCTTAATTTTAACAAAGTTTTTATCATACTTTTATTATATTACCGCTTGAAAAAAAATATGGGATATGTTAAAATATTATTATGGATTTATTTGATTTACAAACCGTAAAAAAGAACGTTCCCCTTGCCGAGAGAATGAGGGCAAGGAACATAAGTGAATACGTTGGTCAAAAGCATATAGTTTCTGAAAAATCTCTTCTTAGAAGAGCAATAAAAATGGATAATTTAGGGAGTTGTATCTTTTGGGGACCACCCGGTAGCGGGAAAACTACTCTTGCAAACGTTATTGCAAATAGTACCTCTGGGCTTTTCGTTAAACTAAACGCCGTATCTTCAGGGGTTTCCGACGTAAAGAAGGTTGTGGAAGAGGCAAAAACCAACCTTAAACTTTATGGGAAGAAAACTTATCTCTTGCTTGACGAGTGTCATAGGTTTAATAAAACGCAAAGCGACAGTTTGCTCCCTTCTATTGAGAAAGGAGATATAATTTTTATCGGCTCGACCACTGAAAATCCTTACGCCTCTATGACTCCGGCTATAGTTTCCCGTTGTCGCATATTTGAACTAAAAAGGTTATCTGATGAAGAGGTGAAAGGAGCGTTGCTTGTTGCCCTTAAAGATAAGGAAAGGGGATTAGGTAATTATTCCGTTATAATTGACGACGAAGCGATAGACCATATTTCCAGACTTTCGGCAGGTGATTTAAGAGTGGCGTTCAACGCCTTGGAAATGGCAACCTTAACAACAGAGCCTAATTCTGACGGTGTTATTCACGTTACTTTAGAGGATGCGGAAGAATCTATTCAGAAAAAATCCCTTTCGTTTGACGAGCAAATGTATTACGATATGTTATCAGCATTTTGCAAAAGTTTAAGAGGAAGTGACGCCAACGCTGCACTATATTATATGCAACGTTTAATTAACGGAGGATGTGACCCATTACTTATAGCAAGGAGGGTTATTGCCCACTCTTCTGAGGACGTGGGTATGGCAGACCCTATGGCAATGGTGATTGCGACAAATGCATTAGTTGCGTTTGAAAAAATGGGACTTCCCGAAGGGTTGTTGCCCCTGTCACAAGCAATAGTGTACGTTTGTGAGGCGGAAAAATCTAATTCCGTATATCTTGCAATGCATAGTGCGGGAGAGGACGCTGTTAATGTTAAGGACGATAACGTTCCTCCGTGGGTAAAAAACGCCGTTTACGGCAGTGAAGAAGATAAAAAAATGGCGGGTGGATATAAGTATCCGCACGATTACGGTGGCTTTGTTGAACAACAATACCTGCCCGACAAATTAAAAGACAAGGTTTATTACGTTCCGTCAGACAACGGATATGAAAAAACCGTTAAAGAAATAAGAATAAAAAAGGGGAAAACTAAATAATGACCGATTATTCAATTAAACTTGCAAAAGAGTTTTCACTAAAAGTAGAACATTGTGCAAACATAATCACTCTTATTGACGAGGGGAATACAATACCTTTTATTGCTCGTTATAGAAAAGAGGCAACGGGGTCTTGTAACGACCAAGTATTAAGAGAGTTTGCAGATAGACTTAAATATTTAAGAAATTTAGACGAGAAAAAGCAAAAAGTAGTTGATTCTATAACCGAACAAGGCAAGATGACGGACGAGATTATGGTTTCGCTTGCAACAGCTGAAACGGTTACTGAGGTTGACGATATTTATAGACCGTATAAGCAGAAAAAGAAAACGAGAGCATCGGTTGCTATGGAAAAGGGGCTTACGCCTCTTGCCGATTTAATTTTAGAGCAAGGCGAACTTAACATTAATAGCGAGGCGGAAAAGTATATAGACGCAGAAAAAGGTGTTGAAAGTATTAAAGAGGCTATTGCGGGGGCATCTGATATTATTGCCGAGCGAGTTTCCGATAACGCTGAACTTAGAAAAACGCTTAGAAAAACGTTGTTTTCAAAGGGTGAGATATCCTGCAAACTCTTAGAGGCGGAAAACTCTAAAACTTACGACGGATATAAAGATTATTCTGAAAAGGCGGAAAAAATCCCCTCTCACAGAATACTTGCAGTTAACCGTGGCGAAAAGGAAGATTGCCTTAAAGTAACTATAACGGTTGAGGAGGGACTACTTACTGACATTATAAAAAGTGAGTACGTTAAGAGTTCTAACGAGTGCGGACAAATTGTATCTTGCGCTTGTGAGGACGCTTATCAAAGACTTATATTTCCATCAATAGAAAGGGAAATTCGTAGTGAACTTACCGACAACGCAAACGAACAAGCAATAAAAATGTTTGAAGTTAATTTGCGCCCCTTACTTTTACAACCTCCCCTAAAAGGCAAAACCATCTTAGGACTTGACCCTGCTTATAGAACGGGTTGCAAAATTGCCGTTATAAATGCGGAAGGCAACGTTTTAGATACTGCGGTGGTGTTCCCAACTCCGCCACAAAATAGAATTGAAGAAGCGGAGGCTATTTTAACTAAGCTTATCAATAAACACAATGTTGACGTAGTTTCAATAGGTAACGGTACGGCAAGTAAGGAGTCGGAAATATTTGTTGCAAACCTATTAAAGAAATTAGATCGTGCCGTTTCTTATGCGGTAGTAAACGAGGCGGGAGCATCCGTATATAGTGCAAGTAAGTTAGGGGCGGAAGAATTCCCCGATTTTGAACCTGCGCAAAGAAGTGCGGTTTCTATTGCGAGAAGACTTTTAGACCCACTTGCAGAACTTATTAAAATTGACGTTAAGTCAATAGGTGTTGGGCAATATCAACACGATATGCCGGAAAAACGTTTAGAAGAAGTGTTAGGAGGCGTTGTTGAAGATTGTGTTAACAGCGTTGGTGTTGACCTTAATACCGCGTCTGCAAGTCTACTCTCCTTCGTTTCGGGGCTTAATGCTGGCATTGCAAAAAATATTGTGGAATATAGAAAGGAAAAACCTTTTAAGACAAGAAACGAATTATTAAAGGTTAAAAAACTCGGCGAAAAGGCGTACGAACAGTGCGCAGGCTTTTTAAGAATTATAGGAAACAACGTTTTAGATAACACCGGTGTTCACCCCGAATCATATCCCGCAGTGGAAAAACTTTTGCAAACGTTAGGATATACGCTTGACGACGTTGCTATGGGAAAAATAGGTGATATAAGAGAGAAAATTGAAAAGGTAGGCTGGGCTAACGTTGCTAACAGTTGCTCGGTTGGTGAACCTACTCTTAGGGATATCGTTCAAGAGTTGTTAAAACCGGGTAGAGATATTCGTGATACCTTGCCTAAGCCCGTTCTTCGTTCCGACCTTATGGATTTAAACGACTTAAAAGAGGGTATGGAAATTATCGGTACTGTAAGGAACGTTATTGATTTTGGTGTGTTTGTTGATATAGGCGTTCATCAGGACGGTTTAGTGCACATTTCTCAAATTTCTGACAACTATATAAAGCACCCGTCAGACGTATTAAAGGTTGGGGACGTAGTAAAGGTTAAAGTTTTAGGCGTTGACACCGTAAAGAAAAAGATTTCTCTAACCTTAAAAACGGCAGACCTACCGCACGGAATTAACGTGGGCAATCAAAAAACGGATAGAGAGAGAAAAGAGGGTAGAGAAAGAGCCGAGAAGAAAAGAGAAAATAAGCAAATGTCAAACGACGAAATGAGAGAATATTTGCTAAAAAAATTCGGTAGATAATTATTGATAAATTAAAAAAGTTCGCAATTTGCGAACTTTTTTTGTTATGTATTCAATTAAATAATTAGTTAAGCGTTTTTAACTGCGCTATTAACGTTTTTATAATCTAAGCCGATTGCTAAAACAAGGCAATTTCCTTTTGCGTAACCATTATCGACTAAAGAATTGTAAAATTCTTCTGCCGTGCCGTCCTTTTTAACGTCACTAACTAACCCTTTCAACGTGTCACTTTCATTATAAAATTCAAGCATGTCGTCCGTTTTGTTAAACTCTATGATAATAACGTTAGTGAGTTTTGCAATTTCTAAAGCCGAAAGGCTTTCAGCGTTAGACATGAAATGTACGTTAACTGCAACTTCGCTTTCTTCTTGCATTTTTTCTCCCGTTGAATTAGTCTCAATAACGGTGTAGCCAATACCACTAAGGGCTTTTTCAATTTTGCCGTAAGAAGAGCAAGCTGTTAACGATAAACAAAGTGCCAAAACTAAGGTGATACAGATAAGCTTTAATAATTTTTTCATAATTTTTCTCCTCTTTATTTAATTATGCCTCTGGCATAAATTTTTCAAAAATAATATTGTTTGCTAAAGTCTTTGCCTTTTTAGCCGTATCTTGGTCGGTAATAGTCCAGGCTAAAAGGGGCAACTTTCTTTTTCTTTTTAACGGTAGGTTTTCTATATTGTAACTTATAAAATCAGGTTTTGCAAGAAAATTTAAGGAAAGATTTTTAATAACAAATCTTGTAATTAGTCCGCTTTTACCTTTATATGCCGTGCCTAAAACGCCTCTAATAAACTCAGGAGCAAGTTTTTTTATCTTTATAATATAAAGAGGGTTAAAACTTTGCAAAGCAAACTCACCATTATATGATTTTAGCATATTTACAGTATCTTCAACAACGCTATCATCTGGTTGGTTTTTTATTTCTATTAATAGTGGAACTTTGCCGTCAACCCTTTCTAACGTTTCTTTTAAGGTGGGAATTTTCTCCTCAGTACCGTTAAGAAACAACTCCTTAATCTCTTTAGAGGTCTTTTCGTGTAAAAGTGAATCCGTCCCCGTCATACGTTTAAGATTATCGTCGTGAAAAACGAACAAAACCCCATCTTTACTCTTATGAACGTCAATTTCAATGGGGAAACCGTGTTTAATTGCATTTTCATAAGATAAAAGCGAGTTCTCTGGTATTTCATTATTCCATAGCCCTCTATGTGCAATGGGTTTAGTTAATAGCCAATGAGAAGAATTTAATCTCAACGTTTACTCCTTTTTTATTTCGCTTGCAAAATAAAGCGAATTAGTATATAATCTATCTATAATATTATAGTTCAAAAAGGTTAAAATGTCAATAAGTAAAGAAAATATCAGAAACTTTTGCATAGTAGCACATATTGACCACGGTAAGTCAACCCTTGCCGATAGGCTTATGGAAAAAACCGGTCAGGTTAGCCAAAGAGACATGGAAGAGCAACTACTCGATTCTATGGATTTAGAGCGTGAAAGGGGAATTACCATTAAACTTACCCCCGTTAGAATGTTCTACACTGCAAAAGACGGAAAAGAGTACGTTTTTAATTTAATAGACACCCCTGGTCACGTGGACTTTTCGTATGAAGTTTCAAGGTCACTCAAAGCGTGCGAGGGTGCAATTTTAATCGTTGACGCAACGCAAGGTGTTCAAGCGCAAACGCTTGCTAACGCCTATCTTGCCATTGATAACGACTTAGAACTTATGCCCGTAATAAACAAAATGGACTTAGCCTCCGCACGTCCTGATGAAGCGGTAGAGGAGTTAGAGAATATTTTGGGCGTTTATGCGGAGGATGCACCAAGAATTTCCGCTAAAAGCGGGCTAAACGTTGAGGACGTTTTGGAGCAAATCATAACCAAGATACCTGCCCCCAAAGGAGATGATAACGCACCGCTTAAGGCACTTATCTTTGACAGTTATTACGATAATTTTAAGGGCGTTATATGTTTCGTTAGAATTATGGACGGAACGGTTAAGGTTGGAACTAAAATCAAAACCTTTATGTCAGATAAAGAGTTTACGGTAACGGAAGTTGGTGTTTTTGCGCCTAAAATGTTGCCTACTGAATATCTTTCGGCGGGGGACGTTGGCTATATTGCCGCAAGCGTTAAAAGTATTGAAGATACTGCCGTTGGCGATACTATAACTTCAGTGGAAAACCCTGCAAAAGAGCCTTTGCCTGGGTATAAAAAGGCATTACCTATGGTGTTTTCGGGTGTTTTTCCCCTTGACGGAAGTAAGTATAACGATTTGAAAGACGCTCTATTAAAACTTAAATTAAACGACGCAGCGCTATCCATAGAACCAGATAATTCCGCTGCCTTAGGGTTTGGATTTAGATGTGGATTTTTAGGTCTACTTCATATGGACGTTATTCAAGAGAGAATTGAGCGTGAGTTTGACCTTGATATTATTACCACCGCACCCTCCGTTTCGTACAAGGTGTACAAGACGGACGGAAGTATGTTAATGGTGGAAAACCCCACGCATCTTCCTTCTCCTACAGAGATTGATTATATGGAAGAGCCTGTTATAAATGCAAGCATTTTAACCCCACCCGAATACGTTGGTGCGATTATGGAACTTTGTCAATATAAACGTGGTATTTATAAAGATATGATTTATCTTGACAAAACAAGGGTGGAATTAAAATATATCCTTCCGCTAAACGAAATAATTTACGATTTCTTTGACAGTTTGAAATCGAGAACTAAAGGATATGCGTCTTTCGACTACGACGTTGCAGGATATGAAAAGAGCGATTTAGTAAAACTTGATATGCTATTAAACGGAGATATTTGCGATGCGCTTTCCATTATCGTACACAAAGATAAAGCATATGAACGTGGTAGACAGATTGCCGAAAAATTAAAAGATATTATTCCAAGGCAAATGTTTGAAATTCCCGTACAGGCGGCGGTCGGCGGTAAGATTATTGCAAGAGAAACGGTTAAGGCGTTTAGAAAGGACGTTCTTGCAAAATGTTACGGCGGTGACGTTACGAGAAAGAAGAAACTTCTTGAAAAACAAAAAGAGGGTAAAAAGAAAATGCGTTCTATCGGAACGGTTGAAATTCCCTCTGAAGCATTTATATCAATTCTTAAAACGGATAATAGAGATTAAGGAGAAAAAATGGCAGGGATTTATATCCACGTTCCTTTTTGTAAAAGCAAATGTACTTATTGTGACTTTGCGTCCTTTCCAAAGGAGATAGGAAAGACGGAGAGTTATTTCGCTTGTCTTTATCGTGAAATAGAGGCGAGAGGCAGGGAACTTTCTTCTAAAACTTTTAATACCATTTATATCGGTGGTGGAACGCCCTCCGTTGTCCCTGCGGAATATATTGCAGGGGCTATAAGGCAGATAAAAAAGTTCTTTTCCTTATCTACAAGTCCAGAAATTACAATAGAATTAAACCCCGGCACGGTTACTGAGGATAAGATAAAAATTTATAAAAGCGTAGGTATAAACCGCTATTCAATAGGATTGCAAACGGGGTATGACGAGCAGTTGAAAAGGCTTAACCGTATTCACACGGCAAAAGATTTTTTAACCACTTGTAATCTATTAAAAGGGGAAAACTTAAGTGCGGACCTTTTGTTAGGGCTTGCCGACCAAACGTTAGAACAAGTTAAAAAGAGTGTTGACCTATGCTTAGCCGGTGGTGTTAAACATATTTCTGCCTACGCCTTAACGCCCGAAGTTGGCACGCCTATATATTCCGATTATCTTAACGGTGAACTTCTATCTGAAGATGAGGTTGCAGATATTTACGACGGGTTGAGAGCGTATCTAAAAGAAAAAGGCTTTAATCGTTACGAGGTTTCTAACTTTTCCATCAAGGGGTTTGAATCTAAACACAATTTAAATTATTGGGGAAGGGGAGAATATATCGGACTTGGTGTTTCCGCATCTTCCTTTATTGACGGCAGAAGATTTACTAACACCTTTAAGATTGATGAATACTTAAATTCTATAATTTATAATAAAACTCCTGAGATCTCCTCCGACCTTATCGAGGGAGATGACGCTAAGTTTGAATTTATTATGCTTGCTCTTCGCACGGAAAAGGGTGTAGACGTTTTAAGATATAATAAAGAATTTGCTTGTGATTTCTATAGCGAGTACGCAGAAATTATTAAGAAAAACCAAAAATACTTAATAGTTTCAGATGATAATTTAAGGATAAAGGAAGAGTTTTTATACGTTCAAAACGGAATAATTATGCAATTTATGAAATAACGCATTTCTACAAAAAAACAAGTAAAAACATAAAAAACAATAAAAGTTTCAATTTCCCTCGTGGTAATCTAAATTTCCACGGGGGATTTTTTATGACGGTATATATCGAGTACGTTATTATAAATAACTTTATTATCGATTATCTGTTGTTAAGGTTTACCTATATTCTTACTGGGAAAGAGATTAAAAGGCTAAAACTCATAATCCTTTCTTTAATAGGTGGGGTGTTTTCTTTAGTGTTTCCATTAATAAAGTTGGGGAATTTTTATCTAACTTTGATTAAAATACTTTTTGGTACGCTTTTAGTTTTCGTTGGCACAAAGTATAAAGATAAAGGAGAATTTTTTATAAACCTAACCGTTTTTTATTTTTTAACTTTTTTGCTTGGGGGGAGTATTTTTGGGGTTTATTTTCTTTTCGGAGTTAGTTATTCAAGCGAATTAGCCGTGGCAACGTGTTTTCTGCCCGTTTGCTTACTTGCGTGCGCAGGAAAGAAGGTCGTTAGTTTTTTATATAGAAGAAAACACGTTGAATCGGTTATTTATAATTTTGAGTTTACGCTATTAGGAAAAAAGTTCACGGGTAGGGGTTTTTTAGATACGGGTAACTCCTTATATTTTAAAGATAATCCTGTTATTATTTGTGAAAAAAAGTTTATTGAAAAGGCTTTTGATGATAATAACTTTTATAAAAGGTTAGAAAAGATAACTGTAAACACCGTAAGCGGAGTGGCGGAAAAATTTTGTCTACCATTAGATGAGTTTAGGATATTTATCGGGGACAAGCCGAATATATATAATAAAGTAACACTTACTATATCAGAAGTAAAAATAATTGGTGCAGATGCAATATTACATCCTGCGCTCGTGGGGGTTAATTATGAAAGTAACGATAATGGAAAACTTAAAAAAGTTTCTTAGCCTCTTCTCACTAAGAGAAGACTTTATCCATTACATAAATGGGGGAGACGTTTTGCCCTCTCCATACTCTCCTGAAAAGGAGGCGGAACTTATTTCGCTAATGGAAAAAGGAGAAGAGGGCGTAGCCGATAAACTTATTGAACATAACCTAAGGTTAGTAGTGTATATAGCAAAGCGGTTTCAAAATACGGGAATTGATTTAGACGATTTGGTTTCCGTTGGTACAATCGGGCTCATAAAAGCAGTTAGTTCCTTTTCTTCTGATAAAAAGGTAAAACTTGCAACTTTTGCATCTCGTTGTATTGAAAACGAGATACTAATGTTTTTGAGAAGAGCGTCAAAACTAAAATCCGAGGTTTCTTTCGACGAGCCCTTAAACACAGATAGCGAAGGTAACGAGTTGGTTTTATCCGACGTTATGGGTACGGATGGCGATTTGGTTTATAAAAAAATAGAAAGCGGTGTGGAAAGCGAACTCTTACGTCAAGCCCTATTAAAACTTAACGGAAGAGAACGAGAAATTATGTTTTTAAGGTACGGGCTAAACGGAGAAGAAGAAAAAACACAAAGGGAAGTTGCCGATATGCTTGGTATTTCCCAAAGTTATATTTCGAGATTGGAAAAGAAGATAATTTCAAGGTTAAAAAAAGAGTTTGCAAAGATGATTTAATTAATAAAAACTCTTGAAAAAACTTTTATTTATGATATAATAAATAAAAAAATAATATAGGGAGAAAAATAAAATGAACAAATATAAAGGCACTAAGACGGAAAAGAATTTATTAGAGGCTTTTGCAGGAGAAAGCCAAGCAAGAAACAAATATACCTATTTTGCATCTAAAGCAAAAAAGGAAGGATATGAACAAATTTCAGCATTATTCTTAAAAACTGCTGATAATGAAAAAGAACACGCTAAATTATGGTTTAAGGAATTAGAGGGTATTGGCGACACTGCTCAAAACCTCGTTGCGGCTGCTGAGGGTGAAAATTACGAGTGGACGGATATGTATGCAACCTTTGCTAAAGAAGCGGAGGAAGAAGGCTTTATTGAACTTGCAGAAAAGTTTAGGGCTGTAGCTAAAATTGAAAAGAGCCACGAAGAGCGTTATAGAGCGTTGCTTAAAAACGTTGAAACGGCGGAAGTTTTCAAAAAGGCAAACGTTAAGGTTTGGGAATGTAGAAACTGTGGCCATTTCCATATAGGAGAGGCTGCTCCCGAAATTTGCCCCGTATGCGCACATCCAAAGGCATATTTTGAAATTCACGAAGAAAATTATTAATAAAGGGAAATAAAGTGGACTTAAAGGCGTTAAATAAAATTGGATACGGTCTTTACGTTATAACTTCGTTTGATGGAAAAAAACATAACGGTTTTATTTCTAATAGCGTTATGCAAGTTTCTTCTAACCCCGTTCAACTTGTCGTTAGTATAAATAAACAAAACTATTCGCACGACGTTATCAAAGCCTCTGGTAAAATGAACGTTAATATACTAACCGAAGATACACCCTTTGCTACGTTTAAGCAGTTTGGCTTTCAAAGTGGTAGAGAGGTTGACAAGTTTAAAGGGGAAGAAGTTGTTACTTCAGGTAACGGGCTTGCAATAATTACCGAAAACGTTAATGCCTGCCTTTGCTTAAAGGTGGAAGAATATGTAGATGCTAACACGCATGGGCTATTTATCTGCACTTTGGAAGAATCTGCAGTGCTTTCCGAAAAGGAAACTATGACGTATAGTTACTATCATAAAAACGTTAAGGAAAAACCAAAGGCTAAAAACGCATACGTTTGTAAAATTTGCGGATACGTTTACGAGGGGGAAACGCTCCCGCCCGATTTTATATGTCCGCTATGCAAACATGGTGCAGAATATTTTGAGAAAAAATAAAAGGTAAACTAAAGTTAAACGGCAAAAACACTGCCGTTTTTCTTTTTATAAAAAACTTAAAAAATTTATAAAAAAGTTATAAAAAACTCTTGACAAGTTAGGCAAAGTCAATTATAATAATAGTAATCATTACTGATAAGGAGGTGCTAAGATGCGTTATTCAAGACAAAGGGAATTAATAACGGATATAATAAAGGGAAGAAAAGATCATCCTACTGCAGATATGATATATGCATCTGCAAGGGAGATTGAGCCTAATATTAGTCTTGGCACGGTTTATAGAAATCTTAAACTTTTATCTGATGAGAACGTTATAATAACTTTGGAGACGGAAGATAAAAGACTTCACTATGATGGTGATACTTCAAGGCACTCTCACTTTATATGTAGTGACTGTGGGAAGATTATCGATTTATTCAAGCCCTCTAAAACCCCTCACGAGTTAAAGGAAATGGGGCTAACGGTGGAGAGTGAAAAGTGTGTTTACTACGGTAAATGTTCAGATTGTAAATAAAAAATAAAAAATAGATAAATTTAAGGAGAAAAATTATGAAAAAATGGAAATGTTTAATTTGTGGTCAAGTAGTAGAAGGCGATAGCGCACCCGAGGCGTGCCCTTTATGTAAAGCACCAGCAAGCAAGTTTGAAGAAGTAGTAGAAACGGGCGAAAAGTTCTGGGCTGCAGAACATATCGTTGGAGTAGGTAAAGAAGAGGGCGTTCCCCAAGAAATTATTGATGGATTAAGAGAAAACTTCAACGGCGAATGTATGGAAGTTGGTATGTACCTTGCAATGGCAAGAGTTGCTCATAGAGAGGGATATCCTGAAATCGGTTTATACTGGGAAAAGGCAGCGTTAGAAGAGGCTGAACACGCTGCTAAATTTGCTGAACTTTTAGGTGAAGTTGTAACCACTTCTACCGAAAAGAATCTTGCTATGAGAGTTGAGGCGGAAAACGGCGCAACAGCAGGCAAGTTTGAACTTGCAAAAATGGCAAAAATGCATAATCTCGATGCTATTCACGATACCGTTCACGAAATGGCAAGAGATGAGGCTCGTCACGGTAAGGCATTTGAGGGTTTATTAAAGAGATATTTTAATAAATAAGGAGATAATATGAAATACGTTTGCAAAGTATGTGGATACGTTTACGACGAAGAGGTAGAGGGAACTCCTTTTGTAGAACTTTCTGATGATTATCTTTGTCCATTATGTGGCGTAGGAAAAGAAGAGTTTGAAGTTTCAGAATAAAAAAGTATATTTTTATAAAAACGGCACTTCCTTTAGAGGATAGCCGTTTTTCTCTTTACGCTTTTTGTGGTGTGGAAAATGTAAAAAAGCATTGACAAAAGGGGAAAAATGTTATAAAATCTAAAAGTAAATAAAAATTTAGATAGAGGTGCGACGTTCACGATAAGCACAAGGTAGGGCTATTAGCCTGTGTGGTAAAAGGAGCGTTGCCGAAGAGACGATATCTTGCCCAAGAATCGTTGTCTGGGTGCGTGTAGAATATGCACGTAACTGTCACCGGATATTTCTGGTGTTGCGCTATTGAATATTTTGATAATGCTTTTTATCACGGTATTTAATAGTATCGTGATTTTTTTATTTATAAAAAAAATTTTTACAAAAGGAGATAACGAAAATGTTGAAAGACAGTAGAAAGTTATCGGGTAAAACACTTACCTTGCTTATTGCTACAGTAGTTATTATCGGCTTACTTATAGTAGCGGTTGTAACCGGTGGCGTAAACAAGTTATTACCTTGCCCTGACTGTGTTGAAGGGCTAATTGACGGAGTGAAATGTGAAACTTGTAGTGGAACGGCAAGCGTTATCGGTTCGTTCTGGGCATTACTTCCACCTATTATCGCAATAGGTCTTGCACTTATTACTAAAGAAGTTTTCTCTTCATTATTTATTGGTATTTTATCAGGTGCAATCTTAGTTGGCGATTGGAATCCTTTAACTACTTTAGATACCGTAGTTAGTACAGGTCTTATCAGTGCGGTTGAAGGTACGGCAGGCATCTTTATTTTCTTAATTGAACTTGGTATTCTTGTTTCTTTAGTTAATAAAGCAGGTGGCTCTAAAGCGTTTGGAGAATGGGCTCAAAAACACGTTAAAGGTAAAGTTGGTGCAGCTATTGCAACATTTGTTTTAGGTATTCTTATTTTTATTGACGACTATTTTAACTGTTTAACGGTTGGTTCAGTTATGCGCCCCGTTACCGACAAACATAAAATAAGCCGTTCAAAACTTGCTTTTTTAATTGACGCAACTGCAGCTCCTATCTGTATGATAGCGCCTATTTCTTCTTGGGCGGCAGCAGTTTCTCAATATGTTGCAGACGGGCAAGGATTAAATTTATTTATTGCCGCTATACCTTTTAACTTCTATTCAATACTTACTTTAGTATTCGTAATTGTAATCACTTTAATGAAGTTTGACTTTGGTCCTATGAGACAGCACGAAATCAACGCTGAAAAAGGCGATTTATTCTCTGGTGCAGTAGTTAAGGGTACGGAAGAAACTCCTAACGAAAAGGGCAGAGTTTTAGACTTAATTATTCCTATCGTATTCTTGCTTGTTGCAAGTGTGTTTGCACTTTTATACGTTGGTGGAATTTTTGCTGGCGAAAACTTTATTAACGCTTTTGCTAATACCGATGCAACCGTTGCGCTTCCCTGGGGTGGATTAGTAGCGTTAGTATTAAGTATAATTTACTTTGTAGTTAGAAAGGTTACAACCTTTAACGAAGCAATGGAAAGCGTACCAAAAGGCTTTATGGCAATGGTGCCTGCAATTTTTATTTTAACCTTTGCAACTGCTCTTAAAAACGTTACGGGTGAACTTGGCGCAGCGTTCTTCGTTGGCAATCTTATGAACGGTGCTGCAGAAGGACTTGTAGGTTTCTTGCCTGCAATTATCTTTATCGTTGCTTGTATTCTTGCTTTTGCAACTGGTACTTCTTGGGGCACGTTTGGTATTTTAATTCCTATCGTTACCGTAATGTTCGAGCAGCCCGACCCATTGTTTGTTTTGGGAATTTCTGCGTGCTTAGCAGGCGCTGTTTGTGGCGACCATTGTTCTCCAATTTCAGATACGACTATTATGAGTAGTGCTGGTGCAGAGTGTGAACACTTAAACCACGTTTCAACTCAAATTCCTTACGCAATATACGTTGCGATTGTTTCCTTCGTGTGCTATATCGTAGCAGGCTTTATACCCAACTGGTATATTATGTTACCCTTAAGTATAGTACTTATGATAGCATCACTATTCTTAACTAAGTATCTAGCAAACAAGTACTACGCTAAAAAGGACGCAGAGTAGTAACGTAGTATGAAGGTAAGACAAAATTAGATACTTTTAATTAAAAGACCGCTAAATTTTTAGCGGTCTTTCTATATATAGATAAAGTGTGTGTTTTAACTTCATAATGACAAAGAAGAACAAAATGGTTCTCCTAATTTTGGGGGAGAAATTGAGGTGGTTGCCGATAAAAATCAGGATAGAGTAATTTACTATTCGGCAAATATTGGCATTCAAGCACACGAAGTTACGCCCATTACCGTAAGTCATTTAGGTAAAATCGAAGAACTAAAAGATATAGTTAGTCAAGAAAAAATACTATATACTAAAAATAGGGCTCATTATAAATCAATTTCGTCTTGGTTTGTGCCTGTTTCCTTTCCTTTTAACAATAAGAAATAAAGTAGGTATATCAAACCTAAAAGAACAAGAGAGGTAATTATAACGGTAACGCCGTATGCGCCCTTCTTCCATAGGTCTATGATACCGAACACCTCGATAATACCTATTAAAATAGGAACGATAAATTTAATCATAAAGCCGATAAACTTAAAAAACCAAGATTTTTTATTGTTTTCTTCTTCTAAGGAAGTTTTAATTTCTTTTGGTCCGATAAACCAACCGACGGCAATACAGCTAAATAGCGCACAAGCGGGCATAAATATTGCGTTCGTTACAGCGTCCAAGAAAGTTAAAAGGTCTTCTCCAAAAATTAAAAGCCTGTCAACTCCGTTAAGGGCGTTCCCTAACGACAGACCTATAGGAATAGAAACAAGTAAGGTGATAATTGCGATGCAAAGCGTTGCAATTTTTCTTTTAATCTTAAACTTTTGAATAATGAATTGACTTGAAACTTCAAATAAAGAAATAACAGAGGTAACTGCAGCAACGACAACCATTGCAAAGAAGAAAAATTCAATAATTTTGCCGAAAGCACCAATGCTTTCAAAAACCTTAGGTAAGGTAACGAACATAAGGGTAAGACCTTCAAGTTTTAGACTATGCGCAGGGATACCTTCAACTGATGCAAAGTGGAATACGGCGGGGAAGATGGCAAGACCTGCAAGTAAGGCAATAATTGTGTCGAAAGTACAAATCATTGCAGTGGATTTAACTATATTTATTTCCTTGCCCGTATAAGAGCCGTAAACAATCATTGCACCCATACCAAGAGATAGAGAGTAAAATGCTTGCCCCATTGCTACGAGAATTGACGTACCGTTAATCTTAGACCAGTCGGGAACAAGATAAAATTTTAAACCGTCAACAACGCCTTCACCTAAGAAGAGAACAAACACAACTACTAATAATAGTAATATAAACAGCGCTGGCATAAGTATTTTAGATGCCTTTTCAATACCACCTTTAACACCTGCCATAACTATAAACAGTGCAAAGGCAATAAATACGCCCGTGCATAAAATAACCTGCCAAGTAGAGCCGGCAAAGTTGGCTAAATTACCAGTGTTTCCCCAAAAAGAATTAACGGCAAACTTAACTGTGTAACCACCTAAAACCGAATAGTAAAAACTAATTATAAAGGGCACGATTATTGCTATCAAACCAAACCAACCTAATTTAGGATTAGCCTTTTTAAAAGCGGTTACGGGGTTTGCTTGTGAACGCTTACCTAAAAATAGTTCGCAAATCATAGTGCAAAAACCGATAAATAAAACGCAAGCAATATATAATATTACAAATGCTGCGCCACCGTTTTCCGCAGTTTTAAACGGAAAGCCCCATAAATTACCAAGCCCTACTGCAGAGCCTGCGGCGGCAAGAACAAAGCCTATTCCGCTTGCAAAACCGCCTTTCTTTTTTTCGCTTAACATAATTTTAGTCTCCTTACACAACGAAGTTAATTTTATCAAAAATATTAAATAAAGTCAATTAACAGAAATTAGTATTGGTAATTAAAAAGAGTTTTTTGTATAAAAATTTTCTCTTTGTCTATACTACTTAAACCCTTACATAAGGAGGTTTTATGAGTAGTAAAGTTGTGATTTGCGGAATTGATACCAGTTCTTTGCCTAAAATTTCTCAGGCGGAAAGTTTTGAAATGCTTAAGCAAATTAAAGACGGAGTAGCGGAGGCGAGAGAAAAATTTATAGTGTGTAATATGAGGCTTGTTTTATCAATTATCAAGCGATTTAAATTGAAATCTTCAAACCCAGACGACGTTTTTCAAGCGGGGTGTATAGGGCTTATCAAAGCCATTGATAATTTTGATTTATCGGTGGGAGTAAAGTTTTCCACCTATGCCGTGCCAATGATGTTTGTATAGCGAAATGCTAATACTAGCATCGGAGGAAATTTGTCAATGAATACTCAAGAGAAACTTCCAATCACGAGAAAAGCCACAATTTATAAGGCGATTTCGCTATTGGAGAAGCAAGGGAACCGTCAAGAAGAAATATCAATTTTACAAGGTTTAGCAACAGGCGTGCCGATATTGCTATGGTCGGAAAAGATAGCAAAAGATTGTATCGATAACTTTTATCTTGATAATGGGAGATTGCCAACAGTAACAGACTTGCAAAAGAAAAATGCTGAGCTTCCTTCTCACACTAATTTCAAATATCTTTTTGGAATTACGGCAAGTCAATGGTTAGCTAAATATAGTGATTGCTATGAGGCTCCAAAAACAACTAGGAAAAAAACGTTGGAATGTGTTTTAGAACTTTTACAAGGCGAAGAAAAGAAACGTATACAAGAAATGTTATCTGAATATCCAACAACGAAATGGAACGAGCAAAATATGGTTGACTGCATTATAACGTTCTACGAGAAATACAATCGAGTTCCATCTCAAGATGAAATGGAAGTATCAGAAGAGCTTCCTTACTACGGAATCTTCAAATACAAGTGGAAAACGACTTACCTTAAATGGCTGGAAATACATATTCCCATTTTATACAAAACATATTTTGATGAAAGGGTGTATCAACGAGATTACGTTTCAGAATTTATAAGTGAATATAAACGAATTCTTCCAAGATGCGAAGATGATTTTGACCGAAGAAGGAATAGAGAAGTTTGTTGTCAAGCAGGACATATTAAAGCGGCTCTCAACATATCAAAATGGACGGAATTAGTTGAGAAGTGTGGCTTAGAGTTGTTTGATAGCGAAGCCGAGCGTATAGC
>JAZONF010000011.1:0-3175 GCA_045654365.1 Christensenellaceae bacterium | reverse complement strand
AAGTAGAAATATTCGCATTTTGGAATATTTTATTCCTTGCATTGAATTTTACATTCCTATTATAGCATATTAAATATGACAATGATTGTCAACATTGAAAAAAATTGTTTTAATTGCTTTAAAACTTATTGTTTTTTCTATTTAAGTGCAAGGATTATACTTGTATTGATACAAGTGAGATTTACCCCTACGAGACGCACCTCTGCTATCGCGACGGAGCCCTTGTCCGTCAAAGAAAGTCCGTCATATGACGGGCGAACCTACGGTTCAAATCCCCAGTGAATTACAAAGAAAAAGCATAACCAACGCAAATGGTTGATTATGCTTTCTCTGGTGATCCATCGGGGAATCGAACCCCGGACACCGTGATTAAAAGTCACGTGCTCTACCGGCTGAGCTAATGAATCATTTATTGGTGCACCTTCAGGGACTCGAACCCTGGACCCACTGATTAAGAGTCAGTTGCTCTACCAACTGAGCTAAAGGTACTTTATTTGGCAGGGGTGGCAGGATTTGAACCTACGAATGACGGAATCAAAATCCGTTGCCTTACCGCTTGGCGACACCCCTATGTGTCTAATGGGGCGGATGATGGGAATCGAACCCACGACCTCAAGGACCACAATCTTGCGCTCTAACCGACTGAGCTACATCCGCCATCATGGTGCGCCTGAAGGGATTCGAACCCCTGACCCTCGGCTTAGAAGGCCGATGCTCTATCCTGCTGAGCTACAGGTGCGTTTTACAGGACTTAGTCCCCTTATTCTTACCTCGTTAGTAGAATTGGAGCGGGTGATGGGAATCGGACCCACGCTGCCAGCTTGGAAGGCTGGAATTCTACCATTGAATTACACCCGCATAATTTTCCGTAACAATGCTTATAAATTTTAGCAAAATAATAAGTTAATGTCAACTGTTTTGAATTGCTTTTTCAATTTTTATTAAAAAAATAAAATATATTATAATTGTTTTATAGGTGTGTGGGCGTTCGGAATACAGTTTATCGTTGAAAATATTATAAAATCTTTGACAAACGTGCATATTCACTATATAATTATATTAGTATAATATATACTAACATTATATATATAAGGAAAAAGCCTATGTATAAAGAAAATTATGAAAATTGGCTAAACAGTAATCTTTTAACTGATGAAGAAAAGAAGGAACTTCTTTCTATTGCTGATGACGAGAAGGAAATAGAATATCGTTTCGGTAAAGATTTAGAGTTCGGTACTGCAGGTATGCGTGGTCTTATTGGCATGGGTACAAACATGTTGAACGTGTACACGGTTAAAAGAGCTACTCAAGCTTTAGCGGAATTTATAAAAGATTTAGGCAAAAAGGCTATGAAAAAGGGCGTTGCAATTTCATATGACACAAGGAAAATGTCCTTTGAGTTTGCTTACGCTTCTGCATTAGTGCTCGTTAGTAATGGTATTAAGGCACATCTTTTCCCTACGGTGCATCCCGTTCCAATGCTCTCATACGCAGTTAGAGAGTTAAAAACTACTGCGGGTATTATGATAACGGCAAGTCACAACCCTAAAGAATATAACGGCTATAAAGTATATGGGGCAGATGGGGCACAAATGTCTCCGGAGGCTACGGAAAAAGTCGTTAACTATATCTCAAAAATAGGAGACCCTATCTCCGAAAAGATTTTATGCAATGAAAAATTAGCAAAGCGTATAAATATTATTAGCAAAAAGTTGGATAAAAAGTATTATAATCACTTAAAATCTCTTTGTCTTTCTTTAGATGCGGTTAAGCTCGAAGGTTCGCACGTTAAACTTGTTTATACTCCCGTGCATGGTAGCGGATTTATTCCCGTAACTACTATTTTAAGGAAACTTGGTATAAACGCAATGGTTGTTCCTGAACAACAAAATTATGACCAAGACTTTTCCACCGTAAACGTTCCAAACCCGGAATATAAAGAAACGTTGTCTTTAGCCATAAAAATGGCGGACTTTAAGGATGCGGACGTCGTTTTTGGAACTGACCCTGATTGTGATAGGCTTGGCGTTGCTATAAGAAACGATAAGGGAGAGTTTGTTGCTCTTTCTGGAAACCAAACGGGTATTTTGTTACTTGATTACGTTTTGTCAAGACTTAAGAAAAAGGGTAAACTTGATAAAAAGAGTTTTGTTGTAAAAAGTTTCGTAACGACTTCAATGGCAAAAATTATTGCCGACGATTATGGTGTGGAATTAATGGAAACCCCCGTTGGCTTTAAGTTTATAGGTGAAAAAATTAAAGAGTACGACGATTTAGGGGATAGAAAATTCCTATTTGGCTTTGAAGAGAGTTGTGGATATCTTCGTGGTACGCATGCAAGGGATAAGGACGCAGTTGTTGCTTCCATGCTTTTTGCCGAAATGGTGTGTTATTATTCCTATAAAAAGGTGGGTGTTTACCAAAAACTTATGGAATTGTACGAAAAGTACGGCTACGTTTACGATGCAAGTGTTTCCACGGCTTATTCAGGGTTAAATGCAATGCGAGAAATGAACGCCGTTGTCGATTCGCTTAAGAATAAGAAAATAGAGCAGGTTGCAGGGCTTGAAGTTGTTGCTGTTAGGGATTATTCATCTTTAGTAAGGCGTCTAAAAAACGGCGAAAAAGCTCCTATTAATTCTAGCAAAAACAATGCAGTTTATTTTGAACTTGAAGGAGGCTCGTTTATTTGCGTTCGTCCATCAGGCACAGAACCTAAACTTAAGGTTTATTATTCCGTTAAAGCGCAAAATGAAGAGAACGCACTTAAACTTTTTGAAGATTTAAAGGCTGATTTTGAAAAAATACTTAAATAATTTAATTAATGTTAACCGTCTGAATTGTCAGGCGGTTTCTTTTATTAAATTTATATGCTATGAAAAGGTAAAATTCAGCAAGAAACCAATGGAAAATAATTCATTAAAAAAAAATTAAAAAAAAGTAGAAATTTCTTTGCAAAATGCTTGACTAAAAATTTTTTAAGTGGTAATATAGTTAGGCTATCGCGTTGAGATAGTCTTTGACCTTAGTCAAAGCATCGTAGATTGACAACTGCATAGAAAAAAGAGAAGATATAGTCAAAAATATCTAGAGAGAAAAGACTTTAATAAAGTACATTAAGGCAAAAAAGCAAAAAAGACTAAATAAATTTAGCAAAAAGGTTAATACGGAAAGA
>JAZONF010000010.1:0-125827 GCA_045654365.1 Christensenellaceae bacterium | reverse complement strand
CTGCTCCCTTTTTCTTGTCCTATTACGCCGGCAAACAACGTCGATTTTTCGTCAACTACCGTTTCCCCGGTGTTTGCGTCCGTTATAACAACGTGCAATAGTTCGTGCTTCTTGGTTTCTTGGTTTGTCTTGTTTTGTTCTGTTTTCATTTTTTTCTCTCCTTTTTTTGGACAAATACTTTATCGTCCATTTTTTATGGACATTATAATCCATTTAAGTTGGACAGTCAAGTAATTTTTAAATTTTTTTGGACTTTTTAATAAAAAAAGTATTAAAATTTATTTTAAAAGGAGTAGAAAAATGAAAAATTTATTAAAACTACGTCGTGAAAGAAATCTTACGACAAGAAACATGGCGACTATTTTTGGCATATCCAAATCTACCTATAATAACTGGGAAAACGGAATCTCTGAACCAAGCATTAAAAATCTTAAAAGTTTATCCGAGTTTTTTTGTGTTACCATTGATTATTTGTTAGACGCTTCGGTTTTTTCTTCTGCAAAACAAAGTTTGTCGGAAAAGGAAACGAGACTTCTTAAGGCTTTTTCTTTGTTAACAGCCCTTGAACAGGACAAATTGATTGAAGATGCTGAATTTTACGCTTCTGTTAGAGAGCGTTTTGATATGGGGAAAAGAAAATATGCAAAATAAAAGAATTGTTCCAAGAGCAAGCACTTTCTACACTTTTTACGATGAAAAAAATCAATATTACACCCTTGTCCCCGTTTCAGTTCGTAAAAATGGCTTAATAATTTTTAGAAACGTTACTTCAAAGACTTTCCTTGATTTATCGATAAAAGAGTTTGAATTTCTTTATAAGCATAAACTTGTTTCTGAACACGAGCAAGAAAGAAATTATAGAGAGGAACTAAAAATATTTTCAGGAGAACATGTCTTTGCTGTTGCGAAAGGAAGAATAGATAACCTATTGACAGACAAACCCTATGTTTACTCTTATGCTACAAAAAATTATCCTGGAAAAATTGCGAAGCACTTTAATACCTATCATGACGCAGTTGAATTCTTAAACAAATACAATTTTTCTAACGATATTGGTGAGCCTCTACTAATACAAGACATGTCTGAAAAAGAGAAAAGATTATTTCAACTATTTTCATGTCTGTCAGAGGTTTCTCAGGATTTGCTAATAGACGACGCAGAATCATATCTACAAGAAGAGCAGATAGAAAAAAAACGTAAAAGAACAATACAAGAAGAATTAGAGGAAGAAATATTTTAAACTCTTTACTCTTTTTGCTTTTTTTTATAAACTATATCTCCAATAAAAAAGGAGGATTTTTATGAAAAAAGAAGATTATGATTACATTGAAAACACTTTGAGAAGTTTAAGTTTGTTTATTAGAAAATGTAAACTATCTGAAGAGTGGGCAATTTTTGAAAAAGAGAGAGAAAAATTTAAGCGTCTTTTTTACATTGTCGGCTCTACCAGTGAAGAAAAAGTAAAAGAGATTGAAAAAGAAAGAGTTTTGTTTGACTTTAAAAAAAAGCCCCGTTCGATAACGGGGTTAACGTTGCTTTACAATTTAATGTCGGAGAAAATAAAAAAGGTCCTTTTCAAAAGGAGGACCTAACCTTGCTATTAAATATTCCAGGCGTTTCCGTTACGTCAACACCGAGGAAAGACGGCCGTTTTCAAGGCTACGTTAAACTTAAAGACGTTAAGCACTACGTTTACGGCAAATCTCAAGAGGACGTTTTGATTAAAATTCAACGTTTAATTAAATACGGTGCGCCGAAAAAGAAAGACGTTTCAAACGTTCCCACAACGTTTAACGCCTTTGCTCAATATTATTTTGAAAATTTTAGAGTTAAAAAGGTTACTGCACAAACCTTTCGAGCGGACCTTTCCAGGTATAATTGCCACGTTAAGCCATATTTTAAGGAAAAACCCCTTAAAAAAATAAACGCCTTAGAGTGCCAGAAATTGATTGAAGGGCTTTCAATCCAAGGAAAAGGAAAAACGTCTGAAGAAGTTTATTCCCTATTATCGCTTATTTTTAAGACGGCAATAAAACACAACTTGATAAAAAATAACCCGTTGGATATAATCTACCGTGCGCCGTATGAACAAGAACACGGAAAAACGCTTTCTCCTGAAGACGTTAAACGCTTTAAGGCTTTAATTAAAGGGGATAAGTTTGAAAAAATCTTTCTTTTAGCCCTTTATACAGGATTGCGCCCTAACGAATATCAAAAAATCGAAGTTTCCGGTCCTTTTATAATTGCGGTTAACTCTAAGAGAAAAAACGGTAAGATTGAATATAAAAAAATTCCCGTTATGCGAGGGCTTGCGCCTTACGTTAACGGGATTATTGATGTTGCGCCGTATGAACAAGTTAGAAAAAGATTTAAGGCGCTTATGCCAGACTTTACGCTCAAGGATTTAAGAAAGACGTTTAATTCTCGCTGTATTGAGTGCGGAATCAACGACGTTGTCCGTAAACTCTGGATGGGACACTCCCTCGGAGCCCTTGGCCAAGCGTACACGGAACTATCGGAGGAATTTTTCCTTTCAGAAGGGAAAAAGTTCTTTTATGATGGAGATTGACACTAATTTTGACACTTTTTTAGAAAAAAAAGTATAAAAAAAGAGCATTTTTTGTGCCCAAACCGCCCTAAAATGCTCTGTTTTGGTGTGAAGGATGGGACTTGAACCCACACGGATAACCATACGCCCCTCAAACGTACGCGTCTGCCAATTCCGCCACCCTCACGAGTTAGCCTTTATATATTACTCAAATTTTTTGCTTTTGTCAAGAATATTACCATATAATTTTTCATATTTTGCATAACTTTTGTAAATTTTTTTGATATATTCTTCCGTTTCTCTATAAGGAATCAAGGTTAGATTTACTCCGTCAGTCGAGTACCCTTTATTATTAAGCCAATTATCTACGTTGCCCTCCCCTGCGTTGTATGCGCATAATGCCGTTTTCTCTACGGTAAACCTTTCAAGCAACAATCTTAAATAAAAGCACCCATAACGTATATTCGTGCTTGGAGAAAATATATCGTACTCTTTTTCGCCCAAATGTTTTGCAATATAACTTGCGGTACTATCTATAATTTGCATTAATCCTTTTGCGCCTTTTTCACTAACGGCATTTTCTCTAAACCCACTTTCCGTCTTTATAACGGAAAAAACTAAATTTGGATTTAGTGAAAATTCTTCTGCATACAAAATAACTTCTTCTTTATATTTCACTGGGTAAATATACCTTTTTTCAAGTAAGGGAAATATTCTCCAAGCTATTGTTACCATTAAGAGTAAGAATAGCATTACCGAAATTATGTTTATAATAAAATTTTCACCCTTTTTCATATTTGAATGCACCCATAAACAGTATACGCATTTATGGCTTAATAAATTATAGGCAACTTATTTACCCTTTTGTATTTTATCAAATAAGTTACGACAGATTTTTACCCCTTTCGACTATTTATAGTAGTTTACGCCACCTTTTCCGTTTTATAATCCCTTTACCTATGAAAAAACGCATTTTTCAGTTTTTACTATTAATAATGTGCTTTTCTTTAAGTAATCCTAATTTAATAAGGATAGAAAGTGTTAACGCACAAAGCCCATATCTAAGGGTAACCACGGAAGATACACCCTTCTTTTCAGATGCAGAGGGACAAAACCTCTTATTTTATCTTCCCTATACCTATTACGTTAAAATTATTTCGGAAGACGTAAACTTTTACCACGTAGAATACGGCGGAGAAAAGGGGCTTATCGCTATCGACGGATACGTTCCAAAAGACAGCCTCTTTGACGATGCCCTAACTGCCGAGACCAGATATCCCCAAATAAAGATAACAACTTCTAACCCCACCCTTCTCTACACAAACTCCCAACTAACGTCATACGCTCAATACGTCTTTTCTGGTAGAGAACTAAGTTACTATGGAAAACTAACTACTGAAAATGGAGAAATCTTGTACTACGTAGAATATAACAACCGCTTAGGTTACGTAAAAGAGGCGGATGTTATTCCCTTTACAGTTCCTATCCACCCTAACCCATTAACCTTTATCCCCGAACCAGAACCACCTACGCAAACAAATCCGTCCACCCCCGAAGAAACGAAAGAGAACAACCAAACTTTGCGCTACGTTATAATAGGATGTCTTATTTTTGCCGGCATTTTTGCACTTATGGTAGCACTAAAAAACAAACCTCAAAAACCAAACGTGGGTTACTTTGAGGAAAACGAATACGAATAATCTTTTATTAAATTTAACGCCTAAGTTTTTTTATTCAACTTAGGCGTTTTTGGTTTGTTTTTATAGTTTAATTTCTCGTGTTCGGCTGAGCTTTTTAAAAGATGTCTAAAAAAGTCAAGTTGTAAACAATTTTTTTCAAAAAACTTATCGTCGATACCGTTTCTCTCCAATTTATCGGCAAAAATTTGTGCTAATTTAACTTGTTTTCTAAAATACGCTCTTGAAGTAAAATCAAAATTACTCAATTCTTTTTTTGACATATTCTTAAAATATTTATACTTAAAAAACAGTAAATCTTCTTCACTAAATTTGGACAAAATTTTATCACAAACAAGTTTAACAGCGTGTATAATGTCCTTTTCAAAAGTTAACTGAATGATAGATTCGAACTGACTAATCGCTGGTGAATAATTACTAAAAGACGACCTTGCTTTTCTCTCAACAAGTTCATCAATTTGTAATACAACATCCTCTAAAGTAATGTAAGAATATAAAATAGTTTTTGCATATAAAACGTTCATACTTCTCCTCCGTTAAATATTTCTGCTTTCGATTATAGCTACTAAGAAATAAATAGCAATGATTATATGCTGATTTTTGAACAAATATTTTATTTTATGTACAAAAATGCATTTTTATGTCATATTTTAATTGATTTTTGCCTATATATCAATTAAAATTAAATATTAAAATAAACTTTTTTATTATTTTATTTTTTGTTCCTACACAATTTAAAAAATAAAAACCCTTTCTTATGGACAAAAGGGGTTTTTTATGATAAAATAAATATTATGAAATTCAATAGACTAAAATATAAATTTTTAATATCTTTTTTAACGCTACTTCTTTCGTGTTTAACCTTTAGTTTTCTTTTGTTACAAGATGACTTGACTGTCCACGCAAACAATACTGACACGGAACGAATCTTACCTATCTCCGTTTTGGAAAACTATCCGCTAACCTCTCCCGTTAACGCATATATAGACGACGAAATTGTGGCTATAATTCAAGCGGACAACTCTTTAGTTATTTATCAAAATGAAAAGTTTACCAAACTAACGAGCACTGACAAAAACTTCACCTCGTTAAAACAAGTTGAAAGGTTTTCCGATGGCGAACTAATTGTTTCAGACAACGGCTCGGTTTATAGAGTAAACCTAAACACCTATAACGTTTCACTATTAACTCTCGGCTCGGAACTAATTGGTTGCACGAGTTTTGACTTTAACGGCGAATATTTGGTAACGACATACGGTGTTAAGGCTTTCTTTTACGAGGTTTCGGGTGGCAATATCGTAAAAATGTTGCCCCCATTAGAAAACGTTACCGACACGACTATTGCAGTTAACTCGACCTCCGTTTTTTACGTTAGCAATAACAAAATTTACAGCAGAGATTTTAACGACTTTCAAACGGAAAGGGAAGTTTTTCCCGTTTCTCCATCAAAGATTATCGCAACCGACCAGTTTATCTTCTATATTTTAGACGGTAACGTTTATAGATTAAACCTTGACGGTAGCAGAACGGAAATGTTGGCTTTCCCAGAATCGCACTACGACCTTGGGAAAATTCAAACGGCAACGGATATAGCCATGAGAAATGGAAAACTACTCGTCACAGACAAGGAAAACGACTCTATTCAAGAATTTGAAATCGTTGAAAACAGGCTTTTATTTACAGGTTTTGCAATTGCCAACGGCAAAACGGCGTACAATAGAATTGCAAACGCCAAGTCGGTAGAAAAATACGGCAGTACCGTTGCAGTGCTTCAAGACTACAAAATAACCTTGTTCGATACTAACGTAGCCGATTATAACGAGCAAACCTATACTAATCTGCTAATAGGTCAAGCACCCGACTTCTTTGCATATTCAGGTCAAACAATTTTCGGCGCACAAAAAGACGGTTCTGCTTTCATATTAGACATTAAAACGGGTGAAAAAACACCAGTAACGTTAAGCACCGACGTTGTGGACGTTTGTTTTAGATGCAACTACTATTATGCGCTTACCTCCTCATCGACCTCATCCACCGTTTATAAAATCAACCAACAAGGTGAAGTCGTAAATGAAAAAAATTACACTCAACACTTTAACGTTTTTGAGGTTGACGTTTCTAATAATTATTATTTTGCGGACGATTATTCTATTTATAAAGACAACGGAGAAAACCTAAGTTTTTATTCAAGTAGTTTTCAAAACGTGATAAAAAAACTTGCAAGTGACCTTTCTGGGGAACTTTACGTTTTAGGTGCATCATCAATATTTACCTTGAATTTCGACTCCGCTACACCCAACGCACACCCCTATCCAATCGGTGTAACCCCTATTGATTTTTGTATGTCTATTGACGATGCCAGCGTATATCTTTTAGAAAAAGGCAAGGAATCTTTATATCAAACTTCCGCTTTAGAAAACGTTGCAATATCTTCTATTACTATCCCTAACGATTTTACTTTGTCAGGACAAAGCGCTGATGAAAATAATCTTAAAGTTTACACCGTAACGGACGGCGCTAATACCTTTTCAGTAAATATAATCAACAACGGATTTGAATACGTAAGCACTCTTAATAGCGCTACCGATTATTTGTTTATAGAAGAGATAACTCTAAAACAAAATTGCACTTTATACCTTCTTGCAGATAGGAACGGACTAACGGTAGTAAATAAAAACGATTGCTCGGAAAAAACCCTAACCTCAAGCGTTGCGCCTTCAAAAGCATTTACCGCAACTACCGTACACGCATACTATCTTCCCCTAATAACTATGGAAATGGAGTACGCAATAGATAATAACGGCTCAAAGTTGCTTTTAGATAAAAAAGTGGAAATTACACCTCTAAACAGTTACACCATTTTTGATACTGACTTTTACTTTGCGAAGATAATTGTTGACGGAAATGAGATAAACTGTTTCATCCCCGTTAACTTCACCGTTGAGATTTTATCAGAGGATAAAGAGTTTAGTCATTTCGTGATTAAGTCAATAAACGCCACCGCTCTTTATTCAAACAAGGAAATGACCGATAAGATTTTAGACCTACCAAAGAGCCAAGTTAGAATTTACGAAGACGACGGCACGGTTGCTAAAATAACCTACCTAAGTGGTGAACAATGGATTGAAGGCTATATTTCTTCCCAATCAATAATCGACACCTCTAAAAACGCCGTTAGAAACGTTTTAATCGTTTTAGCCGTAATAACAAGTTTATGCGGAACGGCAAGTTTCTTCCTTTTGAAAAAGTTTAGATAAGTCAAACATAAATTTAGCCCCTAACCAAACTTGGTTAGGGGCTATTTTTTTATAAATTGTCGGCATATTTATAATATTCTTCTTTTTCGTGCATCAACCCAAGCAATTCAAATTCCTCGTCAACGTCAAAGTTTTCCGCATTTTCGTAAGCAGAGAGTTTACTTATGGAAACTTCGTACGCAGTTAAAATCTTTACTTCCTCGTCGGTAATTCTTTTTTGATATTCCCTACTTTGGATTCTACCCGAAATGGCTATTTTTTCTCCTACGGCAAGATTTTTAGCAAATCTTGCGTTTCTCCCCCAAGCAATGCAGGGGATATAATCAGACTTGTTATAGGAACGATTAACGGCAATTAAAACGTCGGCTATTTCTCTATTAAAAGGAGTCGTTCGATAAACGGGAGGTTTACAAATGTAGCCCGATAAAACTATACTGTTAGGGTTTTTCACCACAGGGGTGTCTAAAAGTTCCCTAACGAAAACGGTAAGCATAAGTTTACTTTTTCCATCAACTAACTTGTTATAACTTCTAAACTGCCCAAAAGCGTTTATAGTTACTCCAATTTTCAAATCCTTATCAGCAATTAACCTTTCAGAAACGGTTACAGGCAAGATATCCCCCTGTCCCGAAAGCCTTTTTACAAGCACGCTCATTTCATAAAAACCTTCACCGTAAACCTCGTGTGAAAATTCCGCATCGCTTATAATTTCCCCGCTAATAAATACCTTGTTGTTTTTTTCTGTCAAATTGTTCATATATATTTCCTCCAATGAATTTCTAATTACAAGAGCATTGACCGCCGTCATTTGCCATTTGATAATTATCTCTATAAATAAGTTCACCAATCGTAACAAATTGATATCCTTTTTGCTTTAATGCTTTAATAATATGTGGCAGAGCCTCAAGCGTATGCAGTCCTTGATTATGAAAAAGAACGATAGAACCGTTTTTCACCTTACCAACTACCCTTTTAGTTATTTCTCCAGCCGTTAAATTTTTCCAATCCAAACTATCCACGTCCCACTGAATAGTATAAAGTCCTAACTCAGTAGCCGTGTTAATAAGTAAATCGTTATAATCCCCATAAGGCGGTCTAAAAACCTCCACCCTTTTACCTATAATCTCTTCAATAACTGAAGAAGAGGTTGTAAGTTCCTTAACTATCGCCTCCTTACTGAGTTTACTCATGTAAGGATGAGTTGCGGAGTGTGTACCTACTTCGTGTCCTGCATCACTAATTTTTTTAACGTATTCAGGATATTTTTTTGCCCAAAACTCCACTGTAAAAAAAGTGCTTTTAACTCCTTCCTTTTCCATAACTGAAAGCAAGCCGTCAGTGTAATCAACACCCCAAGCGCAATCAAAGGAAATCGCTAACTTCTTTTCCTCAGTTTTAACGTAATATATGGGCAATTCTCTAAGCGTTCCACCATAAAAAACCTCATGAGCAGGCGTTACCGTAAACAAGAAGACAACTACTGCTAAAAGCAAGGTAAATCCTATAAATATAACACATTTTCTTTTAGAGATGAAAACACAATTCATTATACTACCACAAAAATTTAATATTTTGTTTAAAAAGAAAAAAACCGCTCGAATAATGTCTAATCTGACAATTATCTCACGGTTATATCTTACTCATGACCTTTCCTTTTTAGAACTTGTAGCGTGCAATCTGTTTATAAGTCTAAAAGCGTTTTATATAAGTATTACCAATCGTCCTTTGGAGTAGTTTTTATATCGTCATAAAACTCAAAATACTCTTCCTTTTGAGTTTTTTTTCGATCCTCCATCCAATCCTCAGGATAAAATCCATCCTCTTCGCTATTATCCGCCTCTCTCATATAGTCGTACATGGTTTTTTGTTTCATGAACTGTCCCTCCTAAAGGTTTACAGGCAACACCCTTTTTATCGGTAAAAAGTCTTATTTTTAAGCATATCGCCAACATTATTATAGCAATTATACGGCGCAAAATCAAGCCTATAACACGAGATAATGCTTTTCTTATCTATTTGCCTTGTTTGGTAATTTAATTAATTGTAAGTCCGTATTGCCTTTTATTTTGCATATACTTAATTATTAGGAAGTTATTAATATTATTTCTTAAATTATCCTTTTCCCCTTAAAATACAAGGTAAGAAAAGGTAATATTAAAACGAATTTTAGACACAATTTAGATATTAAATATTCCGAACCCTTTTATCTAACGAAGCAATTAATAAAATGCACAAAGGTGCATATCACGATATGCAAATACTCGCAGGCATTAAGCCAAAAGCCCCAACTTATAATGCCGACCAAAATATTGAAACTTACAAAAAAATGTGTAAATAACTATTAAGACAAAAAAGACTTGGAAATTATTTTCCAAGTCTTTCATTTAGTAACGTATTTTGCCTTTATCTATGCTGTTAAATTATACGAGTTCGATAATAGCAACTTCTGCAGCGTCACCCTTACGAAGTCCAAGTTTGTAGATTCTAGTGTATCCACCACCTTGTCCTTTTTCTTCTTTACGGTCAGCATATTTTTTAGCGTATTCGTCAAAGATTTTTTCAATAAGGGGGTTCTTGATATCAGCAGTTCTCTTCTTGAAGTCGGGCTTGCTTTCCTTAAAGCCTTTAACTTCTTGCATATCGTTAACCATAGAAATGATTTTTCTTCTTGCATTAAGTTTTTTAACGCCGTCCTTAACTAAGGTCTTTTTAGTTTCCTTACCCTTAGCGTCTTTAACGGTAACTTCTGATTCAACAACGTCCTCAAAAGTGTTAACTGCAAGAGTGATAATCTTTGCGACGTAACTTGCAACTTCCTTAGCTCTTGCTTCGGTGGTTTCAATTCTGCCATACCACAAAAGCGCAGTTGCTTGGTTTTTAATAAGCGCCATTCTTTGAGTAGCGTTTAATCCTAATTTTCTTGCCATTGTTTAGTCCTCCTTGTCCATTAACTTTAAGCCGTAGCTCTCAAGTTTGTAAATAACTTCATCGAGAGATTTTTTGCCCAAGTTACGAACTTTAAGCATATCTTCCTCTGTTTTCTTGGTTAAATCATCTACCGTGTGGATACCTGCTCTCTTTAAGCAGTTGTATGAACGTACGGTAAGGTCCATATCTTCTATGGTCATTTCCAAAATCTTGGTAATTCCGTCCATAGGTGCAGGAACTAAGATACCAATGTTGCCAACATCTGATAATGAAACGAACATTCTAATGTGTTCTTCCATAATCTTTGCAGCAAGACTTACGATATCTTTTCCTGAGAATGCACCGTTAGTCCAAACTTCTAACGTGAGTTTATCAAAGTCAACACTTTGACCAACACGAGTAGCAGTCACGTTGTAACTAACCTTTTTAACGGGAGTATAGATACTGTCGATTGCAATATTGTCGATAATGTCCGTTTTGTGTTCATCTGCACCTTGATATCCTCTGCCTCTACCGATAGTTAATTCCATATCGATTTTAGCACCTTCGTCAACCGTACAAATATACATATCGGGGTTCAAAATTTCAATTTCAGCGTCTGCACTAATATCTCCTGCTTTTACTACTGCAGGGCCTTCTTTATAAAGTCTTACAGTCTTAGTGTAATCCTTGTCAAGAGAGGTAGTTTTAACTGCAACACACTTTAAGTTGAGAATTATTTCAGTTACGTCTTCCTTTACGCCTTGAACAGCAGAAAATTCATGCTTAATTCCAAGGTCTTCAGAAAATTTAATATTGGTGATAGCCGCACCGGGAAGCGCAGAAAGTAAAATTCTTCTAAGCGCATTACCAAGGGTTAAACCAAAGCCTTTTTCTAAAGGTTCTACAACAACTTTAGCGTAACTACCGTTTTCGTTTTCTTCCACTTCTATTTTTGGCATTTCGATTTCCATCATAAGAAATTACCTCCTAAATAGTTTCGATATAGGTTATTCCGAAGAATTCGTAGAAAAAGTGTGGATGTTTTTTCTTTCCCCTCCGGATAACCCATCGAAAATTTTTATTTTTATTAAATTTGTTATTATCGCCTAAGATTATTTTGAGTACAACTCGATAATCATATGTTCTTTAATAGTAATGTCGATATCTTCTCTCGTGGGAAGAGCAACAACTTTACCAGAAAGAGTTTCAGGATTGAATTCAAGCCATTTGGGCATTGCGCCAACTTTCATTTGCTTAATTTCAGCAAAGTACTTGTTGTCCTTTTTGCTTTCTTTAACAGCTATTTCATCACCTGCTTTAACAATGTAAGAAGCGATATTTACGTTTTTACCATTTACGGTGAAATGAGCGTGAGTTACGAGTTGACGAGCTTGAGACCTTGAAGCACCGATACCCATTCTATAGATAACGTTATCAAGTCTTCTCTCTAATAATGAAAGCATGTTTTCACCGGTAATACCTTTCATTCTATCAGCTTTTTCGTAATACTTTCTGAATTGACCTTCAAGAACGCCGTAAATTCTCTTACATTTTTGCTTTTCACGAAGTTGTAAACCGTATTCAGAAACCTTCTTTCTGCTCATACCGTGTTGACCAGGAGCAACGGGTCTTCTTTCAAAAGCACAAGTGCCTTTATAGCATCTTTCACCCTTTAAGAATAACTTTGCGCCTTCACGTCTACATAAACGACATTTTGAATCAGTATATTTAGCCATTGTTTTTCTCCTTATACTCTACGTTTTTTGGGCGGTCTGCAACCGTTGTGAGGAATGGGAGAAACGTCTTGAATAAGGGTTACTTCCATATCACAGTTTGCAAGTGCTCTAATTGCAGATTCTCTACCTGCACCAGGGCCCTTAACGTATACTTCAACTTGACGCATACCTTGTTCTCTTGCAACTTTACCTGCTGCTTCTGCTGCCATTTGTGCTGCAAAAGGAGTAGATTTTCTCGAACCTTTGAATCCGAGGCTACCTGCACTCGACCAAGAAACTGCGTTACCTTGCATATCGGTGATGGTTACTAAAGTGTTGTTAAAGGAAGCTTGAATGTGAACTTGACCTTTATCAACCTTTCTCACGTCTTTACGTTTTTTAACGATTTTCTTTGCTGCTGCCATTATAGTATTCCTCCTTATCTACCTGCCGTCTTCTTCTTAGCAACGGTACGACGAGGACCTTTTCTCGTCCTTGCGTTTCTCTTGGAACTCTGTCCACGAACGGGAAGGTTCTTTCTGTGACGAACACCTCTAAAGCATCCGATTTCAATTAATCTCTTAATGTTGAGGTTAACTTCAGACCTTAAGTCGCCTTCAACGTGAAGGTTGTGTTCGATATACTCTCTGAGTTTAGCTACGTCGCTTTCACTCAAATCTTTAACTCTGGTGTCGGGGTCTACGCCCGTTTTGTTGATGATTTTCTTAGCAGTTGGAAGACCAATACCGTAGATGTAGGTAAGGCCGATTTCAACTCTTTTGTTGTTTGGCAAATCAACGCCGGCTATACGCGCCATTAAATACCTCCGTATTTTTCCTTTTTAAATATTTTTGTTTATATAAATGCTTAAGGGTTTTTCTCTTTGGAATGATTGATAAACTCTTAAACCGTTGTTTTCGTTCTTACCCGAAGGTAAGAGGGAATTAACCCTGTCTTTGCTTATGGTTCTTGTTCTTTGAACAGATTACCATTACTTTACCGTTTCTTTTAATTACCTTGCATTTATCACACATGGGTTTTACTGAAGGTCTTACTTTCATTTTTTCTCTCCTTTTTTGGAATTGTTTGAGTTAGGATTTACTACGCCAAGTTATTCTGCCCTTTGTTAAGTCGTATGGGCTCATCTCAAGTTTAACGCTGTCACCGATTATAATCTTGATATAATGCTGACGGAGTTTACCCGATATATGCGCAGTTATTATATGTCCGTTAGACAATTTAACTTTGAACATTGCGTTTGGTAGCGTTTCTACTATCACGCCTTCGGTTTCAATTACGTCCTCTTTTGACACAAACTCTTCCTCCTTTTTTTGAGTGTATTGCTTAAGATTCTCAAGCAATCGCATTTTACGGAAATCTCCGCAAAATTAAAGTGTTAAAATTTCTACTCCGTTATCTAAAATTGCAACGGTGTTTTCATAATGAGCAGATGGCTTGCCGTCTTTTGTAACGACGCCCCAACCGTCATTTAAGAATTTTACTTCGTACGTACCTGCGTTTATCATAGGCTCAATGGCGATTACCGTGCCCTTTTTTAGGCGTATGCCCGTTCCCCTTCTTCCATAGTTAGGAACGGAAGGGTCTTCGTGCATTTCTTTACCTATGCCGTGTCCAGTCAACGCTCTAACAACGGAAAACCCGTTACTTTCTGCGTGTGTCTGCACAGCGTTTCCTATGTTGCCGATAGGCGTTCCGTCGAAAAGGTTTTCAATCGCCTTGAAGAAACATTGCTCAGTAACTTTCACAAGTTTTTTCTTTTCCTCGGAAACGTCCCCTATCATAAAGGTACGTGCAGCATCTCCCTGCCAGTCGTTATAAATAACGCCAACGTCAACGCTAACTAATTGTCCCTCTTTGATTACGATATCCTTAGAAGGTATTCCGTGCACCACCATATCGTCTATTGATATACAAGTTGATGCGGGATATCCGCAATAACCCAAAAACGAAGGATACCCACCTCTACTCACGATAAACTCATAAGCGAGTTTATCGATATCGTAGGTAGTCATACCAGGTTTGATTTCGGACTTTATATATTCGAGAACGTCTTTAGTAAGCTTTCCGCTATCTCTCATTTTACCGATTTCAAACTCGGTTTTAATCTTTATCATAATTATCCAAGAATTTTTACTATTTCACCAAATACTTTATCAATTTCATCATCACCGTTTACCGTCTTAAGCAAACCGTTTTTCTGATAGAAATCAATTAAAGGCTCAGTGCTATCTTTATAAACTTTCAACCTTTCCTTAACCGATGAAGGATTATCGTCTTCTCTAACGACTAACTCTCCCTTGCAGTTAGGACAAATCTTTATTTCCCCCACGTGGTCAACGTGAAAGGAATTTAAACAATCTTTACAAACTCTTCTTCCCGTAATTCTCTTTTCAATCTTATCTAAATCGATATAAAGATTGATAACGAGGTCGGGCATGCTGAAGCGTTCCATTTCTTTTGCTTGAGCAATATCTCTTGGAAAACCGTCAAGAATATAACCGTTTGCACAGTCAGATCTTAAAAGCCTATCCTTAACGATTTCCACCGTGAGATTATCGGGGCATAAATTGCCACCGTCAATAATTTCCTTAATTTTGTCACCGAGAGGCGTTCCGCTTCTGGTAATCTCTCTGAAAATATCTCCCGTAGATATATGTGGAAGATTATACTTTTCGGAAATGCGTGATGCCTGCGTTCCTTTGCCACTTCCCGGCGCTCCGAGTAATATTATTTTCATTTTTTATTTTAAGAAACCCTTGTAATTCTTCATCATAATTTGTGATTGAAGTGCTTGCTCAAACTCAAGCGCTACGGATACGATAATTAAAAGTCCCGTCGCACTGAACACGTTAATAAGACTGTCCCCTCCGATAAATTGGAATACAAGTGAAGGAAGAAGGGCAACTAATGCTAAGAATATAGCACCGAATAATGTAATTCTTCCAGCAATTCTCTTTAAGTAATCGGCAGTAGGTTTACCAGGTCTTGTTCCGGGAATAAAACCACCGTTACCTTGAATACTCTTGCTAATATCATCGGGATTAAATTGAATTTGATTATAGAAGTAAGAGAAGAATAAAATCAATACACAGAGTAAAACCATGTAAGGAATAGTTCCCGTACCCACGTTGGTTGACCACCAGTTTTGAGGATTGCCACCAACTAATGAAATAATCAAATCAGGGAAGGAAAGAATAGAATACGCAAAGATTAAGGGCATAACACCGGAAGCATTAACCTTAATCGGAATATGGGTAGATTGCCCACCGTACATCTTTCTTCCTTTAACCTGTTTAGCGTATTGAACGGGTATTTTTCTTTCAGCACTTGAAACAGCAACGATTGCAGCAAAGATTAAGATTGCCGCTAACACGAACCCGATAAGAGTCCACGCTGCCTCAGTTGCAACTGCACCACCTGCACCAAAGTTTCTGATAACACCTAAAATAGAAGTACCAGCGGTGGATAAAATACCTGCGAAGATTAAAAGTGAAATACCGTTTGATACGCCGTAGTCGGTAATTCTTTCGCCAAGCCACATGGTAAACGCTGCGCCAGCGGTGTAAACGGTTACTAAGAATACGTAACTCATTACGAGCCCAAATCCTTGTTCACCAAAAATTCTATTAAATTCAATAGATTTAACACCAGCGTCAGTTTGTCCGTCCTTGAACGCAAGGATAATACCGATTGCTTGAACGATAGCGAGGATTAAAGTAAGCGCTCTTGTTAAAGCGTTAATCTTCTTTCTACCCTCTTCACCTTGCTTAGAAAGTCTTTCTAAAGCAGGGATACCTACCGTTAAAAGTTGAATAATAATTGATGCGTTAATGTAAGGTCCGATACCCATTGCAAAGAACGTTCCGTATTGGAGCGCACCGCCGGATACGGCACTCATAACTTGTAAGAACGTATAACTCTCAAGACCCGCCATAAGATTTACACCAGGAACGGGAATAAAACAACCAAGTCTATAAATGAATAATAAACCGATGGTTATAAGGATTTTATTACGAACTTCCTTAATCTTAAACGCATTTACTATTGTTTGCCACATTTTGACCTCCTATAAGGGGTTGTTAGATTTGTTCTGCCTTACCGCCAGCCTTCTCAATAGCCTCTTTTGCAGATGCAGAGAAGCAATCAGCTTTAACGGTTAAAGCTTTGGTTAGAGTTCCGTTTCCGAGAACTTTCAAACCTACGCTACCCTTAACGAGTTTAATAAGTCCTTTTTCGTTGAGAACTTCGATATCAACGATTGAACCAGCTTCGAAACTTTCGAGTACTGAAAGATTAACGATACTGTATTCCTTTCTGAAATGATTGTTGAAGCCACGCTTAGGTATACGTCTGATTAAAGGCATTTGACCGCCTTCAAATCCGGGACGAACACCGCCACCGCTCCTTGCCCATTGTCCTTTATGTCCTTTACCACTGGTTTTACCAAGACCTGAACCAATACCTCTACCGAGTCTTTTAGCTTCAGTCTTAGCACCTTCAGCAGGACTTAAATTTCCTAATCTCATATTAGTTACTCCTTGAATATACTGTCTTAACCTTCAATCTTTTCAACTTTCAAAAGGTAGTTAACCTTAGAAATCATACCCATAATTGAGGGCGTTTCGCTATGAATTTTGAAAGAATTGGGTTTAGTGAGTCCCAACGCAGCAATTATTTTCTTGTGCTGGGGGAGCACCGCTATCGTACTCTTTACGAGTGTTACCTTAATCTTAGCGGTTTCGGTTACTTTCTTTTTAGCCATTGATAGTTCCTCCTTAACCGTTGATTTCTTCTACTGCTTTGCCACGAATTGCAGCAACTTGTTCAGCTGTTCTGAGTTCTTTTAAACCTTCGATAGCAGCTTTTACGCAGTTGATGGGGTTATTAGTACCGTGAGATTTGGTTCTGATGTTGGTAATACCAACCGCTTCCATAACCGCACGTACAGGACCACCAGCGATAACACCAGTACCTTCGCCAGCAGGCATCATTAATACTGAACCTCTGCCGAACTTACCGATAACTTGGTGAGGAATACTTGTTCCAAGTAAAGAAACGGCAAACATACCCTTCTTTGCTCTTGCAGTAGCCTTATCAATTGCTTCGGGAACTTCCTTAGCTTTACCCATTGCAACACCGATTTTGCCGTTGCCGTCGCCTACAACTACGAGTGCGGCAAATCTCATGTTTCTACCACCCTTAACGGTTTTGGTTACACGGTTAACGCAAATAAGCTTTTTAATTAAGCCGTCGTTTTCTTCAACACGTTTGGGCGCTCTATTATTATCTCTTGCCATTTTCGTTTTCTCCTTGATTTATTAGAATTGAAGGCCACCCTTCCTTGCGCCTTCAGCTAAACTCTGAACACGACCGGTATAAAGATATCCGCCTCTGTCAAAAACGATGGCTTTAATCTTCTTTGCTTTTGCTTTCTTAGCGATAAGTTCGCCTACTGCAAAAGCTTGTGCCTTCTTGTCTTTGCCTTCTAAGGAACCTTTGATTTCCTTATCGAGCGTGGACGCCGTAACCAAGGTGTTTCCCTTAACGTCGTCTATGATTTGAACATAAATGTGATTTAAGGTTCTGTAAACGGAAAGTCTGGGTGCTTCGGCAGTACCTTTAACTTTTGCCCTTACTCTTTTATGTCTTTTCAATCTTTCTTCGTTCTTATTGATTTGTTTAATCATTTTATAACTCCTGTTTAATAACTTTTCGCATCAAAAGATGCACTCGGCAGATGCGCCGAACGTTATTTAGCGCATCCACTAAAAGCATTTTAAATTTTAGCCTTTACCGCCAGCTGCTTTACCAACCTTACGGTCAATAACTTCATCACTATAACGGATACCGTATCCATGATAAGGTTCAGGTTCTCTATAGCCTCTAACTTTAGCAGCGAATTGACCAACTTTTTCTTTGTCGATACCGCTAATAACTATTTCCGTTTGGCTGGTGCATTCAATTGCGATGCCGTCGATTTCTTCAACTTCTACAGGGTGAGAAAAACCGATATTCATAACGAGTTTTTTACCCTGCTTTGCAACTTTCCAACCTACGCCGTTAACGATAAGAGTTTTCTTAAAGCCTTCGGTAACGCCTTTAACCATATTAGCGGTAAGTGCTCTATATAAACCGTGCTTTGCCTTGGTAGTTCCAAGTTCGTTTGCTCTTACGAATTTAACTACGTTACCCTCTACAACGGGGGTAATAACGGGGTCGTAAGCTTGAGTTAAAGTTCCTTTAGGACCTTTAACGGTAATTACCTTGTCTTTTGCTTCAACGGTAACGCCTGCGGGAAGGGTGATGATAGCATTTCCTATTCTAGACATAACTTCTCCTCCTTACCAAACGTATGCGAGGACTTCCCCGCCTTGATGTAATTTCTTTGCTTCCTTACCGGTCATAATACCTTTAGAAGTAGAAAGAATTGCGATACCGAGTCCGCCGAGAACCTGAGGAATCTCTTCAGTTCCAACGTAGATTCTAAGACCGGGTTTACTTACTCTCTTGAGTCCGGAAATAACTTTGTTCTTTCCGTCGTATTTCAAGGTGATTTTGATAGTTCCCTGAACACCTTCAATAAGTTCAACACCTGCAACGTAACCTTCTTCTAAAAGAATGTTTGCAATTGCCTTTTTGGTATTAGATGCGGGAATTTCAACCGTTTCGTGCTTAGCAGAAATAGCATTTCTGATTCTGGTAAGCATATCTGCAATAACGTCTGTCATTTTTTAATTCCTCCTTTACCAGCTTGCCTTCTTTACTCCGGGAATCTCGCCTTTGTATGCAAGATTTCTGAAGCAAATACGACAAATTCCGTACTTTTTGAGAACAGCGTGGGGACGACCACAAATACTGCATCTCGTGTAGGCTCTGGTGGAAAATTTAGCAGGTTTTTGCTGCTTGTTTATCATTGCTTTTTTAGCCATTTTGTTTCTCCTTTAACCTTACTTGTTAGCGAAGGGCATTCCGAGAAGTGCAAGCAATTCCTTTGCTTCTTCGTCGGTGTTAGCAGTGGTGGTAATACAAATATCAAAACCTCTGATATTTTCTACTTGGTCGTAGGAAATTTCGGGGAAGATAAGTTGTTCTTTTACGCCCATTGCATAGTTGCCTCTGCCGTCAAAAGACTTGGTGGGAACACCCCTGAAGTCTCTTACTCTGGGAAGTGCAATAGAAACGAATTTATCAAAGAATTCATACATTCTTTCGCCTCTCAAAGTAACTTTCATACCTACGCTCATACCTTCTCTAATTTTGAAGTTTGCTACAGACTTTTTAGCCTGAGTAAGTACGGGTTTTTGACCGGAGATTTGCTTTAACTCTTCTTGAGCAAGTTGAATGCTCTTATTGTTGTCTTTAACGTCGCCAAGACCAGAGTTGATAGTAATCTTAACAAGTTTTGGAACTTGGTTTACGTTTTTATAATTAAATTTCTTAATTAAAGCGGGAACTACGGTTTCCTTGTAGAGTGCTTTAATTCTGTTCGGAGTTTTATCTGCCATTATCGTTTACCTCCGTTAGTTTTCTTCTGCGGGAGCTTCCGCAGTAGCTTTTTTCGTTTTCTTCTTGGTAGCCTTTTTAACTTCCTTAACTTCCTTAGTTGCATCTAAGAAAGCACCGCACTTCTTACAGTAACGAACCTTCTTGTCGCCCTCAACCTTGTAAGCAACTCTAACTGCTTTTTCACAAGCGGGACATACAACCATAACGTTTGAAGCATCGATAGCACCAGATTGGTTCTGGATAGAACTTACTTCTTGAGCAGACCTTGCTTTCTTATGTTTCTTTTGTACGTTAATTCCGTCAACTACTACTTTGTTATCCTTGGGAAGAGCAACCAAAACTTTAGCCGTTTTACCTGCGTCTTTACCCGTTATAACTAAAACTGTGTCGTTCTTTTTAACTTTCATGAGTTTTCTCCTTATAACACTTCGGGTGCAAGCGAAATTATACGCATATAATCTTTATCACGAAGTTCTCTTGCTATTGGCCCAAAGATACGCGTGCCTCTCGGCTGTTTTTGGTTGTCAATGATTACCGCTGCATTTTCGTCAAATCTAACGTAAGTACCGTCTTTTCTTCTAACACCAGAAGTAGACCTTACGATTACAGCCTTAACAACGTCTCCCTTCTTTACGGCGCCACCGGGGGTAGCAGTTTTAACGCTGGCAACGATAACGTCACCAATGTTTCCGCTTCTCCTGAAAGAGCCGCCTAAAACTTTAATACACATTATTTCCTTAGCACCGGAGTTGTCCGCTGCTTTTAATCTGGTAAAAGGTTGTATCATTGTGCGCCTCCTTACTTAGCCTTTTCGATAATCTCAGCAACTCTCCAGTTCTTATCCTTGGAAAGTTTTCTGGTTTCAACGATTCTAACTTTATCGCCTACGCCACACGCATTGAGTTCGTCGTGTGCCTTAAACTTATGGGTTTTCTTTACGGTTTTCTTATACAAAGGGTGTTTGTATCTTTCCTCAATGGATACAACAACGGTTTTATCCATTTTGTCGGAAACGATAATTCCAACTCTTTCTTTTCTTAAATTTCTTTCCATATCTTTCTACTCCCTACGCCTTTGCCTTAATTTCCCTTTCTCTTAAAATGGTTTTAACCTTTGCAATATCTTTCTTGCAGTTCTTAAGAGATGCGGGGTTCTCAAGTTGTCCTATTGCGTGACGGAAACGAAGGTTAAACAATTCTTCAGAAAGTTCTTTAAGTTTAGTGTTTAATTCTTCTACCGTTAATTCGTGAAGTTCTTTCGTTTTCATTAACCTTCACCGCCTTCTTCAATTATTTCTTCAGCTACAACTTCTTTCTTTACAAACTTAGTTTTAACGGGAAGTTTGTGTCCAGCAAGACGCATAGCTTCTTTTGCAACGTCCTCAGAAACGCCTTGCATTTCAAAAAGAACTCTGCCGGGTTTTACTACTGCTACCCAGTATTCTACAGAACCTTTAACACTACCCATACGGCTGTCAGCAGGTTTCTTAGTTACTGGCTTGTGGGGGAAGATGTCAATCCAAACTTTACCACCACGTTTAATAAATCTAGTCATTGCAACACGGGCTGCTTCGATTTGATTTGATTTAATCCAACCGGGTTCGGTTGCAACTAAACCGTAATCGCCGTAAGCAATCGTATTGCCTTTAGTACACTTACCGGTCATTCTACCACGGTGTACTCTTCTTCTTTTTACTCTTTTAGGCATTAACATAATTAAGCTTCGCCTCCTTCAGCAACTTTCTTCTTGGGAGTGCCGATAATTTCGCCCTTATAGATCCAACATTTGATACCGATAACGCCGAACGTGGTATGTGCTTCTGCAAGACCGTATTCGATGTCCGCTCTCAACGTTTGAAGGGGAATTGAGCCCTCGTGATAATGTTCGCTACGCGCAATTTCAGCACCATCAAGTCTACCACTTACGCAAACTTTGATACCTTTAATTCCACTTCTCATACTTCTGGAGATAGCTTGCTTCATTGCTCTTCTAAACGATACACGTTTTTCGAGTTGAGCAGCAATACCTTCTGCTACGAGCTGAGCGTCTGCATCGGGCTTTTTAACTTCGGTAATATTAACTGAAATTTGTTTACCCTTACAGATTTTAGCAACCGACTTTTTAATAACTTCGATTTCACTACCTTGTTTACCGATTAAAACACCGGGTCTTGCAGTATAAATCTTAATTATAACCTTTGCTGCAACCTTTTCGATAACGATTTTGGAGATAGCAGCTTGATAATATTTTTTCTTTAATAAGCTACGGATTTGATTGTCTTCTTTAATGTTTGCAGCAAAATCCCTTTTATCTACAAACCAATGTGAATCCCAATCCTTGTTGATACCAACTCTTAAACCGTGCGGATTAACTTTTTGTCCCATATTGCGCCTCCTATGCCTTTGCGTCCAAAACCACGGTGATGTGGCTGGTACGCTTTAAAATTCTGTACGCTCTGCCTTTTGAAACAGGTTGAACTCTCTTAAGAGTAGGACCTTGATCTGCATAGCAAGCAGCAACGAACAAGTTATCTTTACTCATGCCAAGGTTGTTTTCAGCATTTGCGCCTGCGCTCATTAATACCTTTCTAATGGGGTCAGAAGCAGCCTTAGGAGTATTTTCTAAAATTGCAAGTGCTTCTCTGTAACCTTTGCCTCTGATGATATTGAGCACGATTCTTACCTTGTAAGGAGAAATTCTAACGTGTTTAGCAATTGCTCTGGGGCGTCTGTCTTTATTTTCCGCTATTCTAGCGGTTTTTTCTCTTAAATTCTTAGCCATTTTTCAGCCTCCTATCTGCCTCCGGTAGACTTTTCTGAACCAGCGTGTCCCTTAAAAGTTCTAGTGGGAGCGAACTCACCGAGTTTGCAACCTACCATATCTTCAGTAACGTATACAGGAACGTGCTTTCTGCCGTCATAAACAGCAATCGTGTGGCCTACCATTTGGGGGAATATCGTAGAAGATCTTGACCAAGTCTTTAAGACCTTCTTTTCATTCTTTTCATTTAATTCTTCTACTCTCTTTAAGAGTTTAGGTTCTACGTAAGGACCTTTTTTAACACTTCTACTCATGTCGCTCTCCTTAATTTATCCTAGTAATGATAAGTTTATTGGACGCTTTCTTATGCTTTCTGGTCTTGTAACCGAGAGCAGGTTTACCCCAAGGAGTAACAGGTCCGGGCATACCAACAGGTGACTTACCTTCACCACCACCGTGTGGGTGGTCACATGGGTTCATAACTACACCACGAACGGTAGGACGAATACCCATATATCTGGTTTTACCTGCCTTACCAATTCTGATAATTTCGTGTTCTAAGTTACCAACTTGACCAACGGTTGCTTTACAGGTCGCGAGAATATATCTCATTTCGCCACTAGGCATTTTGATGGTAACGTACTTTTCATCTCTTGCCATAATTTGTGCGCTCATACCTGCAGCACGTGCAATTTGTCCACCTTTACCGGGTTGCATTTCAATGTTGTGAACCATAGTACCTACAGGGATATCCTTTAATGCTAATGCGTTACCTGCTTTGATATCTGCAGTAGGACCAGAAAGAACCTTATCGCCAACCTTTAAGCCTACGGGAGCAAGGATGTAAGTCTTTGCGCCGTCTGCGTAATAAAGAAGAGCGATGTTTGCGCTACGGTTGGGGTCGTATTCGATTGACTTAACGGTTGCGGGAACGCCGTCCTTAGCACGCTTAAAGTCAATAATACGATATTTTCTTCTGTTTCCGCCACCGATGTGACGAACGGTTATTTTACCTTGAGAGTTTCTACCACCACTCTTTCTTTGGTCTTCGAGAAGTGATTTCTCAGGCTTTTTTGCCGTAATTTCGTCAAACGCACTAACCGTCATGAAACGGCGAGCAGACGAAGTCGGTTTATATCTTTTAATAGCCATTTTTTGTTCCTCCGTTTTAATTAGGACAATGAATCGAAGAATTCAATCGACTTGCTGTCTTTCTTAAGTGAAACGGCAGCCTTTTTATAGTCGGGAGTATAGCCTTCGTATCTACCCTGTCTTTTGAGTTTACCTTTTACGTTAGCCGTGGTAACCTTATCAACTTTTACGCCGAAAATTTGTTCAACTGCAAGTTTGATTTCGGTTTTATTGGCACTCTTTTTTACTATAAAGTAATACTTCTTGTCTTGAATACCCGCATAACTCTTTTCAGAGAGAAGGGGTTTAATAATGATATCGTGTGCAGCCATTATTTTCCGTAAGCCTCCTCGATTATTTCTACAGCCTTTTTGGACATTACGATTTTAGCATTTCTAACTACTTCGTAGGTGCTAAGCATGTTAGCGGGGATAGTGGTAATAGCTTTGATATTTGCACAAGCTCTTAACACTAATTCGTCGCTGTTATCCATAACGATAAGCACGCTCTTGTCCATTTCAAAAGCCTTTAAGAAGGCAACCATTTCTTTGGTCTTTCCTGCAGACTTGATTTCGTCGATGAAGAAAATTTCATCGTCTCTAACCTTCTGAGAAAGAGCAGAGAAGAGTGCAACCTCTTTTGCTTTTGCGTTCATTTTCTTTGAGAAGTCTCTGGGCTTAGGTGCAAAAACTACGCCACCTTTAATCCATTGAGGACTTCTGATAGAACCTTGTCTTGCTCTACCTGTACCCTTTTGTCTCCAAGGTTTAGCACCGCCTCCACGAACTTCGCTTCTGGTAAGAGTGCTCTTAGTTCCTTGTCTTTCATTACAAAGTCTGGTAACTACCGCTTGATGAATAACGGGTTCGTTATATTCTGCACCAAACAAAACTTCGGAAAGTTCAAGATTACCAACTTCGTTTTTCTTCATATCATATAATTTAACACTTGGCATAATCTTTCTCCTTACGCTTTAACGGTATTTCTCAAGGTAACGATTCCTTTTACAGGGCCAGGAACTGCGCCCTTAACGAGGATTACGTTTCTTTCCTTGTCGACTTTAACTACTTCGAGGTTTAATACGGTAACCTTTTCATGACCGTATTGACCAGGCATGTGGTGGTTCTTAAATACTCTTGAGGGTGAGCTGATAGCACCAAGAGAACCAACTTCTCTGTGTACAGGGCCTACACCGTGAGTTTCTTTAAGTCTGTGGTTGTTCCATCTTTTGATAACGCCAGAGAAACCGTGACCTTTTGAAGTTCCGGTAACGTCAATCTTGTCGCCTGCTGTGAAAAGGTCACAAGTAATAACGTCGCCAACTGATTTGGTTTCTGCGTCTTCAGTTCTGAATTCCTTCAAAACTCTTAAGGGTTTAACCCCCGTCTTCTTAAATAAACCAGCTTCGGGTTTATTAAGAAATCTTTCTACGTCCTTTTCAGCAACTTCGTCAAAACCAAGTTTAACTGCTGAATAACCGTCGCGTTCCAAAGTTTTAACCTGTACTACGGGACAAGGACCTGCCTCGATAACCGTTACGGGAATAACTTTGCCGTCTGCTGAAAAAAGTTGAGTCATACCTAACTTTCTTCCAATGATTGCTTTATTCATAGATAAAGTTCACCTCCGTATAATATATAATGTTTTAAATTTTTTACAATTTGATTTTGATATCTACACCTGCGGGCAAATGGATGCTATCCAAAAGTTTAACGTTGGGCGAATAGATATCGATAAGTCTTTTGTGAGTTCTAATTTCGAATTGTTCTCTTGAATCTTTATACTTGTGGGGAGAACGAAGAATCGTTACGATTTCCTTCTCGGTAGGTAGTGGAATAGGTCCACTAATCTTTGCGCCAGACTTTTGCATAGTTTCTACGATTTTTGCAGCAGCTTGGTCAAGCATTTCCACGTCGTAAGACATGAGTTTAATTCTGATTTTTTGACTTGCCATTTTTGTTTCTCCTTTTTACCTAACTTTTACTGTGTGCGCTGTAAACTCCGCCGTGTGTGTCGAATTTAGTAAAATAAAAAATCATTCGCCGATACTTAATATTTTTAAGTCGCTGCGAATGACTTTACTAATTCTTTATTGAAGTTAGTCGCAGAGGTCTTGCCCCCACACTTGTCAACCGAAATTATCTTCTGCTTTTACGCAGTTTAAGTAACTTCCGGTATCAACCCAGATTACACAGCCTACATATTATAAGCAATTTTTTCTAGATTGTCAAACGTTTTCACTAACTATTTTAAAACTTTTTTTAATTTTTATGCAATTTGTTTTTTGATGATTTTAGGGCTTTCTCCCCTTAAAACAACGTCCTCATCTACCACTACTTTTTCGATATCCTCTCCACCGGGAAGGTCGTACATGGTGTCAATCATAAGATTTTCAAAGATTGTTCTAAGACCTCTTGCCCCCGTTTTAAGTTCTATTGCCTTTCTCGCAACCGCCGAAACAGCACCGTCGGTAATTTCAAGTTCTACGTTGTCCATACCGATAAGTTTTTTATACTGCTTAACAAGTGCGTTCTTAGGTTCAGTCATAATATTAACTAACGCCGTTTCATCTAAGGGATGCAAACCAACGGTAATAGGCACTCTACCAACAAACTCAGGAATTAAACCGTATTTAATTAAATCTTGAGGTTGAACGTCTCTAATACACAAATCTTTTTGAACTTCGGAAAGTTTATTTGTCACGTTACCGCCGAAACCTAAAGAAGATTTTTCCTTTCTTTTAGAAATAATCTCGTCAAGCCCAACAAATGCGCCACCGCATATAAACAATATATTAGAAGTATCAATTCTAATCATTTCTTGTTGGGGATTTTTTCTTCCCCCTTGAGGAGGAACGGAAGCAACGGTACTTTCAATAATTTTAAGGAGTGCTTGTTGAACACCCTCCCCCGAAACGTCACGAGTTATAGAAACGTTTTGACTTTTTCTTGCAATTTTATCAATCTCGTCAATATAAATTATACCCTTTTGCGCCCTTTCGATATTATAATCAGCGTTTTGAATAAGTTTTAATAAAATATTCTCTACGTCCTCACCAACGTACCCCGCCTCGGTAAGCGTAGTAGCGTCCGCTACGGCAAAAGGAACGTCTAAAATCTTAGCGAGCGTTTTTGCCAAAAGAGTTTTGCCACTTCCCGTTGGACCTAAAAGCAAAATATTGCTTTTATCAAGTTCCACATCGTCTTTACTACCCTTAAAATTTATACGCTTATAATGGTTATAAACTGCAACGGATAAAACCTTTTTCGCCTCGTCTTGTCCAATAATATATTCATCTAAACGGGACTTGATTTCGGCGGGTTTTAAAAGTTTTACCTGCTCTTTATTTTCCCCTTTTGCGTCGTCCTCACTCATAACTTCACGGCAAACTTCCACACATTCGTCACAAATGTAAACGCCGTTTGGACCTGCTATAAGTCTACGAGTAAGTTCCTTAGGTTTTCCGCAAAAGGAACAAATTAACTGTTCTCTATCTTTCATAATTCTCCGTTTAACTTACGGGCGTTTAACGAAGATTTCGTCGATAAGCCCGTATTCTTTTGCTTCCTCAGCCGACAAATAATTATCTCTATCGGTATCTTTTTCAAGTTGTTCGTAGGGCTTTCCGCTATTCATTGCAAGAATAGAGTTAAGGCGTTGTTTGGTTTTCAATATATGCTCTGCCTGAATTTTAATATCACTTGCTTGACCCTGCGCACCACCTAAAGGTTGATGAATCATAATTTCACTGTTAGGCAAAGCATATCTCTTGCCCTTTGTACCGCTTGAAAGCAAGAAAGCACCCATACTTGCCGCAAGCCCAATACAAATGGTGCTTACGTCACACTTAATATAATTCATAGTGTCGTAAATAGCAAGACCTGCGCTAACGCTTCCGCCAGGGCTGTTGATATAAAGGCAAATATCCTTATCGGGGTCTTTCCCCTCTAAATAGATAAGTTGAGCAACAACGGTATCTGCAACCGCATCGTTAATTTCGCCGGTTAAAAATATAATTCTATCCTCTAAAAGTCTTGAGTAAATATCGTAACTTCTCTCGCCCTTACCCGTTTGTTCTATAACGTAAGGAACTACAGTATTTTTAATTTCCATTTTTAACCTCCTTGTAAATTATATCCCTAAATTAATAATTTATTACTCTATTACGTTTTCTTTTTTAAGAAGTTCAAAGAGTTTTTTGATAATGATTTCATTTTTGATATAATCGAGTTGACGTGCGTTTATATTTTTCTTAACGTCGATAGCAGGTTTATCTTGTGCCTTAGCCATTTCGTCAACTCTTTCTTGAACGTCATCTTCGGTTGCTTCAATCTTTTCATCTTCAATAATCTTTTCGATAACGAGTTGAGATTTAACGATTTCAACCGCTTGTTCCTTGAATTCTCCTCTGTAATCAGCCATAGTTTTGCCGATATACTTTAAGTAGTCTTCAAGTTTTAAACCTTGATAAGAAAGTCTATATTCCATTTCTTGCACCATACGGTCAATTTGTCCTTCAACCATAGCGTCGGGAATCTCAACCTCGGTAGTTTCGGTAACCTTCTTAACGATAGCGTCTTCCAACTCTCTTTGAGTTCTATCTGCGTTCTGTTTTTTCAAACGGTCACGAATTTCGTCTTTATAAGCGTCAAGACTTTCTGCGCCAACAGCATCTTTAATAAACTCGTCGTTAAGTTCAGGAAGTTCTTTCTTTTCAATTTTATGAAGTTTAATAGCAAAGATAGCATCTTTACCCTTAAGATTTTCTGCGTGGTATTCTTCGGGGAACTTAACGGAAATATCTTTTTCCTCTCCCTTATTCATACCAATAATTTGTTCTTCAAAACCAGGGATAAAGGTTTTGCTACCAATAACTAAGGTTTGCATTTCTGCCGTGCCACCTTCAAACTTAATGCCGTCAACACTACCTGAATAGTCGATAGTAACGGTATCACCATTAGCAACTGCCCTATCTTCAACGGGTGCAAGTCTTGAATTTCTTTCTTGTAAACGGGTAAGTTCTTCCTTAACGTCGTCCACCTTTACTCTATAAGTGTTTTTCTTGAAGGTTAAACCCTTGTATGCGCCAATCTTAACTTCCGGCTTAACGGGAACGATGGCAATCATAGTAATACCTTCTTCAGAGATATCCTTAATATCGAGTTCAGGTTGAGCGATTGCTTGAATAGAGGTTTCTTTATCAAGAACTTCGCCAAAATATTTGGGGAAAGCGTAGTTTATTGCGTCTTCATAGAAAAGACCAACGCCGTATGCGCTTTCTAAAACTTTTTTAGGAACTTTGCCCTTTCTAAAACCGGGCATTGAATATCTACCCTTAGTTTTGTCGTAGGCTTTTTGGTTTGCCTCTTGCCATTCTTCCTTAGCAAGTTCAATTGTAACTTTTACAGTGCTTTTTTCTGCTTTTTCAAAAGTATATTTCATAATATTCTCCTATACCTATTAAAATTCTAACATATTTTAACATACCCCACGGTAAAACGCAAGGTTTTTACGCCACTAAAAGGGCAAAATATATTAATAAATATATTTATTTTAGATATTTCTCCCCTTTTTCGGGCAAAACGGCAATACTATTATAGACGGTGTAAATAAAAAATCCTGCATTAGCCTTTTTAAGTTTTTTAACGAACTTTCTTTTGGTGTAAACGATTTCCGTCTTTCCTCCAAACCTTGCTTTAGAATAATAAGCAACGATGGAGGCGGTTTTTTCTATAACTTCTAATGGAATTTCTCTACCATTACTTTCAATAACGGCGTGCGAAGAGTGATACTCTTTTGAGTGCACCCAAATATCATTTCCGCTTGCCGAAAGGGTAATCTCGTCATTTTCAACGTTGTTTCTACCAACCTTTACCGTAAACCCATCTATAACGTAACGTCTAAACTTATCCCCAACAACTTTTTTCTTTTTTATATTGCTTTGCTCTTTTAATATTCCTTGCAGAATAAGTTCTTCCTTAATACAATAAAGGTCCTCTAAACTTTCAAAAAGGTCTAACTCTTCCTTAACGCTATTAACGTAGGAAAGTTCTTTTTCCGCCTGCTCTCTTTGAATAGAAAGCATCTGTATCGCCCTTTTTTGCTTGTTGTATTTTTTATAGTAATTCTCGGCGTTTTTCGAGGGCGAAAGGTTTTTATCTAAAGAAATTTTTACCGTCGTTTGGTCATAGTAATTATCTACTAAAATACTGTCCTGCCCCTGTTTAATTTTATATAAATTTGCCAAAATCAACTCACCGAAAAGCCTATTTTGTTCCGCCTTCTCCGCCTCTTTTTCTCTTGAAGATATTGCAAATAATTTCTTTTTTATTTTCCTTTCAGCAGTAGAAATTACGCTTGATAATCTCGTAAACAAATCTTTAATACACTTATCTTTTTGTTTACTATCAAAATAATACTCTTCTGCCAAAAAAAGTTTATCAAAACGTACTATTTCACCCTCTTCTAAAGCATACTCAAAAGCGCAAACGGAGGAAACTTTATTATCCACCTTATACACGCAAGGATTTATCTTTTTTTCCGAAATAAACTTGTTTATGAAATTAAATAAGTCCTTTCCAAAATTGTCCACGTCCCCTTGCTTTTTTATAGATAGACTTTCTAAAAATTCCTTTTCTATTTCGTCAGCAGTCGACTTAGCGAAACCTTGAACATAAGTGGTTATTAAAAGGCTAATACTTTGCTGATTATTTTGATTAAAAATCTCAATTAGTTCGCTATCCCAAGGCTCTTTTTTTCCCCCTTTTGGAGGAAGAGTATAATCTCTACCAACGATAAGCGGACGAACTCCGTTATCAAAGAAATTAACCCCTCTATTTCCGCCTAAGACCTTTCCATTTTCCGTTAAAATTATATTGCTATACCTGCCCATAAGTTCAACGTAAAGGGCTTTATTTTCGCAATCAAAAAACTCGTTTGAAGGGGAAAGTTCTATTTTTACTATTCTATCAAATCCTACTAAAGATATATGCTCAATCGTTGCTGAAAGCAAATATTTTCTAAGTAGCATACAAAAATTAGGCGCAGTTAAAGGGCTTTCGTACTCCTTATCGGTAACGCCTATTCTTGGGCAACCGGGATTGACGTCCAAAAGCAACTTCTCCGTTTTTTTACCTGTATAAACGGTAAAAATTACCGTATCCTTATTCGGCTGAATTATACGGTTAATTTTTCCTTTAGAGAAAGTTTTATTAAGTTCTAAGCATAAATAATTTAAAGTAAAAGCGTCCTGTGGCATATTAACTAAACGTTAAACTCCCTATTGTTTAAATAATATAAGGAATCTTCCTTGCCAAACTTAAGAATAAGCTTGCTTGCACAAAGTTGTTGTCTATCCTTTTTAAATAATTTATTAGTTTTTTCCGAACCGTACTTTCCGTCCCCAACGATAGGATGACCAATAAAGGCTAAGTGCGCCCTTATTTGGTGAGTTTTGCCAGTATAAAGAGTAACTTTTAATATGGCGGAATTTTCCCTCTTTTCCACCACTTCGTAACCGGTTTTTATATATACAGCACCCTTAAAAGGCTTGTCGGAAATTTTTACGATAGATGCTTTATCGTCCTTTATTAAATACCCCTCCAAAATGGCTTTTTCCACCTTAGGAACGCCAACAACTTCTGCAGTATATTCCTTATAAAAGGTTCGATTTTTAAACCCTAATAAAAGTTCTTTTTCTGCTCTTTCATTAAGTGAAAAAATCATAACACCTTTAGTGTTTCTATCTAGCCTATGAATAAAGCCTGCGTCTTTATAAGTGTTTTTAACTGCATCAAATGTATTTTCCGAACTAACGCCTTGTTTTTTATTTATTACTAAAACGTTTTCATCACGAAAAATTTCCTCAAAACCCATTTCGGTTTTTGGGGAATAATAAATCTCCACCCTATCCCCCTCGTTAAGAAAAAGGTCTTTATTTATTCTTTTGCCGTTTACTTTTACGTCTTTATTTCTAAGTGCTTTTTGAAAGGCTGAATAGGATAAATCATCACAGTATAAAAAAACCGCTTTAGAGAGTTTTTTGTTTGTTTCGTTTATAAAAGTTTTCATATCATTAGGTTAAAAAAGGACTTCGGTATGTCGAAGTCCCTTATTTAATGTCAAATTAGTTACTGTTTAGCGTCAGTTTCTTCCTTAGGTTTAACGAAAATCAACGCAATTATACCGATAAGGCAAAGTCCACCAACAGAAAGGAATACTATTGCAAAAATTTCTCTCGTTTCAAGAGGTTTATAAGGCTTAACGGTCGTTGCTTTTTCAACAACGAAAACAGCCTCCGCCTCAGCGGCACGAGAAGTAATATCGGAAACGATAGAACAAGTAATTTTATAACTTCCCACTCTATCAGGGGTGAAACTTAAAGTACCGTTATAGTTGATAGCCTTAATTTCTTCCGAACTGAAAACTTCGTTAGAATAATCATCGGTAAGACTGCTTGCTTTAATGATTTCTACCCAACCTTCGTCACTCGCCTTAGCATCTACTTTAGCGTTATAGAAGAGTTTATAATTTTTTGAGAAGTTGCTTGCATTAATCTTAAAATCAGTTGCAGTATAAGTTTTACCAACGTAACCTTTACCTAAAATTCTTGATGCGTCAATTTCAAATGCAGAATCGTCTTCAATATGGAAACTAAACACGAAAGCACGATACGTGCCGTCGATAATATTATTTTCATCATCTTCGTCTACAGTAAAGAAATCGTCTTCTTCCATACTGTTACCCTCTGTATCGCCAAACACAACGTAGAAAAGGTACTCACCTGCACTTTCAATTTCTATATCAAGTGAAGAGGAAGTTTTCTTTTCTTCTAAAGGCGTTCTATAATAAAGAGTTGCATTTAAGTTTTCAAAAGAACAAATATCATCTTTAACGAAATTTTCTAAAGAAGGAATATTATACGTGTCGCCAAGTTTAATATATTCTTCTTCCCCGTCAGCGTCTATGGTTTTAGTTGCTTTTTCTACCGCAAGTTTATATGCCTCGTACACTTCAGTATTGATTAAAGACGTGTCGTAAGTAGGAGCGACGGTATCTTCGTCATAAACGTTAACTTCAATAGTTCTTAAAATCTTATTATCCTTATACTGACTCAAGTTTGTTTCAATGTTAATGCTTTTAACACCAGCGACTTTGAAAACAACTGATTTGGGGTTTTCTATGTTTTCCAGCCAAATATCCTGGTCGTTAGCATCAACCTTTGATAACCTTAGGTTAGTGTTTTTAATTTCACCAAAAACGGATAAGCCACGCATTATAAGGGTGTTTTCAAACATTTTCTTTAAATAAATTTTTCCATCTGCAGAAATAAATTTATCGTCAACAACAGCATAAGGAGTTGCTTTTTTCTCAACTTTTCCATCAGCATTAAGTTTAAATGTTTGCTTATATTTTCCACTCACGTCAGTTACGTCTTGGTCAACGGAGAGAAGTAAAATTTCCGCTTGGGTAGCACTGCCATTAAGTTCAGAAACAACAAACTTAATGTCTTCAGCAACACATGTATCAAGGTCTCTAACCTTATATTCAGAATTAGCGCTATAAACTTCTACGCCTTCAACGTATGCGTATAAAACGTTATCGATAACCTTAAAAACGAGGTCAAGATTTCCATCAAGCGTTGCGGACGCACTTTCACCGTTGAAGTCAACATTAAGTGCAGTTCCGTCAATAGAAAGCACCAACTTATGCTCAAGCATTTCTATGAGTTGCTTTTCCCCGTCTACTTCTTTAATGTTGCCGTTTGTAAGATAAGGAAGAGTTTCAATTTCTACGTTAAAAGCCTTAACTGACGAATCTAACTTAATTTCAAAACCGAGATTGTCAAGTGCAAGAGAAGATTTGATTGAAAGACTACCGTCTTTTTCAACAAGCGCACTTACACCGTCGTTTTTATATTCTACGGTTGAAGTAGAAGAAAAATAGTCCTCGGGATTATCGGGAGTTGCGCCGAATACACTTTGCGCACCCGAAAAACAAACGAAACACGCAATTAGCGATAAAACCATCGCTATTAATAATAAAACAATTTTAGAGGATTTAGCCGTTCTCATTTTTGAGCCTGATACTCCTTTTCATACTATATCTATTGTATTTTACACGAAAATGCCGACTTTGTCAATTTAGTTTTACGCATTTTTGCAAATAATTATTATTTAAATATAATTTACTCCCCTAAATAAAGAAACATTTTTACCCCCGTTAATAATATACTGAAGTAAACGCAAAGGATAAATTTAACGTATGGTATACTTTTTACTTCTCACCGCACTATCGGTAAGCATCGATTCGTTAGTGTGCGGTTTCTCCCTTTCATTAATCAAACCTAAAAAACTCCCCATCGTAGTTGGCATAACCTTAATAGTGTTATTAATGTGCACAATAACTAACTATTTAGCGGTATTATTGTCAAGCGTATTATCTCAAAAAACCGCCTCGTTAGGTGGGCTTATTTTAGTTGGAATAGGACTATACAATCTCCTTAACAAAGAGAAAGATGACAAACCTAATAGCAATAATCTATATCGACAAATAATTATCTCTGGTTTTGCCGTAGGGTTAGACGGTGCAGTTGCAAACCTTTCCCTTTCAATAATGGGCATTAACGCCTTTTACGTACCACTCACGATAGCAATTTTTCACGGCGTAATGATTTTTATAGGCGTAACCTTAGCAAGTTTTCCATTTATTGAAAAACTAAACAAATACTTCTTTTTTGCACCACTCGTCCTAATTCTTTTGGGACTATACAAGTTCAGTAGTATTTTCTACTGACTTTTAACATAAAAACCGATGGAAAAACTCCATCGGTTTAATTATTTTAAATTAGATTATGCGTTATTTTCTAACCGCACCATTTCCTTTAACAACGTATTTAGTGGTAACTAAAGCGTCCAACCCCATAGGTCCTCTGGCGTGAAGTTTTTGCGTTGAAATACCTATCTCTGCGCCAAGCCCAAACACAAAACCGTCGGAAAATCTCGTAGACGCATTATGATAAACGGAAGAGGAATCTATTAAATCGGTAAACTTCTTCGCCCTTTCTTCGCTATCGGTAATAATGCTTTCAGAATGAGAAGTAGAGTTTGCGTTTATATGTAAAATAGCCTCGTCAATACCATCAACCGTCTTAACGGAAATAATGCCCGCAGTATATTCTGTTGCAAAATCCTCATCCGTTGCTCTCTTAAGATAAGGATAATCTTTTATAACCTCGTAAGCACGTTGGTCCGCACGAATTTCCACTTGTTTTTCCTTTAGTTTATTAGCGATTACGGGAAGAGAAATATTTAAGATTTCACTGTGAATTACAAGCGATTCGCAAGCGTTACAAACGCTATATCTTTGAGTTTTGGCGTTAAAAATAACCTCTTTAGCCATCTCAACGTTTGCAAACTTATCAACGTAAATGTGGCAGTTACCCGTCCCCGTTTCAATAATAGGAACGGTGGCGTTTTCCACCACTGAACGTATAAGGTTTGCACCGCCTCTTGGAATAAGCAAATCTAAATACTCCCTCATTTTCATAAAACGAACGGTGTTTTCCCTTGAAGTGTCTTCAATAAGGGAAATTGCGTTTTCGTTAATACCTTTCTCTTTAAGCACTTTCTTTATAATCTTAACTAACGCCTTGTTAGAATTTATGCCGTCGCTACCGCCTTTTAAGATAACGGCGTTTTTAGTCTTAAAGCAAAGCGCAAAAGCATCTATCGTAACGTTGGGGCGAGACTCGTAAATAATACCGATAACTCCGAAAGGAACGGCAACTTTATCAATTTTTATACCCTGCTCAACGTTTTCGTACTGATAAACGGTTTTGCCTACGGGAGAAACAAGGTTAGCAACTTGCTTTATCCCTTCCGCCATACCTTCTATAACCTTATCTGTTAAAGTTAGCCTATCGATAAACGCTTCTGCCATACCCTTATTTTTAGCGTTTTCAATATCTAATATATTTTGCTCTTTAATAAACTCTTTTTGTTCAACAATACTGTCTGCAACGGCAATAAGGGTTTCTTTAATTTTATCCTCTGCCGTTAAATAAAGTTGAGGACAAGCACCCTTTGCAAGTGTGCCTAATTGTTCTATAGTCATTTTTTATCCTTCTCTTTTAAAAATTCTTTTTAGTTTTGCTTTAACATTTACTCTAAAGAAATAAAACTTGGTCCTAATTTTCCGCCACGCCTTATTTTTATACCATTTTTCCGCCTTTTTTCGGTGTTTGTCTGTAAAGAGCACCGTTTTTTTACCCTTTTGAAATGCAGTCAGCACTCCTACAACCTTGTCTTCGCTAACACTTTCTAAATAGAACTGACTATCCCCACAAAAAAGGTATTTATCCCCCTGAACTTCTAATACCCTATGCAACACCACCGCGCCATTTTCCCTTTCGAACATAGCAATATCAAAAGGCGTTAGTTTCCCTTCTTTTTTGCTAATGAAAACCGTTTGCGCTTTGTTCTTAATAAAGGGGTACATACTATTTCCTTTAGGAACAAACGCCACTGCGTCAAACTTATTAAGTTGTTCTCTAAAATCACAGTATTTTTCCACGATATTACACATTAAAGTTCCTCTAAACTTCTTATACCAACAACGCTATCCACGGGAAGAGAGAAAACAACTCCGTGCGCTTCGCTATCCTTTCCTGCTTTTTCCATTATTGCGTACATAATTTTATCCCTTTCTTCTCTCTTAGAAACGATATATACCATTTCCTTTTCTTCACAAATGGTTACGCCGAAAAATTTAGCAATTTCCGCACCTGTTCCGTGTGCCTTAACAACCGTACCACCGGTTGCACCCGCCTCTCTCGCCGAATCCATAACTAAATCAGTGTTTCCCTTGTCACAAACGGTAATAATTAATACCGCTTTAGATAATTTTTCTTCCACTCTCTCTACCTCCCTCTCCGATTGTTCACCCAAGAAATATTTTTTTGCCGTTGCTCCACCAATACCGTCAACAGGTAAAAACATTGCAATTCCGTTTCCTGGCGTGTAAATGTTAAGTTCACTTATCAAAACGTCTTTTACCGCTTTGACCTTATCAGATGAAATCATAGCCTCAAACATAATTTTTTCCGTCTTTTCAAGGTCAAGTAAATTCAAAACGCTGTCACTTGCCGTACCTAAACACAGTTTAGTCATAACGGCATTTATTCCCAACTTCTTAAGAGCGTCGACGTATTGCTCGGAAAACTCTCTATGCGTTACTGTTATTAAATATTTAATTCCCTGCATACATCTCCTCCTAATCTAAAATGCTTTCAACAGTGGGCTTTTCTTCCGATTTCGACTTTTTAATTCGCCCAACCTTAATTTTATAAATCAAACCTAAAACCTGAATAGTTATTAAAGGCGTCATCGCTACGAAGGCAACTAAACCGAATCCCTCTGTAGCAACGTTTCCACCAACCTCTTCACAAACGCCCAAGGCAAGCGGGAGTAAGAAACCCGACGTCATTGCGCCCGAAGCAACTCCACCCGAATCAAACGCTATAGCGGTAAACAGTTCCGGCACAATGAACGTTAAAACTAAAGCAATCAAATAACCTGGCACAAGGAAGTAATAGATGTTTAAGCCCAAAATTATCCTCGTCATTGAAAGACCTACGGAAATGGCTGTACCTATCATTAAACTACCTCTTAACGCCTTTTTTGGTATCATACCAGAGGTAATCTCATACACTTGAGTTGTTAAAACGTGTACGGCAGGTTCCGCCGCCACAACGAAATACCCCAAAGCCACACCTACTGGAATAATTAACGCTCCGTAACCTGAAATGAGTTCATTACCTATTAACATACCCATAGGATAAAAACCACAATTTACGCCCGTTAAGAATATCACCAAACCTATATAGGTATACACCACGCCAACCACAATTTTAATAACACCGTTCTTTCCTACCTTCGTACCAAAGAAATGCGTTATAAAGAAAAAGGCAACCATAGGCAAAAGAGCAAGACCCACTTCTCTAAAATATTCTGGAAATTCAGAAAGATAAGACATCACTAACCCTCTTGAATCTTCCGGAACTACTGTTTCAACACTGTTTATGGTTAAATGTGGCTCTAGAATTATACCCAAAATCATTACTGAAATGATAGGACCTATAGAACAAAGCGCAGTTAAACCGAAACTATCGTTTTCCGCACCCTTGTCACTTCTCAAAAGCGAAACACCCGTGCCGATTGCAATTATAAAGGGAACACTCATCGGTCCTGTAGTTACACCACCAGAGTCAAACGCTAACGGCACCAACTCCTTAGGCACGAATATTGATAATACGAACAGTGCGATATACAAGAACACTAACAAGTATGAAAACTTGATTTTTAGAACGATTCTCAATATTGCAATAACCAAAAATACACCCACACCGACGCCTACTGTAATAAGTAAAACCCATTTATTAATAGAATCGGAGAGTTGTGTTGCTAAAACGGCAAGGTCAGGCTCTGATATAGTTATAAAAATTCCAACGAGGAAAAACGCAGGCAAGATTATCCATAACCTTTTGGTGTTGATAACCGTTTTACCAACGTATTCTCCTATAGGTGTCATTGCCGTGTCTGCGCCAAGAGTAAACAGACCTATTCCTACCACCGTTAAAAAAGCACCGAGTAAAAATGATAACATTTCGCCGTTTTTCACGGGAATTAAGGTTGAACAAAGTAAAATAACTATTAACGCTATCGGTAAAACGGAAAAAAAAGCCTCTCTCATTTTTGAGGTGAAAGCCGTTTTATCTACGTACAAACTCTTTTTCTTTTTCATTTTACTTTCTATCCTTATAATTAATCAATTTCCACGTCAACTGCTACAGAACTTTCCCTAACTTTGTGCATATGTGTTTTAATCACGTTGCAGTGATAAGGGTCTTTTTGATATTCTTCAAGTGCTTCTCTGTTTTGTAACGTTACAGTCAAAATAATATCGTAAGACCTTTCAGAGTGTAGAAAGTCCACCCCCGCCTCCAAATCAATAACGGTAGGAACTTTCCCCTTCATAGACTTTAAGAGTTCTACCGCATAAGAGGCGTCCTCTCCTTTTTTGAGTTTAAAACATACCGTATGCTTAACCATATTACCCCCCTAATTATATAAACCAAAAAAGACTTAATATCATTAAAAAAAACGTATAATTATTTTTTATTATACCACCTAATCGTTTTTTTTTCAACGGTTTTCCCCTACTTTATTAATTAAACTACTATAATATGTTTTTAGAATTTTGTTGATTTAATAATGTAGTTATGTTATTATATTATGTAGCGAACGTTTAAGGAGCAAATACAAAACAATGGTACTCTCAATAATAATCGTAGCGATAACATGCCTTTCAATGATTTTGTGCGTTTTGCTTAAGCCACAATTTAAGTTTGGCAAAATAATTGTTGATTCATACTGGATAATAGTAATGGTCGGTGCATTGGCTGTCACTATTTTCGGATTTATTGATTTAAAAACTTTATGGGAAAGCCTTACTGCAAATTCAGCAATAAACCCTCTTAAGATTTTAGTGTTGTTTATTTCAATGACTGTGCTTTCCATTTTCTTAGATGAAGTAGGATTTTTCAGATATCTTGCAAACCTCACCCTCAAAAAGGCAAAAAGTAGTCAAATGAAACTATTCGTAACCCTATACGTAGTCGTTTCAATACTTACCATTTTCACCTCTAACGATATTATCGTTTTAACTTTTACTCCCTTTATTTGCTATTTCGCAAAAAATGCAAAAATAAACCCCGCGCCTTATTTAATTGGAGAATTTGTTGCTGCAAACACTTTAAGTATGACACTTATTATAGGCAATCCTACTAACATATACATAGCAACGGCATACGGCATTAATTTTTTAGATTATGCAAAAATTATGTTTTTACCCTCCCTTGCTTCTGCAACTGTTGCTTTTTTTATTCTTTGGCTTTTATTCAGAAAAGAACTTAAAAAACCTGCTCAAGCCAACGTTGAGGACGTACGTATAGAAAACAAAGCGTTCTTAGTTATAGGTCTTATTCACTTATCCGTATGCACTTTAATACTTGCAATAGGCCCTTACTTCAATATTGAAATGTGGATAGTGTCATTAGTTTCAGCACTTTCTTTATTCCTTTTTACCATACTTGCTTCGATAGTAAAAAAACAAAAACCGAAAGAACTTACAAAGTGCTTAAAACGTGCACCGTGGCAACTTATCCCTTTTGTTCTTTCTATGTTTATAATGATACTTGCCTTAAAAAAACAAGGCGTTACCGACGCTTTAGGAAATTTACTTGGAGAAAGCAACTCGGTTATTAAATACGGTGTTGTTTCTTACCTTTCAGCAAATCTAATTAACAATATACCTATGAGCGTGCTTTTCTGCCCCGTTATGGAAGCACTTAACGGTTCTTCTGCTCAATTAGGCGCAGTTTACGCTACGATAGTAGGCTCTAACCTCGGCGCACTTTTAACACCGATTGGAGCACTTGCAGGAATCATGTGGTCATCTATGCTAAAAAAATACGAAGTAAAACTCTCTTACGGAAGTTTTATAAAATATGGTTCGGCAATATCTTTTCCCTCTCTCGCAGTAAGCCTTGTCATACTACTTTTAATACTATAAAAATATAAAACATATAAATACAGTAAGATAAATTTAAGGAGAAAATTATGGAAAAAGAAACTCAAGTTTTTCACAAAATCACTATCGATTCTTATGATGGACCTGAACCTTATCTCTTCGTTAGTTACTCGCATAGGGACGCTAAAATCGTAAACGAAGTGTTAAAGAAAATAGATAGAGAAAAATTCCGCATGTGGTACGACGATACTATGGAAATCGGAGATGATTTCAGAGAAGAACTCCGTTCCAGAATAGAATATTCGTGCGCAATTTTACTATTCATTTCAAACTCTTCTATGCAGAGTAAGTATTGCGGTATGGAAATCATTACGGCATTTAAATACGACAAACGTATTTATCCTATTTATTTAGAAGACGACGTTATCGTTCCCTCCGCAATCAGTATGATTTTAGACAATCTTCAACACGTTAAGAGCGAGGCTATTAATTCCGATAAGTATATTTCCAAACTCATCTCCAGCCTACCTATCGAAGCCATGCGTGCGTTAAACGTTAAAGACGACGTTTTGGTTAAATGTAAAGACGGTAGCCCCATAATTAAAGTTCCCGAAGGAGTTAAAGAAATAGGCAATTCAGCATTTAAGAATTGTGAAAAATTAGAAACGATTATTATTGGTGATGACGTTAAGACCCTTGGTGGAGAATCTTTTAGAGGCTGTAAAAACTTAACTTCTCTAAATCTTCCCATAACGGTAAAAAGAGTTGGTGAAAGTTCCTTCCGTGATTGTATAAGCCTAAAAGAATTAGTTGTATCAAACCCCGAAATAGAAATCGGCGAGCGTGCCTTTGAAAACTGTGCAAACCTCTCCTCTATTTCCCTCCCCGAAGGTATGGCGGAAATTTACGGCGGCGTATTCAACAGTTGTAAAGCCTTAGAAAAAATACAACTTCCTAAAAAACTTACTATCCTCGGCGAAAGTTCACTTGCAGACTGTATAAGAATTAAAAACATCGACGTTCCCGATTCTGTTACCAAAATTGACGACATGGTTTTCAACGGTTGTATTGGGCTTGAAGATATTAAGCTATCTAAATCTCTTACTAAAATTGGTAAAAACACCTTTAAGGATTGTACGGCGTTAAAAAGTATTACTATACCTGCTTCCGTTACCAGCATCGGCATGAGCCCCTTTAGAGGTTGTAGCAGTCTTACGTCAATTATAGTTGAACCAAGAAGCAAGTATTTTAAATCGGTTGACGATATACTCTTCAATAAAAGTAAGTCTACCCTTATTTGTTTTCCCGCATGCAAGTCTTTAGAAGAATACACTATCCCCGATAGCGTAACGGTTATTAGCGACTGGGCGTTCTGCGAGTGTAACCACCTAAAAACCATTAAAATTCCCGATAGCGTTTATGAAATCGGTGAAGGTGCATTTTATAGATGTACTTCACTTACCGACGTAGTTATACCCGATTCCGTTGTGCGTATAGACGACACTGCTTTTAGAGGTTGCACCAATCTTAAAACCTTAGTTATTCCCGATTCAGTTAAAGATTTTGGCTGGGGTGTACTTAACGGCTGTGAAAACGTAACGGTTATCTGTAGCAAACACTCCGCAGCAGCTAATTATTGCGAAAGAAAAAATATTAAACACCAACCACAATTAGATTAAATTTTAGGTAAAATATGATTTGGCAAATTTGTTTTATAATTTCGGTAGTTTTTTTCCTTTTAGGGTTTATCGCATTATTTGTTAAACCTAAGAGAAAAAATAAACTTCCAACTATTAAACCTTTCAACTTAATGATAGTATTTACCGCATTATCGGGCTTTACAATGTTTTTGCCCATATATGCAGAGTTTTTTAAGGATACGGGAACGCAATCTGCCCAAGTATTTAAGACGATAATATTGTCTATTCATAATACGTTAAGGCTTTTCGTAGTGGATAGCGATTTTGAAATGATAAATTCCTCTGTGAACTCGCTTAGTCCCGTACTAAGAAACGCTTACCCCATTTTAGCGTGCTTATTGTTTATCGTATCCCCATTACTCACCTTTGGGTTTATCCTTTCCTTTTTCAAAAACGCAATAGCCTTTTTGAGATATTTATTAGCATATGGTAAAGATGCTTACGTTTTTAGCGAATTAAACGATTACGCAGTTACTCTTGCAACCGACATATATAACAACCACAAAAAGGCGGTTATCGTTTTTACCGACGTTTATAATTCTGATGACGAGGATTCTTTTGAACTTTTAGAAAGAGCGGGAGAAATTAACGCTATCTGCTTTAAAAAGGATATCACTCTCGTTAAATTTAACACTCATAGCAAGAAAGCCAAACTAATGTTTTTTATTCTAAATAAAACGGAAGATGAAAACAGCAAAGCCTTTATGCATTTAAATAAGGAATTCAACCAAAGGGAAAACACGGAAATATTCCTCTTTTCTAAAAACGTTATTAGTGACCTTTTAATAAGTTCCTTCCCAAACACCAAAATTAAGATACGAAGAATAAACTATGCGCAATCATTAACCTACCGTACGCTTTACGATAACGGATACGAACTTTTATTTAAGAGTGCAAAGTTAGATAAAGAAGGTTCAGGCAAAAAAGTTATTTCTGCTGTAGTAATCGGTCTTGGACAGTATGGTAAGGCAATGGCTAAAACGCTTGCTTGGTACTGTCAAATGGATGGCTATAAGATAAAGATAAACGCTTTTGACGGTGATAAAAAAGCAGGCTCTATATTCACTTCAGAGTGTCCAGAACTTATGGACCGTAGATATAACGGCGTTTCTATCCCCGGAGAGGCGGAATATAGTATAACAATCCATTCGGGAATTAACTATAAAACGGCAGAGTTTGACGAGCTAATAAAAGGTATTGACGACGCAACGTTCGTTTTCATAAGCCTTGGTTCTGACACTGTTAATATTGAATGTGCATCAAAAATGCGTATGTTGTTTGAAAGAATAGGTGCTAAACCGATTATTAGCACGATAGTTTATGATAGCGACCAAAAAGAAGCATTATTAAATGCTGAAAACTTCAAACACCAAAAGTACGACTTCCACTTTATAGGTGGTATTGACACCACGTATAGCGAGGCAGTTATTATCGACTCGGAACTTGAAGACGACGCACTTTCTCGCCACTTAAAATACGGCTCGGAAGAAGATTTTTGGAAATACGAATATAACTATCGCTCCTCCTCCGCATCCGCACTTCATATGAAAGCGAGAATTAAATGCGGTATTAAGGGAGCAGATAAAAAAGAAGAGAATTTAACTGCTGAAGAACGAGATATCATAGAAAATTTAGAGCACAAACGTTGGAACGCCTACATGCGTTCAGAGGGGTACGTTTATAACGAAAAAAGAAACGACTTGGGTAAAATGCACCACAATTTAGTTAAGTTTAACGACCTTTCAGAAGAAGATAAAAGAAAGGACAGTAGAGTAGGCTCTAAATAAATTTAGCAAAAACCTAAATAGAAAGTATAGAAAAAGCGATGGATTTTATCCACCGCTTTTTTGATTATGCTTTTTGTCTATCTATATATTAAGTAATCTATTGCCTCTAAATATCCGTTAAAACCTTTACCCACGACAACTTTCTCTGCAAACAGAGAAATATAACTTATTTTTCTAAAATCATCTCTATTATTTACGTCGGTAACGTGCACTTCAACCGTTGGAATATTAACGCTTTTAAGCGCATCTAAGATAGCAACGCTGGTATGCGTGTAAGCCCCTGCGTTAATAACGATTGCATCGGTATTTTTTAAGGCTTTTTGAATTTTCGTAACGATATCTCCCTCATAATTAGATTGATACGTTTCCACCTTTACACCCTTTTTTTTAGCGTGTGCTTTAATTAATTTAACTAAGCCTTTATAATCTTTTTTTCCGTATAATTCAGGCTCTCTTATTCCAAGCATATTTAAGTTTGGTCCGTTTATTACTAAAATTTTCATATTTTTATTATCTCCTTGGTAGCCTCTAAAATATCTCCGTTATTATAAACGGTATAATCAGCAAACTGCTCGTAAATACCCTTTCTTTTTTCGTAAAGCGCACCTATCCCTTCACTCTTACTTAGCGGTCTTCCGTCGCTAACTAAATAAGATAACTCCCTTTTAATATATACGATACAAGCGTTTTGTCTTAAAGCCCACCTATTTTCCTCAAAAATAGGCGCTCCTCCACCAACGGAAATTATAACTGAATTTTTCTTAGAAACTTCTCTTATAACTTCCCTTTCTAAGGCTCTAAAATACTCTTCTCCGTCCTCATTAAAAATCCGTTCAATACTTCTATTTTCCTTTTCTTCAATGAGTTTGTCAGTATCGATAAATTCTCTACCCAATTTTTCCGCAACCAATTTTCCAATGGTACTTTTCCCACAAGATGGCATACCCATTAAAACTATATTTCTCTTTTGGCGGAGAAGTTTTTCGTAATACTCGTCAAACACTAAGGTCGAAACTTTCTTATTTAGCCAAATTTCCTGCGCTCCAAACGCTTGACCAACTAACATATAAAGTCCACCCGCACAAGGTATGTTTAACCTTTCCGCCTCCAAAACTAACGCAGTTTTAAGAGGATTATACACGCAGTCAATAACCCCATTTAAGTTTGGAAGTTTTTTTAACTCAATAAGTTTTTCGCCGTTGTTTGGAAACATACCTACGGGGGTTGTGTTTATTATCACTTCCACGTCCTTTCGTTCGTGATAATTTTGATAATTTATCTCCCCAGAGCGTGAAAGGTTATATATCTTTTTTGCGCCCTTAATTTTACAAAGTGCCGTAGCGGTTTTACAAGTACCACCACTACCTAAAATCATAACGACTTTATCTTTTAAGTTTACGCCTATTTTTTCAAGAAGTTTTTCCATACCGAAAATATCGGTATTATATCCGTACAGTTTTCCTTCTCTTTTAACGACGGTGTTTACCGCACCTATCGATTTTGCGCTTTCATCAACCCCGTCAAGATATTTTATAATCTCCGTTTTGTAAGGAATGGTAACGTTAAACCCGTCAAAAGGACAATTTCTCATAAAAGACGCCAACTCTTCCCTTTTTAGCTCGTTTATAACGTAAGAAAGCCCACAGTCGGTATGAATATCCTTAGAGAAACTATGTCCTAACCTTTCGCCGATAATACAGTATTTCATACGTTTTCCTTATAACTACCCAAAAATACGAATTTATCAGAAGTCGTTTCAAGGTCGGCTAAAAGATTTAATACTCCTTCGTTCTCAACGTCCCCAACGAAATCGAAGTAGAACATAAATTCAAACTCCCCTCCACCTATTGGGCGTGATTCAAGTTTAGTAAGGTTAAGCCCTTGAGTATAAAACCTTGAAAGAAGATTATTAAGTGTTCCAACCTTGTGTTCTAACGCCGTCATTACGCTTATTTTATCCGCACCCTTATAAATTTCTAAATTCTTTGAAATGCAAATAAATCTGGTAAAATTAAGTCCGTTATCTTGTATATCCTTTTTAATTACCTTAAGGTTATATATATCTGCGCAATCCTCACTACAAATAGCACAAGCACCTTCTTCGTCACTCTCCGCAACCATACGGGCAGCAACCGCAGTGTTTTCCACAGCAACAGCCTCTGCGCCTATGCTTTTAATAAATTCCGCACATTGACTAATTGCTTGTTCGTGAGAATATATCTTCGTTATTTTTTCATTTAAGTTCTTTGCTACTAAGCAGTGGCTTATTTTTACCCTTATACTTCTTACTATATAAAAACTGTGTTTCTTCATAAGGTCGTAAACGGAAAGAACAGAGCCTACCGTGCTGTTTTCGATAGGTAAAACACCGTAATCACATAGTCCCTTTTCCACGGCGTTAAATACACCCTCGAAATTCTTGAAATAGGTTATATCACTAATCTCAAAAAGTCTTTTTGTAGCAATTCCACTAAACGCTCCCTCTACTCCTTGACAAGCAACGGTTGCACTTATAGGGAAATTCTTTCTCTCCCCTTTAAGATACGCCCTAATGGCGTTACTTGAAGGAGATTGCTTTTCCGTTAAAGAATTTTGATAATTTTTGCTTTGCATAAAAATATTATCGTAAAACTGCTTGACGTAAAGTTTAAGTTCGTCGGGAGTATTCTTAGTTACCCTAACGAGTATTTCGTTCTCCCTTTTGGGAACGTTAACCGAAGAATTATCTTTCGCCTTTTCCTCTCCGATTTTTTTACAAACGTCCATTCTCTTAGCGTAGAGAGAGGAAAGTTCGTCGTCGATAGCGTCAATTTCTTTTCTTAAATCTTCAATATTCATAATTAAACTCCTAAATCAAGCAATGCAAGATAAACCATACTTTCAATTATGGGCAACGCCCTAACTGCAACGCATGCATCGTGTCTTCCTTTTATTTTTATCTTAACGTTAGTTTTATTTATTAAATCTATGCTTTCTTGTTCCTTACTAATAGAGGGAGTAGGTCTAAAAGCCACCCTAAAAGTAACGGGCATACCGTTGGAAATGCCTCCGTTTATCCCTCCTGAGTTATTAGTTTTAGTTTTAACCTTTTCTCCGTCAAAATAAAATGCGTCGTTCATTTTACTGCCGTACCCTTTTGAAAGTTCAAAACCTAAACCAAACTCCACCCCTTTAACGGCGGGTATTGCGTAAAGGAGAGAGGCAATCTTTCCCTCTAAGCCGTCAAAATAATCATCGCCCACACCAGCGTTAAGACCGTATATGACACACTCACACGTTGCTCCTACGCTATCACCACTTTTAAGGGCTTTATATATTTCTCTTTCCATCTTTTTCTTATTAGATAGTGATGGAAATCCAACTATATTTTCTATCTCCTGCCTATCAACGCCCGTTTTATACGATTTTCCATTTATTTTTCCAACCGAACTAATATACGCATGCGCATTTATACCTTTAGAATTAAGATATTCTTTAGCAATAAACCCAGCAACGCAAATAGGAGCGGTTAATCTTGCGGAAAATCTACCGCCACCACGGTAATCAAGCGTGCCGTTTTTAACGTAGTCACAATAATCTGCGTGAGATGGGCGAGGCTTTCCGTAAAGTTCGTTATAATCAGAACTTTTCTTATTCTCGTTTTTTATAACGGCTGTAAAAGTTCCGTCCGTAATAACTCCGTCGCTAACTCCAAGAATAAACTCTGGTAAATCGCTCTCCTTTCTTGGTGTTGAGCCTAAACCTTGCCCCCCTTGCCTACGTTTCATAAAGGCAAGAAGATTTTTCTCGTCAATCTTAATTTTGGGGAAATTTTCACATTTAACGCCTATTTCTTCACCGTGCGAAGTGCCGAAAATTTCTACGGAAATTTTATTCCCTAACCATTTCGACATTTAGTTTTCCTCCTATCTTTTTAAAATCCTCGTAAAAAGTTGGATAAGACTTATTTACCGACTCTTTATCACCAACAGTTGAAACTCCGTCTATAAGTCCCGCCAAAAGTACTGCACTCATAACCATTCTATGGTCGTTATATCCGCTAAAGTTAGCAGACCTTGGCTCACCGCCTATAATGCTTAAAAACTCTCCGTTATAACTTGCTTTAATCTTAGCAAGGCTAAGAGTTTCAATAATTGCGCTTAACCTATCGCTTTCCTTTATACGAAGTCTTTCAACACCGTATAATCTACTTTCCCCTTTCGCAAATGCGCCAAGTACAGATAAAATGGGTGCAAGGTCGGGAGCATTTTCCAAATTCACGCTAAAAGGTTTATTTTCCTTTTTTGTAACCGTTATCGATTGTTTTCCACAAACTATATCCGCTCCAAAACTTTCTATAACGTCTAAAACCACTTTATCGCCTTGCATAGAATTAAGATTTAGCCCAGTTACTTTTACACTTTCGCCTATTGCACCGGCAACGAGCATAAATGCTGCGCTTGACCAGTCCCCCTCACACGTTACTTGGTCAAGAAGTGTATATTCCTGATTTCCAAAAATTAAAAAACCTTTCTCTTCTTCAAGGTATTTAACGTTAGATAAATCTAAAACTTCTTTTGTTATGTCTAAATAATTTTTGCTAACCGGAGCACCTGAAAAAATTATCCTACTATCTCCATCAAGTAAAGGTAGCGCAAACAAAAGCCCAGTTATGTATTGCGAACTAATGGTAGCGTCTATTAAATAATTTCCACTACTTAATTTACCTAAAGCGTTTAGCCCGCTAACCTTAGCACCGTTTGAATTTAAAGCACTAATTAAAGCGTCGTTAGGGCGTGACGATAGTTTTCCCCTACAGATAAAGTTAGCCTCCGCCCCAAGCGCAGTTACTATCGGCAGTAAGAACCTTAACGTTGAACCGCTTTCACCAGCATCCAAAGTAACGCCTTTATTAACTTTTGTTATCCCTTTTACAAATGCATCTCCGTCAATTAGTCGTACGCTTGCGCCAAGTGCGTTCATGCACCTTGCCGTTGCAATAACGTCGTCACTACTTCCAACCCCTTTTATAAAAGTTTCTCCCTTTTTTAAGCAAGCGGAAATTATCAACCTATGCGCATATGACTTTGATGGAACGGCTTTCACCTCACCAAAGTATCGAGATTTGCTTACACTTACCTTCATAACATCAATTCTTTTATCTTATCTAAACTCAATTTTTCTATCCTAACGTCGCCAAAATCCTTAATTAAGATAAAATTTACTCCGTCCTTCAATGCTTTTTTGTCCATAGAAATTTTTTCTATAATTTTTTCGGTATCAAAGGTAATATTGCCACCTTCACCTGCAAATGCTAAAATTTTATTAAAAGAGGTCACCTTTTCGGTGGGTAGGTTATAAAACTTTGCTGACATTTCAATAACTTTTTTTATACCTAAACTAACGCAACTTCCGTGAGAAAGAGTATAGTTTGCAAGCGATTCTATTGCATGCCCTACCGTATGTCCTAAATTTAGGATTGCACGTTTACCATTATCAAACTCGTCCTCACTAACTATTTGAGCCTTTATTTGTATACACTCGATTATAAGTTCTTGCGTTATGCCCCGTGATAACAACTCTTCTGAAATAGAAGTAGAAATATAGGCATATTTCACTATTTCACCCAAACCGCACCTTACTTCCCGCTCTGGAAGAGAGGAAAAGGTAGAGAGATTTATATAGGTTAAATAGGGCTGATAAAATGCACCCACTAAATTTTTACCTTGCGGTAAATCCACTCCCGTTTTCCCACCAACGGAAGAATCCACGCTTGCAAGCAAAGTGGTGGGACATTGTACTAAAACTATTCCCCTCATGTAAGAAGAGGCTACAAACCCTGCAAGGTCACCGACTACGCCACCACCAAGTGCGATAATCATATCCTTTCTATAAAAGGAATTGTCGGCAAGAAAGTTTATTATTTTAATATAGTTATCCATGTTTTTAGAACTTTCTCCCGCATCTAAAACGTAGGAAAACACCTGGTAGTCGGTAAGAAGATTTTTCAACTCTTCAAGATAAAGTTTTTCAACGTTTGAATCGGTAACGATTAGAATTTTATTTCCGTTAAAAAATTTTTTAATTTCTTCTACTAAAGGCGAAAAGGAAGTTTCCGTTACTACGTCGTATTTCCTTAGTGCGTTTACCGTTAATCTCATTTATTTTTCCTCGAATCAATGTCTAACTTTAATAAATTCCCCTCTTCTAAAAGGGATTGTAATTGCTTTTCGTCTTTATTAAATAGTGCCGACTGATATTTTTTTAGATTTTCCATTAAAACGTTAAGTTCACGGATAAGTTTATCGGCATTATCAATCATAAGTTCACTCCACATTTTAGAGTTAAGCCTTGCAACCCTCGTTAAATCTCTATAACTTCCCGCAGAAAATCCGTGATGTTCTTTTGCCGTTTGGCTCTTAATATATGCGTTTGAAACTATATGGCAAAGTTGAGAAGTAAAAGCAATAGTTCTATCGTGAGTGTCAGCATCGGTAAAAACGATTTCGCCAAACCCTAACGATATAAAATATTTTTTTATTTTTTCCACCACGAATATATCGGCTTTAACCGGCACTAAAAGCATTGATGCTCTCTCAAAAAGTGTTTTTACCGAATGGTCTATCCCACTAAACTCTCTACCCGCCATAGGATGTCCGCCGATAAAATTAATTTTATCGTACTTTTTAGAAAGTTCTTTCATATCCGTGCATATATCAACTTTATTTCCGCAAAAATCAATTACCGTTGCCCCTTCTTTTAAGTAAGGCAAATACTCTTTTGCAACTTTTAAAAAATCACGTGAATATACGGAAATAATCAATAAATCTATAATAGGCAAAGTGTTTTTATCTAAAACACCGTCAACGCACCCTATTAGCGACGCTTTTAACATAACCGTTTCATCACGGTCAATTCCAAAAACTTTGTCTTGAGTTTTATTTTTTACGGTACGCCCAAAAGATGCGCCCATCAACCCAAGCCCTACTATTCCAACCTTCATTTTATCCCCTCTTTCTATTTACGAGTGGGAGCATAACGTCTATATTTTCTACGATATCTTTAAACTGCTCTGGTTTAATAGACTGCGCACCATCACACAATGCCCTTGCGGGGTCGTTATGAACTTCTATCATAAGTCCGTCCGCACCAACGCCAACTGACGCAAGTGATAAAGGCTTAACCAACCTTGAAAGTCCTGATGCATGGCTAGGGTCAACAATTACAGGCAAGTGAGTAAGTTCCTTAAGCAATGGAATTGCAGAAAGGTCTAAAGTGTTTCTCGTTAAAGGCTCGAACGTCCTTATTCCTCTTTCACAAAGAATAATTTCTTTATTTCCCTCGCTCATAATATATTCTGCACTCATAAGCCACTCTTCAATAGTGTTTGCAAGCCCCCTCTTGAGCATAATGGGCTTGTTCATTTTACCAACTTCTTTTAACAGTTCAAAATTTTGCATATCTCTTGCGCCTATTTGAACTATATCAACGTCTTTAAATAGGTCTATATGTCTAACACTCATTATCTCGGTAACGATAGGCATACCCGTTTCTTCTTTCGCCTTTAACAAAAGGTCTAACCCGCCCTCTCTTAATCCTTGGAAAGCGTATGGTGAAGTTCTCGGCTTAAATGCGCCACCTCTTAACACCGTTGCACCTGCCTCTTTAACGGCTTTAGCAATTTCAACTATTTGCTTTTCACTTTCAACCGAGCAAGGCCCTGCAATCATTTGGAAAGTTCCGCCACCAAATTTAACACCTCCAACTTTCACCACCGTATCTTCTGGGTGAAATTTACGGTTTGCACACTTATACGGCTCACCAATTCTACTAACCTTTTCTACTATATCCATAGAACGAACAAGTTCTATATCAATTTTAGAGGTGTCGCCTACTAATCCTATAACGGTGGAATTTTCGCCATAACTTAAATCCACCTTAAGACCTTGTAAATCAATCCATTTAATTAAATTCTCAACCTGTTTGCGTTCGCTTTCCTTTTTAACGACTATAATCATAATAACTCCTAAAAAAAATGACCGATTAATATAATCGGTCATCTAATAATTACTTTTTTATACAACAAAAAACAACCGATATTAATTTATATCCGCCTTAAAGTAATATGCAAAATAAAAAAAGTATCCATGTTTCATTGTTTTTTGCTCCTCAATTGAGTAAATTATATAACTATTTTCTAATAGTGTCAACAAGTTTTGGAAAATTTTTAAGGTTTTTTATAAATTTTATTTAAGATTTATGGTAATTAGAGTAAGCCTTTTTGCCTTTTCCCTTAAACTCTCCAACTATGCGTTTTCGTCTTTAGAATGAATTTATTACCGATAACTCCAAAACTGTCTAAGCAAGGTATACCAGCCTCTGTAGTATAAGCCGTATCAGAACCACCCGTACGTTTTGCACCTTTCAAGGTAGTAAACCCAAACTTTTCAAATATATCATTTATGTCGTCTAAAAGCTTTTGATTTTTTTCATATAATTCGTCAATTTTTTGTAATACTTTATTAACCAAAACAAGTTACGCCTTACAAACCTAAAATCTTTTTTGCATTTTCATATAAAATCTTTTTCTTTTCCGTTTCAGATAACAAAAAGTCTTTCGCAACACCATAAACGTACATTGATGGATTACATACAGGATAATCTGAACCAAAAAGCACCCTATCTGCTCCACACTCGTCTATAACGTGTCTTAATACTCCGTGCCTATAAACTCCTCCACCAGAAAGGTCTACCAAATAATTTTCATTTTCTTTTAATCTTCTTATATGCGATTCTAACACTGCCCCGTCACAAATATGTGCGCCAACAAAGGTAATGTTTTTATGGGTTTTTACCATTTCATCCGTCTGTTTAACAGCCGTCTCGTCATAAGCAGTATGCCCATGAAAACTTACTATCATTTTGTAATGTTCTATCGCTTCAAAAATTTCATGCATTCCTTTACATGCGTAAGGAAAAATTGTCCATTTAAAAACTGATGGGACTAATTCTCCAATTATCTTTACGCCCTCTTTATGCGCTCTCTCCACCTCTAAAACAGACTCTTTAACGAAATCCGGATGTATATGAATTCCAGGAATATAGAACCCGTTATATTGTTTAGCAAGTTTAATAGCCTTGTCGTTTAGAGATTTAACAAAATCAAAGGTAATCACTTCGGGCTTATTACGAGTGATGATTGAGCCACAAATATTTTGCACGCCCAAATTTCTTAAATCTCTTTCAGTATTTTTAATACTCATATCACAATAGGTCTTGTGATGGCAAATATTGGTTTCATCACTATCAAAAGGATGAGTATGAAAATCTATAACTTTATAATTACACATTAGTATTTCCTCCATGGTAGATTATAGCATATATATCCTACAATATCAATAAAAACAAAAGAAAATAAAAAGTTTTTTCCTTTCACTTTTCACATTCTAAAGATTTTTCGTGTTAAAAGAACTATCATATTTACAAATAAGACTTTGCGTCCGTGGGGGCTTCAAAACTTTGTTTTTTAAACCTTTTGGTTAGAATAAATCCGTTCAATTTAGTCCTTTTATGGCACACCGTAAGGGACTCGCTCCGTAAGGCTTTGCCTTACTATCACGCCTGGGTAGCGGAAGGTAGGTGTCTACCTTCCGTCGGCAACTATTTATCTTTTCTCCTTCTTTTAAGTTGCCGATTCCTACCCGTTCGACTCCCTTTTTTAGTAAGATAAAACAACCCAAAACTTAATGTTTTGGGTTGTTTTATTTTACCAATTACAATTTAAGATTGGTTTCTATCTCTACGCTGTTTTTGTTGAGCCTTCATTAACTATATTATTTTCAATATTTTTTTTGTGCACTGCTATTTCTGTTTTGTTTTTAAATTTAGATGCCCAAAATAAAACAATCCCGCAAAGCAGTACTGGTAAATTAGTTTTAATTATATTATATGTTTCCTTAATTTTTATATTTGAAATTATTTGTCCAGAAACTATGCAAATAACAAAGTCAAAGGCAACAACTATTATTGCAGTAATCATTAATGCTTTTGAGCTATTTTCCACTGTTAAACTATCTAAATAAAATTGAAATCCATCTAACAATTCAATTATTAGAAAAATAGTAATTCCCCCCAAAGCTAAAAAAATTATAGGTTGAACTAAAAATGAATAAATATCTATAAATGCTTTTGATGCAACAGTTTCTTGCATCCTAGAAAGCAATGTAAACCCTTCTATAACAGTCTTCAAATAAGGCTTGGATAAAATAATAAGTAAAATACAAACGGTTATATACACAATTGCGCAACAAGTTGTTCTATACACACTACACTCTATACTATAGTTTTTGAATTTAGAATATAAAAATTCTGTCACTACTAGTGAGAGAGTATTTAATATTATCACAACAACAGCTAAACTCTTAACTTTGTATTCCAAAAGCATGGTTGAAACTAGTATAAAAACTAGAAAGTACTTAAACATACTTTGCATAAATCTTCTTGCATTATTATTTTCAGTAATTAAATTATTAAATATTTTATATTTTTTATTTACTATATTCAAGAAAATATTAAAAGATTTAATAAAGCATTTTAACCCCTTAACTAAGTAAGTAATATATAATATTCCAATTACAGCCTTCATTAAATATAGATAAATAGCAGTTTCTGGTATTGTAAAAAGGTTTATTGCCATGACTATTGCCGAAATAATATTGACATCTTCCCCATATAAGGTTATAGCGCCAACTATAAATGAGATAAATGTAATTGTTAAAATAGCGAAATAGAAATAACCAAGAATTTTTAAGATTAATTCATTTTGCTTTGAATATACAAACATATTTTTCTTACTATTCTCCATAATTTAATCTCCTATTAATTCATCAAATTTTATCGTCTCAATACTATCATTAATATTACAAATTGTATTGTTTATATTTGTAAAGGAAATATTTTCTATTGACTTGCCAGAAATCTTTTGGTTTTCTTTATAACGTGAATTATTATTTTCATAAAAATCTGAATATTCATATTGAAATATAGTTGATGGCTTAATTTCATTAGAAAAATCTACACTAAAATTATATTTACCCTCCTCTGGCAAACTTGAAGAAAGAATATATGAAAACATTTCTAAAGCAAATTCCTTTTTAATTGTATATAATGCCCCCTCCTTTAAGAAATTACTATTTTCATTTTCTCTAAAATATTTTCCTATTCTACTTAATTTTTGCCTATTAAGTACGTCTACCCCAGTTAAATCATCGATTTCTTCGTTACTATCAAACTCAATCCACTTGCCTAACCAATCTTTATTAAAATCATCCGTTTGTTCTTTTTCTTCAATGCTAGAGCTTTTTTGCGCAAAATCCATACGATTAAATTTACACAAAACACGATTTTCGTCAAAATAAACCTCTATATCAAAACAAATAGCATAATCAACTTCTTTGTTATCTTTTTTTGAGCTGTTCTCATAATTATAGTAAATCATTTTACCAATAGAGCTATAATAAGAACTATTCTCCGTCAAGAATATAGTTAAATAACGCTCAATATTGCTAGTTGCTTTTTGTCTAATTGTTTCGTCGTCAGTACTATAGTAATACTCACTAGAAGATAAAGCAGACATTGTATCGTAAATTGTTACGCTTTGATACTTATTAGACTTTTGATTGTTTAATATTTCTTCTTTTTCATCAGCGAACAATGATATCTCACTACTTTTTGCAGAAACATTTGTGTCCACATCTCTACTTCCAGAAACAAAATTTAACAATTCAGAAAACTCCTCAATGTTTTCGATCTTTGCATCTGCTTTATTCCCCCTTCCTACTTTAACCATTAAAGACTGTGGGAGAATTAGCGCAATTGAAAAAACAATTAAAATTGCACATATTATTTGAGCAGTAAATTTTTTCATACACACCTCCATAAAATAAGTTTAAGTAAATTATAATCACCTAATATACGATTGTCAAGAAAAATATCGTATATTATGCGATTATTTTTCACAAGGTAGGGAGGATAAATAATGGATTTAGCAAATATTCAAAAAAGGTTAAGAGCAGAAATAACAAATTCAAAATTAACACAAAAAGAAATTGCATTTAAAATAGGCGTTTCACCTCAAACTGTATCAAAGTATATGAAAAAAAATATATTTCCAGCATTAGATACACTAGCAAAATTATGTAAGCTTTTAGATATTAAATCTGATTATATATTAGGTCTTGTAGAATATTAATTATCTAAAAATTCACGTAACCACTTATCATAATCCATTGTATGCTGTTGCTGGTCAACACTAGTAAATATAAACCAATAAATTTTATGGCCCAAATATAGATAAAAAAAGACCAATGAGTATCCTCATTTGTTTTTTTGTTGGCACACCGTAAGGGGGATTCCCCTGTTAGGGGAAATGTCGCACGGACATATAGCGATAATCCGTGGCGACAAAGGGGTTGCCGTCCGACGCTAGTCGATCGAACCCCTTACCTTTGCGTCCGTAGCGATGGCGCTCTGTGCCCGAAGCGACAGCGTAGGAAATACGGTTGACGTGCTACCTTTGACGATACTTTCAGTTTCAATTGAGCTCTCAATTGGATGTGGTGTGCTACGGAACATAGTTAGTTGTTTTTAGTTTATTATAGAGTACAACAAAAAAAGGATAGGTACAAAACCTATCCTTTTTTTGTTGGCACACCGTAAGGGACTCGAACCCCTAACCTTTGCGTCCGTAGCGCAACGCTCTATCCAATTGAGCTAACGGTGCGTGCCTTAGTAATTACAAAATTACCTATTATATTAAATTGTTACTTTGTCGCCCAAATCAATTGGATTGAGCGTTCCTAACGCTCTGTGCCCGAACACAGTGAGGAAATACGATGACGGACTTCCCCTGACCTGCCCTCAGTTTACAATTGAGCTAACGGTGCGTGCCTTAGTAATTACAAAATTACCTATTATATTAAATTGTTACTTTGTCGCCCAAATCAATTGGATTGAGCGTTCCTAACGCTCTGTGACTGAAACGAAAAAAACAACTCGTCTTAACAAAGCCTAAACATTATAAAATAATTTTCAGGCTTTGTCAAACGAATATTTTACTTTATCAAAAATTTTATTTTTAATTTAATACTGCCTTAATTCTTCTAACACCAGAAGAGGAACTTTCTTCCTTTTTTATTTTGAAAGAACCTAAATCTCCGGTATTTTCTACGTGAGGGCCACCGCAAATTTGCTTATCCACACCCTCAATGGTGTAAATAGTAACCACTTGGTCGTCACTATCGGCGTGGAATACACCGTAAGCCCCTTCTGAAATAGCCTTGTTGTAGGGTTCTTCCGTTTTAACAACGGGGATTTTCTTTTGGATAACTTCGTTTACGAAATTTTCAAGTTCACTAATTTCTTCCGCCGTCATTTTATGGTCTAAATTAAAGTCAAAACGAAGTCTTTCCTCGGTAATATTAGAGCCTTTTTGTTCCGTTTGCGTACCAAACATTTTACGAAGTCCCGCAAGCATAATATGTGTTGCCGTGTGATATTTAATGGTTTTTTCGCTTTGCTCGGTTAAACCACCTTTAGCGGCAAGAGCCTGCGCTTTAGAAAGTTCTTGGTGAGCCTTATAAGCCTCGTTAAATCCGTTTACGTCTACAGTTATACCCTTTTCCTCAGCAAGTTCAACAGTCAACTCTAATGGGAAACCAAAGGTATCGTACAATCTAAACGCTTGCTTTCCGTTAATTTCCATTTCGGGAACGTAAGAAGGGTCTTTTTGCGACATAAACGCATTCTTTCTCTCCATACCTACCAAACATTTATCAAACTCTCTCATGCCTGAAACTAAGGTTGCTTCAAACTTCTTAGCCTCTTTGTCGAGTTCCGATAAAATATATTCTTCTTTTTCTAAAAGTAAGGGATATGCCTCGCCATAAATATCTTCAATAAATATTTTAGCAATTTCTAAAATAACTGAAGAGGAAACCTCTAAATCTCTACAATACCTAATTGCACGACGAAGAAGTCTTCTTAAAACGTATCCTGCGCCCGTATTTGAGGGAACTATTCCGTTACTATCGCCGATAAGCATAACCCCTGTTCTCGTATGGTCGGCAATAATACGCATAGCCTTTCTTGCCTTTTCGTCATTATCGTAACTCTTAGAAGATATCTTTTCTAAGTAGGAGATTGCACCGGAGAAAAGGTCAGTCTTATAACCGTCGTTAAGCCCGTTAAGGAAAACTAAAAGCCTATCTAAGCCAAAGCCTGTGTCAACGTTTTTGTTTTCCAACTCTTCATAACCTATTGCCGTCTTTTTATATTGCATATAAACGTCGTTGCCAATTTCAACAAATCTATCGGAGGTTAAAAAATCACTTGTGCCTTCCCCATCGTATCTTGGGTAGAACCATTCGTTATCAGGTCCACAAGGAGTACCAACGGTACCTTCTAATTCCCACCAGTTATCCTTTTTGGGAAGATAGAAAATGTTTTCCTCTTTAATGCCAAGTTCTTTAAGATAGTTTGCCGTTTCTTCATCCCTCGGCACTAAGTCGTTACCTTCGAAAACGGTAGAACAAATTTTATCTTTATCAAAACCGAAAACTTCTGTCAAAAGTTCAAAAGTCCAAGCAGTTTTTTCCTTTTTAAAATAATCACCAAGCGACCAGTTTCCCATCATTTCAAAAAAGGTAAAATGCGTAGCGTCACCAACGGATTCAATATCAACTGTTCTAACGCAACCTTGAACGTTACAAAGCCTTGTCCCCTTAGGGTGCTTTCTACCAAGAAGATAAGGCATTAAAGGTTGCATACCCGCAACGTTAAACATAACACCAGTAGTACCGTCGCCAACTAAGGAAACTGCACCTATGTTTACGTGACCTTTACTTTCGTAGAATTTTATCCATTTGTTTCTTAATTCTTTAGAAGTAATCATTTTTTCGCCTCTACTTTTTTATTAACGTATAACCGTCTTTTGCATCCTTAATTTCATAACCAAGTTCTGCAAGTTTATTACGAAGTAAATCTGATGTTGCCCAATCTTTATTTCCCCTTGCAACAAGCCTCTCTTCTGCAATAGCCTTTACTTCATCAGGAATATTTTCACTGCCTTTAGCGTCAACGTCTAACACGAAGGACTTTGCGTCTTTCTTAAATAAGCCCAAAAGAGAATAAGTTTTTTTAATTTGATTTAGGTCCGCCCCTGCGCTTAAATCCCCTGCGTTAATTTTTGATTTAATCTTCTTAAATAAGGCGTAGAGATTACTAATAGCAAGTGCGGTATTAAAATCATCATCCATAGCCCTATTAAATTCTTGGTCGATTTCAGCGTTTTCGCCCTCAACTTTAATGCCCTTTTCCTCCGCCAAAACAAAAACTTTATAAAAATCGTATAAGTGCTTTTCAGCCTCAGGGAAAAGTTTATCAGTTACGTTTATATCTCCCCTATAATTAGTTTCTAAAAGGGCAAGTTTAATAGTTTCGTCAGAATATTTATCAAGTAAATCCTTTAATAGTAAACTGTTACCTAATGACTTACTCATTTTTTGACCGTTAACCTTAATAAGCCCGTTATGAATCCAATAGTTTACGAATTGCTTACCTGTGAGAGCCTCCGTTTGTGCAATTTCATTTTCGTGGTGGGGGAAGATTAAATCTCTACCACCGCCGTGAATATCAATCCTTTCTCCAAAGGCTTTCTTATTCATTGCAGAACACTCAATATGCCAACCGGGTCTACCCTTTCCCCAGGGTGAATCCCACATTGGTTCACCAGGTTTTGCAGATTTCCAAAGCGCAAAGTCAAGAGGATTACGTTTCATTTCGTCGTTATCCACTCTAACTCCATTCATAGCGTCTTCTAAGTTTCTGTGCGACAACTTTCCATAAGACGGAAAACTGTCTACAGAAAAATATACGTCACCCTTTTCCGTAGCGTAAGCATGTTCTTTTTCAATAAGTGTATTAATAAAGGAAATTATATCCTCCATACTTTCTGTAGCCTTAATCCAAATAGACGGGTCGTCTACGTTTAATCTCCTCATCTGCTCGTCGATATTTTTTATCATATCTAACGCGTATTTTTCTGCAGGAATACCCGTTTCATTAGATTTTGCAATGATTTTATCGTCAACGTCGGTATAGTTTCTTGCGTACATAACTTCATAACCGCTTTTTTCAAGATATTTTCTAATGATATCATAAATAAGTGCTTGATATGCGTGACCTATATGAGCCTCACCCGAAACGGTTATACCACAAGCGTACATATTAACTTTTCCATCTACTAACGGCTTAAATTCTTGTTTTGTGCCGGTAAGAGTATTATAAATTTTCATAGTCTAATCCTTTTTACTGTTTTGCTCTTCTAATTTTTCTATTTTTTTACTAAGTTCAAATATAGTTTCTCTTAAGTGACAAATCTCCTCGTGAACGGGGTTTCTCTTTTCCTGTTCTAAATCGTTATCAGTTAATTTTTCGCCATTTATTCTAACTACGTTCCCAGGAACACCAACCACCGTTGCGTAAGGTGGAACTTCCTTTAATACTACCGCACCCGCACCGATTTTTGCATATTCACCAACGGTAAAACCGCCCAAAATCTTTGCGCCTGCGCTTATCATTGCCCCTCTTTTTATAGTGGGGTGTCTTTTACCCTTTTCCTTACCAGTACCGCCTAACGTAACGCCTTGGTAAATAACCACACCCTCTTCAATAACCGCTGTTTCACCGATAACAACCCCCGTACCGTGATCAATAAACACGCCACCTGCAATTTTTGCCGCAGGGTGTATTTCAATACCCGTTAAAAACTTTGCGTATTGGCTTGTTAAACGTGCAAGCGTCTTTAATTTAATTCTATATAAAAAGTTTGCCCATCTGTGCCACGCAAGTGCTTTTACGCCAGAATACGTTAGCCAAATTTCAAATTTGCTTCTCGCAGCAGGGTCAAACCTTTTTGCCGCCCTTATATCGGCTCGAAGATTCTTAAACATATTGCTCCTAAATTATTAAATAACTTTAATGCCGTTTTCTTCCATAACGTTTTTAAGTTCTCTTGGAAAGTTTTTATCCACTACCATACAATTTACGTCGGTAAGGTTTGCAAATGTGTACGGTGTTTTTTTATTAACCTTTGAACTATCAAGAAGCATAATAACAAGGTCTGCTTTTTTAATTACGTTACGCTTAACCTCCGCCTCAGATTGACTTCCGCAAGTGAAACTACCAGTGTCCTTAATGTACCCCGTAGCCGTCATTACCGCAGTCTGAATATTTAAATCTTTAATAAAATCTATACAACTTTGCCCCGTAGTAATAAAATTATTCTTTTTCAAATCACCACCAAGCAGTGCAACTGTAGGTTTTTGTTTTCTCAAAACGGTTTCCGCAACGATTAATGCGTTAGTTATAACGTAATAGTTATCGTCTGGAAGAGCCCTTGCAAAATAGGTAGTAGTAGAGCCTCCGTCGATAAAAACACAACTCTTTGGCTCAATAATTTTTATAGCCTTGTCTGCAATTTCAAGTTTTTCAGATATATTATAAGTGGTTCTCTCGGAAAAATCCTCTTCCTTTGCCCTTAACACGGTGTTAACGGAAAGAGCCCCTCCTGAAATTCTAATAACGGCATTTTCCTCTTCCAAACGGTTAAGGTCCCTACGCAAAGTCATAGACGAAACGTCAGGAAACGCACACTCTAACTCGTGAAAGGAAATTTTTCCGTTTTTATCAATAAATTCTTTTATATGAAAAAGCCTATCCTTCATAAAACACCTCTACCTTTTGAAATATTTTACCACTTTATACTTATTTTTGCAAATAGATAATAGGAAAATTACTTTATTTTGTTAATTTTTTTCATTTTGGATAGTTATACGATAAAAAATTAAAAAATATGCCGTAAAAAAATTGATTTTAGTCGCAAATAGGTCTATAATATAATTAACTATTTATTCTGAGGTATACTATGCTTGATTTGAAGAAAATTCAGGAAAATAAAGAGAAGATTGTAGAACTTCTCGCAAGAAAAGGTTATAAAGCAGATTTTGACCCTATCCTTGCACTTGACGTTGAAAGAAAAAAAATTATTTCAGACGTTGAGGGATTAAAGGCTGAAAGAAACAAAGTTTCTTCCTCTATTCCCGCACTTAAAAAGGAAGGCAAGCCTGTAGACGGTATTTTTGCTGAAATGAGAGTGCTTGGTGACAAGATTTCCGAGGGTGACGCTAAACTTAAGGAGATTGACGAAAAGATTTTCTCCTCCCTATCCGTTATCCCAAATATTCCCGACGAAGACTTGGTTGCCGGTGAAAAAGAGGCTAACGAAGTTATTAAGGTGGTAGGAAGCAAACCGGAATTTCCCTTCCCTATGCAAAATCACGTTGACCTTTGCACTAAACTCGGAATTATAGATTACAATAGAGGTACAAAACTTTCGGGTGGTGGATTTTGGCTTTATAGAGGCGATGGGGCAAGACTTGAATGGGCATTATTAAATTTCTTTATTCAAGAACATTTAAAAGACGGTTATGAATTTATTCTTCCTCCCCACCAACTCGGCTACAACTGCGGTTTTGGCGCAGGGCAATTCCCTAAATTTTCCGACGAAGTTTATTGGCTTGACTGTGACGAGGATAGAAAGAAAAATCGCTTTATGCTCCCCACCGCAGAAACAGCGTTAGTAAACCTTTACGCTGGTGAAATCGTGGACGAGGCTAAACTTCCTATGAAGTTCTTTGCATACACCCCTTGTTATAGAAAAGAAGCTGGCTCATATAGAGCGGAAGAACGTGGGATGATAAGAGGTCATCAATTCAATAAGGTGGAAATGGTGCAATATGCGCATCCCGAAAAGAGTATGGAGGCGTTTAACGAACTATTAAATAAAGCCGTATCACTTATGGAAAAATTAGGTCTCCACTTCCGTGTAAGTAAACTTGCCGCTGGGGATTGTTCGGCATCTATGGCAAGAACGTACGATATCGAAGTTTGGATACCCTCAATGGGCATTTATAAAGAAGTAAGTTCTGTTTCTAACGCAAACGATTATCAAGCAAGAAGAAACAACACTAAGTATAGAGATTCTAAAACAGGTAAACCCGCATACTTACACACCTTGAACGGTTCTGGACTTGCAACCTCAAGAGTTTTCCCCGCACTTATAGAACAATATCAAAATGCTGACGGTTCAATTACCGTGCCAGAAGTTTTAAGACCGTTCATGGGCGGACAAGAAGTTATTAAAATATAAGAAAAGCAAAAGAAAAAAGGCTAACGACACGTTAGCCTTTTTTAATTATAAATTAACTGTTATTCTGCTTCCCTTGCAATTGCCACTATTCCGTCATCACATCTAACTTGTGACAAACGTTCTGCACCAAAAGTCCATCCGTAGCCAAGAGCAATGGCCTTCCAGTCTTTAGTAGTACCTTCATAGTAAAATAAACCGAGGTCGTGACAGTTAGCAAATGCGTGAGTACCAATTTTAACCACAGATTTGGGCATTGTAATATTTTTTAAATTACTACAGTTTCTAAACGCGCTATGCTCTATAGTAGTTAAAGTGCTTGGAAGCGTTAACGACGTAAAATAGTAAACATAGTTAGGTTTAGAAATATAGTAGTTGCACGCTTGGAAAGCAGACTTACCAACCACTACAACACCCTCTGCCAACGTTAAGGTTTCAAAATCACAATCAAAGAATGAATATTGAGAAATTACTGGTGTGCTTAAAACTAAATCTTTAATCAACTTTCCGTTAAGACTCAACTCTTTAGAGTAATAAATGGGGTTTGCCGAAGGTTCAGAAAAATAAATTTGTGCCCACTCGTCTGCCGTACCTAAATAGTTAACCTTAGTAAGAACACCTTCTATACAACCTTCAAAAGCACCTTTTGCAAAACCTACAACACTTTTGGGAATATTAACCGTTTTAAGAAGTTTATGATAGTAAAAAGCGTCCGTTCCAACGAACTTAACACCGTCTTTTATCGTTACTGAAGTTATAGTATCGCCAGTTGATTTAGCAAGATAATGATAAGGATTTACGGTACTACCAATATATAAAAATCCATTTTCTTCAAAATATTTTAACGAAGTACAATTTTCAAAAGCGTAGTCACCAAAGAAAAGGGCAGTATCGGGAAGAATAATTTCTTCAACCTCACTACATCCAGAAAAAGCCTTATAAGCAACGCCTGTTACCGGCTTTCCACATACTTGTAAAGGAATTTCTATGTTTTTTTCACTGCCTTTGTAGCTTTTAACGTGATAACCCGTTTCCCCACTTTTCTTTACTCTACTAAATTCCAAACCGGCAACCATCTCTTCGGTAGCACAAGTCCCGCAAACACCATCAGTAAAACTGTGTTGTGCTTCACTCTTTTCCTTAATTTCGCCACAATCACATTCTAACCAGTGTGATTCGGAATTACAGTTGTATTCAAACACGTGCTTGTGAGATTGTCCACAACCGTAAAGAGCTGTTGAACTCGCCATAAAAAGCACTGATATAGCAACAAGTAAAAGCCTTTTAATCTTCATACATTTCTCCTCTTATACGATATAAAACGAAATAATCTATAATTATACTCAAATATTTTATCATAAAATCAATAAGTATGCAACATTTTTTAATAGAGTATAAACTTAAGGCTAAAAAAAATCGCCACGTTTTAGTAGCGATTTTATTTTACTTAAACATACCTGCAAGATGTGGTATAACGTCTTTAATTTCCATCAAAGAAGTATTAATACAAATATCGTAATTTAACTTGTTTCCCCACTCTCGTGCCGTAAAAAATCTATAATAATCCTTCCTTTGTTTATCTATTTTCTTAATGCGTCTAATAAGTTTCTTTTCAGAAAGCACTCCACCGTCGTGCTCGTTACGTTGCACACAACGGCGAACCTTACTTTCCATATTAGCATAAACGAAAATCTTGTAGGGATTTAATTCTCTCAAGATATAATCAGCGCAACGCCCTACTATAATGCAGTTAGACTTTTTTGCCATTTCACGAATTACGTTTTCCTGCTCATTAAAAATTGTCTGCTTTTGCTTTAACGTGTAAGAATCTAAATAAGAAAAAGAGTGCCCTATAGTTATAGGATAAAGTGCGTGTGGATTGTTTTCCACTATTTGTTGAATGTATTTTTCAGAAAAAGCAGTTTTCTTTGCAATTTCCGAAACTATTTCTTTGTCGTAATAATCAAAACCAAGTTCCTCTGCAAGACGCCTACCAAGTTCTCTACCCCCGCTTCCAAATTCTCTGCCTATAGTAATAATAGTGTTAGCCATTTTTACCCCCTTTTTTAAAATTTTAACACGATAAAGCACATTTGTCAATATCAATTTTTCCTTACCCATACCATTGACAAAACACCCTCTTCGTGTTACAATGTTTCTCGAATTAACGTTAGGAGAATTATATGAATTACGCTATAGAAAACGACAAAATTAAAGTAATAGTTTCCACTAAGGGAGCAGAATTACAATCCATCTACGGCAAGACCACAAGTTTTGAATATCTCTGGCAAGGTAGTGAAGAGTTTTGGAAAAGCAGAGCAACCAACATCTTCCCCAACTGCGGTAGATTATGGGAGGGGAAATACCTTTATAAAGGCAATACCTACGAATTACCTTGTCACGGATTTATTAAACTTTATGAGTTTGAAGTCGTTTCCTTTGCTCCTAAAAAAATCACCTTAAAACTAACCGAAAGCGAAGAAACGAAAAAAGTGTATCCCTTTAATTTTTCACTTTCTATAACCTATACCTTAGATGGCAACACGTTAAAAACGGAATTTTTGGTTGAAAATACGGGAGAAGAAAATCTCCCCTTTACCCTCGGTGGTCACCCTGGATTTAACGTTCCGCTTAGCGAGGGATTAGAATTTAGCGACCACTATTTGGAGTTTGAAAATAAGTGTAGGGCAAAAAAACTCGCTCTTTCCCCAACCTGTTTTTACACGGGCGAAAACGTACCCTTTACCTTAAAGGCAAGCAAAATAATTCCCTTAAAACACTCTATGTTTAATAACGACGCAATATTTTTAACCGGCGTAGATAAAACTGTAACCTTAAAGAGTGATAAAACGGAAAGATACGTTAAGGTAAAATACCCTGAAATGTCGTACGTAGGTTTTTGGCATAATCCCAAAACGAAAGCACCTTTTATCTGTATAGAACCATGGGCAGGCGTTCCTGGGCTTGACGGAGTTATAGAAGATTTTGAAACGAGAGAAAACTTTATACAACTCCCCTCAGGTGAAAAATACGTAAACGGTTTTGAAATCGAAGTAAACGAATAATTTAAGTTAATTTTATAATACTAAACCCCGTTTGCAATCTTTTGTAAACGGGGTTTCCTTTTGCCTTTTATTAGACTTAAATTTTATTTGAACTTAACTATCTTTATTCATTTATCATTGAAATAAGTTTTGGGAGGGCTAATTCAAAACAAGCACCGTACCAATGATTATCTATCTTAGCCGTTTCCTCTATGCTACTAACGGTGTAATCGGCTGCAATTTTAGCAGATTGTTCTGCCGTTTTGCCCCTTATAAGTGCACCAACGAAAGCAGATGCGTATATATCGCCAGTGCCGTGGCAACTGTTTGAAAGTTTTTCGTGTTCATAATAAGACGTATGCTCACCCGTTGTTACTAATACCCCCGTTTTCCCCTTTTTATAGGAAACACCCGTTAGAACAACACATTTTGAACCTAAACTTAACAACTTATCCGTTAACTCTTTAATATATTTTTCGTCATATTCTTCCCTATATTCCACACCGGTTAGATAACACGCTTCAGTAATGTTTGGAATAATAAAATCGGAAAGGGCACAAAGTTCTTTCATTTTGTTTGCATACTCTATGTCAAATGCGGGATATAGTTTGCCGTTGTCAGCCATTGCGGGGTCAACTATAAAAGGAGCATCTTTTTTTAGCGTCCTCTTAACTATATCCTTAACGGTATCAATCTGCTCAATACTTCCAAGATAACCGGTATAAACTCCGTCGAAAGTGATTTTTTCCTTTTCCCAATGCTCACAAATGCCTTGCATATCACAAGATAAATCTCTAAAAGTAAATCCCTTAAACCCAGCAGTGTGCGTTGATAGTACTGCCGACGGTAATACCGCCGTTTCTACTCCGCAAGCGGAAATTATAGGAAGTGCAACGGTTAACGAACATTGACCAACACAAGAAATATCTTGAATTGTTAAAACTCTTTTATACATATTATCTCTCCTTTTTTCCTTTACATAATAGCATAAGTGTGGTATTATGTAAATAACCAAAACTAAACTTTTTTATAATACCAGATAGAACAATGAAAAAATACTTTACGATATACAAAGACATTAAAGAAAAGATACAAAGTGGCATATATTTAGCGAACGGCAAGTTACCTTCGAAAAGGGTTACAGCCGATACATATGGTGTTAGCGTTATCACGGTAGAAAAAGCATACGCTATGCTATTTGAAGAAGGTTACGTTTATTCTGAAGAAAGAAAGGGATATTTTGTTTGCCCTATCGATATAATAAACACTACAAAGACAAGGCTCAATGCATCTTCAATTAACTACGTTAAAGATGATGAAGAGGTTGCTTGCGATTTTGAATATTCTGTATGGTTTAAGACGGTTAGAAAAATTATAATAGAAAAAGGCGAGAAACTATTTATTAAATCGCCAAATAAGGGGCTTGGCATTTTAAGAAACGCTATATCAGATTACCTATATAGATATAGAAAAATGGTGGTAGAGCCTAAAAATATTATTATCGGCTCGGGTGCAGAACAACTATATGAAAGTGCAGTAAAGGTTTTGGGACGGGATAAGATTTATGGAATAGAAAACCCTTGCTATTCTATGATTTCTTCCGTTTATGATAGTTTAGGTGTTAAAACCATATCTCTACAAATGGGAGAAAGCGGAATTAAAAGCGAAGAACTTACCCTAAAAGACTTTAACGTTTTACACGTTACCCCCTTTAATAGTTTTCCATCTGGAATAACTGCGACTGCTTCTAAACGGCACGAATATCTATCACTAATGAAAAAAAGAAATGGTTTTATTATAGAAGATGACTTTGCAAGTGAATTTTTTAAACCAGGAAACCCGATTGACTCACTTTATTCTTTAAGCGATAATAGCAACGTTATATATATAAACACCTTTTCAAAGAGTTTATCTCCATCAATGCGTATGGGATATATGATTCTTCCCGATAATCTTTTAGAAAAATACGATAAAATTTTAGGAGAATTTTCCTGTTCCGTTCCCGTTATGGAGCAACACGTTTTAACGGAATTTATAAACTCTGGAAATTTTGAACGCCACCTAAATAAGGTGCGTAGAAAAATGCAGAAAAAAACGCCTAATTAAAGGCGTTTTTTTAATTATCACTTACCATATTTTTCTTAAACGCAAATACTGCAAACGCTATACTTGCAATCATATACGCACTTATTGAAATCAAACCTAAAAGAGCAATGCTATTAAAAGCATATTTCACCCCAAATGCACTCGTTGCGTTAGTGATTATTCTCCCTATATAAACGGATGGATAAAAGGGTAAAAACCTACAAAACGTTTCAAAGCCACCCATAGTTTCAAGTGGCATCCAGCACCCTCCTAATATACCGGATAAACTTATAAACACAGAACAAAATCCAGGAGCACTTTTATCGTTAAATATCGTTCCTAATAATATTCCTATAAATACGTTTGTTATAAGTAAGGGTAACTGGCTGACTATTAAAAGTAAAACGTTTCCAAAAGGCATAAAACCACTTTTTGATATAAATGAAATTAATAGTGCAGTTAAAATGCATATTATCGTTTGCACTATACCTATTATAATTCCAACAAAAAAATATCCTAATATAAAATCATAAGATTTCATAGGCGAAGAATATAGCCTTTTTAGAAAAAAAGTTTGCTTATCTTTTGAAACAATAAGTCCTAAGGTTAGCATTATAAAAGAATAAGAAAAGACCATTATCCCCGGTAATAGCGAAAGGATTTCAAAAGTTGGCGTTTGCCCCTTTGTAAACTTGTTTATTATAAAAAACAATGCAAACATTACAACTGGAAAGCCCAAGCAAAAAATATAGATAATGGGGTCTCTTAAAACTTCTTTTAGATTTCTTTTATAAAAATTAATTGCCTTTTTCATTTTTTCCCTCCACTAACTTTATAAAAGCATCTTCAAAATTATTAGAGTTAGTCTTTTGCTTTAACTCATCAACCGTTCCCGTTAATAACAATTTGCCCTTTGATAATATAGCAACTCTATCGCATAAATTTTCTATTTCTTCTAAATAATGCGAAGTTAATATAATAGTAATATCTTTACGTAATTTTTTTATAATACTCCAAAGCTCACGCCTTGAAAAAACGTCTAACCCAAGCGTAGGTTCATCTAAAAATAAAATTTTTGGCTTTGAAATTAACGCTATCGCTATCGACAACCTTCTTTTATATCCGCCAGAAAGGGTTTTCGCCTTTTGATTTAACACTTCGCTTAAACTAAAAGCATCAACAACTTCCTTTATGCTTTCTTGGCTATTATATCCGTAAATATTTGCAAAAAACTCTAAGTTTTCTTTTACCGTTAGATTATTTGCAACGGAAGTTTCTTGCGGTGAAATATCAATAATTTCTTTAATTTTTTCAACGTCTATATCTAAATTAAATCCGTTTATAATTATCTTACCACAATTTTTCTTAGTTAACCCACAAAGAATTTTAATTAACGTTGTCTTACCCGCACCGTTCACCCCTAAAAGTCCAAACAGTTCGCCGTCATTAATTGTAAGTGAAAGGTTATCTAACGCTTTTTTGCCTTTATAATCTTTAGAAAGGTTATTAATGGTTATAATCTCCATTAGTTAAACTCCTTGCCTAAAACCTTATCCGTTAAATTTTCTATCATATCTGCTTTAATTATGGCTATCCCCTTTTCCTTATCACAAAGAACAATAACTGAATCGCCAGACTTAATATCAAACATATTTCTAATCTCTTTTGGAATAACTATTTGCCCTTTCTCTCCTACCTTGCATATTCCAACGTATTTATTTTTTTCCATTATCCCTCTCCTTTTTTTAGTGTGAATAGTTATACTTTTCATACTTATTATACTTTTTATTAAAAATATTGTCAAGAAAAAACACCTTATCCTTTAGATAAAGTGTTTTCAATAATTTAATTTATATATAAATGTTTTTTTATTTTAGAAAAACTTTCAATTTGTTTGGTGCCATTATTGACCGCCAAAAAAAGCGCAGAAGTATCAAACCTTGCGTCGTGAAATCCACACTCCGCATCAAAGGTTTGTTTGGCAAAATTTAATATCTCTGCATCGGTAATACCTAGGCAAGAACATAGTTCTGAAAGTTTAGGATATTTATAACCTCTATGGCTTGCTCTACTTAGTTTACAATAGCCAACCGAATTTTTCATAGTGCAAAATCCTTTTTCAGAATTAAAAAATCTATTTGCGTTTTCAAATTCCGCTCTTAAAAAGGAAAAGTCAAAAGAAGTGTTGTGTGCAATAATTAAATCGGCGAGATTAAAATCTTCTTCTATCTCATCAATGAAATCAGCAAACCTTTTTCCGCCCGATAAACTTTTAAGCAAAGGCACGGAAAAGCCGTGAACGGCTAATGCGCCATACTCAACGAAATCAACCGTAAAAAAGAAGTTTTTAGGCTTAACCCCGCTACCCCTTTGAATAATATATGAAAGTTGACAAATATTGCCGGGGCGAAGCCCCGTAGTTTCCGTATCTAAATAAATAACCATAGTAATAATTAAATCAGGGCAAAACGTTAAGTTCTGCCCTGAAAGTTTATAAATTCTTTTTATTTATAAAGGTCCTCAAACAAGTTTTTGTATAAAACAACCTTATCAGACTCTTCATAACGGTTGGTGTTAATCATATCTCTCTTAATTCTTTCGAGAGAGTTGGTAACCTTTGCAGAAGTAAGATTGTTTGCAGTATGGAAGAGGTAATTATCTTCTTTTTCAAAGTTTTCCCAATCGGAAATTAAGTTTTCATAATAAGATTTCCACTCATCCGCACTCTTGTTTTCACCACTTTCCTTATTTAAATATTCAACCAAAGTGGGAACGCTATAATCAACGTTAAAACTTTCAGAATAGAACATTACGTGATAACCGTAGTCAGATGCAACGATAACGTAGCCAGTTCCTTGTTCTAATAAAATTCTACCAGCATCACCAAAGGTTTTAACGTATTCTTCACTGTTTGCCCCGTCAACAGCAGGTTTAATAACGTATCCGTCGTAAGTGTTAAGTGAACCGTCGTCAGTTGAGAAAGCAAATAGTAATTCGTTAATTTTCGCTTTGTATTCGGAAACGCCATCTAAAGATTTTGCACCGTAAACTGATGCGCCAAGTGCACTATATTCGGAAAGATTATCATTTTGAGTTCCGCCAAGATATGAATCCATAAATGAAACGAATTCGTCAAGTTGATAAGTACGAAGACCGGTAACAGTGTAAAGAGCGGGAGTTTTCTTTTCCGCATCCGCCTCTCTAATCATTTTATAATCACCTTGTAAAGGAAGAGAGTTGTTTTTGTCTTTAGCAAAAGTATAATCACCGGAAAAGATAAGTTCACCCTCTGCATTAACTTCAGTATCGTATCCTGATAATACCCAACTTGAACGCAAATCGGAAACGAGAGTTGATGCAAGGATATCTCTTCTCTTTTCTGCGTATTCTTCATCTGAAAGATTTACGTTGTCCGTTCTAATAGTGCTGATTTTATCCGTTTGCTCTTCATTTACACCGAGAAGAACGTTATGAACGTATCCATAACTACCAAAAGCAGAATAAATCATTGGAGAACCAACGCTTGCGTTGGTTAACGCATCTACGAAATCTGCGTTATTCCACTCAGATTGCTTTTCATAAGCCTCTGCGTATTCTAAATCAAGGTCGTCAAAAGTTAACGCTTGTCTTGCCTCGAGGGAAAGTGTTTCTTCTAAAATTGCTAATAATTCTGTTTCGAGATAATTTTTTCTACTGTTCTTAAAATAATCGGTAGTTTCGAGAGTTCCGTTGTAAGCACTGCCTAAAAGTTCGTTATCCTTTAATAAATCGATAACTTCGTTAAACGCTTGTCTTCTATCGGCTGAAGAATTGATATCAAAACCTTCTGCAATGTATGCTTGTTTTTCTTCCTTAGAAAATTCCACTTCCTTATTGGTTGCGTTAGTGGGAATAGTTCTAACCGTATCAACGAGAGTGTCTTGAACCTTATTTTCGTCAGTAGGCATTGCCGAGTCTAAAAGGTCGTTTATTGCAACGTAAGTTTTATATTCAGCATCTAAAATTCCGTCCGCATCAACGTATCTTTCAAGTTCGTATGCGTTTTTAGTTGAATCTGCAATACGTCCTTGTTCTTCAAACTCTTTCATTGCGCCTTGCGCTAAAATTCTGGAAGAAATCATTTCGTCGAAGAGTAAGTTGTAAGTTTTTTCCTCGGTATACCCGTAGTATTGAACGTAAAGATAACCGTAGTTAAGGTAACCCATTACTAAGTCTTTTTTGTAAATATTTTCTTCTCCGTCGTTAACCTTAATGGTTGCTACAACTTGGTTCATATCCCTATTGTTATCAACGGTAACGAGCCTACAGCCAGAAAGACAGGTAGCCCCGATTAAAATTGAAAGCACTAAAGATAGGAAGGGTAAAAATCTCTTTTTCATATATTATCTCCAAAATTTTTAAGAACTTTATAAAAATGCATATTACTGCATTTATTAAGTATATCGTAAACTTGCAAAAATTGCAATAGATTTTTTACATGTTTTAAACATTTAATAGTCAAAAATTTTGCTTTCGATGTGCTTTTATTAACTTTCCTTCAATTTTTCCAAGAACGAACGCATTAAAGATAACTTCTCCGTATTACTTTTTCTTTGCGAATTAAATTCTAAACTAACCTTGTTTGAAACGTTTATAACCACTTCTCCGTTAGAGTTTTCCACTAACTTCATCAATTTTTCGTTCTTAAAAATGGAAATTCCGTTAAAAATAATAGAGGCCTTTTCCTTGTTTACCACGGCTTTTTCTGCCCCAAACTTAATTGCTAAACGCTTGAAAATGGCAATATCTAAAAGATTTTTCACCTCTTCAGGCATTGTTCCAAAAATTGAACTAATCTCTTCGATAAATTCTTTTTCTTCCTTTTCCGTTTTAATCTCGGCAATGCGTTTATAAGCATCCATTCTTGCGCTCGGTCTAACTATATACATTTCGGGGATATAAGCGTTTATTCTTACGTCAAGTTCAATCTCTCCGTCTTCTTCTCCCGAAAGTTCCTCTTTTAGAAGTTTAGAGTATAGTTCGTAACCGATTTTGTCCATATGCCCGTGTTGTTCTGCACCTAAAATGTTACCTGCGCCCCTTATTTCAAGGTCACGCATAGCAATTTTTATGCCACTACCCATTTCAGCAAACTCGATAATTGCGTTGAGCCTTTCGTAAGCAGTTTGGGTTAAAACTTTTTCTTTTTTAAAAGTAAAGTAAGCGTAAGCAAGCCTATCACTTCTTCCCACCCTACCCTTTAACTGATAGAGGGTGGAAAGCCCCATTTTATCGGCATCAATAACTATTAAAGTGTTTGCTTTTGGTAAATCAATTCCGTTTTCAATTATAGTTGTGGAAATTAAAAGGTCACTTTTTCCTTCGTAGAAGGAATTTATGTTGTTTTCCAGCGTGCGTTCGTCCATTTGACCGTGAACGACAGTCATTTTTATATCGGGAATTAATGCCCTAATCTTTTCGGAAAAGGTGAATATACTCTCCACCCTATTGTACAAAATAAACGCTTGACCGCCACGGTTAACTTCACGCAAAATAGCGTCCTTTATAAGCGTTTCCGTCTCCTCGGTAACGTACGTTTGCACGGGTAATCTCTGTTTAGGCGGAGTGTTTATCGTGCTTATCGACCTAATGCCCGTAAGCGACATATGCAACGTTCTCGGAATAGGTGTTGCGGTAAGGGTAAGGGTATCTACGTTCTTTTTTAGCAGTTTTATTTTTTCCTTATGCTCAACGCCAAACCTCTGCTCTTCATCAAGGACTAAAAGTCCTAAATCCTTAAACCCTATATCCTTGCTTAAAAGTCTATGAGTTCCTATAACAAAATCTATTTTTCCACTTTTTAACTGAGAAATTATTTTATTCTGTTCTGACGGCGTTCTAAATCTATTAATGCAAGCAATATTTATGCCAAAACCTTCAAATCTTTTTAACGCCGTATTGTAATGCTGTTCGGTTAAAATTGTTGTTGGCGCTAAAAGCACCGCTTGTTTGCCGTTTGCAACGGCACGAAAAACTGCACGAAACGCCACTTCCGTCTTACCAAAACCAACGTCGCCACAGATAAGTCTATCCATAACTTTTCCGCTTTGCATATCTTTTAAGATTTCATTATCCGCCTCTTCTTGGTCGGGGGTTTCCTCAAAGTTAAATGCGTTGTTAAATGCGTCCTCAAGTTCTTTGTCTGAATAAAAGGAAAAACCCTTTTCGGCATTTCTTTCTTCGTACAACTTTTTGAGGTCGAAAGACATCTTTTTAATACTTTCCTTGACGGCTTTTTTAACCCTTTCAAAATCCGTTCCACCTATTTTTGAAAGACGAGGACTTTTTTCACTGCCAACGTATCTCGTAAGAAGGTCCATCTGTTCTACTGGAACGTACAAAACGTCTCCTCCCGCATACAAAACGGCAACGTAATCTTTAGTACTTTCGGTGCTTGAAATACGCTTTGCACCTAAAACCTTACCAATGCCGTGGGTTTCGTGAACGCAATAGTCCCCCACCTCAGGTGCTGAGAAAAACGCTTGTTTTTTAGTCTTTAATTTCTTCTTTTCGCTACTTCTTGCATAGAGGCTTTTAGTACCTATTACGACTAATTTTTCCTCGTGAAAAACAAAGCCTGAAGATATATTTTTATCGGAAATACATACTCCGCTAAACCTTTGAGGTTTAGTTAAGGTAGAGGCAATTCCCCTATCAGAAAGTTCCTTTGAAAAGATTTCCGACCTCGTTCTATTGCCACAAAACACCAAAATTTTATAACCGGAAAAAAGCCAGTTGTTTATATCAGAGTATACTTCCTTAAAATCTAAATGATAATTTGCAATAGCAGAATTCTGCGGATTAATTACCTTTAGCGGATTAAAAAAAGGTATAGAAGTGGATAACGTTTGCAGAGCACACTCCCTATATTTTTTTAGTTTATCCGTTAACTCCTCTCTTGTAAAAAAGCCCTTTTTTGCAACGGAAAAAACCTCTCCCGACTGACAAAGAGAATTAAATCTCTCGTTAAATTCCTTTTCAATAAGGTCTATAAATTCGTTTAAACTTTTCGCCTCGTCGTAGATAATTACGCAGTCATTTTTAAGCCGAGAAAAAAAATCACTAAACCCTTTTAAGAGGTAAGGAATACAAGAAAGAGCATCCAAATCCTCTCTTTCAAAAGCGTTTAAAATTTCTTCTTTTAAGCCCCTTAATTTCGTCGCCTTTTCCTTTTTTGCGCCTAAAATTTCCCCGTCTAAAATTCTTGTGATTTCCACTAAATTTTCATCGCCAAGCAAAAATTCAGAACATTGCAAAACTCTAATTAAATTCAAGGTTTTTATCGCTTGTCTTGTTTCTAAATCGTAACTTTTTATACTCTCTATTTCGTCACCAAAAAAGTCCACTCTAACAGGCGTTTCAAGGTTGATTGGAAAGATATCCAAAACGTCTCCAAAAAGGGAAAAAGTGCCCTTTGAAACGCATTGTTCTACCCTCTCGTAACCAAGACGAACGAGGTGAGCAATTAGAGAGGATAAATTATATTCTTTCCCTTGGCAAAGGGTTAAACTTTCCACCTTATTAGGCACGCCTTGCATAAGAGTTTCGGGCGTTACTACAACAACGTCCGCCCTATCCATTTTATCAATGGCGTTAAGCCTTGCAAAGAGCGTTTCCTTTGAAAAGGCTTTAAGCATTACTAAGTTAAAATCTTTCGGCGGAATAAAAACAACCTCTTTACCGGAAAACTCTTTTATTTCCTTTACGCTTTGTTCCGCCGTAATAGAATCCTTTACCACGTATAATACGGGAAAATCTACAGTAGAAACCATGTAATTTTTAAAAACTTTACTAACGCCAAATACCGCCGAAGGAATACCTTGGCGGATGCACTCGTTAAATTCTTTTACCGAGTTAGTACCGTATTTAATTTGGTCTAAAAAATCAAGCATATATATCTCACGGCAAAGCGTTATTGTGCTTTTCCGTTATATCTTTGCATAATTTTATCAAAATCCTCGCCTTTAGCGAATTTTTCAGCAATTTCTCCCGCAACGGAGGTTGCCCTATCAAAAAGTTCCGCCTCTTCCTTTTTTATGCCCGACAAAACGTAATTTATAAGAGGGATTTTAACTTCCCCGTCTTGCATAAACCCTATCCTAACACGCTTAAACTTCTCACTCGATAGTTCTTTAACGATATTTTTCATCCCGTTATGCGTGCCGGCAGAACCCTCCTTTCTAATTCTTATTACACCCTTTTTAAGGTCGTAATCGTCATAGATAACTAAAAGGTCACTTAAATCGATTTTATAAAAGGAAACTAATTCTCTAACGCTTTCACCACTTAAATTCATATACGTTAAAGGCTTGGCAAGGATTATCTTTTCCCCGCCAATTTTTGTTTCCGCAATAAGCGCCCTACATTTTTCTTTTGAAAACTCCACGCCTAACTTAACAGCCGTCTTATCAACACTCATAAAGCCTAAGTTGTGAAAGGTGTTAAGATATTCTCTGTCGGGATTTCCAAGTCCTACGATAAGTTTCATAATAAATAAGTAAAAAAGCCGTTAACAATAAACGGCTTTTGTTAAAACGATTATTAGTCTTCGTAAATAGCCGAAAGCGAAGTTTCGGTAAATACCGTTCTTATTGCCCTTGCAAAATATTTTGCGGTGGGAATAATTTTAATCTTTGGATGATTTTTAATTTCCTCAGGGATATCAATGGTATCTAATACTGCAATTTCCTTAATGGGAGATTCCGTTAAACGTTTCATTGCAGGGCCCGAAAGTACGCCGTGCGTACAGCAAGCGTAAACTTCCTTTGCACCGTTTTTAACGAGTGCTTCAGCACCTTGAACGATAGTGCCTGCAGTATCAATCATATCGTCTACCATAAGACAGGTTTTATCCTTAACGTCTCCGATAACGTTCATAACTTCAATAGCGTTTGCTTTAGGTCTTCTCTTATCAACGATAGCAAGTGATGCGTTTACTCTTGAAGCAAAGTTTCTTGCCCTACCAACGCTACCAACGTCAGGTGAAACAACCGTCCAGTTTTCATCCATCTTCTTCTTGTAGTATTTAGCAAGAAGTGGTGCACCGTAAAGGTGGTCAACAGGAATATCAAAAAATCCTTGAATTTGCGCTGCGTGCAAATCCATAGTCATAACTCTATCCGCCCCTGCAGTCGTTAAAAGGTCGGCAACGAGTTTTGCCGTAATCGGGTCTCTAGGACGAGCCTTTCTATCCTGACGAGCGTAGCCGAAGTAAGGAAGAACGGCTGTAATTCTGCCCGCAGATGCCCTCTTACAAGCGTCTATTAAAATAAGAAGCTCCATAAGATTGTCGTTTACGGGAGAAGAGGTAGATTGGATAATAAAGATATCCTTTCCTCTTACAGTTTGGGGAAGAGTGATACTAATTTCCCCGTCTGAAAACTTACCAACTTCTGCTTCTGAAAGGGGAAGTTTAAGTTCCTTTGCAACTGCTTCCGCCAAAGGTCTGCTGGAGTTTCCGCACAAGATTTCAATTTCGTTGCCATGTGTAATCATTTAATTTTTCTCCTAATGTAACTTTGTGTACATATGCTACTTAACTTAATTCTAAACCAAAACTTAAAAATAGTCAAGTACTTTGTTTTTATTTCTTGCCTTTTATTAAGGAAATTCCTTGTTTTAATACGCCCGTGAAAAATTCGTCTTTAAGAAGTAATAAGGATAGGAAATATACCGCCACTCCCACCGCTAATTTAACTAGCAACGCAATTATAGTAGCGCCCTCAAGTAAAAAGCCAACGCCCCAAACGGCTATGAACATAATTACCGCGGAAATTAGATATTTTACGCTTCTTCTAAAAAATTCTAAAGTGGTCAAGTATCCCTTGTTAAACACGTAGACTAGTTGAACGATTATACATAAAAATTCTGCTATTACCGTTGCAACTACCGCACCACCAGAGGAATATTTAGGTATCAAAACAAAGTTTAATATGGTATTAACTACCGCCGAAACGATAACTGAAATAACGTATACGTTTTGTTTCTTTATGGGTAAAAGCAAAGTCATACCGATAACGTTTTGAAAGCCCATAAAAATTATCAAGGGTGAAAACAGTTTAAGCAAAGTGGCTGACTTAATAAAGTCTTCCCCAAAATATACGGGAACGAATATATCAGACACCGCAATTAACCCTAGGCATATAGGGAAGGTTACCATAAAGGTATAGGAAACGCCTTTATAAACGTTAGTTTTAACGGCATCCATATCGTTTTCAGCAAAGGCGGATGCGTTTCTTGAAAGCAAAATGGTGCTTAGCGACATTATAAGCGTCATACAAATACGAATTATTTTTTCTGCGTATTCGTAGTAACCGTTTTCAGCATCACCCACCGTAAACCAACCTATCATTGATTTATCTAAAACCATATAAATTTGCGTTGCGATAGTGGGAAGGAAAAGGGCGAAAACGCCTTTAAGGTGTGAAAACGGTTTTAATCCACCCACCTTAACTATTCTCTTTCTTAAAAATAGCCAATAAGTAAAGGAAGTTAAGAAAATCGTTAGCGAAGTTATTAGGGCGTAAACCCAAACTTGGTCTTTACTTCTTACTAACGTAAATATACAAACGGCGGATAGCACCCTAAAAAGGGTGGAAACTATTGCGGTAATCTTAAACTCTTCGTTACCTTGATAGAACCAACTTATATCCACCGCGCAGTTAATAATTTGAAGTCCAACGATAAGAGAAAGGGTTACGTTTGCCCCGCTTAAGTAGACATATAAAATATAAACGGCTAAGGCAATTAGCATAGTTATAGCGCGGAACACGAGCATTTCAAAGAAAACTTTACTAGTTTCTTCAATATTTCCCCTTCTTGCGCTAACCTCACGCTGAGCGTACACAGAGCTTCCTAAAAGCGCAAACATAGTAAAATAAGTTACCATCGCTTCGGCGTAACTGTACGCGCCTATTCCATCTTCTAGTAAAACCCTAGAAAGGTAAGGAATTGTAATTAGCGGAATAACTAAAACTATCAGTTGACATATTAAGTTGTAAATAAAATTAGTTTTAAGGCTCTTGCTCACAAACGATATTATCTCCAATAGAAATTACGAAATAGAAAGGCAAAACCCACAACCCGTAAAAGAGAAGGTTGTTTGTGTTGCACATTATTAGTGCGGCAATAATTAGCGCTCTAAACGGCTTAGGAACTTTTCCACCGAAGTAAAGGGAGAAATAATGCACCAAAAACAAAATTATTCCTAAAACGCCGGTGGTAACCGCTATAAGTAGCAAAGAGGAATCAAGCCCGTACCCCGTTGCGGCGGAAAGTTCTTGCCCCATACTTTCTAGGTATCCGCCTAGAAGGTTATACCCCACCCCTAAGAAGTTGGTGTCCTTAATTAACCCTAAGCTTTTACCCCAGTTGTTAAACCTTGCCTGAGCAGAAGGATCGTTAAAAGTTTCCCTTATTCTAACGAATACGGAAATGTTAGAGAAGAACACTAAAATTACCGCTAACATACAGAAAATAATTAGCACCGCAGTTACCGTTAGATTTATCTTATTTTTATTTACGGCGTTAAAGAGTAAATATAGAAAAAAGAGTACGCCAACGCCTAAAATACCACTTCTGGATTTAGTTAAAAGTATAACTACAAAAAAGAAGGCAAAACTTATTAAAAAATTAAATATTCCCTTTCCGTTTACACCTTGACTTCTAACCACGTCCCTATCGAAAGAATATAAAATTATACTTATGGGAATAATTAGGCAACTAGCCAAATAGTTAGGGTCAAAATAGGTAGAAACTAACCTTCCCATATGTGGGTCGGGATTAGGGAAGTACACGCCCACCTTATAAAAAAGCGAATACCAGTCGTTTGCGATAGGGAAAAATAACCATTGAAAAATTCCTATAACGCAAACGATATAATAACATTTTACCACAAAGGAAAAAATTTTCTTTATTTCGTATTTTTCCTTAAAATATTCCACCATAAGATAGCCGATTATCGCAGTTAAAACGAACCTAATCAAGTACAAAAGCCCCGACAAAACGGAAGAAAATGATAGAGAATATTTCACAAAGGAAAAAACGCTTAAAAGTATGGATAAAACCGCCCACAAAAGCAACGTGGCGAAGGGTTTTGAAAAGACCTTCTTGCCGTTAATCATAGCTAAAATCACTTTTCTTAAAAGAAGCGGCAAAGCGGAAATCAGCATTAAAAGTTCCGCCACCTTAACGGGAAGCCTTTCCCCTAGGTTAAAAGTTAACGCGTTGCCAAAAACTATATAGCAAAAAAGGGTTGCAAAGCACAAAAAACCCGTAACGGTTAACGGGCTTTTTTCATTTTTTTTAGTTTGTAGCACATTTACTTGCATTACTTTTTCTTCCTTAACTCCACTATATACAAGTAATATTATAGCATTTTTTTCATAATAGTCAATAATATTTCCTAAAACAATTGCAAGGTTCAATTTTTTATGGTATTATATGTAAAAAAGATTTTGGAGGAGAAAAATGGCAAACGTTGAAAACGAAATTACTTTCGGTCAATTGCTTTCCGTATTCAAGAAATCCCTAAAAAAAGCAATAATATATATACTCGTTGCAGTGATTGCGGTAACGGCAGGTTTAATTCTTATCAAAGGTCTTACCGACGTTAAGGTTTACACCACCACCATTTCCTTTGCAGAAGCTTCCGCACAAACGCTTGATTCTATCAATTATAATAAGTCCAACGCAGTAGGCAAGGCTTTGATTGAAACAAAAAAATCACTCGATTATTCCGCTGAAACGGTAAAAAGAGTTTCAGTTAGCGCTATTACGGACGAAAAGGCTACCGAAGCGGAAACTATTCTTCCCACTTCTTTTGAAATTTCTTTAAGAACTAGCCATAAATTAGATTTTACTAGCAACGAATATAGAGAACTTTTAGATTCTATCGCAAGGCAATACGTTAATATATTTGCAGTTTCCAAACTTACAACGGCAACGCAATCTTATAACGTTTCTTCAGATATCGGCAAAATTGAATATTTCCAAATTGCCGACAAACTCGCTTCTCTATCCTATTCTATGAAAAACACTTTGTCTAGTTATTTCGTAGACTTTGATTATTCTAACGAGTTTAGATCTTCCGTATCCAACAAAACCTTTGCAGACGTTATTACTTCTTTAGAACTTTTAGAAGACGATATAGAATCAGTTAAACATTATATAGTTTATAACAAGGCGGAACTTACTGAAAACGGCGTAGGCAACTATCTTGCCGTTGCCAACGCTTTACTCGATTCTAAAATCACGAGCAACAAAGCGCAACTTGAAAACGCTAAATTTCTTTTAAGCACCTACTCTCCAGATTCTTCTTACGACGCTGACGGCAATTTAATTATCTCCTCTAAGGATTCTGAAATAGTGCTAAAACTTACTAACAACGTTAACCTTTACTCTTCGCAGCTTGCAAGATATGAAGAAGAAAAGAGCAACCTGACTTTCTACTCAAACTTATACGACACCACTTCTATCCCAACTACGGATGCATCTAAGCAATACGTTGAAGAAAGGATAAAAACCTTCGCTTCCACCTTCGCAAGCATAGTTGAAGAATATCAACTTATGGCTGAAGAATACAATCAATCAACCTACCTTTCTTCTACCGTTTCCATCACCTCCCCCGCAATCACTTTAACCGACTCTTTCCTTAGCGACGGATTAGTTATCGCGGTTGACGTTTTGGTTGCCGTTTTAGCATATTGCGTAGCCTTCTTTAAAACTCTTTCTCAAGTTAAAAAGGAAGAAGCGGGAAAAGAGCAAGAAAAAGTTGTCGCTTAATTAACAGGAAAAATCTTTAATTAAATTTAAACCCTTTACGGTATTCCGTAAAGGGTTTTTTCACGTTTTTATAATTTTTCAAGTTCTTCTTCTATGCGCCTTGCGGTGTTAGAATAATTATATTTTTGCTTTATTTTTTGATTGCAATTTTCTATCTGCCCGATAGAAGAAGTGATTGCCCTAATAAGGTCATCCTTATCCCCCACCTTAAAGAAATCGACGGGGAAACCTTCGTAAACCTCCTTAAACACTTCAATATCGCTAACGATAGGTTTAGTACCTAAACAAAGGGCTTCTAAAGGTGGAAGACCAAATCCTTCGTAAAAGGAAGGTTGAATTAAAAATTCCGCCTTAGAAATTTCCTTCGTTAACTCTTCGTCTGAAAGCCTTCCCGTAAACTCAACGCTGTCAAGTTTTAAACTATTTTCGTCAAGCCCCGTTAGGAATTTTTCTCTCTCGCCTATAATTTTAAGGGTATACCTATCCTTATCCAATTCAGCGTACGCGTCGGTTAAGGTTTGCAAGCCTTTATGCACCTTCACGTTGCCAACGAACACTAAAGCGCCCTTAGTCTTTTCCACGCCGTCGTAGTTAAAACCCGTGATATTATCTGAAATACCGTTGTAATTTACGAAACATTTATCGGCTAGTTTTCCATAATAATGCTTGCACCTTTCCAAGGTGAAACGGGAAACGCACGCAACCTTTTTAGACTTTTTTATTCCTCTCTTTAAGAGAATTTTTTTCACGAGCCTATCGGCAAATCCCCTAGTAGTTGCCTTAATATCTAAAAATATAAGGTCGTGCATAATGGAGATTATGGGAATTCTAACGCCAAACGGAATTATATAGTTTGGCGTAAAAAATGCGTCGAACTTCTTATTGTATTCCTTCTTAAAAGCAAATAACGCAGAGAAGGAAAAGGGCTTAGAATCGTCTTCAATAATAGTTGCTTGCGTATATTTTTTCAGTTTTTCCTTGTTGCCAAGTAAAAAATACTCGTGCTTACTATAATCTAGGTGGTCGATAATACCTTCACACACCCTACCTATACCAGATAATCCTAGGTATCTACAATCAACTAAAACTTTCAATCTTTTCACCTTAAACGTTTGCTATAATAACCGTTAATTTACCTTTAACGGCGATAGATTCTCTACTGCCAAAGAACCAAGTGTCGCCAACTTGCGTCGTACTCATGGAGTGTCCGTTGCCTATTTTACCGCTTCCTTCAATAACTACAACCGTCTTAAAGGAAGAACCCGTGGAAGTTAAGTTTAACATACCGTTTACCTTATACTTCGTTGCAACGAAATACTTACATTGTCCCAAAAGTTGCTTTGAATATCCCGGGAATTCAAATTGAGAAATTTCCGAGGAGGGAAGCGCGTTACTCTTTTTAAGATCGGCAACTTGAAGGGCTTTCTCTATGTGAATTTCCCTAGGCTTCCCGTTTTTACCTAGTCTTCCGTAATCATACAAACGATAGGTAACGTTTGAAGATTGTTGAATTTCACACATAACGCAACCCGCGCCGATAGCGTGCACCGTGCCCGCCTTAAGGAAGTAGGTTTCCCCCTTCTTTATAGGAATTTTATTTAGAACTTCTAATATGGTATCGTTTTTAATTCTCTCTTTAATTTCTTGCTTAGAGATATCTTTGTTAAAGCCTATGTAAATGCAAGCGTCCTTTTCCGCTTCCATAACGTACCACATCTCGTTTTTACCGTAATCCCCTTCGTGAGAGAAGGCGTAATCGTCGTCGGGATGCACTTGAACGGAAAGGTTTTGCTTTGCGTCGATAAACTTAATTAAAAGTGGGAATCTCTCGTAGTCTTGAACCTTCCACCCAAGGTTATCTTTACCTATTTGCTTAATATATTTATCTAGCGTTAAGCCCTTAAATCTACCCGTTGCAACCTTAGATTGCCCTGCCGAGTGAGCGGAAAGTTCCCAACTTTCAGCAATAGTTTCGTGTTTTCCAACGTTTTTCTTTAGCACGTCACGAATTTTCGTTCCGCCCCAAATAAATTCTTTTAACACGGGTTTCAACTTGACGAAACACCCTGCGTCGTCAACCCTATCAATAACACGTAGGGAAGTGGTTTTCTTGTTTTCCGTCTTAATGAGAGTTATATTTCTTTTTAATTTATTAGTAATTTCGTAACTTTGACCTGACGCAAAGGAAACGCTATCGTTGGTTTTATACGTTTGTTCTTCTTTGTTTTTAACCTTACAAGCGATTGAACCGTCGATAACTAAATAGTTAACGAACATCCCCTTTGCAACCTTATCAGAGATGGTAGTGCCTGCGTATAAGGATAATTTACTCACCTTATAATCTTCGGAAACGGAAAGGTATTCCGCGACACCCCAATCTTCGTACGAAACGGGGTAATCTTCAAAATAAGAAGCGTTTTCCGGCGCTATGCTTTGCACTATTTCCTTAACGGACGTCTTCCCGTCCATTTTGGTAACGAATACCGCATCCCTAGTATTTGCTATTACTACGTCCCTTAAATTATGCGCAACGACTAATCTATCGGAAGCCGTATTTATAATCTTAACGTCCTTGCAGTCCTTTACGATAACGTTCTTTTTGCCCGTATCTTCAGTTTTTGCAACCAGATGATAATATGAAGGAATATCAGTAATACGCTCGCAAGAAATTTTCGTTTTAACCATTTCGAGCGCTCTCGTATTAAGAACGTCCGCAAAACCTTTTTTGGGGGTTCTAATTTCCTTTGTTTCAACGAAAACGTTGTCTTTAATTTGAATATTCTTACTCTGGTCAACGACGGTTTTTTCCATATTCGACAAAAGAACGGAAACCTTAGCGCCGTAAATACCGCAATCAATAAAACAAGATTTGCCCCAGTTGGAAACGAATTTATATCTTCCATTAGCGTTTTCAATATAGTGATTACCAAAAGGTTTACCTTTAGGTTCGCAAGCGACTATGGCAATTTTATCCTTTTTAATTATTTCTTTTAGGTGAGTAATACAGGTGTTGTATTCACCGTCGATAATATTGTCGGTGGAAACGATTAAAAAATATTCTTCACTATCGTAGTTTAGCGCGATAGTTGCAACGGGAAGCGCCGTTTTTAAAGGCGATTCCTCCATAAGTATAGAATATTTCAAGTCCTGGAAGTCTTGAAGTTGCCCTTTTACTACGCTTTCGTGCCTTTTATTAGTTATTATAATAAATTCGTCGCAAAAAGGTATGTTTCTTAGAACGGCTTCTTGAAACATTGATCTTCCCTTTCTAATTTCCATAAACTGTTTGGGATAATTTTTTCTAGACAACGGCCACAATCTGTCACCGCTACCCCCCGCAAGTATTAAACACTTCATACTTTATTTTTCCGTAATTTCAAATAGTTCTCTTTCTTTTTCTTCTAGCATTTTCTCGGCTGAAGCAATATCTTTTGCCTTTACGCCGTAATAAAACTTAATTTTTGGTTCAGTTCCCGAAGGTCTAACGCAACACCAACCGTCGTTTTCTAATTCGTAATACAAAACGTTACTTTTTGGAAGCCCCGTTTTTTCCTTTTTACCGCTAACTAAATCCAACCTCTCGTCAGTTTGGTAATCTCTAATTGCCAAAACCTTGTCCTTTCCTATATAAGTCAACGGATTTTTGCGGAGATTTTCCATAATGGCTTTTATTTTATCTGCTCCGTCCGCCCCTTTCAAGACTTTGGTAGATAACCCTTCTTTATAATACCCGTACTTTTCGTACATAACCTTCATTTGGTCAACTAGAGTAAGTCCTTTACTCTTATAATACGCCGCCGCCTCTGATAATGCGGTAACAGCCATAACCGCATCTTTATCCCTTGCGTGGATACCAACAAGGCAACCGTAACTTTCTTCGTAGCCGAACAAATACTCTAAAGCGTTTGCGCCTTTAGAATACTTTCCGCCGTTTTTTTCCTTCGCTTCTTCGAAAAGTTTAATTTGTTCACCTATATACTTAAAGCCCGTTAAAGTTTCAACGAGAGATAAGTTGTATTCTTTAGCAAGTTCCCCCGCCATGTTTGAAGAAACTATCGTTGTTACTATTGCACCCGTACCGTCTTCTTTGGGGAGTAACCCCTTTTCCTTTTTTATGGAAAGTTGATATTCCGCAATCAAAAGCCCACTCATATTACCCGTAAAAGGAAGATATTGACCACTTTCTCTATCTAAGGCGTAAATACCAAGCCTATCTGCGTCAGGGTCGGTTGCCATTACTATATCTGCGTTAACGTCATTTGCTAGTTTTAAGGCGTAGGAAAAGGCTTTGGAATCTTCGGGGTTAGGATATTTTAAGGTTGGGAAATTTCCGTCTGGCATCTCTTGTTCCTTAACCGTCCACACCTTCTTAAATCCTAACTCTTTTAATATCCTTAAAACGGGAACTCTACCCGCGCCGTTTAAGGGCGTGTAAACTATTTTTATGTCTTCCGCTTGCGCTCTAATTATATCGGGGCAAAGAACGTTTTTCTTTACTTCCTTAATATAAGCGTCGTCAACTTCTTCACCTATATATACTAAAAGTCCCTTTTCCTTCGCTTCTTCTTCGGTAATTTTTACAATTGAAGAATAATCGGTTACGGCGTTTACTTCGTCAATTATCAACTTGTCGTAAGGGGGAACGATTTGTCCACCGTCCTTCCAATAAACTTTATAACCGTTATATTCGGGGGGATTGTGACTTGCCGTTATTACTATGCCTGCGGTGGTCTTTAAGTACCTAACCGCAAAGGAAAGCATAGGCGTTGGGCGTAAAGAATCGTATAAATACGCCTTAACGCCGTTTCCTGCGAAAATTAAAGCGGAAGATAGCGCAAATTCTTTAGACATGTTTCTACTATCGTACGCTATAGCAACGCTTTTTCCTTCTCCGCTTTTAAGTATGAAATTAGCAAGCCCTTGCGACGCCTTACCAACGGTGTAAAGGTTCATACGGTTTGTTCCCGCGCCTATTACACCACGAAGTCCGCCCGTTCCAAAAGATAACTCTTTATAAAACCTATCCTCTATTTCCTTTTCGTCGGTAATAGATTTTAATTCCGACTTCGTTTGCTCGTCAAAAACAGGGTCGTTTAGCCATTTTTCATACTCTTTCTTGTAGTAAATCATAATAAATCTTCTCTTGCTTTTTCCTTTAACTGTTCTACGGCTTTTTTAACGTCTTGCGCCTTATCTTTGGGGCAAACCAAAATAGCGCCACCCGCTTCAACGACAACTACCCCGTCCATACCCACCACCGCAATCAACTTGTTTTCAGAATACACGGTAGAATTAACGGTGTCACATAAAATATTATCGCCTATGCTAATATTCCCGTTATCGTCCGGTTTGTGAAGCGCGTCCATCATATCCCAACTTCCAACGTCACTCCACCCGAAATTACCGGGGATAACTTTGATGTTTTTTTCCTTTTCCATAATGCCGTAGTCAACGGAAACGGAATATATTTGCGGATAAATTTCTTCTAGAACCTTTTTTTCTTCAGGCGTGCCGATAGAAGCGCCGATTTTAGTTAAATCTCTATAAATTTCGGGCAGAAATCTTTCAAAACAAGTTAAGATGAAGGAAGCCTTAAACACGAAAACACCACTATTCCAAACAAAATTGCCTTGAGATAAATACTCTTTAGCCTTTTCCTCGTTAGGTTTTTCCACGAAACGTTCAACTTTCTTGGCAATCTCCCCGTTTTCATGATACTGAATATATCCGTACCCCGTTGCAGGGATGGTAGGGGTAATGCCGATAGTAACGATACAATCTTCCTTCTTTGCAACTTCCACCGCACTCATTAAAATTCTAGCGTATTCTTCCTCGTCCTTAATGTATGCGTCAGAAGGGGTTACAACCATAACGCCGTCACCCTTTTCCTTCAAAATCTTAATCGCCGAATATCCTATACAAGCAGAAGTGTTTCTCGCCGAAGGTTCTGTTAGAATATTTTCTTTGTACACCTTGCCTTCGGTAACCTTTATCATTTCTTCCGCTTGGTTTTTGCCCGTAACGATAAACTCGTTTTCCTTTTTGATAAAAAGGGAAAGCCTTGCAATCGTTTCGTTTATCATAACGTCCTTTCCGCTTAGAGAAAGTAGTTGTTTAGGTTTATTTTTTCTTGAAAGCGGCCAGAATCTAGTTCCACCACCGCCAGCCATTATCACGCCGTAAACGTTCATTTTTATAATTCCGAAATAAGTTTTTTTACGTTTTCTCTAAATAACGCGTAGGTAAAGTTATTCACAACTCTTTCCCTAGCGTTTTTGCCTAGTTCATCTCTTAAAGCACTATCTTTTGCAAGTTTTTCAATTGCCTTAGCGTACTCTTCCACGTTGCCGTTTGCCACTTCAAGCCCCGTAACGCCGTTTATGTTAACATAGTTAACACCGCTTCCTTCAATAGTGAAAGTTACCGCTGGCTTTGAATACGCCATACCTTCCGCAAGAGCGATACCAAACGCTTCGTTTTTAGTAATTGACGGAAAACAGAAAATATCACAAGCCTGTAAATATCCCTTCAACTCGTCATCGGATATTCTACCCGTAAAGGTAATCTTTTCGTCTCCGCTTGCAAGTTTCTTAAGGTCGTCCGTTAATGGACCGCTACCGCAAATGAAAATTTTATAATCGTCACTTAAAAATTTACTTGCGCGAACTAGGTATTCAATACCCTTATATGGAACGTGCCTACCCGCCGCAACTAGAATAGTTTTTCCTTCCGCTTCGGCAATAACTTTTTTAGAAAAGGCGTCACTTTCCGCACTTGCTATAATCTTATCGTCGTTAGCGCAGTTCGGAATTACAATGCACTTTTCCCTTGCTTCGCTTAAAAAATTACTACCCTCAACGTAGTTGGGGCTAGTTGCAACTATTTTGCAAGCCCTTTTAATTAGCCGTTTATTTTGCTCCTTGAAAAGTTTACCTAAAATCTTTTGCTTTATAATATCTAAGTGCCAGTATAAGACTAGTTTAACGTTCTTATGTTTTTTCAAAGCCCTTAAGATATGGAAAGCCATAAACGGGTTTGGGTAATGCATAATTAAAATATCGGGCTGAAACTCCTTCATCATCTTCTTTAGCGCTTTGCCGTAGTGAGTGGAAAGCGATTGAGAAGCAATTTTAGCAAAGCAACCTACCCTATTAATTTCCACCCCGTCCACAAAGTCAACCTTATCGCCCTTTTCATGGTTAAAACAAATAATTTTCTGTTCTATCTTTTCTTCGGTAAATGATGAAGCGCAATCCCTAGCAACCTGTTCGATTCCACCGATATTAGGGTAGAAATAACTACACGCTTGTAAAATCTTCATTTATTGCGCCCCCTCTCTCTTGAACACGCCTATTATCGTTTTGAATATAATTTTAATATCAAGCCAAATGGAACAGTTGTCAACGTAATAGAGTTCAAGTTCTTGTCTTTTTCCGCTTTCGTACGTGCTATTACTTCTTCCGTTGGCAGCCCACCAACCTATCATACCCGGCTTAACGGATATAAGTTTTTCAGCATTCTCACCGTACTTTTCGTTAACCTCCTCTCTCATAAGAGGACGAGGACCTATTACCGAAATTCTACCAGTAAAGATTGCCCATATATTAGGAAGTTCGTCTAATGACGTTTTTCTTAAAAAATTACCAAGTTTAGTAATTCTTGGGTCATTATCAATTTTATACTCTTTTCTATATTGTTCAAGTTGTTCAGGAGTAAGCATTTCTTCTAACTTGTCTGCGTTCTTTTTCATACTGCGAAACTTTGGTATATAAATATCCTTTCCGCCTTTACCAACACGCTTGTGAGAGTAGAAAATCTTTCCGCCGTCAGAACATTTTACCGCTATTGCGATTATAAGATAAAGCCAAGAAAATAATATCAAAAACAACCCCGAAGCAATTATATCGAAGGCCCTTTTAAAAAACAAATAACAACCGTATCTAAAACCCTTTTTCCTCATGTCGTAATCCTTATCCGTCAAAGTATACCTATACTTATAAGCATATGGTTAAGTAAAGTATACCACATTTAACGGTGTATGGCAAGTTAAAACAGCTTTATTTTTTAATTATAAAAAAGCGTACGAAATCTTCGTACGCCTATTTTTTATTCTTCTTCTCCCTTCGTTTCTGCTTAAAATACTCTTTTAATAGGTTTGCACACTCTTCTTTTAGCACGCCCCCCGTGAACTTAACGGTATGATTTAACCCGTTATCTGAAAGTATTGGATATTTACTCTCTGCACACCCACTCTTTCCCTCGTTTGCACCGAAAACAACTTCTCCTATCCTTGCATTAACGATAGCCCCTGCACACATTGCACAAGGCTCTACGGTAACGTAAAGTTTTGCTTCCTCAAGCCTCCAACTCTTTAATTTCTTGCACGCTTTTTCTATACATAATATTTCTGCGTGAGCAGTTGCCACCTGCTTTTTTTCCATAAGGTTGTGCGCTCTTGCAATAATTTTATCGCCTAAAACTATAACTGCGCCTATCGGCACTTCGTCCTTTTTTCTTGCTTTTTTAGCCTCTAAATAGGCAATTTTCATATACTTTTCGTGCATATTATTCCTTTATTAACCGTATAATCGTATCTATTACTTCCTTATTTTGAAGGTAAATTTCAAGAAGATGTTTATGGCAGACCGGATGAGGATATTCCTCTTTTCCAACCTCGATAGTAAAAGCTGGTATTTTAAGTTTTTCTATACACCAATCCTTATATCCACCACACGAGTTTGGCGTAGGTTTTAAGTTATATCCCGTAACTAACGCAAGACGTTTTGCTATGTAATAATCCCTCTTTTTTCTAATCTCGTCTTGAAAAAACTGCCAATATATTTCCTCACCCTTTGCGTGATAACTTATTGTGGCGTTAGGCTTAACACTAAGGGTAAAATCTCTAAGTGCTTTTGTTTCGCTTTCCGAAAAGGGAAATTCTCCTATAAAATTCTCATCTCCACGGACAAAAAGATTTTGCTCTCCTTTTCCCCACGACGCATCAAAATTAACGTTTAAGTCCACACCGTTTGCGTTGGCCTTATAGAGAGGCTTTTCCTTTATGGCTATTTCAATTCCGTCAATATTAACTGCAGGAATAAAATAGACCGTCCCCTTTTTCCCGTTTTGCGAAAAATCCTCAATTTGGGCAAGGGCAAGTCGGCAAGTTACGTGTTCTCTTGCGTGTATGCCGTACTGAACTATTATAACGGGAAAATCGGTTTTTCTAACCTTTATATAAGGAATATCCTTTCCCTTTTCCGTGTACCCTATTACGCCCTTTTCGCCTTTATAACCGTGATAAAAATCATATACCTTTTCTATAATATTCATACAATCATAGTATGAATCACTTGTGATAAGGCGTTCCCCCATTTATAGAAAATGCACGATAAATTTGCTCCGTTAACATCAATCGAAACATGGTGTGAGGAAAGGTCATATCTGAAAATGATATAAGTCTATCCGCTCTCTTCTTCACTTCGTCACAAAGCCCGTAAGAACCGCCTATAATAAAGTAAATTACGCCATAACCATTGTCGGAAAGTTTTTTTATTTCCTTTGCAAACTCTACGCTACTAAATTTTCTCCCCTCAATGGCTGTAACAAAGACGTACCCCTTAGAATCTATACAAGATAAAATCTTTTTTCCCTCTTTGTTTTTAATTTCCTCCGCTAAGGCGGGAGAAACTTTTTTATAATTTTCCTCTTCTAATTCAATAATCTTAAAATCGCAATAAGTGGATAAGCGTTTAGCGTATTCACTAATTCCTTCTGAGAAATATTTTTCTTTAACCTTGCCAACGGCAATAACGTTTACCTTAACCAAAAGCAACACCTACCATCAATAAAATACATATAGCAAGCCCCACGCCTGCACCCAAGGTAAAATCTAAACATTTTATCTTGTTAAAGAACTTTTTACTATCCCTACCTTTATATATAATAGTAAAGAAAATAAAAACTGAAAACAACCCCAACCCGCAAACAATAATAATGGGCGAAAAAAGGTTTAAGGTTATATTAAAATACTCAACGGAAATTATAATAGAATTATTTAAGAAGTGCGCTATAATTGAAAATATAAGATTCCCCGATTTTATAACCAAAATTGATAAACAAAATCCGTATATAAACTGATAAATAAACTGTGATAAGGATAAATGATAAAGGGAAAAACAAAGTGCCGATAAAATTGAGCCTACTATAACGTTACCACTAACGCCGTTTAGTAAAATTCCCCTAAAGGTAATTTCTTCAAAAATTGCAGGGGCAATACAAAGAGTTGCTACACACAAAATATAATTTTGAAAGGAAGATAAGTCTATCGAAACGTTACTAACCGTTATACCAACACTTTCTAAAAAAGTTGCAAAGGAAAGGTTTATAAAACCAAAGCCAAAAAGCATTGCAACTGAAACAAGAATTGAAAGTGGCAAAAAAGCAAACTTAAACTTATTCTTAATAAGCCTTTCGTTGCTATTCTTTTTATAGACAGCGTAAACCACCAATGTAGAAATAGCGTATGCAAAAAAAGATAAATAGATGGAATTTTCTTTATTTAATGCAAATAAAAGAATAAAGCCGATAAGAATTGAACAAATGCTGTACACTACAATAAAAAGTGAAAACAATGCACCACTTTTAAATTCTTTACTTTTGCTTATAGCTGATAAATCCATTAGTTATGCCCCTTAAATTCTAAAAAAACAGGCAAAGCCTGTTTTTTATTCATCAATCTTGGTAAACTCTAAATCTCTTAAAATAAATTCTCTCTCCGTTTCGCTTAAAAAAGACTCTAACTCTAAAAGCGTTTCCTCAATCTCAAGAAGTTCCTCTTCAGTAAAAAGTCCGTTGGTACTTAAGGCGATATAGAAAGCGTTAAACTCGGAGTACTCTTTATCAACAACTCTCACGGCAAAGGACAAAAACTCGTGTACACCCCCCGCTTTTTGGTGAGCGACGGCAAGTTTACCGTTAAAATATTCTTCACCGGTTATTGAGCCTGAGTTATTTTTGTCAAACTCCTCAAGGTAAGAGGAAAAACCTTCATCCTCCGTTAAAAGAGTTAAATATTTTTTTGCTCTTACGTAATCGTTTTGCGCATCAATCTTAACACACAAAGCACCAAGGTCGGAAATATCTCCTGTGTTTTCATATTGAAGTTCGTAAAAGGATACGCTAGCGTCAGTCATACCAAGGCTATCGAAAAAGTTTGCCATCTTAAGTGGAAAGGCTAAAGCGAAAATTCCATAAAGAATACATACTGCGGCAAGGATAGTGCCGAGTGTTATTAATGCTGTTTTTAAGATAAGCTTTTTCATTGCGTATTCTCCTAAGTATATTTTAACAAATTTTATCGTTAAAATCAACCCTATAGTATAAATTTCTTTAATTTTGGCATTATCCCGTGAAATAAAACATAACTTATCTATATGAAAAAATTTATTTTTGCCTTATTGTCGGTTATTTTATCTATTTTTACTCTTTTTAACGTTGCGGGGTGCAAAAAAACCTCCTACCTACTCCCATACGTTAGCGAACTTAGAGCGGAAGTTTTTGAGGGGAATTTCTCCAATTTTACGATAAAAGCATATTACGGATATAGAGAAAACCCATATATTAACGACGGAAAAGTCGGAAACTATTCCCACGAATTAACCTTTATTTTAAAAGGTGCTAAAACGGAGGAAACTGCCTTTACCTTAGAAATTTTCGATTATCGAGAGGTCTTAAATTTTGAAAAATCTCCAAGTGGCAAACTCGTTGCACGACTTAACGTGGAGAACTTTGACAAAAAAGAATTTGACGTAGCGTTAGGATATTCTTCGCAGAAAATACAAATAACAATGCGCTCTCTACTCCCAGAAGGAACACTTGACGTGAACGAAGTCTTGCTTAATATAGAACAAACTCAAACAAATCTCCTCAACTCCTTTTCACCAAGCGGAGTTTTTGAAGGGGAAATTTACGCAAGAATAATAGTAAAAAACCAAAAACCCTACTGGTATTTAGCGCTTGCTAACGGCAAAACCTTAAAAGCGTTTTTAGTGGACGGATTAACGGGCGAAGTTCTTGCAATTAGAGAAGTAATATAGAGCCACGCATAGCATTAAACGTAGATTGTAATAGAAAAGCCGTAAACAACGGCTTTTCTTTTTTGGTATTTATATTAACGGCTTATACTTTTGCTTGACTAAAAATATAAGATATTGTAAAATAAAGTGAGTAAATAATTATAGGTGGTTTTAACTATGGAAATTAAAGCAACTATGGAAAAAATAGTAAACCTTTGTAAAAGTAGAGGATTTATCTTCCCCGGTTCGGAAATTTACGGTGGACTTGCTAACTCTTGGGACTACGGTCCTTTAGGCGTTGAATTCAAAAACAACGTAAAAAAGGCTTGGTGGAAGAGGTTTGTTCAAGAAAATAAATATAACGTAGGTCTTGATAGTGCAATTATTATGAACCCTGAAACTTGGGTAGCGTCGGGTCACCTTGGCGGTTTTTCCGACCCCCTAATGGATTGCAAACAATGTAAATCAAGACATAGAGCAGATAAACTTATCGAGGATTGGGCTTTTGAAAACGGCACTAACGATAATCCCGCAGGTTGGGATTTTAAGAAGATGTCGGAATTTATTAAGGAAAAGAATATTGCTTGCCCCGATTGTGGCGGGCACGACTTTACCGATATTAAAAAGTTTAACCTTATGTTTAAGACCTTTATCGGTGTAACGGAAGATTCTACTAATACCGTATATCTCCGTCCCGAAACAGCACAAGGAATATTCGTAAACTTTAATAACGTTCAAAGAGCGTCAAGAAAAAAACTCCCCTTTGGTATTTGCCAAATCGGTAAATCTTTCCGTAACGAAATTACCCCTGGTAACTTTGTTTTCAGAACGAGAGAGTTTGAACAAATGGAGTTAGAATTCTTCTGTAAACCAGGTACTGACCTTGAGTGGTTTAATTACTGGAAGGATTACTGTTTGCAATTCTTGCTTGACCTTGGTATGAAGAAAGAGCATTTAAGACTTCGTGACCACGACCCCGAAGAATTATGTTTCTATTCAAAAGCAACCACCGACTTTGAGTTCTTATTCCCATTTGGTTGGGGCGAACTTTGGGGCATTGCAGATAGAACTGATTACGACCTTTCTCAACATAAAGAACATAGCGGTAAGGATATGACCTATTTTGACCAAGACACCAACGAGCACTACGTTCCCTACGTAGTTGAGCCCAGCCTTGGCGCAGATAGAGTTGCCCTTGCTTTCTTGGTTGACGCTTATGACGAAGAACAAGTTGGCGAAAACGACGTGAGAGTTGTTCTCCATCTACACCCCGCCCTTGCGCCTTTCAAAGCGGCAATTTTACCTCTTTCTAAAAAACTTTCTGAAAAGGCAGGCGAAATTTACGACGAACTTTCTAAGTACTTCCCCGTTGATTTTGATGAAAGTGGTTCAATCGGAAAGCGTTACAGAAGAGAGGATGAAATCGGTACTCCTTTCTGTATCACCTACGACTTTGATTCTGAAAATGATAACTGCGTTACCGTTCGTGATAGAGATACTATGGAGCAAGTTAGAATTCCTATCGCAGAATTAAAGAGTTATATCGAAGAAAAAATTAAATTCTAATTAGTAAAAAATAAAAAAGAGCGAGAAATTTTTCTCACTCTTTTTAATTTTATTCTTTAATTATTTTGCCTTTTTCTTTTTTGGAAATAATAACGCTGATAGAACGCCAGACAAAACATAATAGTTGTAAAAAAATTATTGCTTTATGTCAAATAGGGCGGAAAATTTTTTCTGCCCATTATTTAGCAATTTTATTTTACTTTTCTTTTAAGTTTATCGAAATAATTCCAGAAACCGCACCAACTGCAAGACATAAAAGTATTTCTAAAAATGAAACACTAAATCCCACTCCACTAATCAAGGAGAAGATTGCATTTATTAAAAAAACGTATAGTAGCGCAACTATTCCCCCTTTTATTAGTCCTTTGCCGTCGTTTAGGAATAATAAACACCCCAAAAAAACTGAAACAATTTTTATAAACTGATTAACAATTTTAACTGCAATGGAAGAAAAAACGGTAACCTTAACAACTATGGCAAACAATAAAATAGCTATTAGCGTTAAACTTATAGAAAACAATACCCCTTTAATAATAGGAGATACAAATTCTTTTATAAAACCTTCTTTCAAAAAAATACCCCGCATAGTCTTTTTTATAAGATATGCGGGGTATTTAATTTTAATAACTAAAGAAGTTTATAAATTATTTATCTTCCTTTTTTTCTTCAACCTTTTCAGGAGCATTTTCCTCTGCTTTTTCTTCCTTTGCTACCGCCGAGCCTTGTGCGGGTGCAGTTTGATAAATTGCGCCCTTGTCAAACTTAACGAAAGAATTTGCACCAACTTCTAAGGTAAAGGTGTTTTCAGCATCGTTGATTTCAGAAACGAAACCGCAAACGCCACCGATAGTTTTAACTCTATCGCCAATCTTGAGTTCAGAAGCCTTTGTTTGCGCTTGTTTTTGTTTCTTCTTATTAGAATAGTTAGACCAAATAAGATATCCAACGATTAATACTATTAAAACTATCATAATAATGGTCATAGTATTATCTTTCTTTGCAACTGTTAATTTAAAGGTTGCATCATTACCAAGTTGTTTACCTTGAAGGTTGTAAACTCTTAGGGTTAAAGTTTTTTCGCCAACTTCCATTTTTTCCGTATTGATAACGTTACCAGTTGCACCAGCAAGTTCCTTTTCGCCATCAAAAATCTTAACGATAGGTTTTACAGTTATAAAGTTTTCATCTCTTACGGGGCTTCCAAGTTCTTCAACAACAATTCCATCATAGGTTAATTCATACTCAACGGGAACACTTCCGCCCACGATAACAGATGCGTTCTCAGCGGTAACTACCCAACCTTGATTAGCGGTATCTGCAGATGCTCCCATTGCGCCAAAAGCAAAAATTGCCACGAGGGACATAATAAGGCTTAATAATAATGCGATTTTCTTTTTCATATATTTCTCCTAAATATTTTTACAAAATTTATCTTAATAATTGTAAGATATTTTCTTTGCTTTTGCAAGCAAAATATAAAAACTTTTTTCTTTTCGCCAAAATTTATCAAAATTTTGGATAAGTGTCACCGGTTTTTATATAAAACTCCTCTCTAAACTCGGTGAAATAATCACCCATAATAGCATCTCTAACCTTTGCCATAAGATTATTTAGATAGTGAATATTGTGTAAACTTATAAGCATCCCGCCCATCATCTCTCCTGCGTTTATCATATGGCGGAGGTATGCTTTGGTGTAATTTTTACAACAATAGCAATCACACTCTGCATCAAGTGGAGTAAAGTCATTTTTATAAGCACCGTTTCTAACCACCACTTTGCCGTTAGAAGTTAACGCAGTGCCGTTTCTTGCAATTCTGGTTGCAAGTACACAGTCGAACATATCTATACCCCTATATACGCCCTCAATAAGACAGTCTGGGCTACCAACACCCATTAAATATCTCGGGATGTTGGTGGGATAATGCGGAAGCATTTCATCCATAACGTCGTACATAATATTCTTAGGCTCGCCAACTGATAGCCCGCCTATACCGATACCGTATTTTGCGTATGGAATAGTTTCCTTTAAGGAAATTAATCTTAAATCCTTATATACGTTGCCTTGAACTATGGGAAATAACGCTTGGTTTTCATTTTTATGATAGTTATAGCACCTATCAAGCCAAGATAACGTTCTTACCATAGCATCTCTACTTTTAGCATAATCTGCACCGTATTCGGAACACTGGTCAAACGCCATAATAATATCTGCGCCGAGGTTGTTTTCAATTTCCATGGCTTTTTCGGGAGATATAAAATGTTTGCTCCCATCTATATGAGAATTAAAATATACACCCTCATCTTTAATCTTGTTTAGTTTTGCAAGAGAGAAAACTTGAAACCCACCGCTATCAGTTAAAATGGGTCTATCCCAATTCATAAACTTATGAAGTCCACCTGCCTCTTTTACAATTTCATCACCGGGGCGCATGTAAAGATGGTAAGTATTTGAAAGGATAATTTGGCTACCCGCCTCTTTCAAATCTCTCGGCAAAACCCCTTTGACGGTGGCTTGCGTACCAACGGGCATATAGGTCGGCGTCATAATATCTCCGTGAGGGGTATGAAGTATTCCTACCCTTGCTCCCGTTTTTTTATCTTGTTTTAATTGTTCAAAGTAAAATTTTTCCATTTATATCTCTTTAATAGTTCTTATTTGTGTTAACCAAGTATAACGAAGTTTATAAAATCATACAGGCGTCGCCAAAAGAAAAGAAACGATACCTTTCCTCTACGGCAGTGTTATAAATGTCTAAAGTCTTTTCCCTACTTGAAAGTGCAGAAACTAACATTATTAAAGTAGATTTCGGCAAGTGGAAATTTGTTATCAATGCGTCTACACACTTAAATTTATAACCTGGATAAATAAAAATGTCGGTATCGGCTTTTTGGGGAATAACTTCTCCCTTTTCATTAGTTGCACTTTCTAACGTCCTAACACTTGTAGTGCCAACGGCAATAATTCTCCTCCCCTCCGCCTTTGCCTTGTTTATTTTATCCGCCGACTCTTTGCTAACCTCAAAATACTCGGAGTGCATATGGTGATTATTAACGTCATCCACCTTTACGGGACGGAAAGTCCCTAAGCCTACGTGAAGTAGAACGTCCACCACCTCAACACCCATATCTTCTATCTCTTTTAAAAGTTCCGGAGTGAAGTGTAGCCCAGCAGTCGGTGCGGCAGCAGAACCAGAAACGTTTGCATAAACCGTTTGATATCTATCTCTATCCTTTAATTTTTCAGTAATATAAGGTGGGAGAGGCATTTCGCCAAGTCTTGAAATTATATCTTCAAACACTCCCTCAAAGAAAAACTTAACCCTTCTTCCGCCCGATTCTTCAACGTTAGATAAAACCTCTAAGGAAAGTTCTTCGGAAATCACAAGTTTTGCTCCGGGTTTTGCCTTTTTACCCGGCTTTACTAAAACTTCCCACTCGGTTAAATCAAATCTTTTAAGCAATAAAACTTCAACCTTTCCTCCGTTTGGAGTAAAGGCAAAAAGTCTTGCGGGTAAAACTTTAGTGTTGTTTCTAACTAAAACGTCACCTTTTTTAAGGTAGGATTTTAAATCGTAAAAATGCTTATGCTCTACACTGTCCTTTTTTCTATCATATACTAGCATTTTTGACGAATCCCTTGGATAAACGGGGGTTTGTGCAATCAACTCTTCAGGAAGAAAGTAATCAAAATCAGCAGTTTTCATCGTTATCAAATACGGAAAGTTGTTCCGCCCTCCCCTCGGGCATTTTTACACCTATATGCTCGTAACCTTTTTTAAGTAATACTCTACCCCTCGGCGTTCTACCGATAAAGCCTATTCTTAAAAGGTAAGGCTCGTAAACGTCCTCAATAGTGTTTCCGTCCTCGTTAATAGTTGCAGCAAGAGTATCAAGACCGCAAGGTCCACCGTTAAACTTTTCCGCCATAGATTTAAGTAGTTTAATATCGATAGCGTCAAGCCCCAAATCGTCAATCTCCAACATTGAAAGAGAGGCTTTTGCATCAGAAAGCATAAGTGTTTTATGTCCCTTTACGATAGAATAATCTCTCACCCTACGCAAAAGTCTGTTTGCGATACGTGGCGTTCCCCTTGACCTTTTTGCAATTTCTAACGCAGCCGATTTTTCAATGCTTAAAGAGAGCATTTCCGCCGCCCTTTCAACTATTTCGGTAAGTTCTTCAAGAGAATAGTTTTCCAACCTTAAAATCATACCAAATCTATCTCTTAACGGTGCAGAAAGCATACCTGCCCTCGTGGTCGCACCAATTAAAGTAAATTTTGGCAAGGGAAGTTGAACGTTCCTTGCAGACGGACCTTTGCCTATGATAAAATCTAAAGTGTAATCCTCCATCGCAGGGTATAGGATTTCTTCAACGTTGTGATTTAAGCGGTGAATTTCATCAATAAACAAAACGTCATGCTCGTTAAGATTGGTAAGTATTGCTGCTAAGTCCCCCGCTCTTTCTATTGCAGGACCACTCGTTACCTTAATTTGCGTGCCGAGTTCGGTTGCAATTATGTGCGCAAGGGTAGTTTTACCAAGACCTGCGGGGCCGTAGAGTAAAACGTGGTCGAGGGCATCTTCCCTCATCTTTGCTGCAGCAATAGATACCGCTAAATTGTCTTTAATTTTTTCTTGTCCAACGTAACCTTCCATAGACTTAGGGCGGAGAACGTTTTCAATCTCCCCCTCCGTTTCAGCCATAGTACTTGTTACTAATCTTTCTTCATCCATATTTCTACCTTACGTTCTTTAATGCAACGGAAATAATTTTTTCTAAAGTATCTGCCCCTTGCTCTTTTGCTTTTCTTACTGCCGAAACACACTCTGACTTAGTAAATCCAAGACTTAAAAGGGCAAAAACAGCATCATCATCTTCTTTAGATAAAGTTACAGGGGGCGAAGTTAAAACTTCTCCCGTTTGCGCGTCAACTTCTAAAACTTTTTCTCTTAGTTCTAAAATTATTCTCTCCGCCGTCTTTTTGCCTAACCCTTTAACGGAAGATAACCCCTTAACGTCGCTCGTGGCAATCTTTACTGCAAGGTCTGCTATATTCATAGCAGATAGAATAGTTATACCCATTTTAGGGCCAACACCTGAAACGGAAATAAGTTTTAGAAACATCTTTTTTTCTTCAAGACTATTAAAACCATATAAAAATATTCCGTCCTCTCTAACAGCCATATAGGTATAAACTGCGCCTCCGCCACTGCTTACTATTTCGCTTAATGCGGAAGATGAACAAGTTATATCATAGCCTATTCCATTATTTTCTAAAACCACAGTATTATCGTTAACACATAGAAGTTTTCCTTTTATATATCCTATCATAATTCTCCTTAAATACTAAATAGACCACCAAGTTTATTAGTTTGGGCGTGAGTTAAAGCAACAGCTAAGGCGTCCGCTGCATCGTCAGGCTTAGGAATACTTTTTAAACCTAATAACGTTTTAACCATTTGTTGGATTTGAATTTTTTCCGCCCTACCGTAGCCTGTTAACGCTTGTTTTATTTGCAAAGGCGTGTATTCGAAAAGCCTACCACACTCTTTATTTGCAGTTAATAAAATAATACCCCTTGCGTGTGCAACGGCTATAGCCGTCTTAACGTTTTTCGCAAAGAATAATTCTTCAACAGCAATCTCGTCCGGCTTAAATTTTTCTATAATCTGCTTTAACCCTTTTTCAATCATACAAAGTCGCACCGCAAGATTTTCATCCTTCGGTGTGGAAATTACGCCGTAATCAAGCATTTCCGCCTTTCTTCTATGCTCTTTTCTTATAACCCCATATCCGAGCGTTGCAAGCCCTGGGTCAAGCCCTAAAATTACCATAATAACATTTTACTTTAATTAGTCAAAAAAGTCAAGGTGAGTTAAATAAAAAACCGCCCCTTTTAATATGTGGCGGTAATTATTTTTTAGTTTGTATTGTTAACTATATAGTGACGAGACATAAGTATTTCTTTTTACTCTATTCTTATCTTTAATCCGTAAAAAAGGTAGGGCGTTTTATTGAGTTTTCTTAAATACTCTTCTGAAATATTTAACTTTTTTGAAATAGAATAAAAGGTGTCGAAGGGCTTTACGGAATACACCTTCTCGTCTTGACGTACAACAAGCATATCACCTGCACATATATCGCTTTCTAACATATTTTCTTCAATTACGGTCAGCGGAGACACATTAAAATTAGCACAAACGGAAAGGAGCGTATCCCCATCCTTAACCCTATATAAAATCTTTTTCATACCTCTATTATATTTATGATTTTTTACGAATAGAATATTTCAGGGGACAATTAGTCTTTTAATAGCGTAAGGAGATTTTATTTTGCGTAATTTTTTCAAAACGGTTGCCATTGTTACCGTTTTTTCTATTAGTGAAAAGTTTTTAGGGTTCATTTACAGAATTTATATGTCCCATAAAATCGGCTCGGAGGGTGTTGGTATTTATCAGGCGTCACTTGCCATGTTTGGCTTTTTGTTTATGTTGATAAATTCGGGAATACCTATAACCGTTTCAAGACTTATGACCAAATATAAGGCGGAAGGAAACGCATTAAAGGTGCAAAAAATAATAACTGCAGGGCTCACTTTATCTTTACTCCTTGCCATGCCCGTAGTTTTTTTTACCTTTATTTTAAAAAGTAAACTATCAATAATTTTTGCCGACGATAGGTGCGTAAAAGTTTTTTTAATAATCTTGCCCGGTCTAATTTTCACTTCTGTTTATTCAGTACTGAGGGGTGTGTTTTGGGGTAACAAAGATTTTTTGCCTTATTCAATAATAGAACTCTTAGAAGAAATTTGTATGATTTTAGTGGGAGTGGTTTTGATAAACTGCGCAACGTCCGTTTACGACGGCGCAGTAAAAGCGGGTGTTGCCGTAATATTTTCTTACTTGTTTTCTTTCATACTATCAGTTTTAGTTTTTATAATTAGAAAAAATAAACTAAAAAACCCTATTAGCGAACTAAAACCTCTCATCCTATCGTCAACACCCGTAACGGTTATGAGAACTGTGGCATCCCTCAGTTCTTCTCTCGTTGCTATAATTCTTCCTATAGGTCTAATTAATGCAGGGCTTTCTGAAGCACAATCAATGAGTTTATATGGATCCGCAATAGGTCAGGCAGTTCCTATACTATTTATTCCCTCTTCTTTAATAGGCGCTTTCACTTTAGTATTAATACCGGAAATATCTGAAAATTATTATAAAAAGCGCAACATAGAACTTAAAAACGACATAGAAAAATCTATAAACTTCACTACACTTTTAACCTCTTTATTCGCTCCAGTATTTTTAGTTTGTGGAAAAGAAATTGGCGTTATAATCTTTAATAGCCACGAGTGTGGAAGTTTTTTATCCGCCTCTTCGTTTTTAGTCGTTTTTATAGGGCTTTCAGGAATAACCACGAGCATTTTAAACTCTTTAGGTGCAGAAAACAAAGTGTTACTTTTTTACGTTATAAACGGAGTTTTTATGTTACTATGTGTGTGGCTATTGCCAAAATTCTTAGGAATATACTCATTACTAATAGGTTTTTGTTTTACATATGGACTTACTTCTGTGCTCAATCTAATTCTAATAAAAAAGAAGAGTTCGGTAAAACCCAAAATTTTCGCTCCCCTTATTTATTCGTTAATATTTATACTTCCATCCTCTCTAATCGGAATAATGATGGAAAAAATGCTTTTACCTATTATGGGAAGTTTTATTACAACTATAATAGCATCCATTGTTATGATGGCGTTTTCCTTTGCTCTATTTTTAGGTTTTAATCTCTTTAACGTGCAGATAATAAAAAATATGCTAAACAGAAGAAAGAGTAAAATAAAAACAGCATAATTACTTTAAAATATCATTTTGTTATGTTATACTAAAGTAAAGTTTTTAATTTAGGAAAACTCACGATATGATATTTTTAGGCTCAATAGTTAACTTTTTCACAATAATTTTGGGTGGAGCGATAGGAAGTTTACTCAAAAAAGGTATTTCCAAAAAAATTACGGATGCACTTTTAATGGGTATGGCTCTCTGCGTACTATTTATCGGTATTTCGGGATTAAATATAGGTAGAAACGTCAATGCGTTAGTTGTTATTTTATCAGTTGCTATAGGTGCAATTATTGGTGAACTTATAAATATTGACGGGGCTACTGAAAAGTTTGGAAAATTTGTCGAAAAAAAATTAACTAAAAACTCTTCAGAGGAAAATACTGTTGGTAAAGGATTTGTTTCCTGCACCCTTATTTTCTGCGTTGGTGCAATGGCTATTAACGGCGCACTTTTATCCGCTCAAGGCGACCACTCCATTTTATACGCTAAATCTATTATAGATGGAATAACTTGCGCAGTTTTCGCAACCACGTTAGGTATAGGCTGTATTCTTTCTGCTTTTACAACCTTTTTATATCAAGGAATTTTAACGCTTGTCTTTTATTTTATATTAAATTCAGTTGACCAAACCAACGTAACGTATCAAACTATTATAACCCACGTGGGAACGGTTGGCTCTCTTTTAATTATTTCAATAAGCCTAAATATGCTAAGCGTTACTAAAATTAAAACGGCAAATTTAATTCCATCAATGTTTTTGCCAATTCTTCTTTGCCCACTGTTTGCAATATTAGGAATATAAAAGACGCTATAAACATTAACCCCCGAAACGAAAATTCGTTTCGGGGGTTTTTTACTAATAATTTAACTTAAAATATTTTATCCTTTCAACAATAGGCACGGCAATAAATAATATAGCGTAGTTTACTAAACTATTCCAAATTTGCCCCTTAATAAATAACCTTGTCCAAGTGTAATCAAAGTATGAAACGTTTGTAGAATAAAGTATCCAAAAAGCAGTAGTATTTATTGCAATCGTACATAGCAAAAAGGTTAAAACAGAAACTAATAAAAGTTTAATATAAATAGCACCTTTAAACTTAAAATTAATACCGTTTACGATTAATCCCGCAATAAAAGATGCCATACCCATTGCAATACCAATCCACGGCATATACATTAACCCAGCAGAGTTATATAAAAACCCAACTAAATCGCCTAAAAATGATGCAACAAAACCAAAGAGTGGACCGATTAATATCCCTGCAAAAACTGAAAAGAAAATGGTTAGAGAAAATTGAATATCTGCAAACTTAACTTCAAAAAACATATTACAAACTACTAAAAGTGCAGTTAAAACGCCAACGTAGGCAATTCTTTGGGTTTTACTTGCATTAACAAGCAGTTGAGATAAAAAAAGTTCCTTAAGTTTATTTTTTTCCATAAAAAAATCTCCCTTTTTATATTAGAGAGACCGATATAGTTTTTCCGTATCAAACGGCATAAAATTATAGCGGACGCGTAAAGATACCGCAAGGAAAAACCTTTTCGTTTGCAAACGACATCCCATTTTGCAACACTTTACGCATCTTTACTACTCTATAATTTTATTCTATCATATATATGCTCATCCGTCAACGTTTTCCTATAAAGAATAAAACTTAATCTTTTATAAATACTATTCCTATGACGGTTATATTTTTAAGAACATTGATAATCTACCTTACCCTTGCCGTAATAATGAGGCTAATGGGTAAAAGACAAATAGGAGAAATGCAACCTTTCGAGTTTATAGTAACCTTAATTATCGCAGATTTAACTTGTATTCCTATGGCAGACGTTTCTATACCACTAATTTACGGAATTGTTGCTATGCTTACACTATTTTTACTTCACCAACTTTTAGCGTTGATTGAAAAAACGGGCAACACTGCAAAGAAAATTCTATCGGGAAAACCAAGTATAGTTATTAATAAAAACGGCGTTGATTTAACGGAGTTAAAAAAGAACAATTTAGGTGTTGACGACCTAATTGAATCTATGCGTGCGCTTGGTTATTTTTCGTTAGACGATTTATCGTACGCCATATATGAGTCAAACGGAAAACTTTCTGCTATGGAAAACCTAAAAAGGGAGGAAAAACCATCTTCACTCCCCCTTTTATTGATAGATGACGGTAAAATTATAAAGGAAAATCTCCCCTTAATCGATTGCAGTAAAGGAAAGGTTTTAGAGTTTATCGAAAAACAAGGTTCAAAACTAAAAAATACGGAAGTTCTAACGGTTGACGGAAATGGAAGAGCCTACCTTAAGCAAAAAAAGCAAAAGTATACAATTACTAATTATCCGCTAACGGAGGGTATAAAATGGTAAAAACTTTTATTTCTATGATAGCCGTCGCAATACTTTTATTCGTAGGTGCAATATTAGAGGCTCGGTTTATTGACAAGCAATTTAACGAATTTAACGAAGTTTTATGCGTTCTCTATGAAAAGGTGGACGACGAAAGCGCAACTATTAACGACGTTTATGCCGTTCAACAAAATTGGCTGGAAAAAAAGAAATATTTGCACATTTTTATCCCCCACACCGAAATTAAAGAAGTTGACCTTTGGCTATCAGAGTCCGCCACCCTCGTTCGTGATAAAGAGTGGGAAGACGCAATATCTAAAATAGAGGTGCTAAAAGAACTCTCGGAGCAAATCCCCAAAACTTTTTCTCTAAGAATAGAAAACGTATTATAATTTTAATAATTTAAACGAAAAAAAGGCGTAGCAAAACTACGCCTAATTTTTTTAACGTTAAATCAAATTAGTCTTTCTTTTCTTTTTTAGCCGTGTCAACTACTTGAACACCGTCGTAATAACCACACTTGGGGCAAACTCTGTGAGATGCCTTGAGTTCGTGGCATTGGGGACATTCAGAAAGATTAGGTGCGGAAATTTTCCATTGTGCAAATCTTTTGTTCGTTCTTTGTTTTGACGTTTTGCTTTGTTGTACTGCCATTTTATTTTACCATCCCTATGAATTTTTACATTTACACTCGCCGTGATTTAGGTTTTCACCACACTCTCCGCATAAGCCTAAGCAATCTTCCTTGCAAAGAAAACTTACGGGCAAGTTCATTAAAATCACGTCGTCTACTATCTTGGATAAATTGATTCTATCGTTAACGACGGGATAACCGTCCTCTAAATCTTCATCACAAAGTTCTCTTATCTCTACTTGATACTCCCTTTCGGTTTCTTCCAAGCATCTGGTACAACTACCTTTCACCTTAAAGGTAACGTTGCACTCGATAAAAGCACCGTGCTCTCCGCTTAACGTTGCAACTCCTTCCACTAAGACGGGGGTAGCAACTTCTATAAACGAAGCATCTGAAAATTCATTTTCGGGCACGTATTCAAAAAAGAAATTAGTACTATCTTTACCCTTTCTTTTTATATCCCTTAAATCAAGAATCATTTTACACCTATAATCAAGCCTATCAAGTATATACTATTTATCAAGACTTGTCAACGATTTTTTTATAAATTTACTAATTTTAACCACTCGTTAGCAGGTTAAAGCCTTAGTTTCCCTTGCAATGGAGAGTTCTTCGTTAGTGGGAACAACCATAATCTTAACCTTTGAATCTTCGGTATTGATATACATTTCCCCTCTAACTGCGTTCTTAGCAACGTCAAGTTTTGCGCCACAGTATTCCATATCTTCCATAACTAAACGACGGATAAGGTCAGAATTTTCACCGATACCTCCGGTAAACACGATAGCGTCAACTCCACCTAATACTGCGATATAACTACCAACGTATTTCTTAACTCTATATGCAAGCATTTCTAACGCTAAGGTTGCTCTTTCATTGCCCTCTTCGCTTGCAGCAGTAAGGTCACGACAGTCACTACTAAAACCACTAATGCCTAAGATACCGCATTTTTTATTGAGATAGTTAACAACCTCTTCAGGCTTTAAGTTAAGTTTTGCTCTTAAGAATTCAACCGCAGCAGGGTCAATATCACCACTTCTCGTACCCATTACTAAACCTTCTAAGGGAGTAAAGCCCATTGAAGTATCTTGACATTTGCCGTTCTTAACCGCAGAGATTGAAGAACCGTTTCCTAAGTGGCAGATAACGATTTTAGCATCTTCCTTGCCAAGAAGTTTAGCAGTTTCTTGAGATACAAACTTATGAGAAGTACCGTGGAAACCATACTTTCTAATCTTATGTTCTTCATAAACTTCGTAAGGAATAGCGTACATATATGCTTTAGCCGGCATAGTTGCGTGGAAAGTGGTGTCAAACACCGCTACCATAGGAACACCAGGCATAACTTCACGACAACTCTTAATGCATGCAATGTTGCCAGGCATATGAAGAGGACCTAATTCTGCGTTCTTTTCGCAGATAGCAATAACCTCGTCGTCAATAACTACTGATTCGTGGAAATCTTCAGCAGAGTGTAAAACTCTGTGTCCAACTGCGGAAATTTCACTAACAGAACCAAGCGCACCCTTTTCCTTATCAAGCATAGCCTCTAAAACGATTTGCATAGCTTCTTTATGAGAGGGCATGTCCTTTTCGATAACGGTTTCTCTACCATCAAAGGTTTTTTGAGTAAGTTTACCGCCCGCAAAAGTAATTCTTTCGCAAAGACCTTTTAAGATTACGCTTTCGTTAGCCATATCAATAAGTTGATATTTAAGTGAAGAACTTCCTGCGTTAATAACTAAAATTTTCATTTTTTTTATTTTCCTTTTTACTTTTTTATTTATTAGGCTTTAAAATTGAAGATAGTTGGTATGAAATAATAACGCCCTTATTTTGCTTGAAGAGCGGTAATTGCAATAACTGCAACAACGTCTTCAACCGAACAACCCCTTGATAAATCGTTAATGGGTTTTGCAAAACCTTGACAGATAGGACCAAGAGCAAGATATCCACCAAAACGTTGAGCAATTTTGTATCCGATATTACCTGCGTTAATGTTGGGGAATACGAATACGTTTGCATTACCTGCAACTTTTGAATCGGGTGCTTTTAATTTACCAACTTCGGGAGCAACCGCAGCGTCAAATTGGAATTCACCGTCTAAAATTAAGTCGGGAGCCATTTCTTTAGCGAGTTTAGTTGCTTCTTGCATCTTAGGAACTGACTTAAAGAACTTATCGTCGTTACCACTTCCCTTAGTTGAGAAAGAAAGCATTGCAACCCTTGGTTCAATACCTGCAATATCTTTAGCAGTTTCCGCAGAAGATATAGCGATATCAGCAATTTGCTGAGCGTCGGGTTCAATATTTATAGCGCAGTCAGCGAATACGCAAACGCCTTCGGGATTGTACTTGTTTTCACCCTCGGGAGCAACCATTACGAAACTTGAAGAAACGGTATTGATTCCGGGAGCAGTTTTTATTACTTGAAGACCGGGACGAAGAGTGTTTGCAGTTGAGTGGCAAGCACCGGAAACTAATCCGTCAACGTCACCCGCTTTAAGCATAAGTGCGCCGTACATAGTGTAATCTTTAAGAATACTTGCTTTAGCCTCTTCAACAGTAGCATATTCAGGTGCGCCCGTTTTCTTGTTGATTTTGCCCTTTCTTGCTTCAAAAAGCATTTCAGCGTATTTAATAGTTCTTTCGTCGGTAACGGGGTCAACCACGATTACGCCTGCAAGGTCCACGTCAGGATTAGCCTTTTTAATCTCTTCAAGATTACCTAAAAGAGTAATAGTAGCAAGCCCTTCCTTAACTGCCTCGGAAGCCGCTTTAACTACTCTTGAATCTTCACCCTCAGGAAGAACTACGTTTTTGTTTTTTGCTTTAGCGTTTTTCTTAATAATTTCTAATACGTTTGACATATTAACCTCACTTTTTACTTTTTTTATTTTTTTGCCGTATTTAGTTTATTTTCGGCGTAAAATAGTGTAAAATAATAATTACTAATATATTTTACAACATTTCTAAAAAAAAGTAAATTATATCTAAACGGAGTTTTAAACTTTTTATGAAAATTTGCGCTTGTATTGCTGAATACAACCCTCTTCACCTTGGCCACGTTAAGCATATAAACTATATGAAAAACGTTTTGGGTGCGGAAAAAATTATCGTTGTTATGAGTGGAAACTTTTGTCAACGTGGTGAGCCTGCCATTTTAAGCAAATTCACAAGGGCAAAACACGCAATTTTTTCAGGCGCAGATTTGGTTATCGAATTACCGACCGTGTTTGCCACCGGCAATGCAGAAACCTTTGCTACAGGTGCTATAAATCTTATAGATAGTCTTGGGTGTGTTGACGGAGTTTGTTTTGGAGTAGAAAGTGGCGAAAGAGAAGATTTTATCCGTGTTGCTAACCTCCTCCATAACGAGAGCAAAGAATACAAAAAAGCGGTAAAAAGTCATCTTGAAAAGGGGGTTTCTTTGGCTAAGGCAAAATGCCTTGCTTTACAAGAAACACACGGTGAAAAAGAAACGGAACTACTCACCTCCCCCAACAACGTTTTAGGCATTGAATACACTAAGGCCTTGTTAAAAAGAAAAAGTAGAATTGAAATATTTCCTATGCTAAGAGAGGGAAATCACAACGATAAATCGCTAAAAAAAGGAATTACAAGCGCATCAAGTATAAGAGAAAAGATTAAAGCGGGTGAAATAAAAAAGGTAAAAGGAAACCTTCCACCTTTCGTTTATAAAAGTCTTTTGCCCTACCCCTTTGGCTTTGAAAAGATGATAATGACAAAACTCATTACCGAAAGTGAGGAAAATATAAAAACTCTTCCCGACTGCACCGAAGGGTTGGAAAACAGGCTAAAAGCGTTATCTAAAGAAAACCTAACGGTTGAGGGTTTAATTGAAAAAGCAACGACTAAGAGGTATCCATCTTCAAGAATTAGAAGAATACTCATTTCCAACCTTTTAGGCATAACTGATAGTCTTAAGAACGACGCTTTGTCAAATCCCTTATACGCTAAAATATTAGCCGTTTCAAATGAAAGCAAGGAACTTATATCACTATTATCCTCAAAAAGTAATATACCTCTAATTACAAGGAAGAGCGACGAAGAGAAATTAGTTAAAACGGCAAAACAGTGTTTCTTAAAAGACGTGTTGTCGCAAGACCTATATAACCTTGCAACAGACCGCAAGGAAAATGAACACTTTATGTTAATTATTTAAGTACTATAAATACGGGGGAAAGATATGTGGAACTTTATTAAAGGAATTTTTCTACTTATAGTCGGGTTTTTGTGCATATACATACCAGCATCTTGCTTTATCGGTTGCATTAAGGATTGCAACAACAAAGCTCAAATAATAGAAGACAACACCCAAATTCAACTTTTAGTTGAAGGTCCTACCTCTGGTGACCAAAACTGGGGCGATGGAAGAATGGTAAGTTACGCCAGCGTTGGCTTTAAGAATATCGGAAGAGAAACGGTATATAGAGTTACTTGCAACGTTCATTTTTACGATAGCGATGACTTTTTGCTCGGGACTGTAGTCTTTAATTACGACCCCGCTGACCGTGAACCCGTTGAATACGGGCAAAGCACCCCCCGCCACGTTTTACACGTGACAAATAAAGACGGAATCGTTGCAACGAGAATTAGTATTACCGACCTTAAGGTAAACGGCTACGACAAACCGTCTGAATATAACTAAAACTAATCCCAAAATGAAAACCCTTAAAAGCACGCACTTAGCGTGCTTTTAATATATTTCACTTGCTTACAATTACTTTTCCCTACTCCCCCTTAAAGATTAAGGGGGCTTGGGGGATTTGAGGAGTTTGTAAAGGGGATTATTAAGGGGGAACGACTTCGGAAAAGAGTTCCCCCTTAATACAACAAAAAAACAAAAAAATTTAACGGCAAACAAAAAAGGTGGCTTTTAGCCACCTTTTATTTAATCTTTAATCTCATATTAAATTTTAGTACATTCCGCCCATACCGCCTGCAGGCATTTGAGGAGGCATATCCTCCTTAATCTCTGCAACAACGGATTCAGTAGTTAAGAACACGCTTGCAACTGACGCTGCGTTCTCTAAAGCAGACCTCGTAACCTTAGTTGGGTCGATAATACCGCTTGCAACCATGTCAGTATATTCGTTAGTAAGTGCGTTAAATCCGTAGTTTGCTTTGTTTGCCTTAAGCACTTCGTTTAGGATAACAGAACCATCAAGCCCTGCGTTTGATGCAATTTGCTTTAATGGTGCTTCAACAGACTTTAACACGATAAGTGCGCCAGTTCTCTCATCACCACTTAAACTTTCTGCATATGCCTTTAATGCATTGATAGTAGAAATAAGCGCAATTCCGCCACCGGGAACGATACCCTCTTGAACGGCAGCCTTAGTTGCGTTAAGAGCGTCTTCAATACGGAGTTTCTTTTCCTTCATTTCAATTTCCGTTGCTGCGCCAACGTTAATAACTGCAACGCCACCCGCAAGTTTAGCAAGACGTTCTTGAAGTTTTTCCTTATCGTAATCGGAAGGAGTAACTGCAATTTGTGCTTTAATTGCTTGCTTTCTTGCCTCAATTTGAGCGGGATCACCCATACCGCCAACGATAGTAGTGTTGTCTTTATCAACTTTAACGGAGGTTGCTCTACCAAGCATATTTAAGGTTACGTCCTTAAACTCATAACCGAGTTCAGAAGAAATTACAGTACCGCCCGTTAATATAGCGATATCTTCAAGCATTGCCTTTCTTCTATCACCAAATCCAGGTGCTTTAACGGCAACACAATTAAATACGCCCTTTAATTTATTTACAACAAGTGCGGCAAGAGCATCCCCCTCAACCTCTTCTGCAATAATTAAAAGTCTTAAACCCTGTTGAGCGATAGGCTCGATAAGAGGTAAAATCTCTTGAATTGAAGAAATCTTTTTATCGGTAATTAAAATTACGGGATTATCTAAAACCGCTTCCATTTTATCGGTGTTGGTAACCATATATGCAGATGCGTAACCTCTATCAAATTGCATACCTTCAACGGTAGTAAGTTCCGTTTTCATCGTTTTGCTTTCTTCGATAGTGATAACACCGTCTTTGCCAACTTTTTCCATTGCTTCAGAAATAAGCGCACCAACGTTATCGTCACCTGCAGAAATAGACGCTACTTGACCTATTGCGTTTTTATCTTCAACAGGCTTACTAATTTTCTTTAATTCCTCAACTGCAACGTTAACCGCACCTGCAATACCCTTTTTCAAAATAACGGGGTTAGCACCTGCGGCAACGTTTTTTAAACCTTCACCAATCATTGCTTGCGCTAAAATAACCGCAGTAGTCGTACCGTCACCAGCAACGTCGTTAGTTTTTGTTGAAACTTCTTTTACGAGTTGTGCACCCATATTTTCAAATGGGTCCTTAAGTTCAATTTCTTTAGCGATGGTAACACCGTCGTTAGTGATAAGGGGTGCGCCGAATTGACGAGAAAGCACCACGTTTCTACCCTTAGGACCAAGTGTTATTTTAACAGTATCAGCAAGCGTATTTACGCCGTTTTGAAGGGCTTTTCTCGCTTCTTCACCGTGTTTTAATTCTTTAGCCATAATTTATGCCTCCTATAATATAGTTTTATTTATTCTACTATTGCAAGTATGTCGCTTTGGCGGATAATAGTAAGTTCCTTTCCGTCTACCTTGAACTCGCTTCCAGCATACTTTGAGTAAAGTACGGTATCGCCAACTTTAACCTGCATTACGATTTCTTTTCCGTCAATAATCCCACCAGGGCCTACTGCAATGATTTTTGCCATTTGTTGTTTTTCTTGTGATGCAGTGGGTAATATAAATCCGCTACCCGTTCTTTCTTCCGTTTGAACTGCTTCAACTACAACTTTGTCGAATAAAGGTTTAACCTGCATAAATATATCCTCCTATTTAAGAGTTAGCACTCTCACGTTTTAATTGCTAACTTCTATTATAACCAACTTTTTCCATTTGTCAATAGAATATGTCGTTAATTTAGTAAAAATTAAAAATAAATTTAAAACTTCCGTTAGAATTTAACAGAAGTTTTTTCTTTCGATATATTACGATATTTATTCTTTTTTCTCGCCATTTTCCTTGATAAGTTTTTCTAACTCCTCAAAACTTCCTATAACGAGTTTTTCGCCGAAAGGTTTCTTTTCTTCCTGCTCTAACAGCGGTTTATTTTCCTCAGTTAACCGTCCTTCGCTCCCGCCCTCTTTTAGTGGTTTATCCTCGTAGGATACCTCCGGCTCATGCGCTAACCCGTTGACCTTTTCCACCTTAAAAACGTCCGACCTTTTAGAAAATATCTTGACGTACTTAATACCTAAGTATACGCTTAATAGTATAGCGGTAACAACGTCCGCTATAAGTAAAATTTTTAATGCTAAACTCATAATTATCCTTTGTGAATAACGTACATCAACGTTATATTTTTTTACGTTTTGGTTCCATGGTTACACAAATACCCAACTGCTTTAGCGTCTTTTTATCAACGTGAGATAATATCACCGAAGAGTGAAACTGTGCCCCCTTTAAGCTTGAAAGTTGACCTAAAGCAATTTTTGCATAGGGATTAGTTACCGCACTCATAGCAAGTAAAATTAAAATTTCATCAGTGTGAAGTCTTGGGTTTTTACTGCCCATATGATTTACTTTAAGCATTTGAACGGGTTCTATAACGGATGCAGAAATAAGGTCCACCCCGTCGTCAATATCACCTAACACCTTTAAGGAATTTAAGAGCGCTGCGGCTGAAGCCCCCATAAGATTTCTCGTTTTACCGGTAACTATCCTACCATCGGGCAATTCTATCGCAGCAGACGGAGTGCTTGTCAACGCCTCTTTTTCAAGTGCTTTTGGCACTACTTTCCTGTCGCTTAGAGAGATATTCATCTTTTGCATCAAAATATCTATCTTGGAAACAACGTCTTTGGTAACGTTCCCTTTTAGTACTTCAATTTGAGCGTCGTAATAACGACGTATTATTTCTTGTTTACTTGCTGAACTTACCACTTCGTCGTCAATGATACAGTTTCCCGCCATATTAACGCCCATATCAGTAGGGGACTTATAGGGAGATTTTCCCATAATTCTCGACATTATTGCTGAAAGAACGGGGAAAATTTCAATATCCCTATTATAGTTAACCGCCATTTTCCCATACGCTTCCATATGGAAGGGGTCAATCATATTAACGTCGTTAAGTTCGGCAGTAGCAGCCTCGTATGCAGCGTTTACAGGGTGTGTTAAGGATAAATTCCAAACGGGAAAGGTTTCATACTTTGCATATCCCGCCTTTACTCCCCTTTTATTTTCGTGATAAAGTTGCGACAAACAAGTCGCCATCTTTCCGCTACCAGGACCAGGTGCGGTTACTACTACTAACGGACGTGTAGTTACTATGTATTCGTTTTTACCATACCCCGCCTCGCTAACAATTTTCTCAACGTCTGATGGATATCCCTCAATAGGATAATGGCAATAAACTTTTATACCAAAAATTTCCAAACGCTTTTTGAAAGCAACGGCAGACGGTTGTTCTGCAAAACAGTTTAATACAACGCTACCAACGTAAAAATCGTTATTTCTAAAAAGTTCTATTAAACGCAAAACCTCCACGTCATAAGTAATACCATAATCGCTTCTAGTTTTGTTTTTTTCTATATCGCCTGCGTTAATAACTATAAGAATTTCCGCCTTATCTTTGAGGGTGGAAAGCATTTTAATTTTACTATCAGGTTCAAAACCGGGCAAAACTCTCGAAGCATGAAAATCGTCGAAAAGTTTTCCGCCGAATTCGAGATAAAGCTTATCGCCAAAAGTTGCGATACGCTCTAAAATCTTTTCCGATTGCATCTCTAAATATTTTTTATTGTCAAATCCGACTTTTCCCATAACCCTAATAACCTAATCTAAAAGGTTAGCCTCCTTTAGCCTTTGTATGAACGCCGAAACGTCCTCCCTTGCGATTTCTTTTTCCACCTCGTATTCGCTAACGATAAGCGAAACCAACTGCTCTTCTTCCGCTCCCTTTTCAAGAGCCTTCCATAAAAGTGCACCCGTTTCGTTAAGGTTTATAACCGCATTGAAGTTCTTTACCGCTTCACCCACGGCAACTACTAAATAAGTTCCCGCAATTTCTCTTAAAATAAAATTCTTTTTGATTTTCATTTAACTTTTCCCCGACATAGTTTTATAGGCTAATTCGGCAGCCTCTTTAGATATATTACAATGCATTTGATATAGCGGTACGGAAGTAAGCAATTCATCAAGCAAGGTAAAAAGTCTTTCAACCTGAGCCTCCGTTTCCGGACGTAAGGTTTGATTTAACAAGACGAAAAGCATATCTTTAGCGGAAATATTACTAATGGAATTTTCCTTTCCCCTCTTTAACTGGCATATACCTTTAATTTTTGCCTTAACGTTACTGTCAAGATGGTGTTTACCGTTCCAAGGCGTACCGTAAACGAAAAAATCCTTGCCTATTTTTCTAATTACCGGTTTATCGTCGTTAACCATAACGACTTTATCATTAAAAGTTTCCCTCCATAGCCTTGCGTGGGTAGATTTTCCCGTTCCACTTGGGGCGGTGAATATATACCCGTCCCCATCAACCGCTAAAGCGGAAGAGTGTAAAATAATAGTATCGTGGTCAAAAGCATAAGTCAAAAACTTTCTATAAAGCGCAAGACTTTCTAAGTAATCTTCTGGAAAAATTAACGGCTTAGCATATTCTTTTTCTTTATCGATATCTTCGCTTGAAACTACGATATCCGTTTCGCACGGTTCATTGCCAAGGTATAGATAGTTTTTACACAAATTTTTTGTATAAGGATAGGTTGGGATATACGAAAATATTATATCGGCTATTTTATATTTAGGCATACTCCCCCCTTTTAACCGTTAACAATTCTTTAATATTTTATCAAACCGCCATAATTTTGTCAATATAAAATTGATTTTTAAACTACTTTTATATATAATAAAGTTATGAAGAAATTATGGGTAATATTTTCCATCTTGATAATGCTCTTAAACACCTTTTCCTTTTATGGTTGCAAAGATGTAAACGATTCCTTCGTTTACACGGCTTTCGGCACGACCGTAAAGGTGGCAGTTAAAGAAAAAACCTTAACTAACGAGGTTACCGAGCAAATTAAACACCAACTTGACAGTTTAGAAAATGAGTTTTCAGTCAATAAGCAAAATTCCGCCCTTTCAGTAATAAACTCTTCCACTACGCAAACCTTATCGGTAAGGGGTGTAGAAGTTTTTTCCCTTGCAAAGGAGTTTTATTCCTTTTCTAACGGAAAATTTAACCCCGCAACCTACCCTTTGAGTAGGCTTTGGCATTTCACGGAAGATACTAAGATTGATAAAAACAACTTTACTCCCCCTACTGAGCAACAAATTTTAGAAATTATTGATAGCGGGGTTTTGGATTTTGATAAAATTACGCTAAAGGACAACCTTTTAACAAAGGAAAATGAAGATATTAAAATAGACCTTGGTGGTATGTTAAAAGGCTATGCGAGTGACCTCGTTTTAGATATTTTATCCGCCAACGGATACAACAAAGGATATATAAGTTTAGGCACGAGTAGTATGTGTTTATTAGAAGTTGAAACACTTTCTCTCCGCCACCCCGAAAAAAACACCGACGTTTTGCTGGAAATCAAGGCAAAAAACCTTAAAAACGTTTCCGTTTCCACAAGTGGAGATTACGAAAAGTTTTACGTTCACGAGGGAGTAAGGTATTCCCATATTATAGATTCTAAAACGGGATACCCCTATTCGACGGGGATAATATCCGCCACCCTTTTGGGTGAGGACGGGGCGTTTTTAGATGCTATGACTACAGCCCTTTGCAACTGTTCTTTTAATGAAGAAAATACCTTAGACAATGAACTTACCGACTTTATGAAAAAAATCCTTCAAAAAGAAGAAAGTGCCTCAATCTACGCAGTATATTCCAAAAACGACAAAAAGTACCTTATAACAAATAAAGAGCAGGGCGTTGATTTTACCCTGCTCGACGATAACTACTTAGTAGTTAATATTTAATTTTCGCCACGAAATTTCGTGGCTTTTTTATTTCCAATCACCCGTTTTTTTGGAAATGCTATTAAAAGCGAATTCTATGATTAGACCTAAAATTAGCACCACCAAAACAAGCGCAAGCATCCTTGCAATTTCACCGTTATAGTTTGAAATATTTAATAAAGTGCCAAGTGATTTTACAGTTGCGCTCATAACTTCCGCAGCGACCATAAGTTTTAGGTTAAGAGCAAGACCACTACCTATAACGCTATAAATTGCAGGGGCTATTTGTGGAATTTCAATTTTGAAAAAAGAAGACCTTTTACTTGCTCCGTCAACCATACCCGCCTCTACTGAAGTTTTATCAACCGAATCAAGCGCATTTTTTATGCCGGTATACGCCGTTGGCATAACAACAAGGGAAGTAACCATAACGGGCGCAACCTGATTATTAGTCCAAATAAGCAATAGCAATACGATGGCTAAAGTAGGTAGCGACCTAATTATGCTAACTAACGGAATAATTAACCTTTCACCCTTTTTGCTTTTAACTGATAAGAAAGCCAAAATTGATGCTATTAAAAAGGAAAATAAGAAAGCAATTATACTTCTAATCAAAGTAAAAAGAAGGGCAAGATAAAAGGTCTTATCTATAAATAGTGCTAAAAACTCCTTTAACGTTTGACCTATCGAAGGTAAAATATATTCGTTATCGGTAACGATTGCCGAAACCGCCCAAACTGCAAGTATAAAAACAATCGTCACTATAGGCAATATTAAGTTTAATAGTTTATCGTATTTTTTCATTATTCAACCACGGCAAAAGAAAGTCCGTGTTTTTTTAATACCATTTGCAACGTCCAATCGGGAACTGCACCCATCATAGGAACGGCGATTTGCTTTCCACAAAGGTCGGAAAGCGTAATTTCTTCAGTGCTTAAAATATAAAAATTTCCGTGAGTTACTACTGAAACCATAACGTAATGGTCGTTTGAGTCAAAAGTTTTATAAAACTTACTTGCAAGATTAACGGGCGCAAGAATAAAATCTGCCGTACCAGAAACCAAATGCGACCTTATCATATCTGCAACGACAACTTTATAATCTACCGTTTTTCCAGTAGAAAGACTATCGCTATCGTTCATAAGTTTTGCAGTGGCAATAGCGGGCGCACCGTCAGGCATAACGAATAGGTATTCCCCTTTTTCGCCACTTACACTTGAATTAGTGTAGAAGAAATCGTCGTCAACGTTAGACGCTTTGGTTGCGTCTATTTCAATTATACCGTTAACGTAGTTTTTAACTGAGGTTTTAGCGTTTTCTGCGCTCTGCCAGTAAATTTTACAAGCATCAACAACATCAGGTGTAAGCGTGTTTGCAGTTAAAGTTGTTACGCCTCTTTTACCTATCGCCTCAACTGCGGTTGCGGGGTTAGTTTTAACCCAAGAAACGCTTTCACTTATTTTTTCTTCAAGCACTTGAACTATACTTGGATTAGCCCCTAAAACGCTCTTTTTAACCATTAAAACGGCTTGTGGATAAGCCTTTTCTTCTGCGTCGTAAAGTTCTTGTAAATCTAATCTGTAAACGTTACCACCCTGCTTTTTAATTTTATTAGTTAAATTTGTTGCCGCAGGTTCGGGGATAAGCCCTATACTTTCCTCTTGCCCAAAAATCTTAACTATATCAGCAGGATTTGCGTAATATTTAAAGTTTATCTTGTCCTTTTCCGGCTCTCTACAACTCGTAGCAAGAACAGAAAAAGCACATAATACAACGGCTAAAATTGTGGTCAATAATTTTTTCATACTATTCTCCTTGTAAAATGAAAGTCCCCAAGCCATAGGCATGGGGACGAACGTGATTAAATAAGGCGACGTTTCGCCCTATAAGTTACTTAATCAATTTATCCCTTTCCCGTCAGGCTAACCTTTCAGTTTAGGTATTTACATTTTTATTATATTATATACTCCACCTTTTGTCAAGCGCTAAAAGGGCGGAGTAATAATTGCTCCGCCTTTTTTTACTTTCTATATTTTCTTTTAGTTGCTTCGCCACCACGAATATGGCGTTCTGATAAGTTTTTATCTAAAACCTTTCTAACTCTTTTATAAAGTTCTTTATCAATTAATTGTAATCTTTCAGTAACGTCTTTATGTACGGTCGATTTAGAAGATAAAAATATTTTTGCCGTTGCTCTAACCGTTGCCCCCGTTTCCGCAATAAACTCCGCCTCTTCTAAAATTCTATCTGTAACGTCTTCTCTCACGATATATTCCCCCTAAAATTAGATAATATATCGTATGATTTTTTTCGACTTTTTATTACGTTTTTTTATTCTTTTTGCACTTTTTTCATAAGCCTCATACACAAAAACGACCCGAACGAGAGTGCAAGCATCAATATAAATGCCCATAAAAAGAACATTAAAATCCCCGCAAGACTGCCGTAAAAAGCGTTAAATTCGCCAAAAAATTTAACGTATAAAATTAGCAAAATCGTGCCTAAAACCATAATGCAAAGGGAAATAAAACTCCCAAAAAACAATGCTAACGGTCTTATTTTTATAGGGCTAATAAACCTATTAATTAGAGCAATTATCGTGTAAGCAAAAATTATTATAATTAAAAAGGATAGCACGGTAATAACCTTTCTTCCCCCCTCTCCAAACCTTAAAAGCAAGGTGTTTCTAAAGGAAAAGCAAAGGGCAAAAGCAATAAAAAGCAAAAACAATATACAAAGTAGTAAAAGAGCCCAAACTCTACGAAACACCCCTCGTTTTCTTTTTCCCTCCGTACCATAAATATAGTCGCCATCCTTACTCATTTGATTTAGAAGAGTGGAGCAAGACAAAATAACGGTGAGAATAAAAAATATCGTTACCGATTTTGAAACGTTAGACGCAGTGCCAACCAAAATTTCTACTGCATCTCTAAATTCTATAGGAAGTCTCCCCGCAATCTCCATTGATAAATCTACCCCAAAAAAAGAAAAGGCGGTAATCAACAAAAACAACAAAGGTAACAGCGCCATTAGAAAGTAAAAGACCCAACAACCGGTAACGGTTAAAAGCCTTTTTTCTTTTAGAGAAGTAAAAAAATTTTCCTTTTTTTCCATTTAAAAACAGTCTACGCAAAAGGTAGACTGTTTATACTTTTTGTTAACTATTAAATTATAGGCTCGGACTTTATTTTTGCATAAATTTCTTGGTATTTATCCTTGTAAAAAAGGTTAGTACCACTTGTGGTAACCGCCGCCGTACCTGCGGCAACGGCACGCCTTAATAGTTCAGAATTAGGAACGCCAACGGATAGAGCAACGCAAATGGCTGCAACCATACTATCCCCTGCACCAACAGTGGAATTAACGGCAACCGAAGCAGACTTACAATACCAACTCTCAATTCCGTCAGTAAGCACCGCACCGTCCGCTCCCATAGATATGAGAACGTTTTCCGCACCCATTTCCAAGTACTTTTTTGATGCCCTCACCATATCCTTTTTACTTCTCACGGCAATTCCCGAAAAATCCTCAAGTTCATGAACGTTAGGTTTAGCCATAAAGATTTTTCTAACCTTTAATGCCTCTAACATATTTTCCTTTTCGGTATCGATAATAATTTTTGCTCCTTGCCAAACGGAAGAAACCATTTCACCGTAAAAAGTTGGCTCAACCCCCTTAGGTAAACTACCCGAGATTACAACCGTTTCTATACCCTCAGAGAGTTTTTTGATATTTTCTAAGAGTTCAAGTTGTTTTTCCCTTGAAATCTCCTCGCCCTTATCGTTAATCTCCGTTAACATTGACCTTTTATCAATAATTTTATAGTTCACCCTTGCAGAGCCGGGATTTAGGATAAAATTATGCTCCACTCCCTCTTTAGAAAGAGTGTGTTCAAACATATGTTTATGATTTTCAAACATAAACCCCGTAGTAGTACAAGCTTCACCAAGCCTTGCAACACCTATGGCAACGTTTAACGCTTTGCCCGAGTAGGTTTCCACCTTACTATCTATTCTATTTAACGAGCCTACGTTTAGGCTATTAACCTCAATAGTACGGTCAATACTCGGGTTTGGGCAAACTGTAAGTATCATTATCGATAATTATCCTTTTTTATTATTTATTAGCGTCGGCAATAATCTTTTTACGAGCATCAAACGGAACTTCTTCGTAACTTGCAAACGCTCCTTCAAAACTGCCTCTACCTTGCGTCATACTGCGAAGGTCGGTAGCGTATTTTAACATTTCACCAAGAGGTGCTTCTGCAAGAATTTGTTGCTTGCCATCTACCGTTTCCATACCGAGAATCCTACCTCTACGCTTATTCATATCACCTAAGATATCACCCGTGTAGTTGTCGGGAACGGTAATTTTATAAGAATATACAGGCTCTAAAATAGTGGGAGATGCAAGGCGGATACCTTCGTCATAAGCAAGTTTTGCAGCGGAAACGAAAGCAACTTCCTTACTATCAACTGGGTGTTCTTTTCCGTCGAAAAGGGTACATTTAAGGTTTGTCATAGGATAACCTGCTAACACGCCCTTTTGCATAGCCTCTCTTAAGCCTTTTTCCGCCGCTTGAGCAAATGGCTTACTTACTGCGCCACCAACTATTTCGTTAACAAATTCAAATTCACCGTCTGCGGCACCCGGTTCAAACTTGATGTTTACAACACCAAATTGTCCTGCGCCACCAGATTGTTTTTTATGCTTACCCTCTGCTTGAGAAGAAGAGGTAATAGTTTCTCTATATGCTATTCTTGGCTCTTTGAGAACTGCTTCGCAACCGAATTTTGCCTTAAGTTTCTTGCAGAGTACGTCAAGTTGCGTTTCACCTTGACCACGAATTACGAGTTCACCCGTGTCTTTATCCTTTTCCACCTTAAATGTTAAATCTTCTTCGGCAAGTCTATTTAAGCCTTGGAAAACCTTATCTTCTTCACCACTTTTTGCGGCGGTAATAGCCATAGTTAATACTGGGGCTGGTAGTGGAATTTCATAGAATTTAATCTTTGCACTTTCATCACAAAGGGTGTCACCCGTGTTAGTACAAACAAGTTTATTTACCGCACCGATGTCACCGGCAACAAGTTCGTCAACCGCCTCTTGCTTTTTGCCTTTCATAACGTAAACGGTATTAATTCTTTCCTTTTGTCCGGTAGTTGCGTTATAAACGGTCATACCACTCTTAAGGCTACCCGTAAACACTCTAACCATATTAAGTTTACCTACGAACGGGTCCGCAACCGTCTTAAATACTTGTGCAGAGAAAGGCGCACCTTCATTACAAGAAACGTATTTAATTTCTCCAGATTCGTCGGTAGCAAGAACAGGCTTTCTATCTATAGGAGAAGGCAACAAATCGCAAATTTCATACATCAAATTGATAACGCCCATATTTTGAGTTGCAGAGCCACCCATAATGGGAATAGTGTCACCCGTTAACAGACCGTATTTAATACCCCCAACGATTTCTTCGTTAGTAAGCATTCCTTCGTCTAAATATTTATCAAGCAATTCTTCAGAAGTTTCAGCCGCCGCTTCCGTAAGCGCAAACTTCAATTCTTCAAGTTCTTCTTGTGAATTAGCGGGAACTTCCACTTGCGTTCTTCCACCAGGAGAGAACTCAAACGCCTTTCCAGAAATAACTGAAACGTATCCTTTCATCTTACCATCTCTAATAATGGGAAGGTGTGTTGGAGATATTTTTCTACCGAATTTAGCACGGAAAGCGTCAACCGTTGCAACGTAGTTAGCATTTTCCTTATCAATTCCGTTTACAAAAATCATCAACGGAATATGACGGCGCAAACAGTGTTCAATCGCCTTTTCTGCGCCAACGGAAACTTGTCCGTTAGCCTCTGCAACTAAAACGGCAGAGCCTACTGCTCTCATTGCTTGTTCAAACTCGCCTTGGAAATCAAAAAATCCAGGAACGTCTACTATATTTATCTTAACGTCGTTCCAATAAGTATATGCGCACGAAAGTGAAATAGAAATACCTCTTGCAAGTTCTTCACTATCATAATCCATTACGGTGTTTTTATCGGCGGTATTGCCTAATCTATCTATTGATTTTCCGTTAAAAAGTATAGCCTCAGCAAGAGAAGTCTTACCCTCGCCACTATGCCCTATTATAGCAACGTTTCTGATGTTACTTGGTTGTATTTTTCCCATAATTTTAAATCCCCCTTTGTTGTTTTTTATGCGAAACCCTTTCGCTATCATCATATATTACAATAATTATAAAACACAAAATGCTATTTTTCAAGGGGGTTTTAAAAATTTTTTTAGTAGTCGTCAAAATTAATCTCCGACTCTTGGCTGAAGGAAAAACCCTGCTCAAACCCCACTTGTGGAGGACAAGGCGGAGGACATTGAGGTGGGCATGGCGGAGGACATTGAGGAGGGCATGGTGGCGGACATTGATTATTCTTGGGTGAACGAGAATCGTTAGACGCACTACTTTTACAAGATTTCTCCCCACGCTTGCTTTCTACACTAACGTACTGGTCGCAAACCACACCGCAAGCAAGGTTAACTAAAATTACGTCCCCACCAATTTTTACAATGTTTTTGTCGGGAATATATAGAGAACTTCTTGAAAATGCACCAAAAAGACGGCATGATTTTCTCCCCGGCACGATTATCCCCTCTATAACCCCCTCAGGAAAACAAAATTTCATATCGGTAATCCTACCTAAGCACTTTCCGTCGGCTATATTTATAACGTCTCTTTTTTTAAGTTCAGATAAAGTTAATTCCATACGATAAATGTTTATGCAACGCCTTAATTTTTTATGAAAAAAGGTGGAGAATTTCTCCACCTTTTACATCTTTTATGCCCAAGCACTATAACTTATACTCCAAACTAAGAGTCCTAAAATTGCACCGATTATTAAACAAGTTATAAAGCACTTTGTCCAACCACTCACAAACTCATTTCTCTTGTCCCCTTCTGGATAAATAAGAAATCCTATAATTAGTCCAATAATTCCTAGGAAAAAGGCTAACACCGCACCTACCACTGCCGTGTTTCTTCCACCAGTTGACTTTGGCGACTGTTTTGGTTTCACTATTTGTTCTTCTCCTAATTTTCCACCACAATAAACACACTTTTCCTTGTTGTCAAGGTTATATTTACCACATTTTTGACAAAACATAATTTATCTCCTTTGTTTTTTTATATTATAAATTAGGCGATGCCTAAATGTCAAGCATTTTTTAGGCAATACCTAATATAATATTTATATGGATAAAAATTTAGACATGCTAATTTCTGAAAACATTAAAAAAGAAATTGAACAATCTGGTTTGCAAAAAAATGCTATTGCTAAGGCTGTTGGTATTGCGCCAGCAACCCTTTCTCAATATCTTTCGGGGAGAGCGCAACCTACTTTAGCCACTTTTTCTAAACTATGTTCCGTTTTAGACTGCTCGTCTGACGATATTTTAGGTGTCAAACACAAATAATTCAAAAGCCCTTTTGGTTTTCCAAAAGGGCTTTTTCTCTTTACGCCATTATGCTATTTTTAATTTCCTTTAAGGCGTTTTTCTCTAACCTACTGACTTGTGCTTGAGAAATTCCTACCTCTGAAGATATTTCCGTTTGAGTTTTACCTTCATAATATCTTAAATAGAGAATTTTCTTCTCCCTCTCTCCTAAAAGACCTATGGCGGATTGAAGAGCAACCTTTTCCGTCCACCTCTCTTCGGTGTTTTTCTCGTCACCTATCTGGTCAACGAGCAAAAGTTCATCACCGTTTTTATTATACACAGGGTCGAAAAGGGAAATTGTATCAGAAATTGCGTCCATAGCGTAAACAACCTCCTTTAAGGGGGTGTTCATTTTTTCGGCAATTTTTTCAAAGGTAACCTGCTCGTCCTCCTTTTCCAACTGATTTCTCGTTTGCAAAACTCTATAAGCGGTATCTCTAATAGACCTCGAAATACGCATAGAATTTACGTCACGAATAAACCTTTTAACCTCACCTATAATCATTGGAATAACGTTAGCGTAGCGAAATCTGCTTATAAATATTAGGGCATCTCCTAACGCCCTTATTATAACACACTTTTCGTCTTTTTTCTAGTATTTTTTATTAAATTTTTAGCTTCCTTTTTTATCCAATTTTTTTAATGAAAGATAAGTCGGTATATTTATTCTTATATAAATAAACTCCAATATCTCCACTTGTTATAACAACCTTTTGTATAAGTTCCCTAACAACGTTTTGCTTTTGCTTTGCAGTCATCTCTCCCCACGTAGAAGGTAACGTTCTCAAAAGATTTATTCTATCTTCAATGCTTGTAGTCAAAGTTGTCTTTGCTTTTTCTATCTCAATTTCCCTACCCAGCCTATTCATATTATTTTGTATATCTTGGGCACGTTCAAGCATTTTTTCATCGCCCAAAACAGTAAACGCCTTAACTGCTCTTTGATATTGAGCTTCTAGTTTTTTATACTCATCAGCAAGTTTCTCCGCTATATCGTCAACACTTAT